>NVVT01000001.1 GCA_002733465.1 Kangiella sp.
AAGACTTCACTCAACTAATGACTATTGGTCACCCGTTGATTATGAAGCTATGCAAAAAGTTGTGTAATTGAGTGTCCCGAATAGTGTTGACAGATCATCATTCTTATCAGTCAAGACCAAATAATCTCGACCAACTATATACTCCATCCGACATCCACCGCCTGATACAATCGTCTCAGTTTTTTTAGTATCTCCCTTGAAGGTTTCAAGAACTTCAAAGGTAGTCTTAACGGTAAGGCTACTAAAACGAACTAGTTCAGCTTTGGTCGCTCTTGCAGCATAAATTGTAGCAGCATTTTCTATCTGTTCTGTAGGGCTAAGATTAAGGCAACTACAAGCTTTCCCAATGGTAGGAATAATTAATAGAAATAATATCAAAGCTAAATGTTTCATTCGTTCCCTACGTACAAATAACAGCTTATTCTTTTCAGTAAATCTAAGTAACACTCATCATTTACCGAAAATTAAAATTAATTATCTTTAAAATCAACGAATTATAAGAAAATCTAAAACTTGTTAGCGTTGTTACTCTTCTTTTGTTCAAATAATGTTCGCGACCATTCTAACTATACCTTATTAAATCAAAGTGTTAACTGTTTTTATAAACGTAGTATGCACAAAACAATGACTACCCCTCTTTTCCCTAAACTAATTTACGCCCAAAATAAACCCCTATTCTAAAATTAAAGTTACTTAATCAAAATTAGGCAATGAGGAGACGAGCTTTCAAAAATACCGTTTAAGCCTGCTCGCTATATTTCACAATAAATTAGGAAAACGGCAAATTTAAAGCTTCAGGAGAAATCAGTAGAAGATCCGCTTTAAGATAAAAATCGACCTACCTTTCCAGTTCAGATGCAGTAACGACCTGATTGGAAAACTCACCATATAGAAACGTCTTGAATTCTGTATTAGATAAAATTATTATTCTTTAGGTTTTGATAAACATAAATCAAAACTTAATCAAACACTAAAATTGAAGCAACATATGAATATGATCAATACCGTCTTCATCATAGATTTCAGATATTTGTCTAAAACCAATTCCTTGATAAAATTTCTTTAGATAAAATTGGGCACCTATTTGAATATCCTTACTATCAAATTCATTTTCGACATAATCAATCGCTCGCTGCACTAACTCTTTACCAATGCCATATTTCCTAGCTGACTCTGCGACACAAATACGTCCTATTGACGCTTTGTTATCATATTCTTTATAGCTTTCGAAAACTCTGAGTGTTGCAATTAAGACATCACCTTCCCAGACCAATAGATGTTGAGCTTTACTATCTTTACCGTCTATATCTGGATAAGGGCAATCCTGTTCAACAATGAAGATCTGTTGGCGTAAAGCAAACATCTGTTCTAACTGTTGGTTGGATAATTGGTTAAAAGTAAACCAGTTCCATTTTAAATTGGGTTTATTGCTCATCGTTTTATTTAGAAAGGTTTGATTGCTCAAGTTCAGGCTGGTCAAATAAGGCAGATATATAATCTTCTGCGTTAAATTCCCTTAAATCTTCTTTGGCTTCACCTACTCCTATATAACGAATAGGCAACTTCATTTTATCCGCAATCGCAAAAACAACTCCACCTTTTGCAGTACCATCCAGCTTTGTCACCGTTATGCTACTCAGTCTCACTATCTTATTAAATTCAACCGCTTGAACTAACGCATTTTGCCCAGTACCCGCATCCACCACCAACATAATTTCATGAGGGGCATCGCTATCTAGTTTACCAACGACCCGCTTTATTTTTGCCAACTCTTCCATCAAGTTACTTTTGGTGTGTAGTCTGCCAGCGGTATCGGCAATTATGACATCTATATTTTTGGCTTTGGCTTTTTCTACTGCGTCATAAATCACCGATGCACTATCCGCTCCGGTGTGTTGAGCTACAACTGGCACGTTATTTCGATCTCCCCAGGCTTTTAGCTGTTCAACTGCTGCAGCCCTAAACGTATCGCCTGCTGCTAACATCACACTTTTGCCTTCACCGATAAATTGATGAGCCATTTTTCCAATAGTGGTGGTTTTACCAACGCCATTAATTCCTACCATTAAAATAACAAAAGGCTGGTGGCTGTCGCTTTTAAGAGAAGTGTTAAGAGGCACTTGCACTGGTTTAAGAATATCGTGGAGTTGAGATTTTAAGTGGGTAATCAAAGCTTCTGTATCTTGAAGTTCTTTTCTTGCGGTCCGCTCTGTTAAATCATCAATAATACGACTGGTGGTATCAACGCCAACATCGGCCATCAAAAGAAGTGTTTCAATTTCTTCAAGGCTATCATCATCAATTTCTTTTTTACCTAAAACTAGATTGGCTAAACCATTAGAAAATTGACCACGCGTTTTAGAAAGTCCCTTTTTAAGACGCTTATAAAAGGATTGTTTAGGCTGTTCGTTAGGTAAATTTTTGTTAGGTGTTTCGTCTTCAGAAGAAGCTAAATTAAACTCAGAAGACTGTAAATCTAGTTCAGAAGGCTCTAAGTTTAGCTCACTAGGCTTTAAATTGACGTCATGCGACTCAGAACTTTCTATATCTTCAGACAGATCATCTTGCTGAGTAATAACATCATTTTCGGAAACCGTTTCATTATCAGTAACTTCTTTATTACGACCAAACCAAGCAAAACGCTTCTTTTTCTTTACTGGAACGTCTGTATTTTCTTCACTCATTAATAAGACTTTATATTCAATATTTAATTTGGCGTTATGCTAACATTTTATTATCTTTGCGACTATTCAGCTTTTGAAACATTTTGCTCATCTAGATTTAAACCCAAGCTTTCATCCATGCTAGCATCCGCAACATCATCCATACTATTGGAGGTAGTGCTCACCAATGGCCAAAACAACTCTTGTTGCCAACTAGACTCTTCTAGGTTTTCGATACCATAAGCATCAGGGTATTTGCGAGTTATATGGGCTGTTCCAAAAATAACATCCCAAATGAATAACATATTACCGTAATTACCTTTGTAATTGGTCACTCCGTCCTCAATATGCATCCCATGATGAGCATGGTGTGTAGATGGCGTTGAGATAGTTCGCTCAACCAACCAGCCAATTGGCGATAACCACGGTTTAGAGTGCAACACTCTATCCCAAGGTAAACTAGAATGAGCACCAAAAATCACCAACATTTTTGCGATTAAATAATAAGGGTAGACTTCAAACAATCCAAAATAAATCAAGAACCCAGTTATCCATAAATTAGGCATTATCATGTAAAAAAATAGATTATTTCGATAAACCACTCTAACACTCATATAATTAGCAGAATGATGCGCGCGATGAAGCCCATAAAGAAGAGGTTTATGACAAGTTCGATGCCACCAATATTGCACCATATCGTCAAAAAAGATAAACATTAATAACATCATAGGCCAGCCTAAATCACTCCAAGTATTTTTCAGCTCAGGAAAGAAAGTTTGACCAATCCAATTTGTCGCCCAGATGATACCTGGCACGGTAAACACAAGAATTGCGGTAGTACTGATGATCTCAATTATCGCATCTTTCTTTTTTGACTTATCACGATTCAAGAATCGACCTGAAATAAACTCCAATAATGCGAATCCTATAAAAATAGACATAATGATTAGTTTTTCATTCATTTAATTGCTCCTATCTCTTTTTTTCTAATTATTCTTCTGGCGCTTTTTCTGGAGGTTGCCACAGTTCGACCTTATTTCCATCTGGATCAATAAACCAACCGAAATCCCCATAATCACCTCGTTCTGTTTCTTCCATGATTTTACATCCACTGGGCTTTATTTGTGCGAGCATTTCATCAAGATTATCAACCATTAAGTTAAACATGAAGTTGTTGTTGCTTGGTTCAAAATATTTTGTATCTGCCTTAAAAGGAGTCCAAACATGACTACCACGCTCTGGTACTTTTTCAGTCTTAAAACTAACCCCATAAGGGTATCCTAGATCCATTCCTAACCACTTCTGATACCATTTGGCGAGCGCCTCTGGATCTGGCGATTTAAAAAACACGCCACCTAAGCCAAGTACATTTGCCATTTCATTACCTTCCAAATCGKTTAATTGWCTAWATAATTAGTGTACACCGTCAAGCKACACWTAAACCACAKACRAACCATCTAAATAATAGATTGWATTTATGCAATCTTTATCCTTTTATTTGYTTATGATTGCCGTTATTCTTGCTGACCTAAYGYATAAANYSMAAAGAATTAGAGGTATTTGAAGGTGCCATTCTATATAAARCAGGGGTTAATCCCCAATAAAMGACATATTATTTTTAAAAAAGAAACTGGTTTTAAAAAAGAAAGTGGTGAGCTTTATCGTGAGGAGCTTCATTCAACCCACGGCTTTTCAAATATGTATTCGAATAAATACCATCATAATATGCCAACTAAAGTGATCCGCGTAGAGCCATACAAAATGGATCATGGGCAGGAATGGAAAGATCGTATTCTTCAAAATTACAAAGTTCATACAGCTCAAATAACCGAAGGAGGAAATTTTTTCACCTCCCGTAAAAAACATCTTTTTAATAATGATGTCGCGATGTATACCGCCAAAGTCACCGAAGATACCCAAGATTTTTACCGTAATGCCTATGCCGATGAACTTGTTTTTGTACACGAAGGATCCGGCACTCTGTACTCCGAATTTGGAACTATTGAAATTAAAAAATGGGACTATCTAGTGATCCCTAAAGGTATGACACATCAGCTAAAATTTAATGATTATGACAATGTTCGCTTATTTATTATTGAGTCACCGACGATGATTGAAATCCCTAAACATTATCGAACCGCTACCGGGCAAATGTTAGAGATGTCACCTTACTGCGAAAGAGATATTAGAACAGCAGAACTGCAAGAAGCCATTGTTGAGCAAGGTGAGTTTGATCTGCATATTAAATATGGTGAGAAATATCAAAAAACGGTGCTTGAATGGCATCCATTTGATCTAGTGGGTTGGGATGGCGCTTGTTATCCATGGGCATTTAATATTGATGATTACGCACCGCTAGTCGGTAAAATTCATATTCCGCCAAGTGCTCATTTAGTTTTTACCGCTAATAATTTTGTTGTCTGTAATTTTGTTCCAAGATTATATGACTTCCACCCAGAATCAATTCCAGCGCCTTATTATCATTCAAATGTTGATAGTGATGAAGTACTGTATTACGTGCATGGGGATTTTATGAGCCGAACAGGAATTCAAGCAGGCTCTATAACATTGCATCCAAAAGGTGTTCCACATGGGCCTCAACCAGGTAAAACAGAAGCGTCAATTGGCAAAACTGAAACCTATGAATATGCTGTGATGATAGATACCTTTAATCCATTAAAAATAACCAATCACTTTAAGAGCTGTATGGAAAGTGATTACAACCAAAGTTGGTTAGAAAATTAAATAACCATTAAGTGAAAAACACTCTCACCACAGAGAGCACAGAGGACACAGAGATAAGAATATTATTAATTTTTTCCTCTGTGTCCTCTATGCCTCTGTGGTGAATTCTTTTGAATTTCAGATTGAATAACGTAGAAAATATTTTGGAGACAAAAATGACCGAGTCTAGTAACAAAAATCCGCTTAATTTACGTGGGATAGAATTTACTGAATTTGCATCGGCTGATACGCAGTTTATGCATGATGTTTTTATGGATTTTGGCTTTTCTAAGCTTAAAAAATTCAAAGGGAAAGACATTACTTATTATAACCAGAATGACATTCACTTTTTATTGAATGCTGAAAAAAGTGGTTTTTCATCAGAATTTACTAAGACCCACGGCCCAGCAATTTCTTCAATGGGTTGGCGAGTGGACAATGCCGAGTTAGCAAAAGCAGAAGCCATTAAGCGCGGCGCAAAGCCTGCCGAGGATGGTGATTTTTCCTATCCAGCAATTTATGGCATTGGTGATAGTATTATTTATTTTATTGACACCTATCAAGGTGACAACACCATTTGGAACAAGGATTTTGACGATTTGCCCGAGCAAACGATTCAACAAGATAAAGGCTTTATAGTCATCGATCATTTAACCAATAACGTTTACAAAGGCACCATGGAAAAATGGGCTAATTTTTATAAAGATGTTTTTGGTTTTACAGAGGTTCGTTATTTTGATATTAAAGGCGTCAAAACGGCATTAGTTTCATACGCGTTAGCCAGCCCCTGTGGTACTTTTTGTATTCCGATCAACGAAGGTAAAGGCAATGATAAAAACCAAATTGATGAATATTTAGGATTATACGATGGACCCGGTGTTCAGCATATTGCTTTTAGAACTAATGATTTAGTCGCTTCTTGCGATGCTTTAGATGGATCGTATATTGAAACTTTAGATATTATTCCAGAATATTACGATACTATTTGGGATCGTGTACCTTGGGTTAAAGAAAGTAAAGAGCGAATTAAACATCATCAAATTTTAGTGGATAGTGAAGCGGAAAATACTTACTTGCTTCAAATATTTACTAAGAATTTATTTGGGCCTATCTTTATTGAAATGATTCAACGCGAAGGGGATCAAGGTTTTGGTGAAGGTAATTTTCAGGCGCTGTTTGAATCGATAGAACGAGAGCAAGAGAAGCGTGGGGTTTTGTAGATTACTCTAATATTTAATATCACTTAAAAAGGTCGATTGTTCGGCCTTTTTTATTGCCTCTGGCTAGAGTAGTATGGTGGGGCATAGATGAAATTACTTCAGAATTTAATAGTCTGCCAGATTGGTGATCAATTCACCTTCTTCAAGGATGAAAAATAAACGTGAGCACATGATCTTAAAGAAAGAACTATCAGAGAGAGATATCTGTACAAAATACATTCAACCAGCGCTGGAAAAGGCTGGCTGGAACCCGCTTACCCAAATAAGGGAAGAGGTTACTTTCACAGATGGGCGTATTTATGTCAAAGGCAACCTGACCAGCCGTGGTAAACGCAAAAGAGCGGATTACATCCTCTACTACAAACCTAATATCCCCATTGCCATTATTGAAGCTAAAAGCAATAAATTTTCCGTTAATGCGGGCATACAACAAGGGTTAAATTACGCCGAGATATTAGATATTCCGTCTGTTTATAGTAGCAATGGTGATGGTTTTTATGAACATGATCCTACTTGCAGTGATGGCAATGTTGAAAAAGAACTTTCGCTTGATGAATTCCCCTCGCCAGAAATATTATGGCAACGCTACAAAAAATACAAAGGAATTACCACACCAGAACAAGAGCGCATTACCACACAAGACTATTTTTTCGATGGCTCAGGAAGAACTCCGCGCTATTACCAAACAAATGCCATCAATCGCACGGTTGAAGCCATTGCCAAAGGGCAAAATCGAATTTTGCTCACCATGGCAACCGGTACCGGAAAAACCTACACCGCATTTCAAATTATTCACCGTTTATGGAAGAGCAAAACTAAAAAGCGCATTCTCTTTTTAGCGGATAGAAATGCCTTGATAGATCAAACCAAACGAGGTGATTTCCGTCATTTTAAAGATAAAATGACAGTGATTAAGAACAAAAAAATCGACAAATCATATGAAATCTACCTAGCGCTATACCAGGGGCTGACCAACTACGATGAAGACAAGGACGCTTATCGAAAGTTTAGCCGTGATTTCTTTGATCTCATCGTCATTGATGAGTGCCACCGTGGCAGTGCCAGAGAAGACAGCGCATGGCGCGAAATTCTCAAGTATTTCAATTCAGCAACCCATATCGGTTTAACCGCCACCCCCAGAGAAACCGAAACCATCTCCAGCACAGAATACTTTGGTGATCCTATTTACACCTACTCACTCAAACAGGGCATACAAGATGGTTTTCTGGCTCCCTATAAAGTATTACGAGTAGGATTAAATGTTGATCTGGAGGGATGGCGACCTGAGCAAGGAAAAACCGATAAACAGGGATTACTGGTAGATGATCGTATCTACAACCGCAAAGATTTTGATAAAAACCTAGTGATTGATGAAAGAACTGAAGCCGTAGCCAGAAAAGTTACGCAATTTCTTAAAAAGACTAATCGCTTCGATAAAACCATTATTTTCTGTATAGACATCGACCATGCCCAGAGAATGCGTACCGCTATCGCCAATGAAAATAGCGACCTGATGGCTCAAAACAGTAAGTTCGTTATGCAAATTACCGGTGACAATGAAGAAGGCAAAATGGAGCTAGATAACTTCATCAACCCCGAAGAAAAATACCCTGTGATTGCCACCACCTCAAAACTGATGACCACCGGCATAGATGCGCAAACCTGCAAGCTCATTGTGCTGGACAGCAATATCGCCTCCATGACCGAATTCAAACAGATCATTGGGCGTGGCACCCGTATCAATGAAGAATTTGGTAAAACATTCTTCACCATTATGGATTTTCGCAGTGTCACCGATCTGTTTGCTGACCCTGATTTTGATGGTGATCCCGTTAGAGTAAAAGAACTAACAGAAGACGAAGAGTTTGAATCATTTGATGATGAAATCGAGTCCGACGAACTCATCACCGATGAAGAGGGTGAGGAAATTGTTTTTGACCCGCCCCCAAATCAAGAACAGCCACCTGAAATCATTGGTGGTGGCGACATCATCAATGAACCCCGCGCAAAATACTATGTCAACGGCGTGAATGTCGCAGTGCTCAATGAGCGCATTCAATATATGGATGGTAACGGCAAGCTCATAACAGGCAGTTTGAAGGATTACACCAAACAGAAAGTACGCGAACAATATCAGTCATTAGATGATTTTTTAAACAAATGGAATCAGGCGGATAAAAAGCACGCCATCATCGAAGAATTAACCGAACAAGGTATCGTCTTTGAAAACCTTAAAGAAGCCATCAATAAAGAAATGGATATTTTTGATCTCATCTGCCACACCGCCTTTGATCAGCCGCCACTCACCCGGGCGGAGCGGGCAAATAATGTTAAAAAGCGCGATTACTTCACCAAATATGGCGAACAGGCACGCAAGGTATTAGAGGCACTGCTAGATAAATATGCTGATGAAGGGATTGAGAATATTGAAGATATGAAAATACTAAGGGTGAATCCACTGGATCAGTTTGGTTCACCGGTGGAGATTGTAGAGCTGTTTGGTGGGAAGATGCAGTATCTCAAAGCATTGGCAGAATTAGAATATGAGATTTATAGGAACGTGGCGTAATGAGTGATGATGATCAAGAAAAATCAGATAATATATGTTTTTATCAAGGTGGTGATGCTATTGGCGGTGAAGATGGCTTAAATAGTATTAAACAAAAAATAGCTGAATTATCTAATATTAAAAATGTTAGTTTTTTACTTGGTGCAGGTGCAAGTTCTGACGCTATACCAAGCATGAAGACTATGCAGGAGGAAATAGCGAAAAGTATTGAAGAAGGAAAGGATAGTAAAATAAAAACGCTATACAAAAGCATAACTGGTGATAATTTAGAGACGAAATTAACCATACTCCATGCTAAGAAGAATTATTTACAAGGCGTCACCAATGCTGATAAAACAGAAATAGCAAATACTGAAAAACTCATAAAGGAGATTGAAGACTCAATATATTTAAAAGTTAATGTTGAGCTTTCAAACAGCTGTGCTATAAAAAACTTGAATTTATACAAAAAATTCTATCAAAAAATAGCATTAAGAAATAAAGATCTATCTCGGATTAATATCTTTACAACAAACTATGACCTTTTTAATGAAAAGGCACTTGATACACTTAATATCAATTACAACAATGGTTTTGGCGGGGGACTTGAGCGGGTTTTTAATCCTGCAAGGTTTCATTATACTTTCTCAAAAAAGATAGATGCAAATTTAGAAAAATTTGAGCCATTAGAAAACATGGTTTATTTATATAAACTACATGGTTCTATTAGCTGGATCGAGCAAGAAGGCAACTCATTATTCAACATTCATGAAGTTTCAGTACAAGGTGGCGAAGCTAAAGGTGATGAAACCCATGTGTTGATTTACCCAACACCATTAAAACAAGCGCAAAGTCTTGGAACGCCCTACGCTGACTTGATTAGAGAATTTCAAACAAAATTATCACTACCTAACTCAGTATTATTTATTATTGGTTACAGCTTTAGTGATGAACATCTTAATAGCATCATCTATCAATCCTTGGCATCAAACTCGTCAATATCTGTTGTGATTTTTGGTGAATACAGTGATTGTCCACTGGCTAAAATTAAGGATAGTAGAATTTACCGTATACACGGCACCGATGAAGAAAACAAGAAAATCCACTACTTTGAATATATTGTTGAAGAATTACTACCTAGTGTGGATGAAAATATAGACACAACTTTACTAGATGCTTTTGTGTCTTCAATTAATGCTTTGAAGGGTAGCAGTACTTCATGAAAATTGGAAAAATAACTAGCATCAATTATAGCCAGCTTAAGGTTAAAATATCCTCAGAAATTAGAGGTAGCTCAGTCAACTTACACGGCAATGTTTATTATTTTGGTAATATTGGAAGCTACCTTAAGGTCACCAATGCAGTCGAAGAAATTATTATATGTGAAGTTGTATCTATTTTCGATTCTGATATTCATCAAGCAAAACTGTCGTTTGATATAGAAAGTAATCGGGAGCTCTTGCTTAAACCAATTGGCACAATCAATAAAACAAAAGAATTTGCGCTTGGTGTTGGTGTTTTTCCTAGCCTGTATAGCGATGTAAGTATCGTGACTTTTCAGGATATGAAGCTCATTTTAAAAACAAACTCCCCTGAATCAGTGCCAGCAGGTGAGAACCAAATCCATCAATCCTTTTCTTTGGGTGTCAGTAAAAACCTTATTAACTACCCAATAGAGGTGAGTATAGATAGTTTTTTCAATATTCACTCAGCAGTTCTAGGCAACTCAGGAAGTGGCAAATCCAATACCATTGCTCATATTATTCAAGAAATTCATAAAAAAGAAAACCTCTCGGCTACGGGGTCACGAATACTTATATTTGATGTCAATGGTGAGTATAAACAAGCATTTTCAAATGATAATAATCATAATATTTTAATTACGTATTTCAAACCGAATATAAAGAATGTAACCATCGGTTACAGCCCGTTTTATTTGCCACATTTCTTATTGTCTCTCGATGAATGGAGTGCATTTCTTTTAGCAACAGATGCAACTCAACGACCATTTTGGGATAAAGTTTTACAAGAAAGCTATCGGTTTTACCGAATTGGAAATTCAAATCCAGAAGAGAAAACTAAATTTGTTAATTACCTTAGATACAGAATCTGTAATCTGATATTTAGCACCTTACGACAGGCAGATAGTGATACTGCAAGAATCACAACTGCGGCGAGCATACTTGGAAGTATAACCAGTATTATCAACAGTAATGCAGATATTAAAGTCGCCTCTACCGAACTTTTGAGCGACATTGAAACATTACAATCAGCATGTACTATCGCCTATGGTGAAAACAAGGACAAACTGGAGAAAGCAACTAATACTATTTTTGATAAGGTAGATCATACTCAAGCCCAAGAAGTGATTAATTCAAAAATTAAAAATGGCGAATTCTTCGACCATCAGTTTTTGAAGATTGCAGCCGAGTTAATCCTTTTGGAAGAAGATGCACGTGGGAATAGACAAATTAGAGGTTACACAGCAACCATGCTTACTAGATTGGATTATTTTTTGGATAATCCAGATTGTGAGTTCATGCGAGAATCAAATGGTATTGATTCTGTAAAAAAATACATCACAGAACTCTGGGGTAATGAGCAGAAAAAGACTCAGTTAGTTATTATTGATACCAGTGAATTAAGTCCTGATATTCTTGAAACATTAACTAGCGTTACCTCTCGATTACTTTTTGATGAACGAAAAAAACTAATTGGTGATGAGAGAAGGAAAAAACCCATTCATTTAATTTTAGATGAGGCTCATCGTTATATTAAAAAACACTATGACTATCTTATAAAGGAAAACATCTTTGAAAAAATAGCTCGCGAAGGAAGAAAGTATTCATTCTATCTCCTCGTTTCCTCTCAAAGACCTTCTGAGCTATCTGAAACAGTGCTTTCCCAGTGCGCTAATTTCATTATTCACAGAATTCAGAATGAAAAGGATATGCACTATATCCAGGCTATATTGCCTTATTTTTCCGATGATTTTACCAATAAAATTAAACAATCTGTTCCAGGCGATGCACTTGTATTTGGTAATTGCGTTTCAATGCCACTGCATTTAAAAATTCATCAGGCAAAGCCAAGTCCAAATAGTGAAAATTGTAAAATTCCGGAACAATGGTTCAAGAAAAAGGAAGAAAATCAATGACCAACATCAGCGGAATAGTAAAATCAGCCAGAAAAATAATGCGCCAGGACACTGGCACTGGCAGTGATGAGTTGCGTATTTTGCAACTGGGCTGGATGCTATTTTTAAAAATATTCAGTGACAAAGACAAAGAGCTGGAACTGATACAAGACGATTACACCTCACCCATTCCCGAAGCGCTGCACTGGGATCAGTGGGCGGGCAATGATGAGGGCATGACAGGCGATGAACTACTCGCCTTTGTCGATCAAACACTGTTCACGACTTTGGGTAATCTTGATTTGTCGGCATATAAAGTTGGCTCAACGGCCGCTAGACGCGCTTTGCTGGTGCATGAAGTGTTTGCCAATAACTACAACTACATGAAATCTGGCATTCATCTGCGTCAGGTAATTAACAAACTCAATGAGATCGATTTTAATAACAGCAAAGACAAGCATGTTTTTGGGCAGATTTACGAAACCTTTTTAAGCGAGTTGCAAAGTGCTGGCACACTGGGCGAATTTTATACCCCCCGCGCTATTACCGAACTGTTAGCCGAACTCACTAACCCTCAAGCAGGTGAAAAAATACTCGACCCTGCCTGTGGTACGGGTGGTTATCTTACTGCCGCATTAGAGCACCTTAAAAAAACCGCCAATACCGTTACCGAGCGTGAAGCCCTACAACACAATGTGGTGGGTTGGGAATACAAACCCTTGCCCTATCTGCTGGGTAATACCAATTTGATCTTGCATGATATTAACACTCCCAATATTCAATTTGGTGATTCACTGGCAAAGCCACTGACCGAATACAGCCAGAAAGATCGGGTCGATGTGATCCTTGCCAATCCGCCTTTTGGTGGTGTGGTATCCAACAATAACGAAAACAATTTTCCACAAACCTTTCGCACCAAAGAATCGGCAGATTTGTTTTTAATTCTGATCATTCACCTGCTTAAACAAGATGGTAGAGCGGCAATTGTATTGCCCGATGGCTCGTTGACTGGTGATGGTGTAAAACAACGCATTCGCCAAAAGCTATTGGAAGATTGCAATCTACACACAATTATCCGCCTACCCAATTCGGTGTTTCAACCATACGCTTCGGTGGCGACTAATTTGCTGTTTTTTACCAAAGGCGAGCCAACAAAAACCGTTTGGTATTATGAACATAAATTACCCGAAAATTACAAAGCCTATTCCAAAACCAAACCGATTCAATTAGCCGAATTTGACGGATTAAAAGCATGGTGGAAAAAGCGCGTAGCCAACGACCAAGCATGGCAAGTGGATATAAAAACCATCAAAGCCAATGGBYVBADBCTCGACATHVAAAACCCACATCGGCCCGAAGAAGAACAGCAATATTCCAGCGCTGAATTGTTGGACATGCTGCATCAGTCTTTTAGCAAAGGTGACGAATTGCTTGAGCAGTTGCGTAAGGAGCTGGTGTAGTGAAAGAACTCAGCACTACCGCCCCTTGTTCCCACGCTCCTGCGTGGGAACGCATATGGGGCACAGTGCGCCCCGAATTAAGCTGGAACCGTTGCCATCTGTCAAATGATGCATTTGCTACACAATGTGTAGCAAATTGGGAGGGTTTTGATGAGTAACAAGCTGGCGAAGATACAAGRTCAACAATTTGCGGAAATATTAGGACAAATTCAATCGTCTAAGCAAAAAGCCTATCAGCAGGTGAACAAAACACTGGTAGAACTTTATTGGAATATTGGTGAGCATGTTTCAAATCAGGTAGCCAAGGCAGAATGGGGTAAAAATACCGTTGCTAAATTAGCTGAATTTATCCAACAAAAAGAGCMTTCAGTCAGTGGTTTTACGGCTCGAAACATATGGAGAATGAAGCAATTTTATGAAACCTATCAAGGAGATACAAAACTGTCACCACTGGTGACAGAATTAACATGGACTAATAATCTAATTATTTTATCATCAACAAAATACGAAGAGGAGCGTGCTTTTTATATCCAAATGTCAATAACGGAGCGTTATTCTAAAAGAGAGCTTGAAAGACAGATAGAAAGCAGCTTGTATGAGCGAGTTATTTTGGCAAACCAAACCATTTCTGAATCGGTAAAACAACTTCCTCAAAATACCGATAAAGTGTTTAAAGATAGCTATGTATTAGAGTTTTTACAACTACCACAAAAACACTCTGAAGAGCAATTACAACAAGCAATTCTAAGTTCACTCAAAGATTTTATTTTAGAAATTGGCAGGGATTTCTGTTTTCTTGGGCAGGAATATAAGGTACAGGTAGGAAATACAGACTTTAGTATAGATTTGCTCTTCTACCATAGAACCCTACAGTGTTTGGTTGCTATTGAATTAAAAACAGGTAATTTCAAACCTGCATATCTTGGGCAATTGGAATTTTATTTAGAAGCATTAGATCAAGATGTAAAGAAAGAATATGAAAATCCTAGCATTGGCGTGTTATTGTGCCGCAAAAAAAATGATGAGGTAGTGAAGTACGCACTCAACCGCTCATTAAGCCCCACCGTCATTGCTGAGTATGAAACCAAACTGATCCCGAAAGAATTGTTGCGACAGAAGCTTAATGAGTTTTATGCTTTGTTGGAGGGGGAATGATGGGGGAATTAGTACCAATCGGCAATCTATTCAATTTTGAAAAAGGTGAATTACAAAGTACAAAGTGTACGCCTGGTGAATATGATTTTATCACTGCCGCTGAGGATTGGAAAACGCACAATGAATATGCACACGAATGTGAGGCATTGATTATTGCTGTTGCCGCTTCTGGATCATTGGGTAGAACACATTATGTAGATGGTAAATTCATTTCTAGCGATTTATGCTTTATTTTGACACCAAAGAATGAAGAGAAGTATCCGCTAAACTTGGCATTTTATCACTTTGTTTTTAATTCACTTAGACCAACCCTTGTTGCTGCAACCAAATCAGGCACATCAAAGGAATCTATCAATCAGACAAATTTAAAAAAATATGAGCTGCCCTATTTTGATATTGAGCAACAAGATTTATGGATAGATAAACTTAAAAACACGTTAGCAAGAAAAGATTTGCTTGGCACAGAACTAACCCACCAACAAACCCTGCTAAAAAAACTCCGTCAGCAGATATTGCAAGAAGCCATTGAAGGCAAACTCACTGTAGACTGGCGCAAGAAAAAACCCAATGTCGAACCCGCCAGCAAATTACTAAAACGCATACAGGCAGAGAAAGAACAACTGATTAAAGACAAAAAAATCAAAAAACAAAAAATACTGCCGCCGATTAGTGAAGAAGAAAAACCGTTTGCATTGCCCGATGGGTGGGTTTGGTGTCGGTTGAATAATGTGATTTATGAAAACCCAAAAAATGGCTATTCACCTAAAACTGTTGATTTCCCAACTACAACCAAGACCTTAAAACTTGGAGCAACCACTTCTGGAAAGTTTATTGATACAGAAACAAAATACATCAATGAGAAAATACCAAAGGACTCTTTTCTTTGGTTAAATAAAAGAGAAATCTTAATACAACGGGGAAACTCTATAGATTTTGTTGGAGTTTCTGCAATATATAACGGAGCAGCCTATAAGTTTGTTTACCCTGATTTAATGATGAAGCTAAAGCCTGCCAAATCAATATCAGAGATATATCTCCATCATGTTTTAATGAGTCCATATTGTAGAGATAATGCTGTTGGTGCTCAAAAGAGTATGCCAAAAATAAATCAAGGCGTGGTTTCAAATACGTTGGTTTCACTGTGTAGCCAAGCCGAACAAAAAGCGATCGTCGCCAAAGTCGAAAAACTACTCGCCCTCTGCGATCAACTAGAAACCCAAATCACCAACAACCAAAGCCACGCCGACCAACTTATGCAATCAGTCTTAAAAGAAGCGTTTTCAACTAAGAAAAATTATAAAATATCCACCTCCATATGAAAAAACAAAGCAAATATATTAAGGAACAAGAATTCACCGAAGTTCTTAGTCAAATACAAACGGCAAAACAGCTCGCCTTTCAACAAGTAAATAAAACACTTGTGGAGCTTTATTGGAATATTGGTGCTTTCATCTCTAGTCAAGTGAAAGTGGCTAAGTGGGGTAAAAATACCGTTGAGCAACTTGCAGTTTTTATACAACAAAAAGAACCTTCTGTAAGCGGGTTCACTGCTAGCAATATTTGGAGAATGAAGCAGTTTTACGAGGTATATCATAAAGATACAAAACTCGCCTCACTGGGGCGAGAATTAAGCTGGACACATAATAGACGAATTATGAGCTTAAAAATGCTAGAAGAAAGGGAGTTTTATCTCTTACTTTGTAACCAGCAAAAATATTCGGTGAGAGAGCTTGATAGAATGATTAAAACCGGCACTTTTGAACGCACAATGCTAGCAAATGAAACGCTTTCATCAGCAATAACAGAATTACCCCAAACAACAGATGGCGTTTTTAAAGATAGTTATGTTTTTGAATTTTTAGATCTACCTATCCCCCATAAAGAGAAAGATCTACAACAAGCTCTAATTGCTTCACTCAAAGACTTTATTCTTGAATTAGGCGTCGGCTTTACATTTATAGGACAAGAGTTTCGCTTGCAGGTTGGTCATGATGATTTTTCAATTGATCTGTTATTTTTTCATCGTCAACTACAATGCATGGTGGCATTCGAGCTAAAAAATAGAAAATTCAAACCGGCGGATTTAGAACAACTAGAATTTTATCTTGAGGCCTTAGATCAAGATGTAAAACTCAAACACGAAAATCCAAGTATTGGAATCTTACTGTGTCGTGAAAAAAATGATGAAGTAGTAAAATATGCACTCAATCGCTCTTTAAGCCCCATGGTGATTGCAGACTATGAAACTAAGCTTATTCCAAAAGAGTTATTGCGTAAAAAGTTAAATGAATTTTATGCGTTGTTGGAAAGTGATGGGGGTTAAATCCAAACTGACTTTAGCCATTCAAAAATCATCCGATTGAGGTGGACAACACATTGGAATGATTTCCTCTAATACATTAGTAATAGAGGAGAGTTGTTCTAAAATACTCTGCCCATTTAATTGAAAATATTGGTGCCGACCCACTTTATTCGCACTCACTATCCCAGCATTTTGTAATACTTTTAAGTGGCGCGAAATAACCGATCGATCTTGGGAAAACTCTTTTGCCAAGGTTTGAATATCTGACAAGCCTTTAACAATCAATACTCGAATGAGCTCTACTCTTACAGGCTCACAAAGCGCAGAGAAAAAATCAGTATCTAACGTGTTAGCACAGGCTTGTGCCATTTTTTCTCTATTAGCTTGCTCGTTATCCATTATCACTCTCATAAATCGTTTTAGTTATTATCCTAGGACAGGCTCCTAGATAATATCAGCTAACCTTTGTTAATCAACCAGTTTCATTAACAACATTTTTTTCAATTGACCTAGTTTATTGCCACCAAGCCCAACTTTTATTTCTTGCAATGATTTAGGGTTATTATAAGTTCCAAATAACATATCCCAAATTGGTAGATCCCCATAGTTTCTCGCATGAATATTAACCTCATGATGTAAACAATGAGATTCTGGTCTTGGAATTATAAATCCTAACCAATAGGGCGTTTTTATATTCCAATGCTGGAAAATACTTAACAAACCGGCAATAGTCGAAACGATTACCGTTGGGATAGGATTAAGCCCGAGCACAAAAATAGAAACAACAGCACCAATAGTCATTTTTGCTAATGGTTCAAACGGATGAGTATAAAAAGCCCCAGCAATATCAACCCGCTCCGCGCTATGGTGAATTTGGTGGAACGATTTCCACATAACATCCCAATGATGTTCCGCACGATGGAACCAGTATGTGCAGAATGTTGAAAGCAATAAACCAATTAAAATATCGATCCCGTATGACGCTTCAAGTTTAAACAAACTATTAGCTTCAAACCAAATCATTGGTAAAATCAGCGGAACGACTAAGCTCATCAAAAGAAGTAGTATAAAAAAGATGAAACCTATTTTTTTCCAGCTTTTAACGGTCGGAAATTTTCTTACTTCAAAATTTCCTTCGCTGAAAAAAGCGATTAGGTAAAATGCCGGTACTGCTAGCGGTATTATTTCTATTGGATTCATTATAATTTCCCCGAATTACGCGCAACTTCTAATTCTTTCACTGCTTCCTCAGAAACTTTATCATGTAATAAAAAATCTAGAGTGGCAGCCACGTAAGCTTCATCTTCTTCAAGCATAGGCATGTGCTGTGAGTTTTTCATAAAGCTGATACCTTTTACGCCAGGAATATCAGACGCTAATCGATAGGCTAAATCGGGACCAAAATTCTCATCTAGTTCACCCCAGATTAATAACATAGGCTTCTCAAACTCTCTCATTGCATCGACTGCGGTCATTGTGACTGCATTATGCTCAGCATCTAACTGCCATGCAAAGAAACGTCTTAGTCTCTGCCAGCGTTCGGCCGTTGCTATGTGTGGTAACGCAAATCCTTTGGTAATTTCGGGTGTTAGTGTATTAATATCTTCCACGGCTAACGAAAAAACTTTTCGCGCCAAAAAATCGAATTGCATTGCTTCGTACATTAAAGGGCTAGTAAAAGGATTAACGATAGCTTTTAAATAAGGTAGTTCTGGTTTACTTGGCCATTGATCATAGGCTTCAACATTACTCATAATCGCCTTATCAATTAAATGAGAATCTTCTTTCATTAATAACTGTAAAGTCGCACCTCCGTGATCATGAGCGATAAAGGATGCGGAAGCAATGTCCAGTTTATGTAGTAATTCTTTCACCATTTGTGCATCCGTAGGCAGTCGATAATCCTGATCTAATCGAACCGGCGTATCACCCAAACCATGTAAGTCCGGCGCAATAATACGGTAATGTTTGGATAATTCAGGGATAATTTCTTTCCACTCAAAAACGCTAAATGGACAACCGTGCAATAGCACTAAAATCGGTCCCTCGCCTATATCTAAATAAGCGACTGTAGAGCTTGGTAAATCAATTATTTTCTTTTGCTGGGAAAAACCATCATCGGTAAATTCAAACGGTTTAACCGCATATCGGTTATCATGTGCGATAAATAACCCGGAGTCGAAAGCCATCACTAACCAGAGAACTGCTAGAAGGCTCACTGAGTAAACAGCAATTTTGATTGGTTTATTGTGTATCATAGGGTTGTACCTCTTAATTTAAACGCATATGTGCGCCCTTATGCATATATTATAATATTTGACAGATAAGTCAAGTCATTCTCGAATCAACCCACTTTATTCATTTATCCTTTGATTTTTAGCAACAATAAACTGGTATAGTTAGGCTCAAATAGTGGCATCCAAACTTCCATTATTTAGTGATCCCAACTTATTGGTAGGAAATGAAATAAGTGATGACGTGTGTTTAGATAAATTTTTAATAAGGAATTGAAATAATGAATGATATCACCCCCTTTCATTCGGCTATCAAACAGATCCTACAAACGGCGAGAAGCAAAGCGCACTCTTCGATCAACTTTGCCATGGTCGAAGCCTATTGGCAAATTGGCAAACGTATTGTAAAAGAAGAGCAACAGGGCGAGAAGCGGGCAAAATACGGCAAACAACTCTTAAAAAATCTCGCAGAAGCTCTTTCTGTTGAATTTGGTAAAGGTTTGGACGAACGGGAACTACGTCGAATCCGTCAGTTTTACCTCTGCTTTCCAATTTGGGACACAGTGCGCCCCGAATTGAGTTGGAGCCATTACCGCCTATTGATCAGGGTTAGTGATGAAAAAGCAAGAGGCTATTATCTACAAGAAGCGGTTGAACAGCAGTGGAGTTATCGGACGCTTGAAAGAAATCACAAAACACTCTATTACCAACGCTTACTGAGCTCACAAGAAAAAGAGCCTGTGAACAACGAAATGCAAGACAAGACTGAAAGGCTAGATCGAAATTCCTTAGACTTTATTAAGGATCCTTATGTGATGGAATTCTTGCAGTTGCCCACCTCCCAAAGCTATTCCGAAAAAAAACTCGAACAGGCGTTGTTAGATAACTTACAACAGTTTCTATTAGAATTAGGCAAAGGCTTCTCTTTTGTTGCTCGGCAGCGATTGATCCGAACAGAAACGTCAGATTTTTATATCGACTTGGTTTTCTATAATTACCTATTAAAATGCTTTGTTATTGTTGAATTAAAAACAACAGCCATTAGCCATGAAGCTATAGGTCAACTCGATATGTATGTTCGAATGTTTGATGATTTACAAAAAACCGAAGGTGATAATCCCACTATTGGAATTTTACTGTGCACTGAAAATGACAAAATGATGGCAAAATATTCTGTGCTTAATGAAAATAAAAAGCTTTTCGCCAGTAAATATATTCCATTTCTACCAACAGAAAAAGAATTGATTGCTGAGATTGAGCGAGAAAAACGATTGATTGAAAGTAAAGAAGGTAAACAGCTATGACCATTAAACTCACAGAATACAGCCACGGAGCCGGATGCGGATGCAAAATTTCTCCATCCGTTTTAGCTCAAATAGTGGCGTCCAAACTTCCATTATTTAATGATCCTAACTTATTGGTAGGAAATGAAACCAGTGATGACGCAGCCGTTTACGATCTTGGCAATGGAACTTCCATTATTTCCACGACCGATTTTTTTATGCCTATTGTGGATGATCCAATCACTTTTGGACGAATAGCTGCCACTAATGCCATTAGCGATATTTACGCGATGGGAGGCAAACCGATTATGGCAATTGCTATTTTAGGCTGGCCACTTGATAAACTCTCTCCAGAAGTTGCCCAGCAAGTGGTGGAAGGTGGACGAATAGCCTGTCAAGAAGCGGGTATTAGTTTAGCAGGCGGTCATAGTATCGATTCACCTGAACCAATTTTTGGATTGGCCGTTACTGGCTCCATTGATACCGATAAAGTTTTAAAGAACTCTACAGCGAAGTTAGGCGATCAACTCTTTTTAACTAAGCCTTTAGGTGTTGGAATTTTAACCACCGCACAAAAGAAAAAAATATTGAAAGAKGAAGATTCAGATCTCGCCATAAAAGCAATGTGTCAGCTTAATAAAATAGGGCAACTTTTTTCTGAATTGAATGGCGTGTCTGCAATGACGGATGTCACTGGATTTGGTTTGTTTGGACACCTTGGCGAAGTTTGTAAAGCCAGTGGATTGTCCGCAGTAATTGAAATGGACAATGTTCCTAAAATTCCGCAGGCTGAATTCTATCGAAAACTAGACTCTGTTCCTGGAGGCACGCATCGAAATTTTGAAAGTTATGGTCAAACTCTTTCGGAACTTTCGCAAGAACAATTGGAATGGGGCTGTGATCCTCAAACTAGTGGCGGGTTATTGGTTTGTGTTGAAAAAAGTTCGGTCGATGAATTTTTAAAAACTGCCAAGGAAAACCAATTAGAACTAACCTCATTTGGAAAAATGATACAACAAAAAGAAAAGCTAATTTATGTCTCGTGAAGACTCAAATAATTATAGGCAAATATTTTTATCTGATGCGCCAATGATCGACTTAAGAGCGCCTTGTGAGTTTGTATTAGGCGCATTCCCAACCAGTATTAATTTACCATTAATGAGCGACCTTGAAAGAGAAAAAGTGGGGATTTGTTATAAGAAGCATGGACAAGAGGCAGCAATCAAGCTGGGACATGATTTAGTTAAAGATCAGAACAAAGGTGATAAAGTTTCTTTATGGCAAACTTTTGCAAATGCCAATAAAGAGAATGGTTATTTCTACTGTTTTAGAGGCGGGTTAAGATCGAGAACCAGCCAACAATGGTTATCTGAATCTGGATTAGATTTTCCAATCATTAAAGGTGGCTACAAAGCCATGCGCCGATTTTTAATTGATGAAACAGAGCGATTGGTCAATGAAACAGAAATTGTCGTAGTCAGTGGTTTAACAGGAAGCGCCAAAACAAAATTCTTAAAGACTCAAAATAATAGTATCGATTTAGAAGGACTTGCCAATCATCGAGGTTCAAGTTTTGGACGGAATATTACCCCTCAACCGACACAAATTGATTTTGAAAATAAATTAGCTATCGATTTATTGAAGTTTGAAAATTCAAGTGAAAAAGTACTTCTATTGGAAGATGAAAGCCGGCTAATTGGCTCTCGTTCGTTACCGTTAAGTCTAAAGAATAAAATGGATCAATCAAATATAGTGATGATAGAAGAAAGTTTTAAATTTCGTGTTTCTCAAATTTATAATGATTATGTAGTCAACATGATGAATGATTTCGAAGTCTACTCACAAACTTCAAGTGATGATAATAAGGATACGATCAGTATCTATCAAGAATATCTGGAAAGCTCTACTTTAAGAATAAAAAGGCGATTAGGTGGTGTTGGGTTAAAAGAAATGATGGATCTTATTGAAAGAGCAATTGAAAACCAAAGAAAAAATGACGATTTATCACTGCATAAAAACTGGATCATTTATCTATTAAAAAATTATTATGATCCCATGTATGAATATCAAGTCGGAAAAAAAATGGAACGAGTGATTTTCAAGGGAAATACATCCGCAGTATCTGAATATATATCCACAATGTGAGAACTACAAACTAATTAATGAGAGGCCATTATGGATAACAATAATAAAAGTAAATCTAGCTCAGATTCTGATTCAAATATCTATTGGAAAGAAAATATCCGATTAATTTTTATTTGTTTATCCATTTGGTTTATCGTTTCATTTGGCTTTGGTATTTTATTAGTCGATTGGTTAAATCAATTCCGCGTCGCAGGATTTAAACTCGGTTTTTGGTTTGCGCAACAAGGTTCAATTTATACCTTTTTGATATTAATCTTCTTTTATATTAATCGAATGAATAAATTGGATAATAAATATAAAGAAGGGGGAGAATAGATCATGGATTTACAAACTCTCACTTATATTTTTGTCGGCTTCACTTTCGCCCTTTATATTGGAATCGCCATTTGGGCCAAAGCCGAATCAACCAAAGAATTTTATGTAGCCGGTGCTCATGTGCATCCGCTACTAAATGGTATGGCTACAGCGGCAGATTGGATGTCCGCTGCATCATTTATTTCTATGGCTGGCTTGATTGCATTTTCAGGTTATGACGCATCTGTTTATTTAATGGGCTGGACAGGCGGATACGTTTTGTTAGCGATGCTTTTAGCTCCCTATCTGAGAAAGTATGGAAAATTTACTGTGCCTGAATTTATAGGTGAGCGATTTTATTCGCGCACCGCCCGAATAGTCGCGGTAGTTTGTTTGATCTTTATTTCATTCACTTATATTGCCGGACAAATGCGTGGAGTCGGGATTGTATTCTCGCGCTTTCTAGAAGTCGATATCATCACCGGTCTGATAATTGGAATGGCTATTGTTTTTGTTTATGCGGTTTTGGGTGGAATGAAAGGTATCACTTACACCCAAGTCGCACAGTATTGTGTTTTAATTTTTGCCTATACTGTTCCGGCGGTTTTTATTTCATTACAGCTAACGGGTAATCCTATCCCACAACTGGGATTTGGAAGTGAACTTATTAACAGTGGAAGTACCGATCAAGCGACTAGTCAGTCAGTTTATCTGTTAGATAAATTAGACAAAGTCGTTATGGATCTCGGATTCAACGCTTATACAGAAAGTAATTGGAGTACCACTAATCTGTTCTTTTTGACCTTGGCTTTAATGGCGGGCACGGCTGGTTTACCACATGTTATCGTTCGATTTTTTACGGTAAAGAAAGTTTCCGATGCAAGACGGTCGGCAGGTTATGCGCTTTTCTTTATTGCACTTTTATATACCGTTGCCCCAGCAATTGGCAGCATGTCTCGTCTAAATTTAATTGAAACTATTAATGGTCCCAGTAGTTCTTCTAGTAGTGAAAGCGAGGATTCAAAAAAAGCGCTAGAAACAGCAGGCACTTCCTATGAATCAATGCCCAACTGGTTTAAGACTTGGGAGAACTCTGGCCTTTTAGCTTGGGTTGATCACAATAAAGATGGCAAAGTTCAATACGCAAAAGGAAAGGCCATTGCTGATAAGTCACCCACTTTTGCTGAAGAAAGAGGACCGCTTGGTCAGCGAATAGTCACCAACCCCAGCAAAGGTGAAATTGCGCAGGGCGCTCCTTTTGCCAATGAAGTGTTTGTTGATAAAGATATTATGGTATTAGCCAATCCTGAAATTGCCGGATTACCTGCATGGGTTATCGCACTAATCGCAGCTGGCGGAATTGCTGCAGCACTTTCAACAGCAGCCGGTTTACTTTTGGTGATCTCTTCTTCAATTTCACACGATCTGTTAAAAATGACATTCGCGCCTAATATTACTGAAAAGCAGGAATTATTCTACGGACGAGTAGCAATCACGGTTGCGATTATAATTGCAGGCTACTTAGGAGCCAATCCGCCTGGATGGGTAGCAGAAACAGTTGCCATGGCGTTTGGTTTGGCCGCCTCATCACTATTTCCAGTAATCTTGTTGGGAATATTCAGTAAACGAGTTAATCGCGCAGGCGCTATTTCAGGAATGCTTAGCGGACTAATATTTACCTTTTGTTATATCATTTATTTTAAAGGCGTTTTCATTGAACCTTTTGCGGCCAATATAGAAGAAAACTGGTTATTCGGAATCACGCCTCAAGCTATTGGTGGATTAGGCATGATGATCAATTTTGCGGTTGCCATTAGTGTGAGCTATTTCACTGAAGAGCCACCAAAAGAAGTTCAAGATATGGTAGAAAGTTTGCGTCATCCGTAAATTGATTATCAAAAACTAGCGTTTGAAAAACAATATGAATAAAAAAAGGAATTTAAAGTTAATTGTAATAGTACCGCTGATAATCATTATGGCGGTTTACTTTTCCGTTCCGATGATTTCAAAACCCATTATAGAAAGTAAACTGCCTGACAATATGCAGTTATTAAAATGGGATATGAAGTTTCTCAGTTTTAACAAATTATGTGTCAATCAACTAACAGTTAGAATTGATCTAGAAGCGATTAAAAATGAAATTAGCATACAGAATGCTTGTATCAATTATTTTTCCAGAAATATTGATATCGAAAAAATCATCACTAAATCGCATGAGCAACTAATAAATTTAACCCTATTAAAGCAACGTGAACTAAATCCAATTAGCATCGCTCCGATTTTTTTACCTAAAATTAACCTTTCCTCGATTGAACAACTAAGTAAAATAGGAGATTTAAAGATAGCGTTATTGCAAAGCTATTACTCTACTCTAGACAATATCACCTATAATCTTCTTGCAGCGAATATTGAATTAAATCGAGATTCAGACGCTACGGCTAAATTTAGTATTAAACAAATAGACATAAATAGAAGGCAAGGTTCTAAAACAAAACAGAAAGTACTCACCGGGCGACTTGGCATTAACGCTGACTCCGAAACAATTGAAGTTTTATTTGTAGATTCAAATCACAATGAGTTAGTTAATTTAGAATTCAATCAGACTTTAAGCCAAAGATCCTTAGATTTAACACTAGCCTCTAACTTACTCCTCAATCAACTTAAACACTTTATATCTAAAACGGCTTTTGACTATTTACCTTCTGATTCAATTAAGCTTGAAATTATCCGAGATTTAATTTCCGACAAACAGCATATAAATTTATCGACACAATTTAATCCCAGTAAACCTCATGCTGAACCAGTTATCTTTAAGCTAGAATTATTATTGACCAACTTTCCAAAAACCAATCAAGTTTGGTTACAAATTGAATCAGAATTAAATGGAAAGCCCAGTTTATTCGAACACTTAGACTTAAATGAACTAATACAAGTTGATTTTAATAAAATATCTTCAGTTACTAATATCAAATTATCGACTTCAGCGAATAAATTAAAGTCCATTAATGAGCTGAGCAGTGTAATCAATATCGACCAACCGAATTATCAAAAAAATAGTGATGAAGCCAGTCAAATTGTCGCAAATTTTGACAAGTTTAAAATCAGTATCAATAGTGACAAAATATTACCTTTCAACTCATTTAAATCCTTAATTCAGGCATTTTCAATTCAAGGGAAAGTGGCAGGCGAGAAGTTTAGTTCCAAATTTATGTCGGATGGTTTGGAGCTAGAAATAGGGAAAGCGGATTTTGATGAAGAGCCAACTTTAAGCATAGATTTCAAGTTAGCAAAACGGGACGATTATTATCACTCCTCAGGAAGCGTAAAGTTATCCGACTTTCTTTCTGATATGGTTACAAATAATAAATCTGACAGCCTCAATAATAAATCGGAAAATATAAAAGCAGCATTAAAGGGTGTTTTACGTTGGGATGATCTCTCAGCAACCTTCAATACTGTAGATGATAAAACTCAACCAAAAATCCACTCTTCTAAATTTATATTAAATATTGAAGGAAGCGACTTAGTTACCTCTAAACTTGATCTCACAGATTTTACATTTAATTCAAAAGCATCAATTACTGACAACAAATTGATAGCATCAGGCGATTTTGATATATCAAAAAGTAGACTTGCATCTATCCAATTGAGTAGTGACGATATTTTCTCAGTTGATCGCCCTATTAGTTTAGTGATAAAGAACCCAAAAATTGGAAACGAATTGATCAGTCAATTAGCAAGCTCTCTAATTTCAAAAATTGATTCGAAAAATGAAATTTCTTTGGCAATTAGTAAAGGAACTATTGAACATAGCAATAGGATCAAAATGGGTGACAAACTTAATCTTGAAAGTGATTTGGCATTACATCAATTTGATCTCGACATTAATAGTGTTTTTTTAATTGGTTTGAATTATCAACAAAGCATTAAGTCACTTGAGCCTCTAAACCTATCGGCAGAGCTAGATATTAGGGAAGTTACTTTTGCTAGTGGTCTTTTATTATCAAATATATCAACAACTCTTGCCGTGAAAGAAAAGAACTCAAGTGCTAAATTAGACAAGTCGAAACTAGGCAAAATTAACATAGAAAAAAACAAATCTATTAATATTTCAATCTCTAATCTAAAAGCCAACATTTGGAATGGGCAAATTCAATCGCAGTCAATCATTATCGAAAAGGGTAATCTCAAACCTTCAATAATCAATCTAAAAAATATCGACTTGACGGAGTTGATTTTCTTTTTAGATATGAAAGGGTTGTATGCTGATGGTAATATCGATATACACATTCCCATTGAACAACAAAATGGAAAATATATCGTGAAAAATGGGCATTTTGCCTCTAACCAACCCGGCATTATCAAATACGACTCAGGACAAGAGCAAGCAGATGTAGAAGCTAATATAGCACTTCATGCATTGCAAGATTTTCATTATCAAAAACTCGATGGCACTATTAATTACGATAAAGACGGCGCTTACGAAATTAAATTGCACCTATTAGGCTCAAACCCTAGTTTATATGACGGATACCCTATCGACTTTTCACTTAATCTTAGTGGTGAACTTTCGGACGTATTCCAATCAGTCTTTTTAACCGGCGATTTTGAGAAGTCCATCTTAGAAAGAGCAAAAATGAATCAATTGGTGCCATAGTTGCTGTAGTAAGTCTGATAATTCAGGAATTATTCAGCTACAATGGATTATAACCTTTCTACAAATCGATATTACTAAATAAAAAGGAGTTCAAAATGGTTAAAATGAGTTTTATTCTCGTTAGCTTTTCTATTTTATTCGGCTGTAATCCAACCGTTAGAATCGAAGCATCGGAACCCATTAGGATAGAAATGAACGTCACTATTAAACATGAGATCCGAATAGTGGTTGAAAAAGAAGTAGAAGAAATGTTCGATGATGATGAAGGTTTATTTTAAATCACATCGAAAAATCGCCTTCAATTATTGATACATTTGAAAAAAGACATTTTTACAAAGGAAATTACAATGAAAACTCTACTCAACAAATTATTCTTAGTCACAAGCATTATATTTTTATCAGCAATTAGCTTTCATGCATCATCGGCTGATTTATCTAGCGCAAAGAGAGCAGGCATTATCGGTGAACAAGCAAGCGGGTATATTGGCTTTGTGAAATCAGCTCCAAGCGATGTAAAACAATTAGTTGCCTCTGTTAATAAAAAACGTAAAGCACGATATCAAAATATTGCTAAAAGTAAAAAAATTGCATTGTCACAGGTAGCAAAGGTCGGCGGTAAAAAGGCGATGTCTAAAACAGCAAAGGGTAATTATATAAAACCTCAGGGAAAAGGTTGGGTTAAAAAGTAGTTTCTCTTCCGCCAGTAAGTAAAATCCCGAATATTGTCACAATTAATATTCGGGATATATACCCATCCCACCTCAAGATGCAGATTTCACTGATGATAACTGTCAACTATTAGAACGCCAGTTCCTGGCTAATGATTACCCTATCGCCCTTTCCTTTTTCTACCAGCTTGCCTCCTTTTAGCAATGTTATATTTTCTAACTCTACAGGAAGTCCTTTCCTAGTTTCAATTATCGACAGATTAAATATCGAGTCTTCAGCCAGAACAAGCTCCAAAACCAATTTTCCACAACTGATGCCAACACAATGAAAACCATAATTTGTTCTATTGTTTAAGCTGTCATTTTCATAATTTATTAAGTTTGATTCCGTATCAATTGATTTTAGTTTAGAGCTAAGAGGCAAAAATAGTTTTAAGTCATTTATTGGGTAATTACCAGCATCAAATTGTAGTTTTATTTTTCGCGTTCCTTTTAGTTTTGAATCCGACAATATTTTGATGGCAATTGGTTCGATTTCTAGGGGTTTAACTTTAATACTAACGTACTTGGTCGAAGTCCATGGCTTAGGTGCAAGAACTTTGATTTTATGTTCTTTTTGTAATTCATTTACTAATACTTCATTTAATTTCGCGACTTTACTTCCAGCAAGAATAAAAGCTTGTGGTTCTTTACTATTTGAATCAAGTTGCAAATATTGTAAATTAAGAGAGTTAGGTGTTTCAGAAGTATAAATTGGATTAACTAATACCCAAATCGTAACCGCAACAAATAGTAAGAAAAATACAATTTTATCTAATGTCCTAAACTCAAGTTGCTTTAAATAATTGAATATGGATTTATTTTTCTGTGTTAATAGGCGGTTATTATTGTCGCCTGAAGAAATAATTGTCGCTGAACTAATAAACGTAATCCCTATGAAAAAACCGATAAACGGAGTCCAATAGAATGTCATCATGACTTCCAATAGATAAAGGCTAGGCGATAAAACAAGGATAGATAGTGCCGTTAGTAATATTCCAGTTACACGATAACTCATTTTTTCTGATATGAAACTATTTCTAAATCTTGCAACAAATAGAGGACTTAAGACGATCAAAGAGAGAACAGAGACTACAATGAAAATACCTGACAGATTAGGCAAAAAAATCGCAACCAAGACTGCAATGACGCTTAGTGCTGTTGGGACAGCAATAGTTAAAAGAGGATAACAAATTAAATTCTTAACAAACTCATAACAAACGACCAGGACAAAGAACACGCCCGTTATCAAATACAATTGCATGGGTAAAAATTGGCTAAACCATGGTTCGGATGATCCGTTCAATTGCAAGCTAACTAATTGAATTCCCTTTTTTAGAATAACAACCGTTATCATCGATGCGATAACTAAAAATACAAAACTAAAAGTAGTTAAAATAAATGACTGCCAGAATCTATAAATATCATTTTTAAATAGAAACAATATTCCAACAAATAGAAACAAAGTAACTAATGAGATAACAACTCCAATAGTTTGATTCCAGTGGACAATTCCAACGCCAATTACATCTTGATAAACCTGCTTATCAACAAAGCTGTTCATAATAATTGGTTTGTTTTTTAGAGCGTCGAGCAAAGCCCATAAATGATTACCATGTTCTTGCAAACTTCCTAAATCCACATTCTTTAAATTATCTAGAGGCGTATGATAATGAGACGAACCTTCTAGGTTAATAAAATTCAGTCCACTTAAGCCATGCATTTTATATATTGTCATGTCGGTGTCGCTTGGCATATTCTCCCAAAGAAATGATATAAARGAACTAGCAATAGGYGTAGTARCAGCAYTTTTAGWYACYTTAGAAAAARCSTTAATTAACTCWCCATTGTTTTCACCWGTTTCAATCATTAAACTWCGACCRGARCTWCCAATYGCATCTAAATTAAGTACCCAWTTRATTTCRTTMGCATARGGATGTRAMTTCATAAAGGCTCGRACRCCKAGCAAACCAGCTTCTTCACCATCATTAAATAGAAAGAYWATATCGTTYAACGMTTTTGGTTGRCTTGCCATYARWCGAGCAATTTCAATKAGYGTTGCTATAGCTGTTCCTGCATCGTTCGCTCCGGGCGCTACATTAACTGAATCATAGTGAGCTGATAAAAGTATCGCTTTATTGGAGTCTTTACTATGTTTTTTGGTTGAATGCGCGGTTCCATTGATCCTGAAAATGATATTTTTAATTTGAGCACATTTTGCGGAGCCATTTTTATGGTCAATACAAAACTCTTGCTGCTGAATTTCATCCTGGTAGCCTAAAGCGCGCATTATGGAAATTAGTCGGTTGGCGACTCTATTATTGGCTTCGCTATCAACAGGGTGAGGCGACTCTTTGCCATTGGTTAGCAATAAAAAGGATAAGTCTTCATATGCTCTTTGCGCGTTAAACTCATTTATGTTTGCCTTGCTTTCGCTCGCTTTGAAGGAGTTAACATCAATTGTTTTAAATTGTGCGAATACCAGAAGATATCCCGCTAAAACCAACAGAAAAACAAATATTTTGAAGATCGAAACTTTAGAAAACATAGACTAATATTACCCAGTAAATAATCGCTTTAGAAAAGGTTACGGACAGAATATACATTTAATAATAAATGAACAAGAACTTTTCACTTGCTTTTATCAATGTTACTCTATATAGCTATCAATAGAAAAATATTTTATGTAGAGCTAATAATCATAAGTCTATTAGCTCAATTAAACACACAATGCATTTTCGTCAAATTGATAYAACGAAAAGGCTATGCTTTTTATTAGGAATAATACAGGCAAAACATTCATATGGAATTTGATATACAATTTGCAGCAATAAAAGATTGCGCTGCAATATCTCAATTAGCCGGCGCATCTTTCCATTTAGCTTGCCCGGAAGATTGTGACAAAAAAGAATTGAAAACATATATAGAAGAACATCTAACTGAAAATGCCTTCGTTGCAATACTTGAAAGTGAAAGTATTATTGTTATCGCCAGATCTGGTAGTTTACTTGTTGGTATGATGGTTCTGGAACCTTTAGAAAGGAGTATAGTGGAATTAGATTTTGCACCGGGCATGTTAATCCGCAAACTTTATATATCTTCTGATTATCACGGTGCTGGCGTTGCAGATCAATTAATGTGTAAAATGGAGGAGTTAAACAAAAAGTACGGACTTCATCAAGCTTGGTTAACTGTGTTTAGTGGTAACAAAAGAGCGATTCGGTTTTATCAAAAAAAAGGATTTGAGAATATTGGAAACATCGAGTTTTATATGGGGAAAGAAATTCATCTAGATAATCTAATGGCAAAAAAATTCAATTGGTAGATTTCATTTCTATAAATTTAATACCATTCGAAGCAAAATCAATTTTTACTGCTACTTTATTTCGCTGATTGCTTAACAAAATTGATTACACTATACTGAATCGCTAAAACAACAAAAAGCTGGACCTATGAGTCTATTATCTGAATATCGACGACGGAATGTTTTTAAAGTAGCCAGTGTCTATTTAATTGCTGGTTGGCTGTTGTTGCAAATTCTTGACGTTGTTTCCCCCTACCTTCAATTACCTCTAAGTCTTGGCAAAATTGTTATTATCACCTTAAGTATAGGATTCCCCTTTGCTTGTATATTAGCTTTTTTATTCGAGTTTACTCCAAACGGAATAAAACGAATTAATAGAAAACATGCAATTCACTCGACACTTGCTAAAGAATCAGGACGGAGCCTATTTGAAGAGGGATCCGTAGACAAGGCAATTGCAGGAGAACTAGCGGTTGGTAAATTAGTTGAACTTGAATCAGCAAAACCAACTCGCTCTATCTACATCAAAAAATTAGCGGTGCTGCCGTTTTCAAATCTTGTTGAAGATCCCGATACCAACTTTCTTGGATTCGCATTAGCGGATCAAATAATTGGTTCAATTGCCTATTCAAAAAATGTTTTAGTCAGACCATCAAGTTCAATCCGACCTTACCAGAACACCATTTTAAATATTCAAGAGATAGGCTCTAAATTGAATGTCGAGTTTGTGCTTGCGGGTAGCTATTTAAAGCAAGACGAAACTGTCAGGTTGAATGTCGAGTTAGTCGAACTATCTTCGGAAGAAATAATATGGCGTGAATCTATAGAAATAAAATACAAGAATGTATTCGAACTTCAAGATATTGTAGCTAAAAAAATTGCATTCAATTTAAATGTGCATTTTACAAAAGAAGAAATGAAACGCATGAAACCTGACGCGCCGAAAAATTCTGGCGTCTATGATTTTTATCTTCGAGCTGTAGCAATGCCATTTACTGTCGACGGTAATATGGAAGCAATCGAACTACTTAATAAATCTGTTGAGCTTGATCCTTTATACGCACCTTTATATTATGAATTAGGCGTTCGTTATACGCAATTGTCCCAAATTGGTCATGATACCGCTTCCGCACATAAGCAATCAGAAATATGTTTTTTAAAAGCGCTTTCATTAAAAGATGATTATCTAGACGCCCTAGCAAATTTGGGGATGGTTTATACCGATGCGGGAAAACATCATGAAGCTCACTTGCTTTTGATCAAAGCGCTAAAAATCAATCCAAATGATGCATGGCTTCATTTTTCGCTCAGTTATCATTATCGTTATATAGGATTTCTAAAGCGCTCGGAAAAAGAAATGCAAATTGCTTTGCAACTTGACCCTAAGAACCCATGGTTTCGTTCATCAATAGTCACATCCATGTATTTAGGAAAGTATAAAACTATTTTAAAGTCTTTTGATTTAGCCTTAGATAGTCCATTTACCCTTAACTATTTGGGTGAAGTAGCTTTTCGAAAAGGCGATAAAAAATTGGCGCTAGAATATTTTAAAAAAGTTCTCGATATAGATAACGAAATAGGAGAGTATCATTTCGCCGCGTCCTTTATCGCTTACATCAATGGCGATACTAAAAAGGCAATTTTGTTAAATTTTGACCGAGAATCTGAGAATCCCGCAGACGGAGAAATATTGTATGAAATTGCTCGTCTTTACGGATTATACAATGACAAAGATGGCTGTTGTAGATCACTTAAAAAAGCTATCGATATGGGCTATGTGAGTTACCCTTCAATGAAGGGAGATATCTTTCTTAAATCTGTTAAAAAAGATCCAGAGATTAAAAAGTTACTCGAAATAGCCAAGTTAAAACATGAAGATTTAAAGAGTAAATTAGTTGCTAATTATTAATCAATAAATTTTCACTTTATTTTTAACAAGCATAATATTTTAACTCGCTAATTTCAGCGCCACTCTCGGACAAGCTCCTAGATAACTTTCAGTTCAACAAGGAATTATCATGAACCGAATTATTTTAACTTTTATTCTTTTGCTCAATATTCAAACTCTTATCGCAAAAGAGACAGAAAGGATGACTCCCGAAAGCCTTTTTAAGGTGATTCAATCTTATACAGAATCTGCAAATATTGAGAATAACGTCATCAGCTTTAAATATAATCAAGTCAGCCTATACTGCATATGGGATAGCAAAGCTGACCGTATGCGCATAATAACGCCTATAGCAGAAACATCCAAACTATCACCTGAATTATTAGAGTTAGCTTTAAGGGCTAATTATCACACGGTTTTGGATGCTCGTTATGCCATTGGAGATGATTTTTTATATGCTGCATTCATACATCCATTATCTTCAATCACTAAAAACGAATTGGAATCTGCAATTAGGCAAGTCGCCACCTCAGCTTTAACATTCGGGACTAGTTTTTCTAGCGGAGAACTTATTTTTCCCGGAAAGAGTAAAGTGGATAAAGAGAACAAAACAAATAATATATGATATTCGTTAGTACCATATATTATTGTTTAATAACGAAGCGAATACCATAAACGACCTAGCTTTTCATGCAAGGCGCTATGGCTTTCATATAATGCTTTTGCCGATGGTAGGTAGTCTTGCCAGTTATCGCTTTCACTTTCAAAAACGGTGGGGGCAGGAATAATCATTAAGCCTGTTTTTTCGAACTCGATTTTAGCTCTATGCATATGGCTAGCATGCGTGACTAATAAAACATTGGTGATAGAGTTTTCTTTTAATATTTTTGCACTAAATTGTGCATTTTCAGCGGTATTTTTACTTTCGGTTTCTATCCATTTAGGAGGAATATTAAAAGCCGATAACATTGTCTGATTCATTAAAACACTTTCCGCTGTCGCCTCTCCGTTTACGCTACCGCCTGATAATAACAATGGAATTTTGAGTTTTCTATGTAACCACGCACCGTATTGTAATCTTTGCAAAGTCATTCGACTAACGGTGTCTATCTCTCCATATTCCGGCGCAGAACTGCGTCTTCCTCCGGCTAAAATAACGATTGCAATATCTTCTCTTTGTTGTTTTTCAAATGTTTTAATTTGTTTTAAGCTAAGATAAGTATCGGTTTGTAAGCTCATGGTTAGCTTTGTTGCGATAACAGACAAGCTCGATAACACAAAAGTGGCAATCGCAAATATGGCGACTAGAGACGACGTTTTTTTAAATTTTTTGCGACTAAAAAAGGCACCGAGTCCAAGCAATAGATTAATGCCTGGTGGCAACAGAAGTAAATTTGACAATTGACTAACAAAAACCTCAAATGACATACAGTCGATCTCTTTTTAACACTTATAGAGATTATACACGAATGTTTTAATCAAGAACTTTTGTTAATCGAACGGTTAATCCGACAAGCGTCTAGGAACTTGCCCGCAGTAGACTTCCTATTCTCGCAAAAGCTCCTAGGCAACTTCCAGAGCGCTTAAATGGCGATAAACTTCTAAACTGGCATCTTCCATTTGCTTAAGAGCGACTCTAGCATCATGTAATTCCCCGCTTTTTGCGGAAAGCATTGCTTCAATACCATGTGCATGAACTCGTTTATGTGGTTCTTCCAGTGCGGAAAAAGCAGAATGATGACTGTATTGTTGACCATCGCCTTGGTAATACCATTGACCTAGTCGACAGTCAGTATGTCTAGCAAAATCATCAACAGATTTTGATGAGGTTTTAAAAATAACACTGTATACATCAGCTTTCCACACCACATGATCAAGCTTAGTCGTTTGGATAAACGCATTTAAAGCGGAAGAGCCTATCACACCTCTCATTTTATTAGACGCAGTAAGAATCTCTTTATAAGACTGATCGAGCACTTCGTTTTGTTGGGCTATTTCTGCTGTATGTTCACAGAGTTCGTTAATTTGTTTGGCCGCAGTAGCTGAATCTGCATCAATGGTATCAATTAGGCCACTAATTTCGCTGGTTGCATTACCCGTATTTTGAGCAAGAGAGCGAACCTCATCAGCAACAACCGCAAATCCTCTTCCTTGATCACCTGCTCTAGCAGCCTCTATTGCAGCGTTTAATGCTAATAAATTGGTCTGATCCGAAATGTTGGCAATAACACTAACAAAATTAGCAATGTTATCGGAAACTTCTCTAAGTGAACTCATTTTTTCACTGCTTTCCGCTGCGCGGTCACCAATTTCTTTTACAGTGGTAGAAATGTTACTTACTATGGCGGTCGATTGAGTGAAAACTTGATCTAAACAGCTAATAGCTCTGTTTTCTTCCATTATTTTTTCTGCCATATTAGCGACGGCTTCTCTAATTTGACTCACACCTTGCACCGACTCAAGCATCATCATCATCATCGCTTCAGTATCTTCATTTGCACTGAAACTATCAGTCAGTTGTTGATTTAATGCCTCAACCTCCAGCTTTGTCGCATCAATAGACTGTCTTGCCTCTTCTAATTGGCCTGAAAGTTGTTGATTTTGGGTTTCTAATTCTTCTATGCGTTGCTTATTGCCAAATAACATCGTCTTTTTATCCTACTTCAATAACTAGTATTCACAGATATTGATTATTTAACCTTATCTTCTCGACGAAGGGCCTCCTAGCCCGGCTAATTAACTAAATATCTCGCTTTGTTAATTAAATGTAGCAGAAGAACGTTTGTTTCGCTGAAAATATTCGACAGAGAGTGGATTGATTTGACTTATTTAATTCTTTTCACTTTAGCTTTTGCGTTAAGTCCTTCTATTTTTGCATTAAAAGATCCAAAAAAACCGCGGCTTATTGTGATTGCTGGGTTCGTCATTCTTCTATAGCCACTTCTGGCATTGACGACCTTCCATACTTGACCATTCTTTAGTTTAAGTTTCATACCTTTTTTCCAACTGCTGAACTCACCCACGAGAAAAGATTCAACCTTCGCATCTTGATCTGCAAACTCCATTCCAAAGTTACTAGGCTTTGAACTAGTAAGGGATTGTTTACTTTCGAGTTTATTATCAGTTGCTTCAGTTTTATTCAACGTCGGCTTTAACTGAGTTAATGGTGAGACTTCTTGCAACTTTACAGTCTTATCGATCATCCCTAAATTATCTGACTCATTATGATTCTTAACAATCGTATCAAAACACGCAAGACGTTCAGTGTTTGATTCAATACCCTTACAAACCAACAAATCAGCTTTGATACCATCAACTCTGGTTTCCGAATAACTATCTTGTGAATTAATTAAAACTAGTCCAACTATTAGTAAACTCGTTAAATTCTTCATATTTTAGTCTTCTTGTTTTGCTTGACTGATTTTGCGTTCGGCCGCTTTCTTTTTTCCTAAAACGGCAAAAATTAAACCTAGTTCAAATAATATCCACATTGGTATAGCTAGCAAAATCTGGGAAATAACATCAGGAGGGGTTAATAACATTCCAGCGACAAATACACCAACAATGACATAAGGGCGTTTCTCTTTCAGACTTTCTACGGTTGTTAAACCTGACCAAACCATAAGAATGGTGGCAACAGGGATCTCAAACGCGATACCGAAGGCAAAAAACATTTTGACTACAATGTTTAAGTAACTGCTGATATCTGGTAAAACCTTTACACCTTCTGGACCCGCAGCCGTTAAAAAAGCCCATGCCAGTGGAAATACAACAAAATATGCGAATGAAAGACCCGCGTAAAAAAGTATAATGCTCGAAAATAATAATGGATAGGCAAAATGCTTTTCATGTTGATAAAGCCCTGGAGAAACAAATCCCCAAGCTTGATGCAATATATAGGGCATGGCTGCGAAAACCGACAATACTGCTGTCATCTTGAAAGGTGTTAAAAATGGTGAAATGATGTCCGTAGCAATCATACTCGATTGTTCCGGCAGATGAGCAATCAATGGAGCGGATAAAATAAGGTAAATATCATTTGCCCAATAAATTAAACCCGCAAAGATAATAATAACCGACAGAACCATACGAAGTAGTCGATCTCTTAWCTCCAGCAGGTGAGAAATTAACGGCATATCAGATCCCTTGGAATCGGCACCCTTAGGATCCGTTCCCTTAGATTCAAAACCTTTAGAATCAGCTTCCTCAGTCATGCTGTTTACCTTCTGCTGAATCTAACTTTGCAGGTTCAATATTTCCATCGGTAACATCCGAGTCAACATTTGATTTTTCCTTCATATCATTTTTAATTTGATTAGAGATGGTATTAGATTCGTTGAGAATAGAGTTAGCATTATCTTCTAAGAAACTTTGAGTTTCAGTTATGCTACTTTTCAACTGATCAAAGCCTACATCTTTTTCAATTTTCGCTTTTTGCTCTTTAATTTGCTGCTGAAGCTCTTGTACTTTAAGTTCTCTATCGATTTCAACTTTAACTGACTCAAAGCCCTGTTTAGCTTTCGCAACCCACAAACCGACAGTCCGTGCAGCTTTCGGCAATCGCTCCGGCCCGAGAACAATGAGCGCAATAATACCTATTAAAAGGAGTTCTAAGAATCCCATATCAAACATTTTCTGGAGATCCTATTTTACTTAGTGGTTTCTTTTGTAGCTTCTTTTGCAACGTCTGAAGCTTTTTCCGAAGATTCTTTCACCACTTCGCCTTCGATAATTTTAGAGTCGGTGTTTGAGCTAGTATCATCTTTAGAGTCTTCCTCATCACCTTTCATTGCTTTTTTAAAGCCTTTAAGTGCGCCGCCAAGATCACCACCGATGTTTTTAAGGCGTTTGGTGCCAAAAAGTAAAATAACGATGACTAAAATAACAACTAATTGCATTGGGCCTGGCATAATTTTCTCTCTATATTATGTTTTAATTAATATTTGTTAATTCCCTCTCCCTTGACGGGAGAGGGAGCTATAAACCTAAACAAATGGTAGGCTTTTTTTACTCAAATTTCCTAACAAATGAATATGAAGGTGGAAAACCTCTTGCCCGCCACCTTTACCTGTATTAATGATAGTTCTATATCCATTTTCAAGTCCTTGCTCCATCGCTAACTTAGGTAACAATAGCATCATTTTTCCCATTAAAGCCTGATCTTCTGGTAACAAGTCATTTAATCCAACAATATGTTTGCGAGGAACGACTAATAAATGCACCTCTGCTTTTGGTGCAATATCTTTAAACACGAYGACATTTTCATCTTCATAAACTTTACTAGAAGGAATGTCACCCTTTTCTATTTTACAAAATAAACAGTCATTCATTAAATTGGCTCAAACATTATTATTTAACCTATCTTATTTGAATGATAACAAAAAACTAGCAATGGATAAGCCAAGTAATGCTTCTTTGATCCAAATAAAGTCAATAATCGCTTTATTCTCGGGTAAAACCGCCAGAATCATCAAACTTAATCCAATAATTGCCCACCTCACTTTGCTTCCGGTTTTCGCTTGCGAGGCTTTAAGCTCATCAATTGAATCTATCAGACTTTTCTGTTGCTCCGATTGTCCTTGATTAGCATTGAGTAAAGCGCTTATTTTATCGGGCATTTCAGGTAATTCTTGGATCCAATGAGGCGCTTTTTCTTTCAATCGTTTAAGAATAGCTTTAACGCCATAAGTTTCAGCTAGCCAGGTTTTTAGGAACGGTTGTGCCGTTTCCCAAAGATCTAATTGCGGGTACAGCTGTCTTCCTAGACCTTCAATATAAAGTAATGTTTTTTGCAATAAAACCAGTTGTGGCTGAACTTCCATTTCAAAACGTCTTGCTGTTTGAAAAAGCTGAACTAAAAAGTGTCCAAAAGATATTTCTTCTAGCGATTTACCAAAAATTGGCTCACAAGCTACACGAATAGCAGATTCAAATTCCTCAATTGAAATATCTTTTGAAACCCAACCTGACTGAACATGAAGTTCCGCAATTTTTCGATAATCACGATTAAAAAAGGCTACAAAATTTTGCGCTAGGTAACGTTTGTCTGATTCATTAAGTGTACCCATGATTCCGCAATCGATAGCCACATAAGTTGGATTATCAAGATCTTTGATATCAACAAAGATATTACCTGGATGCATATCAGCGTGAAAATAACTGTCTCTAAATACTTGAGTGAAAAATATTTCAACACCAGTGTGAGCCAAGTTTTTCATATTGACGCCCAACTCTCTCAGCGTTTCAATTTTGCCTATCGGATAAATTGACTCCCCTTGGATCTTCTCCTGAACCATCACATTTTCGCGTGTGAGCTCCCAATAAACTTCTGGAACGTATAGCATATCGGAGACGGAATTTTCAGAATTTAATAAAGCAAGGTTCGGACTTGATTCAAAGTTTCGTTTAAGTTGAGCGGTATTGGCGGCTTCAATCTGTAGATCTAGTTCGTTATAAAGTGAAGCTTGGTAATCCTTGAGGATTTGCACAGGGTGAATGCGTCGACCAATTTCTGATTTATGCTCAAACCATTCTGCTAGAAGTCTTAGAAGTTTCAGATCCGCATCAATTTTTTTGCGAATTCCTGGGCGAATAATTTTTACCACAACATCAATAATTTTATCTTGTTCTTCAATCGTTGTTTTTAACTGAGCGGAATGGACTTGTGCAACAGAAGCCGATGCAAGGGGCTGGCTATCAAAAGACTCGAATATTAAATCTAATGATTGACCTAATTGGCTTTCAACAACCGCGATAGCTTCTTTACTAGAAAATGGCTCTACATTGTCTTGTAATTCAGCTAATGACTCGGCTAAATCACCATCTAAAAGATCGCGACGAGTGGAAAGCATTTGACCCAATTTCACAAAAATAGGTCCTAGTTCTGTCAGAGCTCTATTAAGTCTTATTCCGCGAGTTTCGTTTTTATTTTTTGCGCGACTAATGGCAAAGAATTTGAACAGCCAAATATACTTAGATAAAGGTGTAGGAGCTAATAATTCATCTAAACCGTATTTAACAAAAACACGGTTTATCACAAAGGCTCTACGTAAAATAAACAATTTTTTCATTGAGTCTTTTCTTTCCTAGCTTTGATTAAAATTTCAGCTTTGGCTAATAACCGGTCGGCTCGACTTCTAACTAAATCAACGTCATCAAAAAACATTTGTTGCTCAGAGTCACTAGGCGTTAATCGAGCTTCTTCTTGTACATATTCGCTGATATCTTGTTTTAAACTGTTATGCACTTGCTTAGCCCAGTCGCCAAACAAACTAAGCCCGGTCGTTATTGTATGACCTAAAAAATCACCAAAGATTTTTGCAAAAGGTTCTTGCCAGTCAATATCGAGCTTAGATGCAAGTTGCTGAAATTGTTTTGCTGTATTGATATCACCGCTAAAATGTAAGTCACCCTTAAATACGGCATCACCACTTTGCTCGGCTAAAGCCGCCGCAATAAAGGCCGTTAATTTTCCTTTTATTGTGGCTGAAGGCTGAGTCGTTTTTTCAGTCTTTTCAGCAGGATCAGGTTCAACATACTCAGATGCAACACAATCAGATGCAACATAATCAGATGCGACATTAGACTGGTTTGGAGCTGGAAACATGGAGACTTGAACCTTGCCATTTTCGAAAGCAAATAAGTAATTGAGTTGCCAATCTTCTATTTGAATTAAAATACTCTTACTTTCAAGCGGCTTGATTTGCTTGCTCGCCTCAACATCCAAACTGAGCAGTTGATTAACTAGCGTTTCAATGGATTGTGCAGTTATTTGGTTTAGGCTCATAGTTGACTCTTTTATTATTCTCTTTCAGACAATAGGGGAAATCAGCACTCTATAAAAATTAGTATTTATGACCAATATGAAGCGCAACAACGCCACCGGTTAAATTATGATAAACACAGTCTTCAAACTCTGCTAATTCAAACATAGATTTCAGTTCTTCTTGTCCGGGGTGCATACGAATTGACTCTGCCAAATAACGATAACTTGTTTCATCGCCAGTGATTAGCTTGCCTATTTTAGGTAAAAGGTTAAAGGAGTAGCTATCATAAATTTTGCTAAACATTTCATTGGTTGGTTTAGAAAATTCCAACACCATAAGCCTGCCTCCAGGCTTTAAGACTCTAAACATTGAAGCAAGCGCTTTTTGTTTATCCGTAACATTTCGTAAACCGAACGCTATGGTAATACAGTCAAAATAATTTTCAGCAAAAGGTAAGGCTTCGGCATTCACTTGGGCGAATGAAATGTTATTAATAAGACCTTTATCTATCATTCGGTCTCTACCCACTTTTAACATTGAGTCGTTGATATCCGCTAGAATAACTTGTCCGTTATCACCAACAATGGGTGAGAATAAAGCGGCCAAGTCCCCTGTTCCACCGGCCAAGTCTAGAACCTTTGATCCTTTTCTAACGCCACTTTTTTCAACCGTATAACGCTTCCACAAGCGATGAACACCTGCAGACATTAAATCGTTCATTAAATCATATTTAATCGCTACAGAATCAAAAACCTCTGCAACTAAACCTTGTTTTTTTTGCAATGGAACATCTTTAAAGCCAAAATGGGTTGTATCAGAATGGTTTGTTTCAGAATGGGTTTGAGACATCGCGAGACCTAATTTTGTATGTTTGGTTAAGATTTAACGCCGATTTAGCACTAAGATAGGCCTATGGCACTAAAATAGTCTTAAGATAGTAATTATACCTTTAATATTAATAATAGATAACTGATAGTAGAGGTGAATTCGAATATAAAGAAACAACTTAAAGAAATGAAAGCATCACAATTAATCTACCCTAGCAAATCTCAAGCACCTTTAATTATGGGGATAATCAATATAACACCCGATTCTTTCTCCGATGGAAGTCAATATAACTCCATAACGGATGCAGTAGAAAGAGCCGAGCAAATGGTCGCTTCTGGTGCAGATATTTTAGACATAGGTGGTGAATCCACTCGTCCAGGCGCGCAAGAGGTCAGTATAGAAGAAGAGATTGAAAGAGTTGTTCCGATTATCGAGGCAATTAAACAATTTGGAAAACCCATTTCAATTGATACCAGCAAAGCAGAGGTCATGTATGCCGCGGTAAATGCGGGAGCACAGATGATCAATGACGTGAGAGCATTACAAGAGCCCAATGCCTTGGAAATGGCTGCTAAATTAAGAGTTCCGGTTTGTTTAATGCATATGCAAGGCGCTCCTCGAAGCATGCAAAACTCGCCTATTTATAATAATGTCACTTTGGATGTTATGGATTTCTTACAAATGAGAATTACAGATTGTGAAAATGCAGGGATAAAAAAAGAGCTTATCTCTATTGATCCTGGTTTTGGCTTTGGCAAAACGTTGGAGCATAATCTACAATTACTAAATGAGTTGGATAAATTGACAAATTTAGGCGCACCGATACTGGTTGGGCTTTCTAGAAAATCAATGTTAGGTCAAATTACTGGCAAAAAAGTGGACCAAAGACTAACTTCTAGCTTAGCAGTCGCATTAATAGCGATGCAAAAAGGTGCTAGAATTGTTAGAGTACATGATGTTGAAGAGACACATGATGTACGTCAGGTCTATATTGCCTTACATGAGTTAGAATAATTTAGTTAAATAGATTTAAAAGAACCCTCTCCCCAGCCCTCTCCCAGAGGGAGAGGGGGCAATTAAAATAAAGAATAAGGAATTTAAATGTCAAAAAAATACTTTGGAACCGACGGTATCCGCGGAAAAGTTGGGGAATACCCAATCACACCTGAATTTGTGATGAAGCTAGGATGGGCTGCCGGTAAAGTATTAGGATCAGCTACACGCGATAGAATTGTAATCGGAAAAGATACCCGTATTTCAGGCTATATGTTTGAATCCGCATTAGAAGCGGGAATAGCTGCAGCAGGCATGAATGTACAGCTTTTAGGGCCTATGCCAACACCCGGTATCGCTTATTTAACTCGAACTTTTAGAGCAGCAGCCGGGATTGTGATTTCTGCATCTCATAACTCGTATTATGATAATGGTATTAAATTCTTTTCTGCTCAAGGTACAAAGCTTGATGATGAAGTCGAACGGAAAATCGAAAGCTACCTTGATAAAGAAATGACAACGGTTTCTTCTGATAAGTTAGGTAAGGCGAGAAGAGTCTCAACAGCTGCTGGTCGTTATATTGAGTTTTGTAAAGCAAGCATCCCTTCAACTCACACACTTGATGGACTAAGAATTGTGGTGGATTGTGCTAATGGCGCTGCTTATTCTATCGCACCTAAAGTATTCAGAGAGCTGGGCGCAAATGTTCAAGCAGTTTTCAACGATCCTGATGGACTCAATATTAATGAGTCCTGTGGCGCAACAGATACTGATGCTTTGGCTAAATTGGTGGTTGGTAATGGCGCAGATTTGGGGATTGCACTAGATGGGGATGCTGATCGATTAATCATGGTCGATCATACGGGTGAAATAGTTGATGGTGACGAATTACTTTACATCATCGCAAAAGGCGCACAAACAGCAGGTCGATTAAATAATTCTGGCGTGGTTGGTACATTGATGTCTAATTTGGGCTTAGAAAAGGCTCTAAAAGCAGACGGTATTGGATTTGTTCGTGCAAATGTTGGTGACCGTCATGTAATGGCGTTACTTAAAAAACATCAATGGAATTTCGGTGGTGAATCTTCTGGGCATTTAATTTGTCTTGATAAAAACACAACGGGTGATGGCATTATTGCCGCCTTGCAAGTTTTAGTTGTAATGGCAAATGAGAAAAAATCGCTTGCGGAATTAAAAAACGGCATGACAAAATACCCACAAACGATGGTGAATGTAAAAGTATCAAAACGCCAAGATCCTATGAAAAATGCAAAAGTAGTAGAAGCGGTAAAAGAAGTAGAAAGTGAGTTAGCTGATACAGGAAGAGTGCTCCTAAGAGCGTCCGGAACCGAACCTCTTATTCGAGTAATGATTGAAGGAGAAGATACTGCTCAGGTTGAGCGGTTAGCTAACCAACTTGCCGATGTTGTAAAAACAAATTTGTAGTTTTAATTCGTATAAAAAAGCAACTTAAGAATAAAAAATTAAACGAGGAAATTAAATGTTAGATTCATTAATTGTAAAAGACTATATGGCCTCCGCGATGATTACTTTAAAGCCAGGACAAGATATTGTTGAAGCCGCGCATACTTTTCAAGAGTATAGGCTTAGTGGAGCACCAGTTTTAGATGACCATAAACGGTTAATCGGTTTCTTATCCGAAAAAGATTGTTTACACACCGTATTAAGCGCTGTTTATAATCAAGATTACGGTGACCTAGTTGAAGATAGAATGACAAAGGAAGTTAACACGGTTCATCCTACTGATAACATTACTGATGTAGCTGAGCGTTTTTTAAAAGATGGTGTGCGAATGTATCCCGTGCTTGATAAAGATGTTGTCGTCGGTATGATTTCACGCCAAAGTGTCTTAAAAGCCTTTTGTATGTTGAGTAGTCACAAACCTAAGTAAACCAAAATATTATAAGGTAGATCAAAATCTAAATTAATCAGCTATTCACCCTCTCCCCAGCCCTTTGCTATGCCCCTGTTTATGGGTACTGCCGTCTAGGGAGAGGGGGTGAAATCTGACATAAAATAATCAGTTGTGATATCCACTATGCCTCAAATTGAAAAAGTTAAGACGTTCTTTCTTCATCTACAAGACGACATTTGTCAATCGTTAGAGAATGTTGACGGTAAAGAAAAATTCATTACCGATGAATGGGATCGAGAGCAAGGTGGGGGAGGCAGAACTAGAGTGCTTGTAAACGGTGCAGTTATTGAAAAGGGTGGGGTTAATTTTTCTCATGTGTTTGGTGATTCTATGCCAGCCTCTGCAACTGCAAATAGACCAGAGCTAGCTGGACGAAGTTTTCAAGCAATGGGGGTTTCTTTAGTGATTCATCCTCATAACCCTTACGTACCTACTTCGCATATGAACGTAAGATTTTTTATAGCCGAAAAAGAAGGTGCAGAACCTGTTTGGTGGTTTGGTGGCGGATTTGATTTAACCCCTTATTATGGCTTCCAAGAAGATTGCGAACATTGGCATAAGGTTTCTAAAGATGCGTGCGAACCATTAGGCGAAGATGCTTATCCAAAATATAAAAAATGGTGTGACGATTATTTTCATATTAAGCATCGTAAAGAAGCGCGGGGAATTGGCGGGTTATTTTTTGATGACTTAAATTCACCCGATTTTGAAACAGCCTTTGCTTTTACAAAAAGTATTGGCGAGCATTTTACCAAAGGGTACATCCCTATTGTTGAAAAAAGAAAAGCAACACCTTATAGTACTCGTGAACAAGCTTTTCAAAAAATTCGACGAGGTCGCTATGTGGAGTTTAATTTAGTATATGATCGAGGAACGCTTTTTGGATTGCAAACGGGCGGTCGAACAGAATCAATTTTAATGTCACTACCTTCCAATGTTGGATGGGAATATGACCATCAAGTTGAAGCTGGAAGTGAAGAAGAAAAGCTAACAGAATATTATTTAAAACCAAAGGATTGGGTTTAATTTAAAAATCTAAAATCATTTAGCAGAACCCTCTCCCTAACCCTCTCCCAAAGGGAGAGGGGATCAAAGAAGTATTTTATAAGCATCTAAATTTCGGGAGAGAAAAAAGAGTATCGTTATGTCTTTATTTACATTAGATAGCAACTTCCCAAATACACGACCAAGAAGAATGCGAGCGAATGATTTTTCTCGTCGGTTAATGGCAGAAAACAAAATAACTGCTGACGACTTAATCTACCCTGTTTTTATATTGGAAGGTGAAAATAAAACTGAAGATATTGCTTCAATGCCCGGCGTACAAAGAAAGAGTTTAGATAATTTATTGATCGAATTAGAAGAAGTCGTTGAGCTTAAAATTCCAGCCATCGCTATTTTTCCCGTTGTAAGTAATTCGAAAAAATCTTTGCAAGCGGAAGAAGCTTATAATGATAATGGTTTAGTACAAACAAGCATAAAAGCAATTAAAGAAAAATTTCCAGAATTAGGCGTCATTACCGATATCGCATTAGATCCTTATACCAGTCATGGTCAGGACGGCATTATTGATGATAGTGGTTATGTTTTAAATGATATAACCACTGAGGTTTTAGTTAAGCAAGCCATCAGCCATGCAAAAGCCGGTTGCGATATCGTAGCACCATCAGACATGATGGATGGGAGAATTGGCGCAATCAGAAAAGCGTTAGAGTCAGAAGGGTTTATCAATACAAAAATTCTCGCTTACTCAGCTAAATATGCCTCTGCTTTTTATGGACCTTTTAGAGATGCGGTTGGATCAGGAGCAAGTTTAGGCAAAGCCGATAAAAAAACCTACCAAATGGATCCCGCCAATGGCGATGAAGCTTTTCATGAAATCGCATTAGATATTCAAGAAGGTGCAGACATGATTATGGTGAAACCCGGCATGCCGTATCTTGATGTGATTTACCGAGCCAAACAAAATTTTAAAGTCCCGGTGATGGCATATCATGTGAGTGGTGAATACGCGATGTTAAAAGCGGCGTCAGCTAATGGTTGGATTGATGAACAGAAATGTGTACTTGAGGCTATGGTTGGGTTTAAGAGAGCTGGAGCGGATGCAGTTTTGACTTATTATGCTAAGGATGTTGCTAAGTGGGTGCAAGGCAATAATTAGAATATATTGTATTTTTAGTTCTTTATAGTGAAAAGCAAGGAGAAGTCATGATATACCTAATTATTTTGTTTTCAATTTTTACGTCAACTATAGCGTATGGTCATGATTGTGACCGTTGGAGTTACTCAACTCTGAATATTGTTAGAACCGAAAGTACCACTAACGCAATTTGGGATAATGCTAAAAAACACATAGAGTGGAATATGTTAGACACAAAGAAAGTATCCGAAATGAATCGTTATTTCAATATAGTATCTTACAGTCGGATTTCTCTTTTAAACTCATTAGGATATAGAGGATGGGAGTTGGCATCAATCAAGAAAAATCAAAAAATTTCTGGCAAGCAAATTGACTTTATGATTTTCAAGAAATGTTTAAAATAATTATTTAAATAACCTATGAATGAATCTAGAGTAAGTCCCAGAGGCTTGTATAATTGGGGAAATGATTTTATTCAGAGCGCATTAATAGTATGTCCAATGCCAAATAGTCAAAGAGAAGAAATGATTCTCAACATTTCGATTCCCGCATATTACTTGCTTGGTCATGGTTTAGAATTACTGCTTAAATCTTACTTACTCTCTAAAGGAGAGAGCATAAAAACATTAAGAAATAAATACGGTCATGACCTCGATAAACTTTTTGATGAATCCATTAAAAAAGATATACAATCCTATTTTTTGATAACAAATGACGAAATAACGTTATTAAAGCTATTAAATTTTTCTTACTCCATTAAAGAGCTAGAGTATTTTAAATCAGGAACAAAAAAGCTACCAAAATACTCCAGTTTATGTGAATTCTCGTTGAAGTTTGCGAAAAATATAGAGAAATACATCAATGAATATCATTAACCACAAAATACCTAATAATCAATCAGCACGTAGGTTGGGTAGAGTAACGAAACCCAACAAAAAATGTTAAAGATATAAGTGTAATTAATTGATTTCGTTTAGCTTTCGAGTTAAGCAACAATAACATAAGTTGATTTAGCAATTTTGTTGGGTTTCGCGTTGCTCTACCACAACCTACAATTTAAAAAAATGATADBBDMWDBADRAMAARWTTGCATATTTAAAGCTGTACTTTAAATATGCAAACCTGCAGAGCCAGAATACAGACTATTAGATACACACCAAGATAACAATTTCATTTGAAAACTATACGTTATTAACGTATAGTCGGCTTATGAAAGGAATCTTTGTAGAATCACCAATTTTCGATAAATATCGTCAAAATTATCTTAATGATGATGAATATCGGCATTTCCAAAGTGAACTTCTAAGCAACCCTAAAGTAGGTGCTGTAATACAAGGGACAGGAGGTTTGCGAAAAGTTAGAGTTGCTACAAAGGGTAAAGGGAAGCGAAGTGGCGCACGAATAATTTATTACTACTTTGATAATTTTAAGCGATTCTATTTATTAACTATTTATGCTAAAAATGAAGTGACCAATTTAACACCAAATGAAAGGCAAAAATTAAAGCTATTTATGCTGGAGTGGAAAAATGAGCAGTCGTAACCTTTTTGATGAGCTTAGTTCAGCCTTAGTCGACGCTAAGTTGCATTCTGAAAACAAACTAACTTTAAAAACTCATGTATTTGAAACACCTAACGAACTTAAAATTTCACCCAAGGAGATTGTACGTCTTCGTGAAAAATTTAACATGTCACGTGGCGTTTTTGCTAAATACCTACGTACTTCTTCACGAACTATAGAAAATTGGGAACAAGGTCGAAGTAAGCCAAATGAACAGGCTGTTACTTTGTTAAAGCTTGTTAGATCTCATCCTGAAACCTTATCTCACATAGCTTCTCTGTAATAATTAGTATGTAGATTGAGTTGATTTGCTAATACCTATAACCTACCAGTAGAAAATCAATCCGGTAAATTTTTCAACAAAACCCGCTTAACATTGTCGCCCATCACAAGACGAATATCTTCTTCTGACATTCCCATAGCCAACAACTCTTGAACTACAAGAGGCAAACCAGAGACTTCAAAAATTGCAGTAATCGCACCTTCAAAATCACTGCCTAACGCTACGTGTTTTGCTCCCACTAAATCAACCGTATATTTAATAGCTTTAGCTACGGCTTTGGCAGTCGTTCCACAAACGGCATGTTCAAAAACAGCAATACCAATAATACCGCCGGTCTTTGCAATTTTAATCAGGTGATCATCCGACAAATTCCGAACATTATCACAAGTACCTTTAACACCTGTATGAGAAACAATAATTGGTTTAGTCGCTATTGCTAAAACATCATCGATCAATTTCGGGGAGGCGTGAGCGATATCGACTAATACATGAAGCTTTTCCATTTCAGGTATTAGTTGCTTTCCAAATTCAGTTATCCCGCGTTTGTTCATACCATGCGCAGAACCGCCAACTTCATTGTCAAAAAAGTGAGTCAATCCAATCATTCTCACGCCAGCATCATAAACTCGTTGCAGATTCTTTATATCACCTTTAAGTGCTTGAGCGCCTTCGATGCCTAGTAAGCCCGCTGTAATATTCTTATCTAACTTTCTCTTAGCAATGTAATTTGTTAGATCGCTTTTAGATTCAATAACAAATAATTTACCGTTTGAATCCTTAGCGAACTGATGTAATGTTTCGCTTAAATGAATGACTCTTTCTGTTAAATCAAACCATGTGTTTACTGGACGACCTTGCAATATCATTATTGCAGTGACTTGATCAGAATCACTTGGATTGCTTTCAAAATTTAAACCTGCAGGGACTTTGTTAAATAGAGTGAAAAATTGAAGCGCCATATTTGCTTCGATATTTCTAGGGATATCCTGTTGGGCATAGTCGCTTCGTTTTAGGATGTCTCGTTTCCAAAGTAATAAGTCACTGTGGAGATCTGAGACAAAATCAAACGACTGATATAGCGTTTGAGCTTCTTCGGAAATATTATAGGGAGCGGGGTGAATGACGCTATTAAATTGTCTATCTAAAAATTCAGGTCCAAATATTCTTGCGAGGACATAAAGTAAAACGATCAGAGCCAAAAATATTATTAATGATTTCTTGATTGTTGTTTTTCGCATTTTCAAAGAGCCCTCTCGGCATTTGCTCCTGCATTGCACTATTATGTTACATCCATGTAACGATCCCTAACCCTTTGCTATGCCCCAATTTATGGGTACTCCCAAAGGGCGAGGGAACAAAAGTAGTATTATTTCTTTGGTTTATGCCCTGGTTTTACCAATATTTCCAAATAGAAAGACTCCAATCCCAATTGTTCTGCATCATCAATATTCTTATTAATTGCTGATAAATGGATTACTTCGGCATTTTCTTTGGTCGCGCCATATTTACAATCAAAATCCCAAAAATCAGCACCGTCTTTTAGAGCTTTATTTCTTTCTCTTTTTAGGTATTTTTTAACTTCGTGTTTAGCTGCTTCGATCATACGCGGCATTTTAATTTTTTCGTGGGTTAGTACAAATGTTTTTTTCATGGTATTCCTAATTTTCTTTGGTGTTTAATTGGATTTCTTTAGTGGTCTTGCTTGTCTTGCCTTTTATAATAATCGGTTTTATCGCTGTGACATTTTCTAATGGGATGATTAATGTATCTTGCTGATTGAGATTATACAAAAATATGTAGTTAATAGATGTCCCTAAAATAGAAAATTGTTGGTTTCGGTCAGAGATAGCATCTGATTGAACCAATACTACGTTGGTTCTACCCTCTTTTATCGAGATTGATTTCTTTTCTGAGTGTATTGATATGAAAAGGTAGAAATAGGGAATGGTTACTATAATACTAGTCCACCAAAAGCTTCTATTACTAACCACACCTGCCAAATAAGGTAAAAATTTGAAGAACCCTTTGTTAAACTTTTTGTGTAGCCATGCGCTAAATGGTGCTTGTAAGTAGGCTATAACCCACAGTATAAATATTGTAGTAAATGACCCCATTACCATCAGCATCACCATCGGGTCTTTTATTCCTGCGACTAAGATATCACCAATTTCTAGGTATATAATGACATCCAAATCAAAATGTCGGTAAAAAGTAATAACATGGATAAACCCGGCAATAGCGATAACTGCATAAACAATAAATACGACTAAACCAGGGTGGTTGACTATAAATTTGAATAACGCAGAAAAGTTGATTTTAGGGCGGTATTTATCGATGTTTGCTTTTTGTTGGTCGTCTGTCATTTTGAAACCTGTGATAGATACATGTGTTCTAAAAAATTAGGCTTAGATCAATTTCAGGCCAAATCTCAACACTTTCTAATTTCCGTAATTTCTCAAACTCTGATTCTAGTTCATCTTTCCCCATTTGCTTCGCTTGAAACATTGGACCACCTTTGTGCCGAGGAAATCCGTAACCATGTAGCCAAATAACATCAATATCTGAAGCTCGTTTAACTATACCATCTTTCAATAGTTGTAGACCTTCTGATATTAACGCAAGTATTGCTCTTTGTGCAATTTCATCGTCATCAAATTCCTTTTGCTCAAATCCTAATTCCTTCGCTTTTTCAGAAATTAATTGATCGACCAAAGGATCATTTGATGCCTTGCCATTTTCGTCGTATTGATAATATCCTTTACTGGTTTTACGACCATATCGACCCAATTTATACATTAGTTCTGCAGGTTTAAAATAGCCTTTATCATATTCTGGAGCCGGTTTTGAACTTCTTGCGTGATAACCAATATCCAGTCCAGACATATCGCCTACCGCTAATTGTCCCATTGCCATTCCCCAGCTGGTAAGTGCGTTATCAATTTGGGCTACCTTTGCACCCTCTAAAAGCATTTGTTGCACTTCTCGTCCGTAGCGAGTGTACATTCGATTACCGGCGAATCCGAAACAAACACCGACTAGAACCGAAATTTTCTTTAGTTTTTTTGCTACAGCCATTGCCGTTGCTAAAGCTTGATCAGAAGATTTATCCGCTTGAATGACTTCTAACAATTTCATAATATTCGCTGGACTAAAGAAGTGCATACCAATGACTCTTGAAGGATCGGATACCACCGACGCTATTTCATTAATATCTAAATACGATGTGTTAGTTGCAAGAATACAACTTGCTTTACAAACTTGGTCGAACTGTTTGAAGATGACTTTTTTAACATCCATATTTTCGAAAACGGCTTCTATCACCAATTCACAATCACTCAATGATTGATAGTCAATGGATGTAGTTAATGAAGAGAGGTAGCCATCAATTTGCTCTTGCGATAGTCGGCCACGTTTTACATTACCAGCAAAGTTCTTTTCAATTCTGTTTTTACCTAAGGCTAAAGCATCGTCATTTTGTTCAATCAGAACAACTTTAAAACCAGAGGATAAAAATGCCGTTGCAATGCCTGACCCCATAGTTCCACCACCGGTAATTCCTACGCTTTTCACATCAATATATTCAGCTTTGAGATCTGTTTTTGATGCAAGTCTTTCTGCGCCAAAAGCAAACCTGAGAGCGGCTGATTGTTCTGATTCCTTTAACTTTAAAAACTCTTCGCGCTCTAGAGCCATTCCTTTTTTGAGATCCAAATCTAAGCTAGCTTTTAAAATGCTAACAGCAACGTTTGGCGCTTCTTTCCCTTTAGATTTTTTCTTAACCGATGAGATTACTTCAGACCAACTATCAATATCATTTTTAATCGCTCTTTCTCCAACTTTAGAAAGAGATTGGTCAGTTTTTTCTACCAACGACTCTGCGAACTGAAGTGTCGCTTGATCGAGATCGGCATTTGTATCAAAAATAGAAGCAAACAAATCTGAAGTTGAAAAGTCTTTGACCGAATAGTGTTTACCACTCGTGATCATTTCTAACGCTTTTTTTACTCCAACGACTCTAGGTAATCGTTGAGTGCCTCCCGCTCCCGGAATAAGACCTAAGTTGACTTCTGGCAATCCAACTTTTGCAGATGCTATTGCCACTCTGTAATGACAAGCCAATGCGACCTCAAATCCACCACCTAAAGTTGTACCGAATAAACTCGCAATAACAGGCTTATTACAGGCTTCAATTCTATTAACGACATCTGGCAAATGAGGCTCAAGAGGAGCAGCACCAAACTCTTTTATATCAGCGCCAGCAATAAATGTTCGTCCCTTGCAACGAATGACAATCGCTTTGACCGCATCGTCGTTTTCAAATTGTTCAATGCCATCAATTAATTCTTGTCTTACAGATTGGGATAACGCATTAACAGGTGCATAGTCAACTGTGATTATGCCAATATTATTTTCTGTTGAATAAGTGACTGGCGTATTGCTGTTAGAGTTTGTCATTATTTTCTCTTTTATTTAAATCTAGTTTTATAAATTTCAGAACATTTGGGCAAAAAACCGTCCATTGACTCTAAACTATCACTAATATAAATGCTCGATGGTTTTTCTAAGACTGCATATAAATCTGTAATCAACTGATTTGCCTTAATACCACTCCAATCATTCGGCAACATATCTTGCGAAAGTTCATGGTCATTTAATAGCACTCTACGATACTCGTGGATCACCAATAAGCGTAATAAAAAGCTATAGTGATAGTCCATTTTTTGCTCTTTAGCAATTGAATCTAGAATAGGTTTATAGTCCGTAATTAATTGTTCATATTTATTTTGGAGCTTTTTTAAATTCCATTTTTGAAAAACTAATTTTTTTAAAGCTAACGAAGATTGATTGTCTAAAGTACTTGCCGAGAAAACAATAACCTCCCCAAACAAATCCATTTCTCTGAGCATTTCATCTAGCGAGTTTTTGTCGAAAGATGGGTGTGCATATACAGAGGAAGCTATGGTGCTAAAACCTAGCCAACGTATTTGTCGTTTAAATGGCTCTATTTTTTCTTCTGCTACAAAACTTGGAATGACAATTAACCATTCATCACTACTCGATAGTTTTGACGATGCGTAAATCCGCCTCGCCGCTTTTTTATTATGATTTTCTGCATTTTGAGTCAGACTATAATAACTTTTACGACCTATTTTTTTAACTTTTAGCCAATCATCTTCCACTAACCGAAAAACAGACGTTCTTACTAGCCGTTCCGAATATCCCAATGCTGACAGCGAAGTGATTAAACTACCTAGCCAAATCCAGCCACCGTGTATTGAAATTACATCACCAAAAAAAGTAACTAATAATGTTTTACAACTGATATTAGCTTGTTCAACTCTCGCGCTGATAAAGTTTTCCACTTTAGTCATAGACAACTCTAAATAATGTTCTATCTCTAACTAAAATCAAAATCTATCTCTACGTTTTCGCTTACAGGATGAGCCTGGCAAGTTAAAATCATGCCATCATCAACTTCTTGCTCGGTCAAAGAATGATTCATATCCATTTCTACTTTACCACTAATTACTTTTGCTTTGCATGTCGCGCAAACACCAGCCTTACAAGAAAAAGGTAAATCTGCACCATTTTCAATAGCGGCTTCTAAAATATTCTCGCCGCCCATTTCAAGATCCATTAACACTTTTCGACCTGCGACTTTTACCGAAACGGCAGATGTCTTATCCCCGTATTTATTAGCTCTTTCAGCTTGGCTTTTTACCGCCATTTCAGCCGCAGCGCCAGAGAAAAACAATTCGTAATGGATATTGCTGTCATCAAGCCCCCACGAACTAAACGCATTTGCAATTTCTAACGTCATTGCCTCCGGCCCACAAACGAACACATCTTCGATTTCTTTAATGCAGATCATTCTAGCTTGGTCTAAATCGATAATTTTTTGTGCGCTAATACGACCGTTTAAAATAATGGCGTCATTTTCTTCTTTAGTGAAAAAATTAAATATTTTTATGCGACTCAGATATTGATTTTTCAAGAAACAAATATCTTCTCTAAACATCATTAGTGGTGTTCTTTTATTTCCATATAACAAAGTGATTTGTGAGTTTGGTTCGCTCTCAAGTATTGTTTCAATCTGTGAAAGTATTGGTGTAATACCGCTACCAACCGCGACCAAAAGATACTGTTTTTTTGATTCTTTTGACAATTCAGAATAAAAGTGACCCTGTGGAGGCATTACATCAAGCACCATGCCTTTTTCTAGTTCTTTGTTGGCAAAGTTAGAAAAAACACCATCATCTATTGCTTTAATCCCTACCCGTAAAGTTTGACTATTCACGCCTTTACAGATCGAATAAGAGCGGCGAATATCTTGTCCATTGATGTCCGCTTTAAGTGTTAAATGTTGTCCTTGCTTATAGGTGAAAAATTCTTTCAACTCATCGGGCACAAAAAAATCAATTGCTATGGCATCTTTTGTTAATTTTTCTACTTTTGAAATTTTTAGTGGATAAAAATTTGTATTCATAGTTATTACCTTTATATCTTTTTCTTTACGAAAAGAGGCTAGGGGAGATTTAAAGATCTCAAATAATGTTGAGGATTTTCATTGTCATCATCAAACTCAAATCCCCCTCAATCCCCCGACAATTGCTCCTGCATTGTTCTACTAAGTTACATCCATGTAACGACCTTCGCAAAGGGGGAGGTATTACTCTTTCGTTCTCCCATTCACAAAGGGGGGGAGCTATTATTATCTATCTCCGTTTTTCGTCCCCCTCTTTGCAAAGAGGGGTTAGTGGAGATTTAATCTTTAAAAATGTTTAAAATAATCAAATGCTTCTAAACAATCGTTACATTGATAAAGCGATTTACAAGCCGTTGAACCAAACTGGCTTAATACTTTTGTATTTTTACTTTCACAAATCGGACAATTCACCACATCGTTGCGTTCCGGTGGAGCGATATGTATGCTTTTTAAATGTGCTTTACCTGCTGGGGACATCATCTCTGTAGTCCAAGCTGGTGATAACGTTATTGCCACTTCAACCTTGTTAAAACCATTCTTTGCCATTTCTGTTTTAATATCGGTGATAATAGTATCAACCGCTGGACAGCCACTATAAGTAGGTGTCACCGTTATAAAAAGAACACTATCTTTTTCGTTAACGTCTTGTAAAATTCCCAGATCCCAAATGGTTAACCCCGGCAATTCTGGATCAAACACATTATCCAAAACATCCCAAATATTGCCATAAGCCGATGAGTTTCTATAGGCTATTCGATCCGCAAATTCAGGTGTCACTATAGAAATTAAATCATTCATATTATTTCAACATAGTTAAAAGACAAAATATTTTTCTACCACAGAGAACACAGAAAGAGAAAAAAAGATCGGTTTTCCTCTGTGATTCTCTGTGCCTCTGTGGTGGAAATTCTTTTAATTGGTTTTGGCTTTACCATTCAAGTCCTGGCATGCTTCTTTGCAAATATTGCATTTCACTTAACATGTGTCCTAGGTGTTCTGTATGAATACCATTTCGTCCGCCTCGAATTTGTATTTTGCTGTCGGGAAACTTCATATCGGATTCGGCCAAGAAAGATTGAACCTCGCTATTCCAATTTGCTTCCAGTGTTTTTCTATCGACGACTAATTTATCGTTCGCCAACTGAGTCTCCCATTCTTCCATTAAGAATAGTTCACCTACAAAATTTTCAAGTTCATCAAGTGCTAACTGAACTCTTTCTCGACTTTCGTCGGTTCCTTCCGCTAATTGTTTTATCCACGGCTTACTACGTTTTAAATGGTATCGACTTTCCTTCACCGCTTTTGCGGCTATTGCAGCTATTCTTTCATCAGTGGATTCGCAAAGTTGTAGCAAGTATTGACAATAATAAACATCAAGAAAATATTGGCGAACCATCGTAAATGCGAAATCATTAATCGGTAACTCATGAATTAAAAGGTTAGTATATTCACGCTCATTTCTTAAAAAAGCAATGTCATCCTCTGTCCGCTTATCGCCTTCTAACTCAGCCGCGTATTGATAAAACATTCGAGCTCGTCCTATATAATCAAGTGCAATATTAGATAAAGCAATATCTTCTTCTAAGTAAGGGCCGTTACTACACCATTCAGACAGTCGATGACTAAGAACTACGGAATCGTCGCCCAATCCAATGAGAAAACGGATCAAATTTTGTTGGTTATCTTTCATTGTTTTAACTCTTTTGATTGGCTCATTTATTTACATATTGGTAACATTATCTGGCAACACGTAGTGAGTCGCATGACGATAGGGTTTGTCATCCATAGGGTCTATAAAATTGGCGATATCTTCTTCCTGAGAAGCAGTAATATCTTTCGCATTAACCACCCAAACACTAACGCCTTCGGAGCGACGTAAATAGCAGTCTCTTGCATACATCAATGCGTGCTCAGGACTCTCCGCATGAAGGCTTCCTACATGTTTATGATCCAAGCCACGATTAGAACGAATAAACACTTCGTATACTGACAAATGTTCTTGATTGATTGACTTTTCTTTTTTCATCACACTAAACCTCTTAAAATTTAAGCAACATTGGTTTGTTTTTTTGCATTTTGTTTTTCTTGATAAGCTCTAACAGCCTCTCGAACCCATTCGCCTTCTTTATGTGCTTTCTTATGGTGTTTTATTCGCTGGTAATTGCAAGGTCCACTGCCATTGATCACTTGGTAAAATTCTTCCCAATTTATTTCACCGGAATCATAACTTCCTCGTTCTTCATTCCATTTGAGTTCCGGATCAGGCATATCTAAACCAAGCTCTTCAATTTGAGGCACAGTTTGATCAATAAATTTTTGCCTTAACTGATCATTCGATACACGTTTAATTTTCCATTTCATCGACTTTCCAGAATGAGCAGAGTCACTGTCGTGAGGGCCAAACATCATCAGTGACGGCCACCAATTTCTATTCATAGCATCTTGCGCCATTTGTTTTTGCTCTGCGGATCCTTTCGCAAGGACGGTCATAATTTCATATCCTTGACGTTGATGAAAACTTTCTTCTTTGCAAATTCTTACCATAGCTCTGGCGTAAGGGCCGTAAGAAGTTCTTTGTAACGATATTTGATTAACAATGGCTGCGCCATCAACAAGCCAACCAATAGCTCCCATATCCGCCCAAGTTAAGGTTGGGTAGTTAAATATCGATGCATATTTTGCGGTACCAGATTGCAACGCTTCAATTAAATCGCTACGGGTAATTCCGAGTGATTCGGTAGCACTATAAAGATATAAACCATGACCCGCTTCGTCTTGTACTTTAGAAAGTAAAACGGCTTTACGTCTGAGAGTTGGCGCGCGAGTGATCCAATTTCCTTCAGGCTGCATACCGATCACTTCCGAATGAGCATGTTGCGACATTTGCCGAATTAAATTTTGGCGATAGGCATCGGGCATCCAGTCGGTAGGCTCGATTTTTTGTTCGTCAATAATTCGTTGATCGAACTTTAATTGTTCTTCTGCATCGTTAACTGTTTGCATAATATATCTCCATCAATCTTTAAAAGAGCAAATATTTTTTCACCACAGAGGCACAGAGTTCTCAGAGGAAAAACTAAACGAAATCTACGTTCCTTCCCTTTTTTATCTCTTTCTGTGTTCTCTGTGCCTCTGTGGTAATTTTTTTTATCTTTAAGCTTTTTCTATAATCATGGCAATGCCCTGACCTACACCAATACACATCGTACAAAGTGCGTATTGACCACCATTTCTTTGTAACTCGTAACCTGCCGTCATCACTAATCTTGCACCGCTCATTCCTAAAGGATGTCCTAAAGCAATCGCTCCACCATTTGGATTAACGCGCTTGTCATCATCGGCTAATCCTAACTCGCGCATTACTGCTAATCCTTGAGCCGCGAAGGCTTCGTTGAGTTCAATAACATCCATTTGTTCAATAGATAATCCTGCATTTTTCAATACTTTTCGCGTTGCTTCGACCGGTCCAAAACCCATTATTTTTGGTTCCAAACCTGAAGTAGCCATGCCCACGACTCGCGCAATCGGTGTTAACTTTTGCTTTTCAATTTGTTCTTCATTAGCAATTAGCAGAGCACATGCGCCATCATTTATTCCTGACGCATTTCCAGCGGTTACCGATCCATCTTTTTTAAAAGGTGTTCCAAGTTTTGCAAGCCCTTCTAAGGTACTTGGTCTTGGATGCTCATCGATTGAAAACTCTTTCGTTTCCTTTCTATTTATTTTTACTTTGACTGGAATAATTTCTTTCTTAAAAATACCCGCTTGTTGCGCTTTTTGGGTTTTCTCTTGCGTTCTACAAGCAAACTTATCTTGATCTTCACGGCTAATATTAAATTGCTCTGCCACGTTTTCTGCGGTTTCAGGCATGCTGTCAACGCCGAACAATTCCTTCATTTTTTTATTAACAAAGCGCCAACCCATCGTCGTATCATAAATTTCAGCTTTACGTGAAAAAGCAGCATCAGCCTTCGGCATAACAAAAGGTGCTCGAGACATTTGCTCAACACCGCCTGCAATCGCCATTGATTGTTCACCACAGGCGATCGCTCTCGCCGCGGTTCCAATAGCATCCATGCCTGAACCACATAAACGGTTAATCGTTACCGCCGGAACTACCGTTGGTAAACCCGCCAACAGTCCACTCATACGAGCTACATTTCGATTGTCTTCACCTGCTTGATTAGCACAACCAAAATAAAGATCATCCACTTCATTCCAATTAACTTGCGGGTTACGATCCATCAAAGCTTTGATTGGAATAGCACCTAAATCATCAGCGCGAACTCTCGATAAAGAACCACCAAATCTTCCAATCGGTGTTCTTATCGCGTCACAAATATAAACTTTTTTCATTCTTAAAACCCTTTTTAAAACAAATTTTCACCACAGAGGCACAGAGATCTCAGAGGAAGAGAAGGTAAACAGTTAATTTGCTAATCTCTTGATTCCATCTTTTAAAACTTGTACGTTAAAATTAATTAGTAATCCATATTTATTATTTGTTAGCTTTAGATAAGTTAACAGTTGAGCTTCATGTATTGCTTCCAGTTTTTTAACAGCTTTTAATTCAACAATTACATTATTTTCAACGAGTAGATCTAACACTAACTTATTTTCCAATTCCCTATTTTTATATCTAAGCCCAATAGCTTTTTGTCTATCAAACTTTAAGCCTCTATTATCAAGTTCTATACATAAACATTCTTCGTATACTGATTCCAATAATCCAGGACCTAATTGCCTATGTACATCAATCGCCGCACCAATAATTTTTCCCGTCAATACACTACTATCTTTGGTTTCATTCATTTCATCTCTTCCTCTGAGATCTCTGTGCCTCTGTGGTAAATAGTCTTTTGCCTTTTTTACTTACCTTTGAACTTAGCTTCACGCTTTTCCATAAAAGCTGATACGCCTTCTTTATAATCGTGACTTCTACCGAGATGTTGCATTGCTTTTCGTTCTCTTTCTAGCTGTTCATTAAGGCTGTAATCAAAAGAGGTATGAATTAAATCTTTTATATTGGCAAGAGCTTCAGTTGGTTGAGTTGCTAGGTGGCTTGATAACTTGTTGGCTTCATCCATCAGACATTCATCATCGACCACTTGATAAATTAATCCCCATTGTTCAGCTTGTTCAGCTTTTAGTTTATTACCTAACATTGCCAACGCTTTTGCTCTGGGTAATCCTAATGCGCGAGTAAAATGCCAAGAGCTTCCTGAGTCAGGTACTAAACCGACTTTAGCAAAAGATAAAATAAAGGAAGCACTACGGGCTGCAATTACAATATCACACGCCATGACTAAACTAGCACCTGCTCCGGCTGCAACACCGTTAAGCGCACAAATTACCGGCATTTTTAAATTAGTTATTCTTCGAATAAGGGGGTTGTAATATTTTTCTACCGACATTCCTAAATCAGGTGCTTCGCCATCTGCATTCACCGCACGGTCGCCAAGATCTTGTCCAGCGCAAAAACCTCGACCTTCACCGGTGATCATTAAACAGCGAGTTTCTCCGTCGTTAGCAATTCCATCTAAAGCATTTCGCAGTTCTTCATGCATTTGAACGTTAAAACTATTCAATCGATCAGGTCGATTTAAAGTTAAATTAGCAACGCCATTCTTCTTTTCTAACTTTATTGTTTCATACATAATAAATTCTCTTTAAAAATCAAAACAAATTTCACCACAGAGGCACAGAGGTTCACAGAGGAAAAATTTAAAACTTCATTTTCTTATCCTTTGATCTTTGTCTGTGTCCTCTGTGTCTCTGTGGTAGAAATCCTTTTGATCTTGTTGTTTATTTTTTCAATCGTTCAACCAAAGTTAAAATATCATAAACCGCTACCGGTTCATTATGTTGATTAGTCACTTCTACCGCCCAAACAACAATTCCGGTATCATATTTATCATCCGGCTTTTTAGTCTTCTTTATTTTGCGTTTTGCAGTCAACTGAACTTGTATCGTATCGCCAATTCCGACTGGTTCGACAAAACGTAGATTATCGATCCCATAGTTTGCGATAACCGGCCCTTGTCCTGGATCAACAAACATTCCTGCAGCCGCTGAAATAATAAAATATCCATGGGCTACGCGTTTTTCAAAGAATGAATCCTTTGCTGCAATTTCATCAAAGTGAGCATAAAAATGGTCACCGGAAATGCATCCAAAATTAACAATGTCAGCTTCCGTTACTGTTCTGCGATGAGTGATTAATGTTTCACCGATTTCTAATTCGTCAAAATATTTTCTGAAGGGATGAACGCGGTCTGTTTTAGTTTTCGCACCTTTTGTATATTGATTTGTAATAGCCATAATCGAACTAGGCGAACCTTGAATCGCGGTTCGTTGCATATAGTGTTTTATCGCTCTTACGCCACCTAACTCCTCTCCTCCACCAGCACGACCAGGGCCTCCATGAACTAAACTGGCAAGGGGAGAACCGTGACCAGTAGATTCTTTTGCACACTCTGCATCAAGCACTAACATTCTGCCGTGGTGCGAGGCACTTTCTAATATAATTTCGCGCGCGTAATCAGCACTCTTAGTAATCACAGAACCGACTAAACTTCCTTTACCCATTTTCGCTAATTCAATTGCTTGTTCAATTCCGTCGTAGGGCATCAATGTACTAACCGGACCGAAAGCTTCTACTTCATGAGCGATGGTATTTTTGAAAGGATTAATACATCGTAATAGTGTTGGCGCCATAAACGCGCCTTGGTCTTTTTCAATGCCGACCAATGAATAATCATCAAAACCATTTAGAATGACTTCGTTACCTGACATTAAAGTTTCAACTGCAGAAAGAACATCGTCTCTTTGACTTTTGCCCACTAAGGAGCCCATACGGGTTTCTTTTTGAGTCGGATCGCCAATTGCTGTACGTTTTAGTCGTTTAATTAATGCTTCGCTTACCGCTTCGGTCATATCCGAAGGCACAATCGCTCGTCTAATCGCAGTACATTTTTGACCGGCTTTAGTAGTCATTTCTCGAGCGACTTCTTTTATATATAAATCAAATTCAGCATCTTCCACAGTAATATCAGGCGCCAAAATACAGCAATTCAATGAATCGGCTTCCATCGTAAAGGGAACACTTTTAGCAATAATATTAGGATGAGCTTTTAGCTTTTGTCCGGTTGAGGCTGACCCAGTAAAAGTCACTACATCTTGCTCATTCACATGATCAAGAATATCACCAACACTTCCACTAATTAATTGAACAGTTCCTTTTGGTAGGATTTCAGATTCAACGATGGCTCGGACAACCACTTCAGTAAGATAACAACTTACCGTTCCAGGTTTAACAATAACCGGAACACCTGCAATGATACTCGGTGTAATTTTTTCAAGCATGCCCCATACAGGGAAATTAAAGGCATTAATATGCAGTGAAACGCCTTGTTTAGAAGTAAGTATGTGCTGACCAACAAAGGTGCCATTGGCAGAAAGTGGTTCAACAGGGCCTTCAACTGCGAATGTATCGTTATTCAGTTCGCGTCGGGCAATACCCGTGTAACTGAACATTGTGCCGATACCGCCTTCGATATCGACCCATGAGTCTGCCTTAGTAGCCCCACTCATATAAGAAACACGATAAAACTCGTCTTTACGATCAAGTAGGTATTTGGCGAGAAGTTTAATTAATTCTGCGCGGGCATGAATGGTTAATTTTCGTAGTTCTGGCCCTGCAACCGTTCGACCATAGTCTAATATTTCACTAAAACCGCAATCTAATGAGTGAACTTCGCCAATCACTTCGTCATTGACGGAATTTAGCAAGATATCTACCCGCCCATTCCCACTACACCATTCACCTTTTACGTAACTTTGTATTTTCATGTTTTTTACTTTCTACTCACCTATTTGATACATAATATCATTATTCTGGCAGTTTTGTGTAACACTTACTGATTTGTAAAAATAAGTAACGTTGAAGCAACTTTACGTTTCTATAATGAGCGGAAAATAGAAATGATTAAAATTGATTGAAATGACTCAAAATAGTGGGCTTCACGGCCTCTTTGTGCGAAATGGTAGCTCAATAATCAATTATTGTATCTAGTTCATAAACAAATAAACTATTTCGCTAAGTATCGTTTTCTATTAAAATAACGACATAAATCAAAGAACCAAGCCATTATGGAATTCTAAATGAAAAAGATAAAACTAAAAATACTCGACTCACGTATAGGAAAAGAATTTCCACTGCCAGCTTATGCTACGGATGGTTCTGCAGGCATGGATTTGCGCGCTTGCATTGATGAAACGATCCCATTAAAGCCTGGAGAGACTCAATTAATACCCACTGGTTTATCTATTTATATTGGTGATCCAAGTTTAGCCGCCACAATTTTACCTCGTTCGGGGCTAGGACATAAACACGGCATAGTATTAGGCAACTTAGTAGGTCTTATTGACTCAGATTATCAAGGACAATTATTTATTTCTTGCTGGAACCGTAGCGATAAAACGTTTGATATTGAACCCGGTGAACGAATTGCTCAATTAGTTTTTCTTCCGGTAGTACAAGTTGCTTTTGACATTGTTGATAGTTTTGACGATAGCGATCGCGGTGAAGGTGGTTTTGGGCATTCAGGTCGAAGTTAGTTTTAAGTATTTGCTCCGGCTCTTAAAATCCGATTAGATTTTAAGAGCCAGATTGAATATGGGTATAAATAACAATTAAGAAAGTTCAAATACATTTCTAGATTTCAACTCTCCCATACGATTTTCATCTTCAAAACAAACACCATGCATTCTTTCAACAATATCTTCGTTAACCGAACCCCATAAATAGTAACTGTGTTCGGTCATACCGCTGACGATATTTGAACAATCGACTTGATAAATTTTATTATGTAAATGTTCTGGTCGAGCCGCACCCGCATGCCCTAATCGCTCAGAGTTTCCTTTGGTATAGTCAGAAATATACATTGCAACATCTCCTCGGTTGTAATAAATATTGAGACTACGACATAATTCATGTGCACTTTGCATTGGCTCTGCTTTTTCTAAAACATTATCCGCCACGTCCGGCGCGCACATAAATACATTTTTGAATAATCGAGGCAAAGACTTTTGGTTTGTATTTTCCTTAAGTGAAGCCAGTGCGTTTTCAAAAACAAAATTTCCCATTGAATGACAAAGTAGATGCAATTCTTGACCACATTCTTTTAATGATGGATCCAATTTGAGTTTAGAAATTGTCTCTTTTGGTCTCAAAGTCATTAAAAAATCACGAAGCTTTAAAAAACCACGAGCTACTGCAATGCCTGAATCAGTCGCATCCTGACGATCAGAAGAATAGGCTCTATCTTTCATCATTTCACCGTTTGATGGCCAACTAAAAAGAAAGACAGTAACGGATTTATTATTGCTTTTTTGATGAATGTTTTCTCTGTTTAGCATTAACTCTAATGCCATCGCAGAGCCGACGGCCTCCCACCAATCCACGTTAAAGCCGTGAATATTAATCATAATATCCTGCTTTTCATCCATGATTTTTTTCAGGTCTTGAAATAGTTCCGTTGATGCTAATTTGTCTACACTAACATCGCCTTTTCCACCAGAAGTGATATCTTTATAAGCTTTAATTTTAGCATTTTGTTTGGCTTGCTTAGTTAGGTAAGCAGATAATCCAATACCATCGCCAATTCGTTTATGCTTAGCCTTTTTAAGAAAATCATTTTCAATCGTATTATTGTCAACATTCAGCTCAACTTTACCAAACCTTAAATTACTATTTCGATCAGAGCTGAAATTTTGACCATAACCTTCAGGTTTCCATCGGTTTTTTCCTAGATGGTTGCGATTGGTTGCGTAATAGAGTGTGATTTTCATTTGATGTAACGTCCGTGATGATTAATCATTAGATAGCGAATAAGGTTATACACTTCTAAATCGAATGAATCAAATCTCAAATTGCGACAATGGCATTTTACAATCTATACATCGCAGTTCCGGCATCCTTGCCTCTTCATCATTGAATGGTGTAGATAATTGGTTTCAAATATTGCGTCGCCACATCAATATGCTTGAGCGACCAGTAACCAGTGGAACCAATTCCAAACGCTGGAATGCATATGCTGGTTACAACCCTGAATGGATGGGAAAGCTATTAGAAATTAAAAGAGTGTATTTTAATTATTGTATGACTAATAAAAAAAGCATTACTGCTAATTCAAGTGAGGACAAACCAATCACAACACCAGCAATGAGGTTAAGCCTTGGTGATAAAACTTACTTTGCTAACGATATCTTGAGTTTTAACCTGTTCCACAACCTCCTTTATACTAGGTAGCTTAAAATCTGCTTCAAATCAATTAATGAAAATAATAGAAATGGCAGAGCCAAGAGTTTTTATTAGTTTTGACTTCGACCACAATGAAACGGAAAAACACTATTCGTCGAACAGTCAAAAAAGTGCGCTAAGCGGAATGTAGAAGTAATGTTCACAAACCTTCCGCTCCTAGCCAATAGCCGACATTAGCATCGAAGATTACCTTGTGACTTTTAATCGCTAAAAGTAGACGTTTTTGACTGTGTTGGAAAAACAAATAGCTGGTACTATTTTGATGTGACAGCCTGATTATTACTATGGTCTGTAAAGAGTGATAAACCGCTGCTCATGGCCTGACCAATTAGTAGATCTTTTAGTGCATCGAACACATTAGCCAAAGATTACTCTTTAGGTAACCTTTAGCTACAAACGACTCCCTAGATAATAATTTTACGACCATACTCTTTAAGACTAAAGCGCCCGCAATATAATTCCAAGCTATAAATTTGTGAAAAATATTACTCAGCCACAACAATTTACACAGGGCAATAATCTAGCTCTGTCCATAAATTCCTCAACGCTTTTTAAGTTCTTCAACATAAATAGGCAGGTTGACAAAAGACTTATATATTCCCCCAACATGAAGGGTGTTGTTTGCAGTTGCAATGTCTGTACTGGTGTAAGGATTTTGGTTGGTATTCAAATTCCGCGCATAAGCCGGAAAATTACTTGATGATATCTCCACTTGCAGACGGTGATTTTTTCGAAATATTCGTGACAGCATTATCGGCGGGAGGGTGATGTTATATATCACGCCATCGTCCATGAAAGCCGGGTTTTCCAGTCCTTCTCGATAACGCATTCTTAAAATTGTATCTCCGATATTAAAGGCCCTACCGTCAGGGTAAACATCCAGGATTTTTACTGTGAAATCCGTATCGGGCTTATCTGACGAAACTGATAGTCCAATCTCCGTCATGCCAAATAATGTCACCTCTTCGACAAAAGGTTTAGAAGTGAAAACTAAAACATCTTCACGAGATTGATTCTTACGTTGATCAAAGCTTCCATCAAATTGATCATCTCCAGTTCCAGCTATTTCGCCGCCAAGACTGACAACAGGGTTGGCTGGATCGTAGCGATAATCGAAATTGGCTTCAGCTTCCATCATTGAATTTTCTAAGCCTCCTGATGCAGTTAAATACCATTCCTCCTTCCCCTGCATAGGTAGTTTATCTGCCTGTAGCCATTGCCCATAACCAACAAACGCGGTGTAATTACTAGGCATATCATTAACAGGTTGTACTTGTGGTTTCATCCATCGATTAAACCAATCAACGGCCATGCCAACAAAATCGTAACGCATATCGCCAAGTTCTAAATCTCCAATTTTCGAGTGTTCTTGTTCTTTTTTGTTTTTGCCAAAGGAGCAATGACCTCCTTGGGTGAGGCGCATCACTTGGTTGTTTCTATCTTCTTTGGCATTTGCTGCTCTATTCCATTCAAAATAGGCTAAAGATGAACGTGCAGAAATATCATAAAGACTTTCAAACCAAAGACCAGGAATAGCTATCATCTCTCCCTGACTTACTCTTAATTCAGCCCAGCTTGGATCCACAGGACCTGCTTCAAGTTAAGTATTTAGCTCATTTCGTGATGCTCCCATCATTTCCATGATGTCAATCATTGGAAGGTGCATACGTGGCTCGTTGAATGCAGATGAAGGAACATTCCAGGCCGTATTTTTAAGGTCAAAAAATTGGATAGTACGCTGCCTGTTTTCATTCGACATACCTGGGGGTAACTGAGGCCAGTCTTGCAGCAGAGCACTGTGAAAATAGTTTAGCCACCCCTGTTGCCAAACTCCACCACGCCAGAAATTACCTTGCTCACGGAACGGACCAGCTTCAGCAATACCAACACCCACCGAACCAGCAATCATAGCTTTATGTGAAGGATGTCCAGCAGCTGCGAGTTTAAGTTGATTTTCACCAGAGGAAGAACAGCCATAAGTACCTACTTCATCGTTCGACCATTCCTGCTTTACAATCCAGTCTAGTGTATCCCAGCCATCATTGAGTGCACCGCCGAGCATCTTATATTCACCCTCACTAAAGTAGCGCCCTCTTTCATGTTGCATTATCAAGGCATATCCTTGTTCAAGCAGATTTAGCGCTAAACTACTTCTGGAGTTAAGCTCTGATTTGTAGGGGGTACGTATTAAAATTGCCGGAACACGACTGTGCTTTGCTTCCTCTGGTAGTATTACCAAAGTGTTAAGACGTGCGCCATCTCGCATTTCAACTTGGACACTCTCTTCAACCTTCGCTCCTTCAGGAGGGATAAATTGGTTAGACTTCGGATCTGTTGTATTTGTACAGGCAACCAGCGTAAAACAAAAAATATGCAAAGCTAAACGGTTATTCATTACACTTCTCTTGAGTGGGGCAACTGATTTATCTTTCATAAACAATGCAATGGTTTACTTGTAGTCTTTTAACATAAGGATATCTTTTATTGGTAGGTCAGTGGTGGTATCTAATGTGTAAAAATTCGGTAATACAATATTAAGAAGACGCACTGCTTTTTATCCGTTTTATATTAGTAGACATTAATGGTAAATCAAGTACGAAGTAATTGTACCATTATCACCTGGCTATTCGGAAATGTTAGCCGTTAGAGGGCAATATTATCGTATTATATCTATAAGGAATTCCTCTTGGTGGCATTAAACGGTCAATGATTTAACTCAACAACCAAAATAGACAATGAGCAAAGTTGAATTTCAGCGTCTCTTAGCTGGCAGCCTAAAAATGTCAGCTTTCGTATCTAAGTGATCATTAAAGAGGATGATTTTAACTGATGAATTAGGTCGGCTTTGTGGCAACAGTGATCATATCAAGACACCTCTACGACCCTTTTAAAAAAGCGATGAGAGCTATTTCTATATCAATAATGTAACGAATACCTTTAATCATTCACTCCCCCCACATGATTTAACTGTGGATTTGTAATAGAGAATTTAGTGTAAGCAACTGAATTCAGTAAACTAATCGTACGATCAATGTACTTATCATGCTTTCACTTCCGAATAAAAGCACATTGTAAACAATGGTTTATTTAATTACCGACATTAAAAAGCCACTAAAATTAATTTAGTGGCTCCAAGTTCAGTAAATAGCCCGCCGAAGGTCGCTATTTTTATAACTTTATTTCTTAATATTTAAAACATTAAACCCGTTCAAAAACAGTCGCTATCCCCTGCCCTAAACCAATACACATGGTCGCAACACCTAATGTCGCTTCCTTGCTTTCCATCAATCTAAGAAGCGTTCCACTGATTCGAGTACCCGAACAACCGAGTGGATGACCAAGAGCAATCGCCCCGCCATTTAGATTTATTTTGGAATCAATATCATCCAAAATGCCTAAATCTTTCATTACCGGCAATGCTTGTGCGGCGAAGGCTTCATTTAATTCCCAAAGGTCGATATCTGAAGCTTGTAATCCAGCACGTTTAAGTGCTTTTTTAACGGCTGGAACTGGACCATAGCCCATAATAGCTGGATCGCAACCTGCAACGCCCATACTTCTTACTTTTGCCAAAGGTGTTAACCCTAAGTCTTTAGCTTTTTGAGCACTCATGATTAGCATAGCTGACGCCCCATCTGATAATGCTGAAGCATTACCCGCAGTAACCGTTCCGCGAGGGTCAAAAACAGGTCTTAAACCGGCTAAACCTTCTTCAGTTGTTTCTGCTCGAATCACTTCATCATAGTCAAACATTTTTAAAGCGCCATTAGCATCATGGCCTTCCATTGCTAAGATCTCTTTTGAAAATGCGCCGCTTGTAGTCGCTGCATGTGCTCTTTTATGAGAGTTGTATGCGAACCTATCTTGAGTTTTTCGATCAAATCCATGCATCTTGCCTAACATTTCGGCAGTTAAACCCATCATGCCCGAAGCTTTAGCAGCATACTTTGAGATTTGCGGGGCAAAATCAACGCCGTGCATCATTGGTACGTGACCCATATGCTCAACACCGCCGACGATAAACATATCACCATTACCCGTTTGAATAGCTTGTGTTGCGGAGTGAATTGCCTGCATTGACGAACCACATAACCGGTTAATAGTTTGTCCGGCAACTGTGTGCGGTAAATCTGTCATTAACGATGCATTTTTGGCAATGTTAAAGCCTTGCTCTAGAGTTTGTTGAACGCAACCCCATATTACATCTTCAACTTCTGCCGGATTAACCGCATCRTTTCTATCTAATAAACCCTGTATTAAACGAGCGCTTAAAACTTCTGCTCGCGTATTTCTAAACATTCCACCTTTGCAACGACCCATTGGGGTTCTAATTGCGTCAACTACTACTACTTCATTAGAATCTGTCATTTTAGTATCTCCGAATTCGTTTGTGCTTAACTTTATCGATTAATCGTCTAAGCGTTATAAAAGTTTTTGTTGTCTGCAGCTAATTGCTTTAATAGCGCAGGAACTTCATAACAAGCACCTAAAGATTTGTATTTTTCAGCCATTGTAATGATCTTGTTCAATCCAAGTTCATCCGCAAACTTTAATGCGCCGCCTCTAAAGGGAGGGAAACCAATACCAAATAATAATGCCATATCMGCTTCTTCTGCRGTGGCAACAATGCCTTCATCTAAACAACGTGTYACTTCAAAGATTAAAGGMARCATCATTCGATCRATAATTTCTTGAGCTTCATATTCTTTGCTAGGCTTACCAATTAAGTCAAAAATCCCTTCTACAAAATCTTTCTTTGGACGACCCTTTTTATCAAGGCTGTACGCATAAAAACCAGAACCGGTTTTTTGGCCTAATTGTTTATTTTCATAAAGTTTTGCTAATGAATCACCTTCAATAACCGACATTCTATCGGGGAAACCTTCTGCCAATACATCTGCACAGTGATATGCGGTATCGATTCCAACAACATCAAGTAAATARGCAGGACCCATTGGCCAACCAAATTTTGTCATSACYTTATCGATTTGACGGAAATCAGCACCTTCAGCCATCATTAAGCTAAAGCCTCTAAAGTAAGGGAACAATACTCGGTTAACATAAAAACCCGGACAATCTTTAACTACAACGGCTGACTTACCCATAGCGCTGGCGTAAGCCACGGTTGCTGCAACCGCTTCATCTGATGATTTTTCTCCGCGAATAACTTCAACCAACGGCATTTTATGAACCGGATTAAAGAAGTGCATTCCACAGAAATTTTCTGGACGTTTTAAGTTAGTGGCTAATAAATCAATCGAAATAGTGGAAGTGTTAGATGTCAAAATTGCATCATCTGCAATATGACCTTCTATCTCTTGTAAAACAATATCTTTTACTTTTGCATTTTCGACGACCGCTTCAACCACTAGATCAACATTTTTAATCGCCGAGTAATCTAATGTTGGAGTTATGGTGGAAACAATCTTTGCCATTTTATCGGCTTTTAATTTGCCAATTTTAACGCCTTTACTGAGGATTTTAATCGCTTCATTCATGCCTAAGTCTAACGCTGGTTGATTGATATCTTTCATCACAACCGGHATTCCTTTACTGGCTGATTGGTAAGCAATTCCGCCACCCATAATTCCCGCACCAATAACAGCCGCTTGTTTAACTTGCTTTGTAGCCGTTTTCGCAGCAATTTTTGCTTTGCCTTTGATTAACTGATCACTTAAAAAGATTTGCACCATGGCGCGAGCTTGCGAAGTTTGGCAAACTTTGACAAATCCTTCGTGCTCTACTTTTAACGCATCATCACGAGACATTCTTGCTGCTTTTTCGATGACGTTTATCGCTTCCATTGGCGCCGGATAATGAGGCATTGCTTTCGCACCCACGACACCTTTAGCGACATTAAATGCCATTAAACTTTCTAATTTGTTTAATTTTAATGGTGCTTGTTTTACTGCTCTGCGGTTTTTCCAATCTAACTTTCCATCTGCGGCATCACTCACCATTTGAATAGCTGTGTCTTTTAATAATTCTGGCGCAACAACCGAATCAATAGCACCTACTTTTAATGCATTTTCAGGCTTTTGCGGTTTTGCAGTTGCAATCCATTCAATCGCGTTATCTGCACCAATTAATCTTGGTAAACGAGTCGTTCCGCCAAAGCCAGGAATAATGCCTAATTGCGTTTCAGGAAGTCCGACTCTTGCGGCTGGACTCGCAATTCTAAAATCACATGAAAGCGCCATTTCCATACCGCCACCAAGCGCAAATCCACCAAGTGCACACGCCGTAGGAAAAGGTAAGTCTTCAAAACTACTAAAAATAGCATTCGCTTCCACACACCAAGCAATCATTTGCTCTTCGGTTTCGTCAAACATAGCCAAAAATTCATTAATATCAGCACCAACAATGAACACGCCTTTTGCACTGGTAACAATCGCACCGCGTATACCATCGGTTGAGGATAGTTTTTCGATTACTTGTTTTAATTCTTCTAAAGTCGCTTTATCAAACTTATTAACTGAACCACTTTGACTATCGAATATTACTTCCGCTATGCCGTTATCAAGCATTTCACAGCGAAGAGATTGACCTTCATATATCATTCGTTTGCTCCGTTTGTTGCATTGTTTTCAATCAAGTGGGTAGAGTTTAGTCTTAAAAAATAGAAAAGGTTACCTACTTTTTACTCGATTATTGGGAATTAACTAATTTTAGTGACTCGAGTATAACCAGATAAGCTGACAATTCAAACAGTTGTTTGAATAGAGTTGAACGATCGTTCGTTTTATACAAAGAATCAACCTTGTTTTATCCTAAAAGACTTGTTTTATGAACTACCTTAGAGTTCCTATATTCGCTATACTGCTAGGATTCAATCTGAGATTAATAATCAAAACGGTGAACTCCAATGAAAACAGATGTTGAACAACTCTCTACCTATAAAAGTGTTCATTTAAATAGAAACAACGTCAAAACGCATTTTATTGGTGTGCCAATGATTGTTTGGGCTCTAATGGTTCTTTTGAGTTTGGTTCAATTACCTTTAACCATACCCAGTCTAGACAGCCCATTAACCTTAGCAATGGTCGCTTTTACTGGCGTTCTTATTTACTATTTTATGTTGAACATCAGTTTGGCTATCGGACAAGTCCTTTTTATAGTCCCTGCACTTTATAGCGCGCATTTAGTTTCATTATCGGCAAATGCTTTATGGATAGCGCTTGGTGTTTTTGTTATCGGATGGATCTTTCAATTTATTGGGCATCACTTTGAAAAAGCAAAACCAGCATTTGTTGATGACCTTAATCAATTATTAATTGGCCCTCTTTTTGTTATGGCTGAAACCTTTTTTATGTTCGGCGCTTTGAAAAAGCTAGAGGATGAAATTACGCCATTAGCCATCGAAAAAAGACGCGCTTTTGAGGCGAAAAGATAATATGCAAAATGATATTTCAGAACTTTATTCACTACATATTGATGATCTTTTACTTAGACATAGAAAAATAATGTCTGAGAACAATGTTGATGCCCTTTTAATACCGTCTGGTGTTCCTCTACCAATTTATCTAGACGATATGAATTATCCATTTAAATCGAGCTTTTTGTTTCGGACTTATTTGCCTTTGACGGAGGTCGCCGATAGTTATTTAGTGATTCATAAAACAGGCAAACCAACATTAATTTATTATCAACCAATCGATTTTTGGCATACCCCGCCAAGCGATCCTAATGATTTTTGGTCTCCCCATTTTGAGATTAAAATTATTACTCAATTTGAACAAGCTTTAGAGTTTTTTCCTGATAATAAAGACTCTACATTATTACTTGGTGAACAGACTCAATTAACTAAAAAACTTGATAAAGTATCGACAAATAATGATTCGCTTATCAATCAAGTTTATTGGCAACGAGCTTATAAAAGTGGCTATGAAATAGAATGCCTAAAACAAGCCAACCGTAAAGCGACCTTTGCGCATAAGGTTGCAGAAGAACAATTTAGATTAGGCAAAAGTGAATTACAAATACACCTTGCTTACTTGGAAGCGTCAGGCGTTTTAGAACATCAGTTACCCTACGGTAATATTGTTGCGTTAAACAAGCATGCTTCAATTCTTCATTACATGGAATGCAGTGCTAATAATGTTGAGCAACACCAATCATTTTTAATTGATGCCGGTGTTAGTTTTAATGGGTATCACTCAGATATTACTCGTACTTATTCTTATAAAAATGATGAGTTTGCTGACTTGATTATCGCGATGAATGAAATGCARTTAAGYTSWATCGATTCTATTRAAAWTGGYCAAGATTATTKWRRTTTACATATTGATGCCCACCATAARATYGCTGAMATAATTAACCARTTTGGKTTYGTTGAYATGTCWGYARRTGCAATRGTGGARTCAGGTATTAGCGGAGCATTTTTCCCRCATGGWTTAGGGCATTTRATTGGCTTACAAGTACATGATGTTGGCGGKCAATTTGCTGATRAAACNGGRAAAATNAARTCCYCCKCCYAGTKMKCAYCCKTTYTTAAGAAGYACTMGAAAAATGGAAACCTCMATGGCGTTTACSATAGAGCCTGGSCTTTATTTTATAGAATCTTTRTTRAAACAATATCGAAAYTCWGGAGAAAATAGTCARCATTCTTCAYTATTCAAYTGGGATAAAATTGAAWCCTTTATGCCTTATGGYGGAATTAGAATTGAAGACGATATTRTTATTGAGRAAAATGGCRTATTAAACTTAACTAGAGATGCCTTTGCAGAGTTATAACGTCCCCGCTTCGGCCATCGAAGTAGAAGAGRTTATAAARGGWAGCCAATTYATTACTCGTGTTCAAAATGTMTCGACTAGCAARGAYGCTAAAWCYTTTATTAAAACCTTAAAAACKTCWTATCCAGAAGCAAGTCATCACTGCTGGGCTTATATAGTCGGYAAYCCTAACTCTACAACATTGATTGGTTGCAGTGATGACGGCGAGCCATCAGGTACTGCGGGTAAACCGATGCTCCATGTTTTACAACACGCAATGATTGGCGATATCGTTATTGTTATTACTCGTTATTTCGGTGGAACTAAATTGGGAACAGGTGGGCTGGCGAGAGCATACGGAGGCGGTGTTAAGCTCGCGTTGGATAAACTAACAACTAAAGAAAAAATACATTATACAAAATTAGCATTTTATCTTGACTACTCTCAACAAAAAGATTTTGAGCATTTATTAGACAGCTATCAATCAGATAATCTTATCGTCAACTATTCAGGTAAACTAGAAATATCTCTCGAACTCGCCATTTCTGAAACAGAAGAATTTAAGCAAGCTCTTATCAATCTTTGTAAAGGGGATGTGGAATGGATAAACAAACCTAATTAAGATCGCCACCGATCAAGCTGAGCATCCTTCTCTTCCCACATGCCATTCACCCATTTTTGAACTTTACGCCTGTTTTCGCTGCTTTCAATATAACTACCTTGCACTGACTCAGGTATTTCAATTAACTTAGCTTTAACATGAATATAATTAAGCTCCCCCGTCATAAAATCCCAGAAACTAGGTGATGGATGTTTTGGATAATCTATGGTGACATCTAACACCTGTTTGATTTCATTTCCCATTAAAGTTAAAACATATCCAACACCGCCCGCTTTTGGCTTTAATAGATTGGTGAACTTTGAAGATTGACTATCATGTTTTTCAGGCGTAAATCGAGTTCCCTCTGGAAAATTCATAATAGAAATGGGAATGGTTTTGAATTTCTCACAGGCTTTACGGGTGGTTTCAAAATCTTGACCTTTTTTGTGAGGGTTTTTCTTAAGATAAGACTTTGAAAAACGCTTCATAAAGGGAAAGTCTAATGCCCACCAAGCTAATCCTAGAATGGGCACCCATAGTAATTGTTGTTTCAAAAAGAACTTTAAAAAAGGAACTTTGCCATTAAGAACTTTTTGTAGAACTAAGATATCAACCCAACTTTGGTGGTTTGCCATGACTAAATACCATTCTTTTGTTGAAAGGTTTTCTGGTAGCTCTATTTGCCAATCGATTGGACTAGCTAACTTTAAGGTCAATGAATTAATAGAGATCCAATTACTTGCACTAGCATTCAACAACTTATCGCAAATTCGTTTCACTATAGAAAAAGGCAAAAAGAATTTAAAGATAGCGAGCGCAAAAATGGGGATCACCCAAAATAGCGTATTAATAACGTGGAGAAGAAAGGAAATAGAGCCAACCAGTATTTTCGGCAAAAATTTAGATAACATAGTGATACGGAGCCATATAGATACGAGACTAGGAGCCTGTCCTAGCAGTTCAGGCGACAAAAAAGTGATTATACGCCTTTAAACGTTTAAACTTAACCTAATCACAGCAAATAAAAAGGGTAAACACCTATGTTAAATCCAAAAATCATTGAAGATCTTGCGGAAAAGTTTACACAAAGTATTCCTCCAGGTGCAAAAGCATTCCAAAAGGATATCGAATCAAATTTTAAACAGGCTATGCAGTCTGTTATTAGTCGCTTAGATTTAGTCACAAGAGAAGAGTTTGATGTTCAGACAAAGGTTCTGGCGAGAACCCGAGAAAAAATTGAACAATTAGAAAAAACTTTAGAGGCGATGCAGACAAACAAAAGTTAGGCTAAAACTTTACCGACGAAAGGCTTGGTTTTAACTGGCTGGTTTTTAACCGGTTTGGATTTAACTTTTCATCGTTTTGTAAAAAGTCTAAAAACTGATCAACCGCCATCGGTTTAGCAAAAAGATAGCCTTGGATATAATCGCAACCTTGTTTTCGCAAAATTTCCGCTTGCTCAGGTTGTTCTACTCCTTCCGCGACTACTTTGATTGATAATTTGTGAGATAACTCAATCATAGAGCTAACAATCGCACTATCACGACTTTCAACCGCTAGATTATCAATAAATGCTTTGTCGATTTTTAGAATATCTGCAGGAAAATCTTTTAGATAAGTGAGAGAGGAGTAGCCTTTACCAAAATCGTCTAAAGCAATTGATACGCCCATTTTAGATAGCGAATTAAGTACTTCATTATTTCTTTCCACATGTTCAATCATTATATCTTCAGTTAACTCGATTTCAATGCAACTAGCCTTCACTCCGCTATCTCGAATCGCATACTTAACATTTTTAGCTAAATCACCTAACTTAAAGTGGGAGCCAGAAATATTGATAGAGAATTTAATCTCACCAGCAGAATCATTATCAAACGTTGTTCTATCTGAATTTCGCCTATCAAAATCTGGACTATTGACCATTTTGGCGATATTGCAGACCTGTCGCAAGACCCACTGCTCTACGCCAATCATCATTCCCATTTCTTCAAGTAGTGGAATAAATTTATCTGGTGAGATGATTCCTAAAGTTTGATGTCTCCATCTTAGCAAGGCTTCTGCTCCAGCTATTTTATTTGTTTTTACATCAATCTGAGGTTGATAGAATAATTCAAACTCACCCTTTATTAGCGCTCTGCGGAGATCTCGTTCTAAAACAAGCTTTAATCGGGACTCTTCACTAAGATCATTCGAATAAACGTGATAAGTATTTCTACCTAATTCTTTTGCCTTATACATAGCAATATCTGCGCTTTTGATGAGCGTTAATGGCACAATTCCACATTCAGGAAAGTGGGAAATACCGATGCTTGTAGTGACAAACACCTCTTGTCCCTGCAAATTCATTACTGGTAAAAGTGCTTTTTGGATTTTTTCCGCGATTTTCGATAGCTCAACAATATCATTAATGTCATCGAGTAATACGGTAAATTCATCGCCACCAAATCGTGCAACTAGATCAACCGCTCTAACTGAGCTTTTTATACGCAAAGCTACTTCTTTTAAAAGTAAATCGCCAATATCATGCCCTAAAGAATCATTGACCATCTTGAATCGATCAAGATCTAGCAACAACAAGCCAAAAGAAGTGCCTTTTCTTTTTGATACACTAATTGACCGAACAAGATGTTCTTGAAACAAATAACGATTACTTAACCCCGTTAAGGGATCGTGAGTGGCTAAAAAACTAAGCTTAGCTTCCGTGTTTTTTCGAATAAGTACGTGACGAACACTTCGTTGCAAACTATCTTGAGTTAGACTTTCCATAGAAAGACAATCAGATGCGCCTAATTCCATAGCATGGTTATCAACCGATAGGCTATTGCCTCGCATAATAAAAATAACTGGGATCGGAATTTGAAGCCCATTTATTTTCTCAATAAACGACAAACCGACTTTCCCTGCACCACTTTGATTAACAACAATTAAGTCGAAATAATGATTATCAAAAATTTCCATCCTAAAGCTTTCTGAAAATTTTAATTGGTACAGTCCTTTTCCATTACTAGAAAAGTATCTATTTATTTTTATTTTTTGTTTATCATCCTTGTTAAACACTAATACCTGAACCATTTCTTATTTCCAAGGTAATACGCTAACTACATTAATTAATGCCTCAGTACTTTTGAGGCATATCTAATAAGTATAGGAAATAAAGAGAATACTCACTGACAATTTGAGAACTAGTCGACGTTTTACACTCAGTTTGAGAACCAGTCGATATTTTTAGGCTCTATTTTAAAAAGAGTCGATAGATCATTTTATGAATTAGTCGATTGTAAGGAGGGAAAGCTGCTTTTGCTGAGTAAATACGTCCCCTTTTTAGAATAGGCTTAGACGCACTAAAGGTTAGAAAGCCTTCTTTTCCATGATATTTACCCATTCCAGACGCGCCWACACCACCGAAGGGTAGATCTTCTTGSGCAACATGATTAACGCTATCATTTATGCAAACWCCACCGGCGTGCGTYTGTAATAAYACGTGGTTTTGTGTCTTTTTATTCAGGCTRTAYAAATAAAGYGCTAGAGGACGAGGTTTTGATTGAATAATTGAAATGGCTTCATCGATATTCTTAAAGGTTAAAATAGGTAAMAGCGGACCAAATATCTCATCTTGCATAACTTCCATAGTATCGTTGGCGCCTACTATTAATTGCAAAGGCAAGCATCTCTCTTGACTTGTAGGTTGTTTGGCAAGTGAAATAATCGTTGCGCCTTTCTCTTTAGCATCGTCAATCAATCGATTTATTCTTGAAAATTGCCGATCATTAATTACCGAAGAATAATCACCACAACTTACATCAGGATATAACTGCTTAAAACCTTTCTTAAAAGATGCGATCAAATCATCCAGTTTCGATTCTGGGCAAAGTACATAATCCGGAGCAACACAAGTTTGTCCAGCATTTAAACATTTACCATATAACAACCTTTCAACAGCAAAATCAGTTGAGACATCCTCGGCAATTAAAGCCGGTGACTTACCACCCAGCTCTAAGGTAACAGGTGTTAGATTTTTTGCCGCCGCCGCCATCACATATTTTCCTACGGTTGTCGACCCCGTAAAAATTAAGTGATCAAATGGCAGTGCAGAAAAAGCGGCGGCAATTTCAGCTTCGCCTTCGACAATTACCACCTCATCTTTTGAAAAAGCATCTTTAATTATTTCATTAAGAATTCGATTGCTATAGGGCGTAAACTCACTGGGTTTGATCATTGCTCGGTTACCGGCTGCAATAGCAGCAATCAACGGACCTAAGGTTAAAAATACTGGATAGTTCCAAGGTGCCATAATGCCAATAACACCTAGAGGTTGAAACATGATCTGACTTGATGCTGGTTGAAACAAAGCAGAAACTTTACGTTTTTCAGGCTTCATCCAATTACGAAGGTGCTTTATATGATATCCAATCGATAAAATAGTCGGCATAATGTCAGCCAATTGCGTTTCATCTTCGCTTCTATGACCAAAATCAGCTGAAATCGCTTTAATTAGTTTATCTTTATGTTTGAGTAAAGCCTCTTTGAGCGCCTTTAACTGAGTGATTCTTAACTTTTCACTGGGAAAAGGCTGTTGTTTAAAAGCTTCTTGCTGAAGTTGAAGCATTTCTTTTAAGTCGTGAGTGCTAGTTGCCATTATGTAGTCTCGATGATTATCGTTTTTCTGAGAATGATTTGATGTAATTAATTATTAAATCAATGATAAACCGAAATTGATTCTCGCTCACCTAAAAAGTGGGTAAAATAGTATTTTTTATTAATCTAGAAGGTGATCTTTTTTAAATGGATGTCTCTCTTATTTTAGATAGCCTCAATAAAGCCCAGCGTGATGCTGTAACGACTAACGTTTCTGCACTATTAGTTTTAGCCGGCGCTGGTTCAGGCAAAACACGCGTGTTAGTCCATCGTATCGCTTGGTTGATCGCGGTTGAAGGTCTAGCAAGTCACGCGATTATGGCGGTTACTTTTACCAATAAAGCGTCTAAAGAAATGAAACATCGCATCGAGTCGTTACTTGGTCGCTCATGTGGAGATATGTGGATTGGCACTTTTCATGGACTAGCTCACCGCCTATTACGCGCTCATGCCCGAGATGCTGACTTGCCAGATACTTTCCAAATTTTAGATTCAGATGATCAATTGCGCGTTATTAAAAGAGTCATGAAAGAAATGACCATTGATGAAAATGAATGGCCAGCCAAACAAGCGATGTGGTTTATTAATCAACAAAAAGATGAAGGTCGACGTCCGAAAGATATTAAACATAAAGGTGACCTTTTTACTGCAACTTATACAAAGGTTTATTACCAATACCAAAATGCTTGTCAAGTTGGCGGGCTAGTTGATTTTGCGGAATTGTTATTTAAAGCTTATGAATTAATAAGAGATAATCAACATTTGCGTGAGCATTATCAAGACCGGTTTCAACATCTGCTAGTAGACGAATTTCAAGATACTAATGGAATTCAATACGCCTGGATTAAACTGTTAACATCAAAGAATTGTAAAATTTCCATCGTGGGTGACGACGATCAATCCATATATGGATGGAGAGGTGCGAAAATTGAAAATATTCARAAATTCGAAAATGAATATGACGATACTAARATTATTAARCTTGAACAAAATTACCGCTCAACAGGTAAYATTTTAAMAGCTGCAAACGCYGTTATTGCYAAYAATWTGGAAAGAATGGGTAAAAAYCTTTGGACMGATGATAACGAWGGCGAWCCWATTTCYRTTTAYGCWGCCTTTAATGAGCARGARGARGCGCGMTTTATMGCAAACCAAATCAAAGATTGGGTTGAKCAAGGTAAGTCTTATTCAGARTGCGCCRTTTTATATCGMTCAAAYGCYCARTCTCGTGTKCTAGAAGAATTTTTATTACAAAGACAAATTCCYTAYCGTATTTATGGTGGACTAAAATTCTTTGAAAGAGCRGAAGTSAAAACMACACTCGCCTAYGTTCGTTTAATGTATAACCGYCAGGATGATGCRGCTTTTGAACGRGTTGTAAACGTTCCGGCCAGAGCTTTGGGACCAAAAAGCATTGCAAYCATCAGAGAGAAAGCKAGAGAAAATAACACTACWCTTTGGCAAGCTGCACAAGTTGTCGCTGAAGAAAAACTSTTAACGCCWAAAGCTWGCCAATCRCTTTTYAAYTTTTTAAATCTWGTWCACCAATGCTTTGAAGATTTTARTGATTTACCTCTTTCGGARCAGATCCAACTSACTATWGAGGCAACRTCSCTTGAYCARCTTTATGCSAAAGAAAARGGYGAAAARGCKTTGGCTAGAAARGAAAACTTGGCGGAACTAGCYAAYGCAGCCAGAGAATTTGATAGYGATGATTATCCWGAYTTACTKCCAATGACRGCATTTTTGGCKCATGCATCKTTAGAAGCTGGTGATAATCAAGCTCAACAGTATGARGAKTGTGTKCAAATGATGACYTTACACTCAGCKAAAGGGYTAGARTTTCCRTTAGTTTTTATRGCYGGYATGGAAGAAAAATTATTCCCGCACATGATGTCTATGGATGAACCCGATAAGTTAGAAGAAGAACGTCGATTGGCTTATGTAGGCATTACCCGGGCGATGAAAAAACTCTATTTAATCCACACAGAAAAAAGAAGATTGTACGGCAAAGAAAGTTACCCACGAATTTCACGATTTATTAAAGAGATCCCCGCCAGTGTTAAACAGGATGTTAGATTAAACTCTCAAATTGAACTGCCTGCTTTTGCACAAATGGGTAGTCAAATAAACAGCGGAGATGACTCCAATCAATTTCGATTGGGGCAATCAGTAACACATCCAAAATTTGGCAATGGCGTGATCCTTAACCATGAAGGCGATCGTTCCCAAGCTAGAGTTCAAGTTAATTTCGATTCTGTAGGAGCAAAATGGTTGATGCTGGCATATGCTAGGCTTGAAGCTGTTTAGCTTTTTAACCGCCATATTCTCTGCATTCACGGGCAAACATTCCATGGCTCTTTTACCTTGGGCATCGACCAACCGCCATCCATGGCTCCTTTGGTCATTGCTTACACGGACGTAAGTACTTAGGATTTGTCGGGAACGAAATCCTGACAGTCCATCCCTGGGCATAAAAAAGGCCATAAAGACAAGTCTTTATGGCCGTTGGACGTTAGCTTGGGGAAACCAACTTCCAAACCCGCTAAATTAGGAGGGACGCGGGAGAAATAAGAAACAAGCTTTAGCTCCTTCCTCTTTCTACTAATTAAGACGCTATTAAATGAAATTAGTTTCTTCTATCTAACAATTTAAATGTAATATTTTGTGACTTACTTTGCTGATCCGTATAACTGAGTTGCTTCATTATATAAGAGCCATGATGCCAATACATATTTGTCACTCGAAACAGGGACACAACCTCTATGAGTGTAGGTAAAGTTCACTGGAGCCAAAACTAGGCTTCCTTTTTTAGGTCTAATTTTGGCGTTTTGATAAAAAAACTCCGTTTCTCCGCCTTCTTCTACATCATTTAGGTAAACCAACCATAATAAAACACGATGAAGTGACTTTTGAGTTATTTCCGTTGGATGAGGGAAGTGCTCTGAATGCCAATGATGATATCCTCCTTTTCCCTTGGTATATTTCTGCATATTAATACTATCTAAGCGGAAAATCGTTTTAACAATATTTTGGATTTGAGGATCTTTGAGTTTCCCTATATCTTCATGGGATAAGGTTCTAGTTAACTTTGTTTTAGGATCTAATATGCCCGTTGAAACGGCGCCTGTAACCAGAAATGGAAAACGCTTAGCATACTCAACCGTTGCATTTAATACTGTCTGAGAAAGAATATTACAATCATTTTGCCACTCTTGATGATTGCTTATAAAACAGTCTAAACTATCCTTTTTTTCTTTATCCACCCCAGCGCCCGTTCTACCATCTTGCTTATGTGGAAATCGTTCAAACTTCTCAATTAGCTGATCACAATATTCTGGAGCAAGCGCGTTTTGGAATTCTAGAATAAAATTAGACATTTTTGATACTTATAACGTTTAAATAGTAGATTTAAGTACAGTAGATATTACTACGGATTTGATGTAGATTAAATCTAACAAATTAACATTAATATCATATTAAAATTAGTTAGGGAATAAGTTATGCTTGAATTCATAAAATTCAGATCATTTTTATTGTTAATACTGTCGCTAACTAGCTGTACTTCAAATACAACCGAGAATAATACACTTGTACAGTCAGACATTCATACCAAAAAAATCAAAGTGTCATCACCTACAATTAACAACCCTAGCACAACTTCCAATCTCAAAAACAAGCTAGAAGCAATCAGTAGTTTGATTGGCCTAAACTGCGACACTTCAATGCAATGTAAAATTATTGGTGTTGGCGTTTCACCCTGTGGAGGATTTTCTAGTTATAGTGTTTATTCAGAAAAAAATACTGACGTTAATCAGCTTAAAGAAAATGTAAATCAATTCAACCAAATAATGAGAATTAAAAATAGGAAAAACAAATTGGTTGGTATTTGCAGACATATCGAACCACCTAAAACCCAATGTCAACAGAACCGCTGTTCAACATTAACCAACAGCTTTTTACTTTAGCAATTTAGTGAGTTTAGGCTTTTCTGCTAGCCATTTTATCAGGCTTTTTTTGCCTCAATCGCTTCCTTTAATTTATCGAGCTGAGCTAATTGAATAAAGGTTAATATTTTTTTATTTGTAATTTGAGTGTTGACCAATCGAACTAAATCCTCAAGAGGCATTTCTTTTATTTTTTCTGTAATTTCTAGATCTCGGTATGATTCTTGTAAACTCGCTTGTCTTTTTGCTTCTGCTTCTTTAGCATCAAATTCAGATTTTTCGTTTTGTTTTCTTATTTCTAATTCTGCAAGTTCTATTTCAGCCATTTTTCGTTTCTTATTTTCCATAATAGCCATTCGCTTTTCTTTTATTTTTACCGCTTCCATAGTTTTTATTTTTGCTTTTGCTTTTAATTTATCTAATTCACCCTGTTTCAAAGATAATTCTGTCTGGCGTTTTTCAGATTCTATTTTTTCGTAATTTAGCGCCTGGTTTTTACTAATGCTTTCTTGCAATTCTTGATACATATCTCTTACCTTTTTTTGCAATGTTTCCAACCCGTAATACTGATGAAACTCATGTGCCTGTCCAATATATTTCAATTCGTTCATTGCGGATTGCAATAAAGAGACATCAAACTTGTCTTTTTTTTCTAATACGGCTTGAAAGTTTAGTAACTTATTATGCGCGTCTGAATACCATAAAACATATCCCAAATCTTCTTCGGGTAATTTGTAGTTATCTAATACCTGTTGAACCAAATTTAAAGGAGTAGATGGATCTTCAAAAGACGTTAGCAAATCTTGAATTGATTCTAATAAATCATCATTCTGACCATTCGTTTTAAGCCACCAGAAAGTACCTTTTGCACCAAATCGATTAATACATTCGACTAAATAAGCGAATTTACGTTGACTTAATTTCCCAAAGTTAGAAAGCTCGGTTTTAACTTTGCCTATGTCGAACTTTTCGCTCACTGAAACTCGCATTCCTTATTGACTGAATTTCTCTATAAACTGAATCTATAGAACTGACACTATAAACATGGCTATTTATCTAACCATTAATTTCAGACTTTAAAACCTCAGCTAAAGCCTGATTATTTGATTACTAATCAGATAAAGTATAACCTAAAAACAATAACTTAGTTAATTCAAATTGATTTCTCTAATCCATATATAAAAACACGAATGATAGTGTCAGTATGAGGATTAGAGGGCTTCTATAAGATTGGGTGCTAGATGAATAAAGAGCTTAGGCGTTGTGATTGGGTCGGAAGTGAAGAAATATATGTCAACTACCATGATACTGAATGGGGAGTTCCCGTTTATGACAGCGAGCTATTATTCCAACATTTACTGCTTGATGGCGTTCAAACAGGCTTGAGCTGGATTTTAGTCTTAAAAAAACGAGAAGACTATCGTCGCTTGTTTCATCAATTTAATCCTGTAAAAATGGCAAAAATGACCGATACTCAACTCAATAAATTGCTTTTAAACCCCGACATTATTAGAAATAGGCTCAAAGTCTACGGGTTTAGGAAAAATGCGTTAGCCTACCTTGAACTGAGTAAGCAACAGCCTTTCTCCGATTTTTTATGGGAGTTTGTCGGTGGTAAACCAATCGTTAACCATTGGAAAAATATAAAAGAAGTACCAACAAATAATGAAATATCTTCAAAAATGTCAAAAGAACTCAAAAAGCTTGGTTTTACTTTTGTTGGCACAACTATTTGTTATGCATTCATGCAAGCGGTTGGCATGATTAATGACCACACCACAGATTGCATTTGTTATAATAAATAGTTTAACTTAGAAGTTCTAGGTGATTTCTCTTAGTCGGGCCTATTGGGATTATATAAGAGCATTTTTAAAGTTTAGGTTTTACGATTGGCGCTTTATACGTTTTTCTAACATCTTCTGGGAATGGAGATTGCTCTTGATCCAAATTTTGTTTAGTTAAATCTGGCAAAATAATTGGTTGATGTTGCCAACCCAAAGGCAATATCGTTATTGCAAAAATCGCTAAAAAACTTAATTTTAAGCTGTTCATTTTTACACTGATTTTTCCTTTAATTTTGCTCTTAGCAATTGCTTTAATTCTTTGTTTAAATATACTTTTATGGCTCAAAAAGAAGCTAGCAAACAACTCTGGTGATTTACTACCAATACTAAAACGCAATACTTGCAGTAAACTTTTTCCATATCTTTCTTTACTGATTTTTTGAGTATTTAGCACTTGTTGATCACAAAGCTCTTCTCTTAAAATATTTAAACGCCAAACAATGAACCAAACGATAGGATTAATACAATAGATAATTTGCACTATATTTTGAAAGTTTAACCAAAGCGAATCTAATCTCTTTATATGCATTAATTCGTGAGCTATAACCGTTTCCAAAGTTTCATTTTGATCAATATGGCTAGATTCTAGCAACTGTTTTGGTATAAAAATTACCGGCGTTAAAAAGCCAAAAGTAAATGGCGAAATGAAATCATCTGACTTTAGAACAATCACTTGTCGATGAATAACAAACTCTCTACGCCAACGGTTTACCTGTTTCACAATACTATGCTCGCCTACCGGTTGAGTTCTCGTCAGTAGCGCTTGTAATTTCAGTTTTAATCGAATAAAGCGAGTAAGAGAAATAGATAGAATAATCAACCATAAAGGCATTATTAGAGAAGACAAGTTTAGTGTCGTTATAAACGAACTAGAAAGACTATCACTAACCATTTTGCTTAACCACTCAGATGCAGAAAGCGAAAGAGCCAAATCTTCAGAAAAACTACTCTGAATAAGTTCACCAATTGAAAATTCAAAAGATAAATCGTTAGGTAGAACAAGTCTGATTAAAACTAAACACCATAGAAAATATTCAGTGTTTTTTGAGAGGTTTGGGACAATTAATTTTATCGATATGACAACTACGCCGAGAATTCCTGCATAAAAACTGTTGATCAGGAAAAACTCGAATAACGTTGGCGTTATACCAACTAAGTCACTAAAAAATGATTCAAATCGACTCATTGGAGAATACTAACTCTTCGAGTTTTCTTCTTTTAATAATTGCTCTAACTCATCAATTTCACTTTTTGTTAATGCATTACTCGACGTGAAAAGTGAAACTAAAGCTCTGTGATCTAAACCCAATAGATCATTCATAAAAAAACTCGCTAATTTGGCTAACCCAGCAGGTTTAGATACCGTTGATTGGTATAAAAAGACACCGTGAAAATCGTTACGAGCTAAAATACCCTTTTTAACCATTCGATCCATCGTCGTTTTAGTCGTTGAGTAAGCCCAATCAAATTGTTCGTGGATCACGTTATGCACTTCTCTTACCGAAGAACCGTCTTTGCTTTTCCATAGAACGTTGAGGATCTGTAATTCCGTTTTACTAAGATCGGGGAGCGGTTGTTTTTTTGTAGTCATTATTGAACACTCTTTTAAATCTGTTACAGATGTAGTCAATTTTACTGCGCAAATAATAACCAGTCAAGGGCTTTTATCTTTACTTTTATCTTTTAGTGCGAGATTTGATATACTCTAATACCTTCGTTAATTAAGACTAAGAACTCTCAATATGTCGCTAAAAATATCCATTATTGACTACAAAGATAGCCAACAAAGCCAAGATCTGCTTTTTCTTCTCAATACATATGCGGAAGATCCAATGGGCGGTGCGACTAGTTTATCGGACTATACAAAATCTAATCTACCCAAAGCATTAGAACAATTACCGAATGCATTTAGTGTTATTTGTTATATTAATGACAAGCCAGCGGGACTGATTAATTGTTTTTTCGGGTTTTCAACGTTTAAATGTAAACCGCTCGTTTATATACATGATGTTGTTGTTTTGCCTGAATTTCGAGGTCAAAAAGTTAGTTTGAAAATGCTTGAATTCGTTGAAAAACATGCACAAAAAAATGATTGTTGCAAAATGACTCTTGAAGTATTAGAAGGAAATGTTGTAGCAAAAAATGCTTATTTGAAGTTTGGTTTTAAAGGTTACGAACTTGATCCGGAAATAGGAAAAGCACTATTTTGGGAGAAAATAATTTAGTTATAACTAATGACAATAAAATGAAACTAGAATCAGTTAAAGAAATCGACAATCTCTTGTTTAATATTCATAGCATCTTGATAACCTAAATCGATTAACTCTTTTGTGTAAGCGCTTTCGAATAATAAGTAGCTCAGAATGCTTGAACCTTCATCATCATCAATTCCTAAACGTCTGAAGAAAAATTTCACCACAGGAGGCAATACATGAAAATGTTTGCCTGAAATTTCACTCAAATCTTTACTAGGCGAAATAACAAAGGTTTCAATTTTTTTTAGTTTTGTTTCTATCTTTCTAATATCTTCAGGTATCAAATCTAGGGTTTTATTAATTCTTCTAAYKCGCTCAATATCGCCATCYAAACTATCAACAAAAACACTGTCTAAAACGTGCCCCGAGATATCGGCGATTGAAGGGTAATGTAGTTTCTTYTTTTCTCTTTCAACTTCTTCTTTTACCGGATCAACACCAACAATTAGTATTTTTTGCGCTCCCAAGTGGATCGCAGGACTAAGCGGTGCTAGAAACCTAACCGATCCATCACCAAAAAATTCTCTATTTAAATGTACTGCGGGAAATACCAAAGGAATTGCCGATGATGCTAATAAATGATCTACGCTGATGATACTTTTACAACCCACTCTACGATGCCGCTTCCAATTAAGCATTTCGTTTTTCGCTTGATAAAATGAAACAGATTGCCCACTAGTATATCCACTAGCAGTTATGCTTAAAGCATCTAAACAGTTATTATCGATTGCCTTTTGAATATTTTTAAAGTGAATAACCTTATCTAGCATAACTTTCAATGGTTCATTATTCAGAAAACTTAATTGCCTATGTCGATGATAGTCACTAATAAACATCGATTTTCCCCAACGACCAACTTGTTTCATCATCCCTAATAAATCTGAGCGAAAAACTTTATCGACACTAAATGATTCCCAAACTTTTTCTAAACTTCTAATTCCAACTGTAGGATTTTGAGCGTAGCTTGCTAGAACGGTTGCGTTAATTGCGCCGGCAGACGTACCAGAGATAATTGAATAGGGATTACCACAATGAGATTGAACGATCAACTTTGAAATGGCTTTAAGAACACCTACCTGATAGGCTGCGCGAGCACCGCCACCAGTTAAAACCAAACCAATTTTAGGTTTTCCAACCCCGTTATAACAAACTTTTTCAGTCAGTTTACTGGAGCGGCGTTCTGCGGGTTCTGAGTTTAGGGATGCCAAACTTTCCTCATTGCTTTAAATACCCTCATTGGATACCAATATTGACCCCGACTGCCGTTATAACGACCCAAAGCCATTGTCTTATCGTTTTTCTCTCTCTTCAAGTATAGGCTAAGGATAGCGCAACCATATTTTAGATTGGTTTGCATGTCATTTAAATTGTCATCAGGATGGCCTATTTCGTTTTTCCAAAAAGGCATTACCTGCATTAGCCCTAAAGCGCCGGCGCTGGAAACCGCATATTGATCAAAATTACTTTCTACATTGATTAAAGCTAAAACCAACATCGGATCTAAATCAAATGTTTTGGCTTCTTTGTGAACTAGCCTCAATATTTCCCAGCGTTCATCCTCTGGAATATGTGGCGCCACTTTCTCGAGTCTTTTTGCTTGTTCAAATAGCCAGACTTTTGCATCAAAACGGTCATAAAATGATTCATCTGCTCGCTTTATCGTTTCGATTAGTTTTTGCCTGAACTCAGTATCTGGCAAATCCTGTTTAGTATTATTTTTGAGAACCTGCTGAGAGCTTTTTTCAGTATAAACAAACTCCGAAAAAAATAGCGCCATAAAAATAGCGCTAAGAAAAAAAAACTTTATAATAATTTTTAAAAACATATTCAAAATAGAAGACTAATTTAATTTATTCTTTAGTGTCTCAATTATAGACTCTATTGAAAGATCTTCTTTAATATTATGCCTGCGATGTTTGTATTCGATGGTTCCCGCATCGATTCCTCGTTCACTAATCACGATACGATGCGGAATACCCATAAGTTCCATATCAGCAAACATAACACCTGGACGTTCCTTTCGATCATCAAAAATTACTTCAATATTATCATCTTTTAATTGCTGGTAAATTGATTCTGCCAATTCTCTAACTCGCTCAGATTTTTTCATATTCATAGGAACAATGGCTACTTGAAATGGCGCAATGTTTTCCGGCCATACGACACCATAGTCATCATGGTTCTGTTCAATAGCTGCAGCAACGATCCTTGATACGCCAATTCCATAACAACCCATAGTTAGAGTTTGTGCTTTACCATTTTCGCCTAAAACATTCGCTTTCATCGCTTTTGCATACTTATCACCTAATTGAAAAATATGCCCGACTTCTATTCCTCGTTTGATTGTCAAAGTGCCTTTGCCGTCAGGACTAATATCACCTTCAACAATATTTCTACAATCAAAAACTTCATTATAACTACCATCACGCTCCCAGTTTACACCGGTCAAATGTTTACCTGTTTCATTAGCACCACAAACAAAATCACTCAACATAGCAGCTTCTGGATCGGCAATGACGGTTAAAGACAAATTAATGGGACCGATTGACCCTACATCAGCACCAATTGATTGACTCACTTCTTCATCATTCGCCATAGTTAAAGGAGAAGCAACTAATGGATGTTTCGCTAGCTTTAATTCATTTAATTGGTGATCGCCTCGTAAACAAACAGCGATTAGCGTATTTTCTTCTGCACCATTAACGATTAAGGTTTTAATAATTTTACTTGGTTCACACTTGAGTAATTCACTGACGTCTTCAATCGATTTAACATTTGGTGTATCGATAGTTTGCAAATCGTCATTTGCACTAGCACGTTGACTTAAGTCAGGTGCCAACGCGGTCGCTTTTTCAACATTAGCGGCATAATCACTTTCCGTGCTAAACGCAATCGCATCTTCACCCGAATCTGCCAATACGTGAAATTCATGTGAGTGCTCACCACCAATTGAGCCAGTATCAGCAATCACAGAACGATAGTCTAATCCTAAACGGTCAAATATTTTACAGTAAGCTTTATGCATTATTTGGTAGGTCTTATTTAAGCATTCGTCGCTAATATGAAAAGAGTATGCGTCTTTCATTAAAAATTCACGCGCACGCATCACTCCAAAACGAGGACGTCTCTCATCCCTAAATTTTCCCTGAATTTGATAATAAACAGCAGGTAACTGCTTATAACTGCGAATTTCATCACGAATAAGCGAAGTAACTACTTCCTCATGGGTAGGCCCCAAACAAAACTCTCTGCCATGTCTATCTTTTAGCCTTAACAGCTCCGCGCCATACTCCTGCCATCTCCCAGACTCTTCCCAAAGCTCTGCAGCCTGCACCATTGGCATTAAAATCTCTCCAGCACCTATAGCATCCATCTCTTCCCGAACGATATTTTCAACCTTTCTTAAGACCTTTAATCCTGTCGGCAACCAAGTATATAAACCAGATGCTTGCATACGGATCATGCCCGAACGCAACATTAATTTATGGCTTACAAGTTCAGCGTCACTTGGGTCTTCTCTGAGCGATGCAATGAGATATTGGCTGGTTTTCATGGGTTTTATCTTAGTTCAGTAGGTAAAGAGGTATTTTACTTTCGAGATGCTGGTTTAGCAATATTAATTAGCAATAGATCTACGTTCCGTGAAACTAAGTCTTGAGTGAAGCTAAGCTTTGAGTGAACCAAGAAATTCAATTAGTTTTTTTAAACTTAACTCTATGTTTTCATCCAATGTGTGTCCAGAACGAACTCTTGGTTTAAAAGAGTGGTCTCCATCTGGAATATAATTGACTGTCACAGAGTTTGATAAGCTATAACCATCTATTTCAGCTCTCGTGCCAAATGCATCTCTTTCACCCTGCAGAATTAGGGTCGGTGTATTTAGATCGGATAGATGATCGCCTCGGTATTTATCCAGTTTTTTGGGGGGATGAAATGGAAATCCTAAACAAATGCATGCGCTAATGTTGTTATCCTTAGTTTTTTTAACTTCTGACGCAACTAAAGAAGCAACACGCCCACCCATCGACTTACCGCCAACCACCAATTTTTTCTTAGGATATTCTTTTTGATAAATTTCAAGTTGATCTTTAAAAGCCTGAATTAATTTGGGCATTCTATCGGGAGGTCTTCTTTTACCCGTTTCTTGCATTATCTTCATATAAGGAAAGTTAAAGGGGATGGTTTGTAATCCATATGAATTTAGATCATGAACCATGCCCTTCATAAAATCGCTTTCTATTCCAGCTCCAGCACCGTGGGTAACAACGAAGAGATAATCCTCAATTTTGCTATTGGTATTTTGCATTAACTCTCTCGATAAACCTCAAAATTAAGATTATCTAAACGATAAGCACTCATTCCAATAAAAGCAAGTAATAGAAAATAGACACTCATTAAAGTATCCATTAAATACCTTGTTCCCGTAGCAGACATGATTAATTCCAATGTAACAAATACGCTAACCATCATAATAGTTAACACAGATACTTTAACTATTTTTTCTATCTGCACTGTTTGATCCTTGGTTGAAAGATGAGGGTTTTTAGTTTTACCATAAATATTCCAAGCGATTATAGAGAACATAAACACATCTATGAATACAAGTCCTACTAAATTAAAGTATCCACCAAAGTGCTCAAAAGGGTGACGTACGAAATATTCAACCACACCGATAAATACGAGATTACTGATAATCAATATCGATAAATAAAGTGGTGCAAAATAATTAATTAATTTTCTGGGCTTTAAGTCTGCTTTTCTTATCGATTGTTTGTTAGCTAAACGCATTAACTTTAAGAATTTAAAACCGGTGAACTCCATGATCATAAACGGCACATACTGCAAAAGAAAAAAACCGATTAATATAGCACTACTATCAACATTCAGCATTTCTTCACTCTGTGAATAAGCGCCAAATGCTATGATATAAATACCGATTAAAAGTATAACTCTATTAATGTTTTTGAAGTTGTTAATACCCATATCAATTGCATCTCGAGAAATTGGATATAGTTTTGGGTATTGTTTTTCAGGATGTTTATCTAATGTCTTTTTAGATTGCTCAATTAAAACCCTAGGCATATACCACGAGATAAATATTACCTGCATAAAAAATGCTAGATATAATAAATTGTTAGTCCACATAAAATTCTCCTTTATTTCTGTTTAACTTGGTCATTTTACTGCCCAAGGAACATTATTGGTTCATCAATTCTGCAAATGCGATCCTAATTTCAGAATCCGTTACATTCGACTTTCTTAATTCTTTAATCATATTTTCTAGTTTTTTGCTAGTCCAATTTGTTAAATCAACTTCGCAATTTTTAATAGCATCGGGGTGTACAAAAGTTCCTCGATAGCTTTTTGTTTCAATCACTCGATCTCGTTCTAATAGCTTATAAGCCTTCGCAACGGTTTTGTTGTTGATATCCAAATCATTGGCTAACTGACGAATAGATGGCAATCCATCACCCGCTTTAATCTTTTTCGCTTTTATCGCCTGTTTAATTTGCTCAACTAATTGGGCGAATAAAGGACTGGATGCTTCTGTATTAATCACAATTTGCATTATTTAATAGCTATTGTTGTACCCCATGAACCAATGGTACACACGGGCTTCGTAAAAGTCAAATGAATGCTAGGTATTCGACACTCAAGAACATGAGTCGCTTGTATAATGCACAAAGGGTCGGTAACCTATTATCATTAGTACGAATAATAGCTACAAACAAACGGCTGTAAAAAAGAGATTTGAATTTGATTAAAGAAACATTAGAAATAGTTTCTGATTTTGCATCAGAAGCGCATGCAAGAATCCAAAAGGACTTTGCAAATATTAATCCCGTAATTGGATTAAATTTAGGGATGCGAAATGTCGGTATTCCGGCAGATGCCATCACTATTGATTGCTTAAAAACAGGCAAGAGAATAATTATCGTTCTTGATGATCGGCAACCTGAACTAGTTCAATATCAGTTTTCTTATAAGGCTCAAGATCCTGATGAGAAGTTTGAAACTCTTTCAGTAAGTGATTTATCTGCTCAAACGTTGTACGGTTGGATAAAAGACTATTTTAATACCTAATATATTAGGTTTTCGCAATCTCACCAGCACTCAAGGAACAATAAAATGAAAAAAATTTCTAATGTATTGGTATCAATCGTAGCGATTGAACATTGTTATTTCTTAGTTCTTGAAATGTTCCTATGGACAAAACCAATAGGTCTGAAAACGTTCGGCTTGACTGCTGAGTTTGCGGAGCAAACAGCATCACTTGCGGCTAATCAAGGTCTTTATAACGGCTTTTTAGCCGCAGGCCTAATTTGGGGGCTCTTTTCAAAACAACAAAGCTATTCCCTCAAAATATTTTTTCTTTCTTGCGTTTTAGTAGCCGCTGTTTTTGGTGCGATTACCGCAAAACTATCAATATTGTATATTCAGGGATTTCCTGCATTGCTAGCGTTATTATTGGTTGTTCTTGTCCAAAAAAGTATGAAACCTTCTATACTTTAAATTAAAAACCTCTCTCAACTTGACAACTTGACAACTTGACAACTTGACAACTATACTGTGTGAAACAACTAATTAATTAAATATTATTATGAAAAAAGTTCGAGTTGGGGAATTTAAAGCTAATTTTTCTGAAATTATTAAGCAAGTTAAAGAAAATGGTCAGGAGTATATCGTGGGTTACGGAAAAAAAAATGAGGCAACCGCCGTTTTAATACCGCTAGAAGAATACAAGCAACTTAAAGGCAAAAGACAATTTGGAATACTTAAAGGTAAGGGCTCCTTTGAAATAACTGATGATTTTAAATTGGATGACGAGACTTTTCTCTCGGTATGAATTTATTAATTGATACGCATATTTTCCTTTGGCTTTTATTTAAGCCACAAAAAATTGCGAAACGAACTATAAAATTACTAGAATCGCCTGAAAATAACGTTTTTTTAAGTGACATTTCGCTTTGGGAGATATCGCTCAAATACTCAATCGGTAAACTCTCTTTAGATGGTGTTGTTCCTGAACAATTGGCGCCACTGGCTGAAACAATGGGGATTCAATCTTTACCTCTATCAACTGAATCAGCCTCTTCTTTTCATAAATTACCTCGGTTAAAACATAAAGATCCCTTTGATCGAATGCTCATTTGGCAAGCGATTGAGGGAAAGTACTCATTAGTGTCTAACGATGGTAACTTTGCTGAATATGAGCAGTTTGGATTAACGCTTGCTTAACTCAAATCCAAGTAGTCGCCCTCTCAGTCTTATGTTAAATTCATATAGTAAATTTTATTCTAAAGATAATAATTTAAAACCAGCTAAGCTTTATATATGAATGATAAAAACTTAATTTCTGACGACAAAAAATTACACGTCCAATTCAGGTTAGAACCTGGATGCTTAGGTCCTCAAGGGTTAAGCCACGTCAATGCTTTTTGTTTGTTTGCTCAAAAAAAGTTTGAAGCTAACAACAATCATTTTGTTAAGTGGGAAATTGCACCTAGATTAAATAAATCAGATCCTGAAATTACCTATAAAATTAAAGGTAAAAAACTTGGAAATCAGCAAGTATCGAAATACCTGAAAGTTTTTAATCAGGAATTATCTGTCTTTGAGGATAGATTAGATAGTGATATTGCTCAAATGATCGATCTATACTTGTCTCAATGACAAATAATTTATTAACGCCTATGATTCTCTCCATCGACCAAGGAACAACCGGTACCACCATCTTTATTTTCAGTAAGGAAGGTAAGGTTGTTTCCAAGGCCTATCAAGAATTCACTCAAATTTATACTCAGCCTTCTTGGGTAGAACATGATCCAGAGGAAATTTGGACAGTTACTTTAGAAACGATCCAACTTGCACTTAACAAAGCAAAAATAGAAGCGACTGATTTAACTTGCATAGGCATTACCAACCAAAGAGAAACAACTGTTCTTTGGGATAAATCTACAGGCAAGCCTGTTCACAATGCCATTGTTTGGCAATGCAGGCGTTCTTCCGATATTTGCGAGGCGATAAAATCAGAAGGTAAGCAAGATTGGATAAAACATAAAACAGGATTAGTCACTGACGCTTATTTTTCCGCAACAAAAATTAAATGGCTATTTGATAATAAACCCGAAATTAAGGCACTAGCCGATAAAGGCAAGCTCGCTTTTGGAACTATTGATACTTGGTTGATCTGGAAACTCACCGGTGGAAAATCTCACCTTACCGATCATACTAACGCCTCCCGTACCATGCTTTATAATATTAATGAACAATCTTGGGATAGTGAGTTATTAAGTTATTTTGGTTTTGACCCATCCATGCTACCAAGTATTCAATCTTCTGCATCTAATTATGGCAACACATCTGAATCGGTATTTTTTGACGCCAGCATTCCAATTACTGGTGTCGCAGGCGATCAACAATCCGCTTTATTTGGACGACAATGTACTCAAATTGGACAGGTTAAAAATACCTATGGTACTGGATGCTTTCTGTTAATGGTAATTGGAGATACCGCTAAAATTTCCGACAAAGGCCTGTTAACTACCATTGCATGTGGCGTTAATGGCGAACCTATTTACGCGTTGGAAGGCTCTGTGTTTAACGCGGGTTCGGCCGTGCAATGGTTGCGCGATGAAATGTGTTTAATTGAATCCGCCAGTGAAACAGAGGCAATTGCTTTATCAATTGAAGATACAAAAAATGTTTATTTGGTGCCAGCATTTACCGGATTGGGTGCGCCCTACTGGGATATGAACGCAAGGGGCGTTATTACTGGGTTGACTAGAGGCGCAGGAAAAAGTGAAATAGTTCGAGCGACACTTGAAGCAATAGCCTACCAAACCAAAGATGTCGTTGATTTAATGGAAGAGGTTTCTGGCATTAAAATTGAGCAACTTCAAGTTGATGGTGGAGCTTGCCAAAACAATTTTCTTATGCAATTTCAGGCTGATATTTTGGATACTCAAATTCATCGACCTAAACAAATTGAATCCACAGCTATTGGTGTTGCTTTATTGGCAGGAATTGGTGCTGGTGTATGGAAGCCAGAAAAACTGCCAAGTGCTTTATTGGAGAATGATGTTATCTTTAAACCCAGTATGGAAGCTTCAATCAGAGACAATAATATCAAAGGCTGGCAAAAAGCAATCCGCCAAACTCAAACAAGTTGACCTCTCCTAATTTGGGAGGTTATTTCATCTATTTAATTCTAGGTTGCACTTTCAAATTCGTTAGGCTTTAATTCAGCCATACAAATACTAATTTATCGCTTGGTAAAGATGAAAGAAGAAACGCTCAACATCAATGACCATTCCATTTTTCTTAGGAAGTGGGAAATTAAAGACGCAAAAGCGAACCTTTATGTTGCTCATGGTTTGGGAGAGCATAGCGGAAGGTATGAGCATCTAGCTTTACACTTCAATCAACTTGGTTTCAATGTATTTGCTCATGATCATCAAGGACATGGAAAATCAAGCGGTACTAGAGGGCATATTAATAGCTTTACCGATTATTCCGATGATCTAAAAACTATCATTGATACGACCTCGAATAAAGGTTTAACTAATTATTTATTGGGGCATAGTTTGGGTGGAGTGATAGCCACTGGCTTTCTTTTACGACACCCCTCACTTATAGCTAAATCAATTATTAGTGCGCCAGGTTTTGAAAAAAAGACCCCACCTAATCCGATTAAAGCATCTATCGGAAAATTACTAGCTAACCTATTTCCCAAATTAACTCTTTGGAATGAAATTGAAGCGGAATGGATCTGTAGTACAAAAGAAGTGGTAGAAACTTATAAGAATGATCCACTAGTTCACGATAGAGTTTCTACAAAGTTTTTCACTTCCTTTTTAGCTGAGTCTGATTTTATAAAAAATAATGTCTCAAAAATAAACACCCCTACGCTGATGTTGATCCCGGGTTCAGATATTATTGTTAATCATGAAGTATCTAAAAATCTGTTTTCATCATTCACATCTAAGGCTAATAAGTTAGTGGAATATCCAGACTCTTATCATGAACTGCTAAACGAAGAATCTGTTCGACTATTAGCATACAAAGAAATCGAAGATTGGTTGCAAAATTAATGACTAAACATTCACTGGATATAAAAAATAAAGTCGCAATAATAGGCGGTGGCATTAACGGATTATGCTCTGCTTGGCTCTGTGCGCAACAAGGATTTGAAGTACATTTATACGAAAAAGAAACATTAATGTCACAAACCTCGCGCTGTTCTTCCAAATTGCTCCACGGTGGACTTCGATATTTAGAATATTTGCAATTCTCGCTAGTCAGAGAGTCTCTTCAAGAAAGAAAATTTTGGTTAGAAGCCGCTCCAGAATTAACTAATGATATTGAACTAGTGATCCCTTTATACAAAGGCGGTATTCATAAACGTTGGGAATATAAAATAGGGTTGGTATTGTACGATTTTCTTGCCGGAAAAAATAATTTGGGCAAACATCGCTATTTAACCAAAGAAGAAGTGGTTAATACCTTCCCATCAATAGAAACAAATGGTTTAACCGGCGCTTATGCCTACCATGATGGTCAAATGGATGATTATGAACTTGGACTATGGGTTTCTAGACAGCTCACTGATCTAGGCGGAACCATCAGCGAAAATACTAAAATAACCAAGGTGACAAATGAAGGATTAGTCACGCTAGAATCTGGCGAAAAATCCCAATATGATTGCGTCGTTAATGCGTGTGGCCCTTGGGCTCAAGAGCTGGTGTCAAGAAGTAATATTGATTGTGAAATAAAATTGAAATTAGTTCGTGGTACACATATCATTATTCCACAAATATCAGACAAGGCATTGTATTTGGAAGATAAGGAATCAAAACGACTATTTTTCGTATTGCCTTATAAAGGAAATACGTTAGTAGGAACAACCGAAGAAGTACATGATCTTTCCAATAAAATTGAACCTACGGAAAATGAAATTAATTATTTGATCTGTGCACTTAACAAATTCTTTGATAATAAAATCACCCAAACTGATATTATAGAATCATTTGCCGGTGCACGACCGCTAATTTTTGAATCAACTAAGTTAATGAATGAAGTTTCTCGAGAATACAAAATCAAACGAACCGAAAAATTGATTAATGTTTTTGGTGGCAAGTGGACAACATCTAGGAAGTTGGGTGAGTCGGTGTTAGAACAAGTTTTAAAGGTAATTAAATAATATTCGATTAAAAAGAAGAACCTAGTTTTTCTAAAAAATCTAATTCTTCTTTAGTAGAAACTCGTCCTAATATTTGATTTCGGTGTGGGTAACGACCAAACTTCTCAATAATATTTTTATGCCTAATTTCAAAATTAATACTTGAATCTGAAGTACCTGCTTGAAATAGTTTTAAACCCACTTCATGAATGAGTAATGATTCACTATGCATAAACGGCATATAGAGAAAGCTTTTTTCGGTTTCGTTAAACGATTCATCTGCACCTACTGCAATTGCTTCTTGAGCAAGAATAAGAGCAAGGGCATCCGAAGTAAATGCTTTTTCCGTATCTCTATACATGTTTCTAGAAAACTGATCTAAAATAATAATTTCTGCCAAACGACCTTTTGGATTTTCTCTCCATTGGTACAGTTCACCTTTATTTGCTTGGACGTGAATAGCTTTGTATTTGTTGATAAGCAGTTGGTCAAAATCATCATTTTTTACCCACCACTGCTTTCTCTCGATATCCTTAAACCAAAACTGTATGATTTCATTTTTCATAATATAATAATCTTATCTCTAAAAAATCATTCACCTTCTTAGAAGTGATTTTGTTTATATCCAGTGATGCAAGTGTTTTGTCTATAAACCTAAGTCGTAGGTTGGGTAGAGCTTGCGAAACCCAACAATAATACTTGAAGCAAATTATATACTTCGAGTATTTAAAATTTCCCAGATACAATCTGTTGGGTTTCCTTTGTCTACCCAACCTACAAAAAAACTCTCTACATTCCCCAACTCTCAATAATACTAACAAATTCCGATAAAAATAGATTTGTTTGATGGGCATCCAATGCTCGATGATCAATCGAAAGTGACACATAACATTTAGGACGAATAACCATCTCATCTTTACCATTTATTTCTTCAACAACCACTCTTTTTTCAAGTTTACCAACGCCTAATATTGCTACTTGTGGTTGATTGATAATAATCGGTGTCGCAAAAAGACTTCCACTGACGCCATGATTAGAAATCGTCAAAGTACCGTTTTTCATATCGCTTACTTTTAGATGATTTGTTCGCGCTTTTTCCGTTTGTTTATGCAGTGCTTTTGCTACTTGAAATAAACTCATGTTCTGCACTTCTTGAATAACAGGAACCACCAAACCCGAGTCTTTCTTATCAGCTCCACCTAACGCCGTACCAACGCCAATATTAACATCACTAAAAATTTCTAATGCATCGTTATGAAATTTAGCATTAACTTGCGGTACTTTTTTTACAGCCTTTGCCATCGCCAATAAAAAATAGGCTGTAAAAGTCAGTTTTATACCTAGTTCCATATACTCTTTCTTATGCCATTTTCGATGCTCAATAATATTGGCCATGTCCATTTCAAAAACACTTGTGACATGGGGAGAGGTTTTTAACAAACTATCAACCATGTGGCTTGCAATCGACTTTCTCATATTGCTGTGTGGAATTAAATGGCTTTTTAGACTGGTGGACTTAGTCGGTTTTATTGTTGGGAGCTTTGGATTAGTTTCTCTTTTGATAATAAACTCTTTGGGAACTGATTCCTCTGGTTTTGACTGGGGTATTACCGATTTTTCAGCCTTGAGTTTTATGAACTTAATAACATCATCTCTAGTGACTCTGTCTTTTTTACCACTACCTTTGATATTTTCGATTTCTATATCATTTTCAGACAGCAATCGTCGCACCGCAGGGCTGATTGAGTTTTTATCTACTATATTTTCACGACTTGACTTGGATGGCAGAATTGTTTCAACTGATTTATTAGTCGCTTGTTTTGCATTTAGTTGATCCGCACTAATCACTAAGCTTGATTTAGCTTTTGATTCAGTGGCAATAGTATCAGCGATAAACCCTAAAACCTGACCGGCCTCTACTTTACTTCCTTGCTCAATTTTTAGAGATTTGATAAACCCTGTTTTTGGCGCGCAAATTTCCATTGCCACTTTATCCGTCTCCAACTCTGCAATCGGATCGCCTTCTTTAACCGCGTCCCCTACTGCTATCAACCACGTTGAAAAAGTCGCTTCAGTGCCTTCTATCTCTTCTGCTGATAGTTTTATTTCTGTTTCATTATTCATATTATATTTTCTCTAAACTTTATTCTTTACCCTAAACAGAGCCGTAAAAACCAGCCCGTAAACAGGGGTCGGAGTCGCTAAACAATTAGTGTCATATTTACACCATGCCTAATGGAAATAATAAACTGCAAGCAACTGTTAAATTTTTGAGACTCCGACCCTTTTTTGAACTTAAATCGCTATTTGAGCCATCATAAATTGCTTTATCTTAGCTTCTGTTGGAACCGCAACATTCATTAAATTTATATTATGTGGGTTGGGTGTATCCGGCATTGTTAGACGCTCTATTGGCGCGTCCAAATCAAAAAAAGCTTCCTTCGCTAAAGTCGCAGAAATTTCAGCTCCAAAACCTGCCGTTAAATTATCCTCATGGACAATTAAACAACGGCCAGTCTTTTTAACAGACGTTAAAACGAGTTCTTTATCCCAAGGCTGGATGGTTCTTAAATCGATCACTTCCACACCATTTGCAATATCTAAGGCGGCTGACTCGCAACGCTCGACCATAGCTCCCCAAGTAATTACGGTTAGCTTATGTCCTTTAGTTATCACTTTTCCTTTTCCAAAAGGGATCACAAAATCGTTTCCGGGATAAGGACGTCTTGCCCATCGACCATCCAATAACGAACGGTGCTCAAAGAAAATTGTTGGGTTGTTATCACGTAACGCATATCTTAAAAGCCCCACCGCATCTTCTGCATTGGATGGCATGACTACTTGCCAACCAATTTTGTGTGCCCATTCAACCTCATCACACATTGAATGCCAAGGATCGCCTCGACCTGCAAAACCACCAGGAATTCTAACTACCATAGGCGCCGCAAATTGATTATTAGTTCGCCATCTCATAATACCGGTATCGGATAATTGCTCTGCAGCTGGCTCGGCATATTTTCTAAACTGAATCTCTGGCACAGGCATTAAACCCGATAATGCCATGCCTACAGAACGTCCGATAATGCCTTCCTCAGACAAACTAGTATCAAACACTCTATGAGCGCCGTACTTTTCATTAAGCCCTAGCGTAGCAGCATGTACGCCTCCTTTAGGGCCAACATCTTCACCAAAGACTAAGACTTTTGGGTTGATCGATAATTCATGATCTAAAACATTACGTATAGCGGTGAGCATGTTGAGTCTCGGACCTGAAGGGCTCGCTGCTTCAGTGACATTCGGAAATTGATAATCATCCGCATGTAACCCACCGCGTAATTGAATTTCTGGATTATCATATTTATCTTTTTCCGCAAATACGTACTTGGTTAGTTTCGCACAATCTGGCTCAGGCCTCTGTTTAGCTTTTTCAATGGCATTTTTTACGTCGTCATAGGCTTGTGTGGTTAACTCTTGCCAACCGGCTTCATCCAATATTTTTTCTTCTGAACAATAAGTTTTTAATTTAGGTAATGGATCATTCGCTTGTTCACTTTTTACCATTGCTTCTGGTTTATAAGTTTGTGTATCTTGGAATGTGTGACCACATAAACGAGGCACTTTTAATCTAAGCAAACATGTGCCTAAACCGGCTCTTGTGTATTCTACTGCCTCAGAAATAAGACGGCTTGCCTCAATTGGATCAGTGCCATCACCATCAATAATCTTTAAATTTTTATACGAAGCTAAATTAGCAACTTGATCACCGCCAGGTGTTTGAACCGTTTGCGGAACTGAAATACCGTAACCATTATCCTCAATATAGAATAGATGTGGTAAGTTATTAGTAGTCGATATATTTAGTGCCGACCAAAAACCACTAGTAGACATAGACGAGTCTCCACCCATTGAAAGACCGATTGCACCTCGGTATTTGTCATTTTTCAGTTCATCACGATTATAGATAATTGACTGAGCCCAACCGGAAATAGGTGTGTACTGCGCGCCGACTCCGCCACACATAGGGAATAACATAGCGCCTTTTCGCTCGATATTCGGATAATTACAAACCACGCCAATATCTCGGCCATCACTGTAACCACCGGACTTTGCCATAGGCGATGCAACAGCATCTTCAATATCAAGACCAAGAGAGAGTACAAAAGGGCGAGAACGATAATAACCAGTTGCTCCATCGTGGGGGTGAGTTAGCATTGAGCCTAATAATATTTGCGCTAAATCATGACCTCGTGCTGAAAATTGGTTAAAAACAAGCTTTGCGGGTACAAGCTCTTTCTCTTCAATGTCATCCATTGCACGGGATAATTGCATGTAGTAGGCGATTTTTTTCCAATCTATAGCGGGTGCCAAGTTAGATATTGGTGCATTTTCAGTGCTTCTAGCGATGTTCTGACTCATTTTTTTCTAATAAATAGTTTTTCATTAGTTGAATTATAGAGCTATTTGAGTTGTTTTTGCAACTTATTGGTTGCAAGTTCAACGATAACCAGTATTAAAGTCACCTCCCCCCTTTGCGAAGGTCGTTACATGGATGTAACGATCTTCGCAAAGAGGGGAATAAAATAATACGGATCATTAAAAGTATTGATGAAAAAAATCTCTATCAATGATATCTTTTTAAGTTGTTTCCAGCGCAATCAGATGAAAAACTCTTTAAATACTAATTACTATGAACTACAAACAAAACCCTAAACAAAAACGCTTTATTGCTGGTGCTAATTGCCCGAGCTGCGATGAGCTAGATTCGCTTGCTTTATATAGCCACGATCAAAGTATCGAGTGTGTATCTTGTGGTTACACGCAAACAAGTCAACAACGCGATCAAACCGAAAATAAAGAGCATTCATCACCGTTAACAATTGGCGATATCAAAATTACCCGTGTGGACTAAACGATGTTAAATCATAATAAAATAACAATTATAAGTTCAACCGCAGACTTTTTTAGTCGCATCATGCAAAGATGGCTTCCTGATGCTTTTTTAATCGCGGTTATTTTAACCGGGTTTATCTTTATATCTGGGGTTGTTTTTGAACAACAAACAGTTACTCAAATGGCTAACCATTGGGGGGAAGGTTTTTGGAAGCTACTAAGCTTTTCAATGCAAATGGTGCTTATTCTTTTACTGGGGAGTATTTTGGCGATAAGTCGTCCTGTTAAAAAAGGACTTGCCAAAATCGCATCGCTTGCACGTACGCCAAGCCAAGCATTGATCTTGGTCTCTCTTGTTTCAATGCTTGCCGCATGGCTAAATTGGGGATTTGGATTGGTTGTTGGCGCTCTAGTTGCTAAAGAAGTTGCTAGCAGAGTTAAAGATGTTCACTTTCCGTTATTAATCGCAACAGCATATAGCGGAATGTTAATTTGGCACGCTGGCATTTCAGGATCAATTCCTATTAAAATTGCGTCCGGCGGACAAGATGCCTTAAGTCAATTACTTGGAGGAAATGTTATACCTCTATCGGAGACAATTTTTGCCTGGCAGAATCTGGTTATTATCGCTGTTCTAGTAGTCACTTTACCTATTTTATCTATTTTTATGTCTCCCAAAAAGGATGATTTAATTCGATTTAAAAAAATTGAGGAAATCGAAGTTACTATCGATAAATCCACGCTAACGCCCGCGGAAAAACTAGAGCATTTGCCTGTCATTAATTATCTGTTAATCACTATTGCTAGCATTTATTTATTCAATTATTTTTCARATGGYGGWGGTGCAAGTTTAAAYACTATCAACCTRTGTCTTTTRMTTTTRGGRTTAGCATTRCATRTTAATCCGCACAACTATCTAAAAGCAGTTAACAAAACAATAACCACTTGTGCAGGAATTATCATTCAATATCCTCTCTATGCGGGATTAATGGGTATGATGGTCGGTTCAGGTTTAGCCACTTCAATGTCGGAATGGTTTGTTGAAATTTCCAGTAAAGAGACCTTTAATGTATTCACTTTTTTAAGCGCTGGATTGGTCAATTTTTTTGTTCCATCTGGTGGTGGACAATGGGCTGTTCAAGCGCCCATTGTAATTCCGGCAGCTACACAGTTAGGAGTGCCACTAAACCAAGCTGCGATGGCGGTCGCTTGGGGCGATGCTTGGACTAACTTGATTCAACCCTTTTGGGCATTGCCATTACTTGCTATTGCAGGATTAACTATTCGACAAATAATGGGTTATTGTACGGTGATTTTGATTTGGTCAGGTTTCGTTATTATGGGTCTGATTTATTTACTTTATTAGTAAACTTGTTATATTAGTTCTTTAATTTTTATTAACAACAAACTCTAATCCCTGTTTGAAACATTCCCCAGCCAACTCATGATCGTTAAGTTTTTTTAGAGTGTTTGCCATCATCAAATAAGTTTCAGCTGATGGATTAGCTTGCAAACTACGCTCTAGATAGAATCGCGCTTTACCCCATAACTCTGCATTAAATGCGATTTTGCCTAACGACAAATATGTTTCGCTCGGAGCTTCTTTTGATTGTGTATACCAGTTTTCTAAAAAATTAAATTGCTGGCTAGAGTTAGTTAATTTAATTTTGCCAAAAAGCCTAATGACTTTGGTCAGATTATCTTTACACGCATCATTATCTGCTTCTTTAAATACAGCATTTTTTTTGAAAAAAGGTTTTATTAATCGTTCCGCCTCCTCCATTTGTTCAAACTTGGTCAACAACATAATAAAATGCAGTTGATTCGATTCCTTTTTTCTTAAATGCGAAGGTAATTTTTGCCAAACATCTTTTAGCTTCTCCAACTCATTATTTTCTGCAATAGAATTTAGTAAGTTTTGTACACTTTCATTTTCTAAACCGTCTAACTTTTCTTCATTATGAACCTTAAATTTTTTAATCGCGGGTAACAGCGCTACAATAGACCCCCAATCATTTAGTCGTTGGTGCGCAACACAAAGTAATTTTATGAGAAACGGATGATTTGGACTTTTTATTTTTAATTCATTTAGAGTCGCTAAAGCAAGCTCATTTTGGCAATTGTCTAATTGTAGTTGTGCCTGTGTGATACCAATTGCCACACCAGCGCTAGGTTCTAATTTATGTGCCGCTCGTAAATAAGCATCACGTCTCTCTACAGAATTTTGCCCTTCCGCTTTTTGATATTGTGCTGCCTGCGCGGCAATCAAATAATTAACCAATTTGGTATCCGATTGTTTTGCGGCGGCTATCATCGCTTTTTCAGATTGTAGCCAACGACCTTCCGAAAAAGCTAACATACCTTGAATCGTTTGTTTTCTTGCTTTTTTCCATTGACGTCCGCCTTGCCAACCTTTCATTTTACCCGCGCTAGTTAACAAGCTTCGTAATAGAATGCCAAATAATAAAAATAAACTCCAAATAAATAGGATAATAGCGACGGCCACCCATAAACGCATTTCGTAACTGGTTTTTTCATACGCAATAATGACGAACCCGGGTAAATTCTTTAACCAAGATCCACCAAGTGCGCCAACAATAAGGGCTACTAAAAAAACAATTTTCCATTTCATTGTTTATTTGCCTCTTCTATTTCTTGTTGGTAATCTGCACTTGTTTCTTGAATTACATCCTTTGAACTTGCCTTTTGTTGACTTGCCGGATTCAAGCTATTATCTAACCAATTGTATAGTTGATTTTTATTAGCTAATTCTATTGCTGTTGCACTATCGAGTTTGTTTGGATAACGAACATCTATTTTTTCTGCTCGCAAAGCTTCTAATTGTTTGATAATTGGAACGGTTTCAGCGCCTTGCCCAAAGTATTGAACAATCCAATTAATTGCTTTGTTTAGATTCAGACGATATAATTTTTCGTTACCCTGCAGTGCCGCTATTTGAGCTTGCTGTAATGCTAGCTGTATATTCCGGTTAAGGTTTCCGCGTTGATTAGGAGTCATTAATGGTTGGGGGGTTTCTGCATGATTTTTTATCACAATAAACTCTTTCACAAAGCGTTTGTATATTTCACTAAAACCAGACAGCGAGCTTTCGGCTTGTGCATTTATATCTTGAGTTCCATTTTCAATTTTTTTATTCTCTAATACTTCATCAAACTTAAACGCTAATAGTTCTAATTTACCTATTTGTTGATCCAGCGTATTTAAGGCTATCACTATACCTGTAATATCAGATTCTTGAATTAAACTTAAATTGGATATGTCTCGGGCAATCGCTTCACGAATTGGTAATAAAGATTGATCGGATATTTCAATGATTCTTTCATCCGCTGTTTTAAGTAATTGAATTGCTGTATTTCTATCTTTTTGTAAAGATAGCTTTAATTCCGCGATATTAATAAGATACTCAACTTCCGCTAACATCCAATCTTGTTTTCTTCTTCCGGATAATGATTTAATTTTTTCCTGAACGGATAGTAGTTGTAGCTTTAAGTCGTCATTTTGATTCGCAAGCAATTGTAATAATTTTTTTAGTTTAAGAATTTCGTAAACATCCGTGGCACTCGCTTCAGTAATTCGATTAACTTTAGCATTTTGAGTTTGCAAATTATTATTAATATCATTTTTTATAGTTTGTAATGATTGGTTAGTTAATTGTTGCTGATAAAACATCCACCCAGAAACTGAAAATAGTAAAACGATTAGAATAAAACTAATAATGGGCAACCAGCTAATTTTTTTATTCTTACTTGCCTCCATTTTTGGTGCAGGCTTAGCATTAAATAAATTTTCGTTTTTAGTCGTTGTCTTTGATTTGTTTTTTACTGGTTTTTCTATTTTAACGTCCTTTTTGGGGAGCGACTCTTTCTTAGATGGCTCTTGCTTGCTAGGCTGAATCTTAACGTGCTCTTTCTTAGCAGGTTCACTTCCAACTTGCTCAGTCTTGACTGTCTCTTTATCTATTTTTGCTATTTTGTTACTGGGATCAGCTTTTTTAGATCCTTTATTATTTTTACTATTGTCATCTGTCATAATTTTAACTCTTTTATACAATCAATCAATTGCTTATCCGTAGCGTTGTTTGCGACGGCAATTACATTAAAGCCAAGTTTTATTGCTGATTCTTTTATTCTATCACTGCTAACGATTATTCGGCAATTTTCATTAATCTCAAATTGGTTTAAACCAGTTGAGGCGGTTTGCGTCATTATTTTCTCTAAATTATTAATTGCTTGAACACTTGTAATAATCCAAATGGATTTTTTCTTAAGAGCTAAAGCAATCTTTTTGGACAACTTTGCGTCAGGCATTTCTCTTTGATAAGTACATAGCTCGACAACCTCGGCGCCTCTTTGAATTAAGGTGTCCTTCAGTTTCTCTCGACCTCCTAGTCCTTTCACTATCAGCCAACTTTGCTGGTCAATATTTCTAAACGCTGGCATAGCCAACAATCCTTCAGTGTTCATTTTCTGCGGTGTTTGTATATTTGGTGTTTGTATGACAAGGTCACTACAAACGTTTTCTAAAACTTCGGAGGTTCGAGAGCCAATGGCATAAAGAGGCGCCTTAATAAGTTGCTTCCATTCACTTTTAGAAAGTTGGTTTACAGTGTGAGTGACCGCGTTGGGGCTAATAAATATTATGCCATTAAATATAGAGTTGGTTAATGGCATTTGAGGTTTAACACTTGTGATTTCCATTAAAGGAAGATGAGAGACGCTACTAAAATTTGAAGAAACAAAATACCGTTTTAAGCTTGCAATAATTGAATCCGCTTGATTCAGGGGGCGCGTTATCACAAAACTTTGAGCTTGCTCATTCATAAAGTTAGACTCAAACTATTAATCATCTAGAGCTGATAAAATTTCTCTCGCTCCAGCATCTAACAGACGAGTAGCAAGTTCGATCCCTAGTTTCTCACCTTCAGAGGCAAGACCCTCGATTGAGTCACGTAAGATTAAGCTACCATCGATTCGACCCACTAAAGCTTCTATTTTAATTTGTTGTTCGTTTGTATGATCATTATAGAGTGTTGCATAAACACCAATGGGGACCTGACAACCACCTTGTAAATGATTATTAACCGCACGCTCTGCTAGAACTCGTAATGATGTTTCTTTGTGATTTAAAGGCGCCAATAATGATTTAATTTCCTCGTCATCACAACGCGATTCTATGCCAACAGCACCTTGACCACCCGCAGGAAGCATCCAATCCGTACTAATTTTTTGGCTAATTCTTTCTGGCATTTTCAGCCTTTCAAGACCGGCAGTTGCGAGAATGATTCCATCATAATTACCCGCATCTAATTTGCTCAAACGAGTTTGAACATTGCCACGTAATTCTAAGATTTTTAAATCCGGTCGTTTTTCCTGTAACTGGCACTGTCTCCTAAGGCTACAAGTTCCAACACTAGAACCTTGTGGTAATTCGTCGATCGATTTGAATGTATTTGACACAAAGGCATCACGCGGATCTTCTCTTTCACATATGACACTAAGACCTAGACCTTGAGGAAATTCCATGGGTACGTCTTTCATCGAATGTACGGCAATATCAGCTCGGCCATCCAACATTGCCATTTCTAACTCTTTAACAAAAAGTCCTTTTCCACCAATCTTTGCCAGCGGTGTATCTAAAATTTTATCTCCGCGAGTAGTCATTGGAACTAGTTCAACAGTAATCCCTTCATGAAATTTTTCTAGCTCAGCTTTGACAAATTCTGCTTGCCATAACGCAAGGGGGCTTTTACGGGTAGCTATTCGGACTATTTGAGACATTGATTGAAAATACTCTTATTTTTAGTAAAATGATTTTAGCATAGGCAAGCGCGAACTAGATCGTTAAATTGGATCGCAAGTTTTTAAATTATAATCGTTTTATTAGTTTTTTAACTTCGGAAAGGTGACGACGACTTATTTCTAACTTAGTGCCCAGATCCTTTAACGTAATATATGAGTGACCTTCACCATCTCGATAAAGACCGCTAATATAATCCTTAGCAATTAATGCATTTCGATGAACTCGGATAAAGGTTTCTGCGAATTCAACTTGAAGCTCTTTCAATGTATCTTCAATAATTGTTTCGCCATTAATATGCATCACTGTCACGTACTTTTGATCGGCTTGAAAGTAGATAATATCGTTAATTGGAATTAGTTTAATGTTTCCACTAATTTTAGTACTAATATGAGATCGCCCGGGCTCTTGTTGTGATTTAATCGCGTTGAGCTGTGCTTGGTTTAGGCTAGAAGCCTTTAGAATAGCCTCTTCTAGTTTTTGTCGTCTTACTGGTTTTAACAAATAATCAATTGCATTAACGTTAAAAGCTTCTAGGGCATATTCATCATAAGCCGTTGTGAATATAATCGCAGGGGCGTCATCCATTTGAGAAATATGATTAGATGCCTCTAACCCATCCATAGCAGGCATTCTGATATCCATTAATACAACATCGGGTTTAGATAATTGACACGCTTCAATCGCCTGAAGCCCGTTATTTGCGGTTTTAACAGAGGAGACACAATCGAATTCGGTCAATAGTAATTTCAACCTTTGCTGAGCAAGGGGTTCATCATCTACGACTAGAATTTTCATAAATTTAACCGTTTAAAATCAGTGATTTAGATATACTTAGTTAAGTATAAGTTAAAATTAGAATATTGGTAGGTCTTCTGTCCGAAAAAAATGCCCTCAGGTCGAGTTTTTTACTATTTTAAACAGTAGCGCCTCCCACTTTGCGAAGGTCGTTACATGGATGTAACTTAGTAGAGCAATGCATGGAGCAATTGTCGAGGGATTGAGGGGGATTTAAGTTTTAGAACAGATTTTAAATCGAAAGATTAAAAGACTAAATCCCCCCTAACCCCCCTTCACAAAGGGGGGGATCTGTATCTAATTGATTTTAGCGTCTAACTCTCCAGACTCATAACGACCGAACATTGTTTCTAAGGATATCACTTTAATCTTATCTGCTTGACCGGCAGTGCCAAAAGCTTCATAACGAGCAGTACATATTTCCGTCATCGCTTCGGTTGATGCTTGAAGAAATTTACGCGGATCAAAGTTGCTTTTATTTTCAGCTAAATGCCTTCTTATTGCGCCTGTTGATGCTAAACGTAAATCTGTATCAATATTGACTTTTCTCACACCATGTTTAATGCCTTCACAAATTTCTTCAACCGGCACTCCGTATGTTTCGGGCATTTCGCCGCCAAACTCATTGATTACCTTTAACCATTCTTGAGGGACTGATGAAGAGCCATGCATAACGAGGTGAGTATTTGGGATCCTTTTATGGATTGCCTTTACTTGGCTAATCGCTAAAATATCGCCAGTTGGTGGTCTGCTAAACTTATAAGCACCATGTGATGTTCCAATCGCTATAGCTAAGGCATCAACTTGAGTTTTAGACACAAAATCTGCCGCTTCTTCTGGATCCGTTAGCATTTGGTCCATCGTTAAAACGCCTTCAGCACCAATGCCATCTTCTTCACCGGCTTCGCCAGTTTCAAGTGAACCTAAACAACCAAGCTCTCCTTCAACTGAAACCCCACATGCATGCGCCATGGCAACAGTTTGTTTAGTCACATCAACATTATATTCATAGCTGGCTGGCGTTTTACCATTAGTTTTTAAAGATCCATCCATCATCACCGAGGAAAAACCAAGTTGAATGGAACGCTGACAAACTGAAGGGCTAGTGCCATGATCTTGATGCATTACTACTGGAAGATGTGGAAACTCTTCTATGGCGGCAAGAATTAAATGACGAAGAAAAGGAGCTCCTGCATAGGCTCTAGCGCCCGCAGAACCCTGTAAAATCACCGGGCTATTGGTTTTATCTGCGGCAATCATAATTGCTCGCACCTGCTCTAAATTGTTGACATTAAATGCCGGTACGCCGTATTGATATTCTGCTGCGTGATCTAGTAACTGTCGCATTGAAATTAATGCCATTTTGATTTCTCCATTTAAATATAAAAATTATTACCACAGAGGCACAGAGGACTCAGAGTTAAAATATGTTTTTCTTTACTCCGTGAACTTTGTGCCTCTGTGGTGGAATGTCTTTTTGCTTTTAACCTTTTGTTGCTCGCTGTTCTAATATTTCTACAGCTGGTAATTTTTTACCTTCTAAAAATTCTAAGAAAGCGCCACCACCTGTTGAAATATAAGATATTTGATCGGTAATACCAAACTTATCAACAGCGGCTAAAGTATCGCCACCACCAGCTATTGAAAAAGCTTCGCTGTCAGCAATGGCTCTTGCAATTTTTTCCGTGCCTTTTGAAAATTGTTCAAATTCAAAAACACCAACAGGCCCGTTCCAAACGATAGTTCCTGCTTTTGCTATAATCTCGCATAAATAGTCGGCGGTTTTTGGCCCAATATCAAATATCATATCGTCATCTGTAACTGATTCAACGTTTTTTGTTTCAGCAGGAGTCGATTCCGAAAATTCTTTTCCTGTAACCACATCAATCGTTTTTGGAATTTCGCCATCTCTTTTTATTGCAGCAGCTGATAATTTTTTTGCATCCTCAACCAAATCCAATTCTACAAGTGATTTGCCAACCTTATGGCCTTCTGAAGCTATGAAAGTATTAGCTATTCCGCCGCCAACAATTAATTGATCAACGATGCCGGATAAAGATTCTAAAACCGTTAACTTGGTTGAAACTTTTGAGCCACCGACAATAGCAACCATCGGTCTAGCAGGATTATCTAATGCTTTGCCTAGCGCTTCTAACTCGCCGGAAAGCAAAGGACCCGCGCAAGCAATTGGCGCATATTTCGCTACGCCATGGGTAGAAGCCTGCGCTCTATGTGCTGTGCCGAATGCATCCATRACAAAMACATCACAAAGGCTCGCRTAWGYTTTTGATAAAGWATCRTCATTCGCYTTTTCRCCYTTATTGCATCGGATRTTTTCAAAMACAACCACYGCATTYTCTTTWGCAYCWACACCRTTTARATAATCAGATKCAAGCGTRACAGGWACGTCTAATAKGTTATCAAGRTATTCAACWATAGCWATTAASGAATCATCTTGAGAAAATTCRCCTTCAGTCRGTCGGCCTCGATGCGACATWACCATCACYTTYGCACCYWTTTYKARYGCTARKTTAATCGTCGGAATAGCGGCCTTAATTCGAACATCAGAGGTGATCTTTCCATTTTTAAAAGGAACATTGAGATCTTCTCGAATTAAAACTCTTTTGCCTTTTAAATCAAGCTCTGACATTTTTAAAACTGACATTGTTTTTCCTTTTTATAACTTACACAATTATTAAATAGTCATTCAGGTTGCAGTAAAAACTAGCTAGTTCAAGGCGGAAAATGTGAGCTCACTACTGTGAGTGAATATTTTCTAACGCCGAAATAGTTAGTTTTTAATGTGAGATGGATGACTATTTTGCGTTCATCATTGCCAAAGCTACATCAATCATTCTGCAACTAAATCCCCATTCATTATCGTACCAAATAATGACTTTAACCAAATCGTCATGCACTCTAGTTTGTGTCGAATCAAATGTAGAAGATACCGGCGTATGATTAAAATCGATTGAAACAAGTGGCTCATCATTATAAGCCACAACAATACCATCAGCAGCTTCCTTAACAATGGCATTTACTTCTTCAACCGTTGTGTGTCTTGCCGCATCAAAGGTTAAATCAACCACGGAAACATTAGCGACTGGGACTCTTAAAGCAAAACCGTGCATTTTTCCTAATAATTCTGGAATAACTAAGCCAACCGCTTTAGCCGCACCGGTTTTTGTCGGGATAATCGATGTTGCAGCACCGCGCGAACGATGAAGATCTTTGTGTTGATTATCGATTAACATTTGGTCGTTTGTATACGCATGAATGGTATTGATCAAGCCTTTTCTAATCCCAATTTTTTCATGTAAAATTTTAGCTATTGGGGCAAGGCAATTGGTCGTACAAGAAGCATTTGAAATAATTCGATGCTCCGGTTTAATAATATCGTCGTTGACACCAAATACAATTGTTGCATCAATATCGGGATCACCCGGCGCTGAAATTAATACTTTTTTAGCGCCGCCTATAAAATGTTTAGAACAACTTTCACGATCTTTAAATTGTCCGGTACATTCAAGAACGATATCCACATCATGATCGCTCCATTTTAATTTAGCCGGGTCACGATCAGATAACATCGCAATTTTATCGCAATTGATATAGATGTTTTCTTCATCAGATGTCACATCCGCTTCAAATCGTCCATGAGTTGAATCGTATTTGGTTAAATGAACATTGGTTGCAATTGGATGAGACGAGTTGATTGCGACCACTTTAATCTCGTCTTCTCGATTATATTCATAGATTGCTCTAAGCACCATTCGCCCAATTCGACCATATCCATTAATTGCTACTTTTACTGTCATGACTTTATTTCCAAATAAAACTCTCCTTTGTCCTTCTCAACTTGAAGGAAATAATAACCCCCTCTCCCTCTAGGAGAGGGCTGGGGAGAGGGCGTATGTTTGTTCTTTAAAAAAATATCTTATCTTTAATCTAAAAGCGTTTGTGCTTTCTCTACAACATTTTCGACGGTAAAACCGAATTCTTTAAATAATAAGTTAGCTGGAGCAGACTCGCCAAAACGATCCATAGAAATAACGATGCCATCAAGCCCAACATATTTGTACCAAAGGTCGCCGGTCGCGGCTTCAATAGCCATGCGTTTTCCAGTCGATGGTAAAACGTTGGCTTTATATTCAGCCGATTGTTGATCAAATACATCACAACAAGGCATAGAAACGACTCTAACATTTTTCCCCGCTAACTCTTTAGCCGCATTAACCGCTAAATCAACTTCCGAACCCGTTGCGATAATGGTTAAATCGGCGTCACCATCACATTCAACTAAAACATAACCACCTTTTTCAATATTGGCAATTTGTTGATCGTCTTTAGCTTGAGTGGGTAATCCTTGTCTTGTAAGAATTAATGCGGTCGGGCCGGTTGTATTTTCAATCGCCATTTTCCAAGCAACGGCTGTTTCTGTAGCATCACAGGGTCGCCAATTGTTCAAGTTAGGTGTAGAACGCATAGATGCTAATTGCTCTACAGGCTGATGAGTTGGGCCATCTTCGCCTAAACCGATTGAGTCATGGGTGAAAACATAAATGGCCTGCTTTTTCATTAAGGCAGCCATACGAATTGCGTTTCTGGCATATTCCATAAACATTAAGAATGTTCCGCCAAAGGGCATAAATCCGCCATGCAATTGAATACCATTCATAATCGCACACATTCCAAACTCTCTAACGCCGTAGTTAATATAGTTACCGCTTGCATCATCTGCGGTGATGGTTTTTGATTCATTCCAACGCGTTAAGTTTGAACCGGCTAAATCAGCAGAGCCACCAATAAATTCCGGCATAACCCCTGAATAAGCTTGGATCGCATTTTGTGATGCTTTTCGAGTGGCAATTCCTGATGCTTCTTTTTGAGTTTTAGCAATAAACGCTTTTGTAACGGCCGAGAAATCATTATGTAAACGGCCAACATTTCGACGGTTAAATTCCGAAGCAAGCTCTGGGTATTTATCGGTATAAGCGACAAATTGATCGTTCCAATCACTTTCTAATTGTTGACCTTTTTCTCGAGCATCCCAAGCTGACTTAATTTCTTCTGGGATCTCAAACGGTGCATGTGGCCAATTAAGTTTTTCTCTCACCAGTGCAATCTCATCATCACCTAATGGCGCACCGTGGCAATCTTCTTTTCCACCTTTGTTTGGTGAGCCAAAACCGATAGTTGTTTTACAACAGACCAAAGTGGGTCTGTTAGTTTCTGCGTGCGCTTCTTTCACCGCTTTATCTAAGGCGTCAGAATCATGTCCATCGACATCAGCAATTACATGCCAACCATAAGCTCTAAAACGTGCAACGGTATCATCAGTAAACCAACCTTCAACTTCACCATCAATCGATATGCCATTGTCATCATAAAATACATTTAATTTGCCTAAGCCCATGGTTCCCGCTAATGAGCAAACTTCATGCGAAATACCTTCCATTAAACAACCATCACCGACAAACGCATAAGTATTATGATCAACTATATCAAAACCAGGTTGATTAAATTGAGCGCCAAGCGTTTTTTCTGCCATTGCCATACCAATCGCATTAGCAAGTCCTTGCCCTAAGGGACCAGTAGTTGTTTCAATTCCTGCGGTATATCCGTACTCAGGATGTCCTGGCGTTTTTGAATGCAATTGACGGAAGTTTTTAATATCATCAATGGATAAATCATATCCAGTTAAATGAAGTAGAGAATAAATGAGCATCGAACCATGCCCGTTGGATAATACAAATCGATCTCGATTAACCCATTCTGGATTGTTTGGATTATGGCGCAGGTTTTCACCCCATACAGTTTGCGCAATATCCGCCATTCCCATTGGTGCACCGGGATGTCCAGAATTGGCTTTTTGTACTGCATCCATACTCAATGCACGTATTGCATTGGCTAATTCAAATCGAGATGACATAAATACTCCTTAAATAAGATTTTTAAACTAACTAAAAATAGCTCAAGTTATTCTACAGGCTGTATTTTGAAAGGCGCGTATTTTCTCAAAACACAGCGATCGACGCAATCACTTTACTCTAAACGGTCATATTTTACACAATAACATTAGAACTTGTTAATATAATTGCTTGCATATTTTTTTATGTTATGTATAAGTAATACCTTATCTAAGGTGTTAATTCACGCTTGGCATCGTCATTGCCCAAGCGCTCATACCACCTTGTAGGCTGTAGCTTGTAAAGCCAAAACTAGCCACCGTTTGAGAAGCTGGTTGACTTGAATTACCGTGATAACAACACACAATTATCGGTGTGTCCTTATCGGCAGACTCGATAAATGCTTGAAAATTATCATTATCAATGCGAGTAGCACCTTCAATATGACCCTGTGCAAAGCTATTGGCATCTCTGATGTCAATAACAATAGCACTACTTTCTTTAATTAGCTGATCTGCTTGCTGTGGCGTAACCTGGTTAATCATTTATTTCTCGTTGGTGATTTTAAACATTGCTAACTCAATCTTCTTTTCTAAACTCTCTTTTTATTAAGCCTTTACTTTTCAATCCCTTTCTTTTGCAAACCCAGTCTTTACAAACAGCAAATCCCACATGCCATGTCCCAACCTTTCACCGCGTTTTTGAAATTTAGTGCTGGGTCGATCATCGGGTTTAGGAACATAATCATTCGTTTCAGAGCAATTGTTCCAAGCGGGCGTTACTTTATCATCCCCATGAATTTTGACGCACTCAAGCATCACTTTTAACATATATTTTGCGTAATCTTGCCAGTCAGTCGCCATATGAAATTGACCTGACTCTTTAAGTTTACTAAATAATCGCATTACAAAGTCTATTTGAACAATTCGTCTTTTATGGTGTTTACGTTTATGCCATGGATCGGGAAAGAATAGCTGGATCAAGCTTAAAGAATTATCGGCAACCATATGCTCTAAAACCTCGACCGCATCGTGGGACATTACCCTGATATTAGTAATACCTTGCTCTTGCACCCTCAAAAGTAACGCACCGACACCGGGTTTATGAACTTCTAYGCCGATATAGTTCCGATCAGGATATAAGCAGGCTTGTTCCGCTAAAGAGCTACCCATACCAAAACCTATTTCAATACAAATGGGATTATCATTGCCAAAAAGTGCATTGAAATCCAATATTTCTTCCTTATAACTCAACCCATACTTTGGCATCATTGCTTCATAGGCAAGTTTTTGACCCAATGTCATTCGGCCTTCGCGCTTTACAAAGCTTTTAATTTTTCTATGTAATTCAGACATCAATAGTCAATCGAAGGGAAATTTGGGTGCGGATTATAGCAAAAAAAGTTTGATCATTTTCATAAAGATGATAGTTTTGGTATTGAATAATTCAAAAATTGACGAGAAAACAGTTAATCCATGTTTCCAGAAATCCCAAATTATCACGCATTCGCGGTTTTATGTTTAACCGGTGTAGCGCTTTATTTATTTAGACGAGAAGATATTCTTTTAGAATCAAGCTGTCTAGGTGTACTGATCCTGCTAGCCGTGGGCTTTGAGGTCGCTCCTTTTACTGACGCTTCCGGTGAACACCTAGAAGCAATAGAGTTTTTCTTTGGCTTTGGTCATGAAGCTTTAATAGCCGTTTGTGCATTAATGATTGCCGGGCAAGGACTAGTTAGAACCGGGGCGTTAGAACCCGTCGGACGAATGCTCGGTAAACTGTGGAAAATTAGCCCCACTTTTTCTTTGTTAGTGACTCTGATTGTTTCCGGTGCATTGTCAGCATTTATGAACAACACACCGATTGTTGTTTTAATGTTGCCCATTCTTGTTAGCGTTTCCGTTAGAACCAAAACCTCTTCTTCAGGTTTACTCATGCCAATGGGCTTTGCTACTTTAGTTGGCGGTATGTCCACTACTGTAGGTACCTCAACTAATCTTTTAGTTGTTTCAGTCGCAGCGGAACATGGAATGGCTAGAATGGGGCTATTTGACTTTGCGGTACCAGCATTGGTCGCAGCCAGTGTAGCGATTATTTATCTTTGGTTATTCGCCCCCAAAATGTTGCCTGATCGTCAGTCAGCATTAGAAAGAGAAGCCCCTAGAATTTTCACTGCTCATCTAACCATTGAAGAAAGCGGATTTGCAGACGGCAAGACTTTAGCGGATCTCATCGACCATTCCGATGGTCTATTAAAAGTTGAACGAATACAGCGAGCAGGCACTAAAAACGATATCCGTATTGTTCCCATGCCTGATGTTATATTAAAAGCGGGCGATAAAGTTCGTGTATCTGATACCGCTGATAACTTGTTAGATTTTGAGAAAATTCTTGGTGCAAAACTTTTTGAAGGTAAACAACAAATTGATGCAGAACATCCATTAACAGCTGAAGATCAACAGTTAGTTGAAGTGATAGTAGCTCCAGGCTCTCCCCTAGCAGGCTCAACCTTAAAAAATGTACGATTTGTTGATCAATATCAACTAGTCGCCGTCGCGCTTCATAGAGAAGGCAAAGAAATCGATCTTTTCAAAAAATTAGGCGGCGTTTCTTTACACGTCGGCGATATTCTCCTAGTTCAAGGTGCCAGAGAAAAAATTGCAGAAATGAAAAAGAAAGGCGACTTTTTAATCTTAGACGCTACCACCGATTTACCGCACACAAGTAAAGCGCCAGTAGCGCTAACGATTATGTTAGGCATTGTTGGCGTTGCAGCGGTTGGTCTTTTACCTATCGCKATTAGCGCATTAGTYGGCGTATTACTTTTRTTAGTSACTAAATGYATTGATTGGGGAGAYGCMAGYCGAGCATTAAGCACCCAAGTTATATTGATTGTTGTTGCWAGYTTAGCGTTAGGAGARGCYCTAGTAAAAACAGGCGGKGCAGAYTATTTAGCCGAAGTCTTTTTATACTCYACCGACGGTTGGCACCCYGCCTTTATATTGAGCGGATTRATGCTGTTATTAGCRATMTTAACYAATATYGTWTCAAATAANNNTGCGGCRGYANNNATAGGAACRCCCATCGCCATYAGTGTAGCGGCKCARYTRGGAYTRCCWCCTGAGCCATTTGTTATWGCGGTWTTATTTGGYGCWAACTTTAGTTATGCGACRCCTATGGCCTACAARACCAATTTRYTRGTKATGAATGCGGGTGGTTATCATTTTTCTGATTTTCTTAAAATTGGAATTCCGCTGGTTATAATAATGTGGATAACCCTTTCATTATTTATTCCCTATTATTACGACATAATATAAAACATTTAAAAAAACTGTTTTACCACAGAGGCACAGAGTTCACAGAGGAAAAAACAAATGCCACTAAACAGAAGGTTCTATACATTTGTTCTTCGCTTTCTCTTCTCTGTGTGCTCTGTGCCTCTGTGGTAATAAATTAGGTTTTTCTTTTGATTTCTTCCAAATTATTTGCCAAAAAAATGTTAAATTTTTATGATCAATTCGGTCGTAAGGATTTACCATGGCAAATTAATAAAACAGCTTACTCCGTTTGGGTTTCTGAAATTATGCTTCAGCAAACTCAAGTTAAAACCGTTATCCCTTATTATTTAAGATTTATGAAGTCTTTTAAATCTGTGGAAGAACTCGCTGATGCTAATATTGATGAGGTTTTAAAACATTGGGAAGGGCTTGGATATTACTCAAGAGCTAGAAATTTACACGCCTGCGCAAAACAAGTGGTTGCAGATTTTAATTCTAAATTTCCGGAAACGCTAAACGAAATTATCTCTCTCCCTGGCATTGGCGAATCAACCGGTGGAGCGATATTATCCTTAGCCTACGGTTTACCTGAAGCGATATTAGACGGAAACGTAAAGCGCGTTTTAGCGAGAGTATTCTTGGTTGATGGTTGGTACGGCAATGCAAAAGTGAGCAAAGAGTTATGGCAAATTTCTCGAAAATATACTCCAAACAAACGAACTGGCGATTTTAATCAAGCGATGATGGATTTAGGAGCAGGAATTTGCAATCGTTCCAATCCGCAGTGTGACATTTGTCCCCTAAGCAAACAATGTGAAGCACATTTAAAAAATCTAACTATCGAATATCCCCACAGGAAGCCAAAGAAAGCAATCCCAACTAGAGAAGTGACTATGTTGCTCAACTCTAAGAACAATATAGTTTTACTTCATAAAAGACCACCTTCAGGAATTTGGGGCGGGCTTTGGAGCTTGCCAGAACAACAGGAAGTAAACCAAAGCGATCATAAATTAACCGGAAAATTTAAGCATACTTTTAGCCATTACCACCTAAATGCAACAGTTGTCTCTCCAATTAGAAGGCAAGAGAAAAATTATCAAGTAGAGGAAAATAATGGTTTAGCATGGCATAATGTCGAACAAATAACCAAGCTAGCATTGCCAGCACCAATAAAGAAATTTCTCTACAAACACTTTGAGATTAAAGAAGACTAACTATGATTTTTTGCCAAAAATTACAAAAAGAAGGCGCTCCCATGAGCTTCGCTCCCGTTCCTGGAGAATTGGGTCAGCGTATCATCAAGAATATATCTAACGAAGCGTGGCTACTTTGGATGAAACATCAAACCATGTTAATCAATGAAAAACACTTGAGCCTAGCGGATGCCGWWKYMYKWRSTKRTKWWWAWRATGAAATNSRARRGTTWTKKWYCRGWGKKRAWWMTKWKRRRMTAKARSRTTATNTYYCRGMKWSRRRMMRATAAACCGTCATTGCGAWRAGGMACGAMGAARCAATCTCYYRAARATCACACAAAAAWCTTCCAAATATMCAAATACGGTCTTGACATTAAATCCCGATCCTAGTTTAATAGCGCGCTCTTGAGRGGACTGGGATTMARCACAGTWTCTTAAGACATTTCAAAACCAGTGGCCTGGTAGCTCAGTCGGTAGAGCAGAGGACTGAAAATCCTTGTGTCAACAGTTCAATTCTGTTCCGGGCCACCATTATTACGGTTGTATATCAACCACTTAGAAAAGGTTAGTGACTTTACGGTTACTAGCCTTTTTTATTGGGGTTACGCTGGGGTAACAATTTAAATAAGCCGAAAGGCAACTTCATCCTCAGTCATCATATTTGTTATCTTCAAGTTGTTTTAGCACTCTATCAAAATCCGATACATAATTTTTATCTTGAATAACTCGGAACTTATCGTATTCACTTTCTGCTTTTAATTTAGCTTCTAACGCAGAGACTTTACCTTTATCAAGTAAAATTGGATAGTCTGATAATTCTAAAAATTTGTCTAAAAATATAATCCAGTCCTGCATATTCATTACAATGCCACGATTTGCTCTGTTTTCGGCAAGATCAAGATAGGCGGTTACAATACGTTCAAGCTGCTTTAAATGCTCAGCTTCAAGGTAGTTTTTTGCGATGCTAACATCGGATTTTAACACTTTGCCTACCGGTGCGTTTTTCCATGTTTTCAGACCCATGGCTATTTTTGTCGCATCTGCCTCACTGTAAATAATTTCTGCCGCTGTCTTTCCTTGGATAGCCCAATGCATTTTATTTTGAGTCGTTGCAAAAAAGCCTGATGTCAGTTCAGAATGAGTATCGTAATCGGCTGAAAGAGCATAAATGTCGGTTATTTTTTGATAGAAACGTCGTTCGCTAAGACGAATATCTCTGATCCGCTCAAGCATTTCATCAAAATAGTCTTTACCAAAATGTTTAATCTGTTTGAGTCGTTCATCATCCATTGCAAACCCTTTGATGATGTACTCATGCAATACGTTGGTTGCCCACTTTCTGAACTCAGTGGCTCGATGAGAATTTACACGATAGCCAACGGCGGTTATTGCTTTAAGATTATAATATTTGGTTTTATAGTCTTTTCCATCTTCAGCAGTGTGTCGGAAATCCCGACACACTGCTGACTCGGTCAGTTCATTAGAGTTAAAAACGTTTTTTAGGTGTTCGGTAATGGTACTTCGTCCTTTTTCAAAAAGCTCCGCTATTTTTTTCTGGCTTAACCATAAAGTCTCTTCTTGAAAAAACACATCTATATTAACTTTGCCAGTAGCAGTTTGAAAAATAACGAAATTTGAAAACTTCTCTAATAATTGCTCTACATTGTCTTTATTTTCTTTCATAAGACCACCATGTGTGTTTTTACGGCAAGTAATTTCTGCARRRMTSSYWKCCSCRKKKYWMRYATYMWWKCWRCRRKTWCWRMCAAKWTTKYSKCWKSYKKWKTKKGCWYWTMAKWYKCTTCACCGACTTTAGCTTCTCGTGCTCAAATCTAATTTCCTCCAACAAAGCCGTAGCATAATTTTCACCACTAATTCTGCCACATATTCACTACAATTAATGCCCGCACCACGCCAGATATCATATAAGTTTCAGAGTTTTTGGACGATAATATCGTTGATCATTTTTATTTCTATATAAATAATAAATCGCCACGATCTACTGACCATAGGTTAGAACAATTTTTAAACAATTAATCTTGGTTTAGAATATCAATATAGGCAACATAAGCAAAAACTCGGTTACGCTTTTGTCCGGTAATTTCTTTTACAATACTTAATTGCTGTTCAAGCGTATCTAATATTTTCCCTACCGTGGCTGCGGTCAATCCTGTTAGCTCTATAATTTTATTAATACTGGCGATAGGTTGTTCAAACAAAGCATCAAGAATTTGATTAGCTGAACCAGTCATTCTACCCAGCTCGTTCAATCGTTTTCTATCATTCTGTCGTAATTCATTTAACTGTTGAGCGATTACCAGTGCTTGATTAGCCATTGCAGCTACTGCATCCACAAAAAATAATAACCAACCTTCCCAGTCCCCGGTTAAACGAACCTGATTTAATCGCTCATAATAAGTTTGTCGGTGTTTTTTAAAAAACACTGATAGATAAAGTAATGGTTCACTGATCACTTTGGCTTCTACTAAAATCAGTGGAATAAGCAAACGTCCTATTCGACCATTACCATCCATAAAAGGATGAATTGTTTCAAATTGCACATGGGTTAGCGCGGCTTTAATCAATGGATCGGTAGCTTCAGGTACATCATTAATAAATCTTTCTAACTCTGCCCAACAACCGGCTAATTGATTTACTGGCGGAGGGACAAAGGTTGCTTCATCTGGTCGATGACCACCAATCCAAACTTGAGTTTTACGAAATTCTCCAGGACAACGATTAGCACCTCGCCCTGAAGTCATTAATGCTTGATGAATTTCCGTAACTAGTCGAAATGTGATCGGGTGACCTTCTCGGATACGTTGAATACCCAAATCCTGCGCACTAACATAACAAGACACCTCTTGAACATCATCCATCGGCACGCCAGGCATGCCTTCCATTTCATACAGCATTAAATCGCATATTGAAGATTGAGTACCTTCAATTTGCGAAGACATCACGGCTTCTTTACGCACATAGCTATAAAGAAACAAATGAGCATCTGGCAATAATGTGCTGATAGCGTCTAGTCGACCTAAAGCTAACATGGCCTGATTAACACGACTCTGTAATTTGTTATCTAAGTGCAAAGGAGGGTTAGGTGGAAGTGGCGCAGGTACAAAAGCTTTGCAAGTGACTCCACCCGCTACACTTGGTACGTACTTTCCTGTATTACCTCTATTTGGGTGGCTCATGGGCTCTTTTGGGTTCATAACTGACTTGATACACCATCGTTTGTATTTATTTTGATATTACACACTTAAAATAACACTCTACTCTATTTTACTTTAAGTGACAAATTAAAATAAGAACCATCCTTATTATGATTTAGTAAGACAAATCAATCTTATTCAAACATGTCGACATTAATCGCTTTCGTCGACACGTTATTCACTCATGTCGATGCGGTAAACATATAAATATTTTTGTTTTCTATGCATATCGCCAGCAACATATATAGATTTATAGAATATCTATACATAACATGCGCTCAAGAAATTCAATGCTGTTATAGTCAAACTAAGTGATTTGCCAATTAAAACGAGACAACGATGAAATCTAAATTTCTTACATGCTTTATCCTGCTATTTATTATCGCTTCACCCAACGCCGAATCCGCTGACGACACCTCAAACAACTATGACGAAAGATTAGCCAAACAACTCGGTGCCGATGACTACGGAATGCGCTCATACGTGTTTGTTATTCTTAACACTGGACCAAATGATGCCGTCATTACTGATAAAGACAAACGAAAAACAATTTTTTCTGGGCATTTTTCGAATATGGGTAGATTAGCAAAAGAAGGTAAACTAGTTCTTGCTGGGCCATTTATCGAAGGTGGTAATAAGCGAGGGATGTATATTTTTAATGTCGCCAAAATTGAAGAAGCAAAGGCGCTTGTGGAATCAGATCCTGCGGTTGTCGCTGGCATTTTTACTGCTGATTATACTAAGTACTACGGCTCTGCTGGATTAATGAATCTAAATGAAATACATGACAAGATACAGAAAGTAAAAATTGAATAGACTAACGCCATCTGAATTCGTAAAGTAAAACGGACTTGAAAACTTAGAATTTTGCCACAATAAAAGGTACTTATTACTAAAACAATTATTTTTCTAGATTAAAGGCTTTCAATTAAAAAATGTCACCCCTCATTATTATCATTCTGTTTGTTATAGTTTTTGTTGGATTCATCCTAATAAAACCTCTTCTAATTAAGCGGAATAGAACACAGATAAAACAGCAACCATTTCCAAAAGAGTGGCGGCGGATTTTACGCAATAATGTACCCTATTTTTATTCAATGCCCGCCGATATTCAATTGCAACTAAAACAGCATGTATTAGTTTTCCTTAACGAAAAGAAATTTTTTGGTTTTGAGGGTGTTAATATTAACGATGAAATTAAAGTTACTATTGCAGCCCAAGCTTGTTTATTGTTAATGAATCGAGAAACAAATTATTATCCCAAGCTAAAATCAATTTACGTTTATCCCGCGGCTTTTATTACCTCTCACCAAACTCGAGATTCGGCAGGAGTTCTACAAAATCAACAGCGTGTTTTAAGTGGTGAATCTTGGGAGCTAGGAAAAGTAATATTATCTTGGAAAGATAGTAAGCAAGGAGCCATCGTTTTTAATGATGGCCATAACGTGGTTATTCATGAATTTGCTCACCAACTTGATCAAGAAACTGGTATTGCCAATGGCGCGCCTTTTCTTAAAAGCAAAAATAATCAATGTTGGTCACAGGTTTTAAGAAAAGAGTTCGAAAAATTACAACAACAGGCAAAACACAATCAAGTTTCATTACTTGATCACTATGGTGCGACTAACCCCGCGGAGTTTTTTGCTGTGGCGAGTGAAGTGTTTTTTGAAAGACCTTCAGAAATGAAACAACAACATAAAGATCTGTACAATCAATTACAAAATTTCTATAAGGTCAATCCTGCAGTTTGGTAAGTCCAGCATCTTAAAGACTGTCATTAAGCACCAAGAACTATCTGCCAATAACCAACATCAACCCACTTTCCAAACTTAAACCCAACCTGTTTAAAATGAGCGACCTTTTCCATACCAAATTTTTCATGTAACGCAATGCTAGCAGGGTTGGGTAAAGATATTCCACAGATCACAACATGTAATTTTTTTTCTTTCAAGCGACTAAATAATTTTTTGTATAACTTAGTGCCTACCCCTTTGGACTTGGCTAGCGGAGAAAGGTAAACCGTTGCTTCAACAGAAAACTTGTAAGCACAACGACYTTTCCATTTACTTGCATAAGCAAAACCTAAGATGTCGCAATYTTCCTCATAAACCATCCATGGTAAATCAAAGCCTCTAATTTCYGAAATGCGTTTTTTCATATCGTYATTAGATACCAATTTTTCTTCAAAGGTAAWAACAGTGTTCTCTATATAATGGTTATATATCTCTACAATGCGATTCGCATCACTTAATTTAACATCTCTAATCATTTTATGTTTTTAGTTGTATTAACAATTAATCCGTTAAGGCCTCATATACCAATCTTTTAAATTGAACATGTACATCHGATTTTGGYGCTGGRAAYTTTTGTGCCATGCTSACTGCAATTAARTCATTNCTTGGATCGATCCAAAATTTGGTATGAAADATACCGCCCCAGGATAATGAACCTTCTGGAATAACTTCTTTTBCDGTTGGTTTATTAGAAATCATAAAGCCTAAACCAAAACGAAAGTTTTTATCGCCCTGCTCAATTTGTTTGATATGGTTTTCAAACATTAATTCAACCGTTTTACTTTTTAATATTCTTACTCCGTCTAATTCACCTTTATTGATCATCATTTGCAAAAATCGAACATAATCATTGGCAGATGAAACAAGTCCACCGCCACCTGAAAAATAGCTTTCTTTCCCGGTATTTTTGAATCGTGTGATTAAATTGCTTTTATCCTTTTCTTCATCAATTATTCTAATACCACCTTCTTTTTTAGGCGTATACAGTGGGACTAATCGAGCAAATTTTTCGTCTGGCAAATAAAAGTAAGTGTCATTCATTTGTAAGGGATTCAATATTTTCTTGCGAAAAAACTGGTCCAATGTTTGCTTAGAAACAACTTCCACCAAATAGCCTAAAACATCTGTACTCAAACCATAAGTGAAATGTTTTCCGGGTTGATGTTTTAATGGTAGTTTAGCAAGTTTTTTAATGTTTTCCGCAATTAAATCCTCACTTTTATCTAAGCCATCTGACACACCCTTTTCATAATAAAGTTTACTAAGGTGCTTAACTTTCATAAATGTATAAGTAATACCTGATGTATGAGTTAGTAAATCTTTAACCGTGATTTCTCTATTTGTTTCTACTAAGTGATAAGTTTCTTTTTTAGTCGCTTGATCATCAACTAATACATTCGCATTTTTGAATTCGGTGATATAACGAGACACCGGATCTTCTAACGAAAGTTTGCCTTCTTCTATTAGCATCATTATTGCCAAGCTAGTGATTGGTTTTGTCATCGAAGCAATTCTGTAAAGTGATGCATCTTTATTTTTAGTTGTGTCATTTGAAAAAGATTTGTTATAAACAATTTTTCCTTTTCGAGCAACTAGCACCTCAATATCTCCTAACCGATTTTCATCAATGTAACTTTGCATTAAACTGTCAATTTTATTTAGTATTTTGACTGACATTCCAACGTCTTGAGGCGCTCCAACGGTTAGATCCTTCGCACTTAATATAGTTGGTACTAAAAGTAATACTAATGCCAATTTGGTGAAGCTATAACTCTTCATTTAATTTTCCTCGGTTAATGTTTTACTAATTGTTTAATTAATCATTCTTGTGTTTTATTGCTTGTTCTTGCTCTGTTTCTTTTATCATTCTATACAGAATTCCCCAGATAGTACCTTCTGTTAATGATTCGTATAGACTACCAGTACAGTCGCTATTCTTCGCTTTAATTAACAATCCCTCAAATATTCTTTTGTAATTATTTATGTGATTTTGACGAATTTCTGTGCCAAAAAATATTTTTGTCATCGCCCGTTGATTACCATCATCAAAAAACCGATATCGAACTAAGCCTCGGGCAAATATACCATAATCGCCATTTGCTGATTTGGCCCACTTATCATCTAGGTCGATTTCTTGCTTTAACGATTCTTGAATTTCATCTAGACAAGATATATACAAGTAACCACTAATAACCGCAAGATGACGATATACAATTTCTGACATTTTTAAGAAATTATCTAAGTTAGAATGTTCAGCTTGCTGTTCAATATTTCTAGAGTTTTCAGCAATTTCTTGTTGTTGAATAAAGAAACCTATAATTAACCAAATTATCGCTAAAGGACTAAATGCACCCGTTAGAAAACCTTCTATTTGATCTAAAGGTAGTTCCATAAAATTTTGCCAGGACATTTTCTTAAACAACAACAAAATCATCATTAGAATCCAAGTAATACTAATTACTATTCCTGACTTTATTCTCCAATCAATTTTTTTACTGTTTTTCCTTTGCATACATTGGCCTTTTCAAAATATTTTATATCCAATCTAGAATTTATTCTACTACAACAATCTTTTACAAACTTACTTTTACAAACTTACTTTTACAAACTTACTTTTACAAACTTACTTTTACAAACTTGTTTTTCCTGCAAGCCATACCTGTTCTACTTTGATGTTACTCCATAGCTCAACAGAATACTCATAGGGATTTTCATTTAAAAGTGTAAAATCAGCAAATTTTCCAACCTCAATGCTACCTATTTTATTTTCCATATGAAGTTGCCAAGCACCATTGATGGTCATAGTTCTTAGCGCTTGTTGAACGGTTATCGCCTGATCGCTAGCTAACACTTGCCCACTTTTTGTTTTTCTTGTTATCGCGGTTTTCATAAGACTGAATGCATCTGTCGGAAACATCGGACTRTCAGCATGTAACGTAGGATGTAAACCATAATCAAAAGCCGTTTTAACGGGTAGAATCTTTTGCGCTCTTTCAGATCCAATTATGCTACTAGATAAAGCATCCCCATAATAGTAAATATGGTTAATATGGAAACTCGGCGTTAATCCTAGCGCTTTAAATTCTGCCAAACTCTCCTTTGGAATCAGTAGGCAATGTTCGAGCCGATGCCTCAGATTTTTGTCTTGGTCTCTTAATTGAGATTTGAACGAAGTTAATGAATCGATATTAGATTGATCACCTTGGCTATGTACGGCTACTTGCCAACCCTTCTCACTAAATTCTCTAATAGTTTTTTCAAACTTTTCATCGCTAAGTCTTGACTCTCCTTTATGATTTTCTTTTATACCCATTTTTTCAGTCAGTGGATTAAATAAATAGGGCTGAACTAAAGACAYTGTTCCAGTGTAAGGTGAGCCGTCATGCCATAATTTTATACCCATTATTTTATARTAATCATCTCCATTATTTGGAGTATCTGGAAGATGTTCTAATTCCTCAGGGCTAAGATATATAAACTGACGAATTCTAGGACTAAAATTATTGGATGAAGCATATTTTGCTAAAAAGGGGGGCATGTTAAAGCCCAAGGATGCTACCGAAGTAAAACCAGATTTTAATAATTCATCTAAGGTTTGTTGATATCGCTCAACTACTGTAAAAGGTGATTTCAATTCTTCAATAAATGGAGCAGCTGCGGTTGATTCAGAAATAAATCCATTCAACTCTCCATTTTTATCTTTACCGTAATAACTTCCTTGGCCTGGATCAGGTGTTTGATTAGTGATACCTGTCGTTTTAAAAGCTTGTGTATTTGCCCAAAATGAATGCATAGTTTGAGAAATAATAAACAAAGGATTATTGGGTGCTATTTCATCCAAAAATGCCTTAGTGGGCGAAACCAAATCCGGTATGAGAACGGGGTCTAATCCCATTGCGAAAATCCATTCTCCTTTATTTATATTTTTGACCTGCTTTCTCAAGTTTTCCCACATAGGTCTAGATGATTTGAAAGTAAAACCGCTGAGGTCAATGGTGGTTGAAAAAACAGCTTTTAATGTTGGGTGTTCATGTGATGCAACAAAACCCGGTATTAGCGTTTTATGCATTAGATCTATAATTTTTGTATTTTTATTAGCGCTTGTAAGCAGATCTTTGGTTTTTCCAATTTGAACAATTACACCATCTTTAACAGCCACAGCTTCTTGCACTGAATCATTAATATCTACGGTTAAAACATTACCATTAATAAAAATGCTATCTGGTGCATTATCATCACTACAGGCATTGATGAATAAACTAATTAACACTAAAAATGATAATGATTTTAGTGATCGTATTTTTAACGAATTCATTATTTGTCTCTTATTAATAATATTTAGCCTATACGAACAATGTTTTAAGTGAAGCCTAATATCGCCTGAGCGTAACATATTACCCATACAAAATTGAAAATGCGAGGGGATCAGCAAGATTTGATTTATTGAGAACCAAGTCCCAACAGTAGTAAAAACACGACGTGGTTAATAAGATTTTGTCCAGAATGAACACTATTAGTCGATAGGATCTTTGTATTTCTTCTATTCTATCAACCTACAAAATGTTTTTCTATACGCAATCAACTGGCTAAAAACTTATGTTAAATTTTCGTCTATCGGTTATTCATCACCTACTGCAAATTATTACTCTAGTCGCTTTGATCAGCATAACGGCTTGCTCTGGCGAAAGAGAAGAAGATTCTGATAATAATTTTGATCTGTCTATCAATGTAACCGGCGGTGGATCCATCAACGTTTCAGAACAATCCGATAGCTGCGGCAGTCAATGCACCTATAGTTTTTCAAAAAATTCTATAGTGACAGTAACGCCGACAAACACTGTAGATTTTAGCTTTAAAAACTGGATTGGTGCTTGTTCTGGCTCTGAAAGTTGTGTGGTTACTATGTCTTCCAATCTAGTTGTAGAGGCTGTTTTTGAACAGGTACCAGTAACTGAATTTTCGCTAACTCTTGAGGTCAGTGCTAATGGAGTGGTTACCTCAAGTCCCACTGGAATAAATTGTGGTAATGGCGCAACTCAATGTAGCGCTAATTTTAATCAGGATACAAGTGTCAGTCTAACTCAATTAGCAAATACTGGATTTATTTTCAGTAGTTGGACAGGAGCGTGTTCCGGCACTGCCACTTGCTCCGTAAACATGACCCAAGCTCAAAATGTAACGGCTAATTTTATTGAAGAGTCAGTTGAGAAATTCACACTGTTAGTCACTGTTGAAGGTGAGGGTAATGTTTCCTCATCACCTAGCGGAATCGATTGTGGTACCGACTGTTCTCAAGATTATATACAGGGCCAACAGGTTTTATTAACGGCAACAAATGATGAAAATTATGTCTTTTCCAACTGGTCAGGAGCGTGCTCTGGCAGTAGCGCTTGTAGCGTTAATATGACTCAAGAACAAAGTGTGACGGCTATTTTTAGTGAAGAATCTCCAGGCCAATTCACACTGTCAGTTACTGTTGAAGGTGAAGGCAGTGTTTCCTCATCACCTAACGGGATCGACTGTGGTGCAGATTGCTCTGAGAGTTTTGTGCAAGATCAGCAAGTTGAATTAGCGGCTACAAACGCAGAAAATTATCTTTTTTCTGATTGGTCAGGAGCTTGTACTGGTAATGGATCTTGCGTGGTTAATATGACTCAAACACAAAGCGTGACCGCCACCTTTGTTCTTGAATCAAGCGACCTAGTAACCCTTGATGTAATTATTAGTGGTAGTGGAAGCGTGACATCCTCACCTACGGGAATAGATTGTGGCAGTGATTGTTCTCAGGTGTTTGATAAAGATCTAGACGTTGAATTAACAGCTGTTGCTTCTGTGGATTATACATTCTCTGAATGGACGGGTGCATGTGCGGGAAGTTCTGCGGTTTGTAATTTAAACCTATCTCAAAACCAGCAAACAACTGCAGTATTTAGCTCCGACAATATTCAAATTGTGCAGAAATTACTTGATGTTGAAGTCTCCGATTATAGTGGTAGTGGTAATTCTTCGGCTAAGGTTCGTTCCGGCATTCCTTTTCCTAAAGGGCTGTTAGCTCAAACTGATTTTATTGCGGTATATGACGGAAGCGTATTATTACCGACTCAAACCAAGCCAATGTCGTTATGGGGTGATGGCAGTATTCGCTGGCTACTATTTGATACTCAAGTCAGCTTAGAACCAAATCAAATTAAAAATTTAACAATTAATCAAATAAATGGCGCAAATACCGCGGTTAATAACCCGATAAGCATTCAACAAAGCAACGAATTTTTCACCGTGATCACTGGGGAATTAAAAGTAGAAATTCCTCGGTTAAATGGCTCGATTATTCATAGAGCTTATATCAACGACGAAATCATTATTGATCAACCCAATGATCCGATAACCGATCGTGGCGCTTATATTTCTATGTTTAATTCTAACGATAACAGTACTACAGATTTTTTTAGCGGGTTGTTAAAGTCAGATTCTAGTCCTAAGGTTGGAAGTAAATTTAAGGAATATGAAGATTCGGTTGGTGCTTCCAATAACTCCGATTACAACCGATACGATCCCTTTGATTTACAAGTGGAAATTGAAGAACAGGGTAGTCTTCATTCAGTTATAAAAATCTCTGGCGCACATTTAGATGGTGCGGGTGATGGATTTTCAACGTTCATTATTCGCCTTCACTTTTACGCCGGAAAGAATACTATCAAAGTTGCCCATACCATCGTTAATACCGGAGATGAAACGCAACAGATTGCAAGCTATGGTTTAAAACTACCTATGGAGTCTAGTGGTGCAACAACAATTATTGAAGGTCAAACCATCTCTTCTGGAAACGGCGAACTGTTACATACTGAATTTCGCAATCATTTAATTGATGGCGTCCAGCAAAGTGGTCAAGCTCTAGGCTATATTGGACGAAGTAAGAATAATGTTAGTGTGAGCTTAGTTCTTCGCGATATGGCAGAACGCTTCCCAAAAGCGTTAACCTCTGATGAAAATGGATTAGAAATTCAGCTATACCCAAGCTCGCAAAATCCATGGGATCTGACGCGATATACACCAACGTCTAGCGAAACCGATGCGTCCTCAGGTATAGCCGCTGAAATAGCTACTCGCGAAGGCGAAACTAACCGTTTTGCAAACCATTACTTTCTACGCGGTGCTCAAGGTCTAAGTACCACCGATGACTATCTTATTAATTTTTCTAGTGGCTCTGTTGATACAGCAAAGTTAGAGGATTTAGCGACAATAATTGATCAAGGACCAGCCATTATGGTTGCAGATCCACAATGGTATAGCGATGCATTAGTAATGGGCGTTGGCCCGTTTGTATTTGATACCAACTTAGCCAATTCAGAAGGTGCTTTTAGAATTGATAAAGTCCTGCAAATCAATAGAGATTTTATGCGCTACAACCAAAGGGTTCAATTTGATTGGTTTGGAATCGAAGACTATGGCGATATAAGAGGAAAGTTTACGGGTTCAGGCCAAACAGGTGCAACTTGGAGTACAAGAGGTCGCTACGGGTGGTCTGGTAACTCAGGCGAGCCATCTAATCAGCTGTGGGTACAATATTTAAGAAAACCGAGTCATCAAACATTTTTAGATGCTGAGGCGCTTGCAAGACATACCATGGATCAACAAACTGTACATTTTGCAACATCAACTGGGCAAGCGGGCACTGAACTAGATGGAAGAAATATGTTCAGTTCGGTTGGATCTATGCATAGACATGGTGTGCAATCTTGGTCAGGTTACGCTGGTAGTCCCGACTATAGCCATATGGCCGGAATTGAAACCTATTATTATTTAACCGGTGATCAACGCGCCCGAGAAGTGATTTACGAGCAAGCTCAGTTTATCACTCGAGACACACAAGGCAATACAGCACTTAAAAATGGTTTAGAAGTAGTGGATAGAGCTTCCGCTATATTCTTCGACGATTCAACGGTGCTAGCTGAATTCGATAATAAGATATCTTTTTTTGTAGATTACATGAATTCAAATCCAGATGGTTTTGATTACAACGCCGTGGAAGCCTACCTAATTGATACCGATGGTAACGGTTTACATGATAGAGCTGAAGGCCGAAAAACAAACCGTCAAATGTTCCAGGCTGGATTTGAGTATTTTATTCGAAGCGCTCCTGGATTGCTTTATCACCATGAACGAACTGGGGATGCAGTAGCAGGACGATTAATTTTAGATGCTGCAGATGTTCTAACTATCGGTGACCCCAATAATCAAACAGGTGATGGTGATGATTGGGAATTAGGTCTAGACGGTCATGCAGGTTCTTACTTTTACCATATGAACTCCATCGCCTACGCAGCATTTATATCGGATTCACTTGGAGTAAGTGATACAAATTATTATGCGTTAGCGAAACTATGTGCCGAGGTCAATACGCATGGCGGTAATGATAATAATGACACCTCCCCTATTTCACTTTCAACCTTTCAAGGGATCCCTGATGACTGGACAAAATGGAATTGGCTATGGCAAACCGATGGAAGCTTTAATGCAAGTAACCCAGGAATATTATGGTTAGATAGAACTATCATGTACCAAAACGATACCATTCAGGACTACCACTCATATAGAGCTTTTATACACCTTGCTAGCGTTGCTGCGATTATTAAACCGGGTGACCAATTGGAATTAAAATAGGGGTAAGTTTATCGTTTGAACCCTAGGATTGATTTTAAAAATTTCTCATGTAATATTTAGCTAGAATTCGAAGACTAAAACAACTAAGCCTCCTTACTCTTCACTTCTTGATTAGCTAAATATTCTTCATACATCCCACGAATTATAAAACGCTAGACATTGCTACAATTTGTTACAGACTGTTTAGGTGTGTTACGTCTAAAACTTACACTGTCGGTTAAACTCTTCGCCACACTAACCAATTAAGGTAAATAAAAATGTACAAGAGACAAATAACCAAACTAACCCTAGGCATTTTATTGTCTGGGCTAGCCTCGACAGTCATGGCAAGCGGAATTACAAGAGATATCAGAGAAGGTGCAAGTGCCGAAGAAACTCGAGAAGATGGGGGATACTTCGAAATTGGATTAGGCCATTACTCTAGAAATGCTACCATCTTTAAAGGCAATGAAGACGATAGCAAACATGGTTTTGGTGCTCGCATAAATGCTGGTTATCAATGGAAAGGACTTTTCGTTGACTTGAATGACGATGACGGTTTTTCTTTTGGTTACAACGCCTTAAACACCAAACATTGGAGTTATGATCTTGTTGCAGGGACAATACAGGAAATTAGTAATGATCAAAGTGACCTTTTTGTATCTTTAAACAAACGTCAATCAGCTAGCACGCTCGGACTTAGAGCGACTGGTTTCTACGGAAAGAACATCTTCCAAGTCGAAGTCCGTGACGCGCGCAACAATGAGTTCAATGGGTTCAGCGCTTCTGCGCTTGCAGGGACTAGTTGGCAAATTCGAAATTGGAATACTCATGTTATAGCTGGTATACACTATTCCTCTTCTGCTATTAATGATTACTACTGGGGCGTTACGGCTGAAGAAGTTAGCGCCGATTTTTCAGAATATGAGGCAAATGCTTCAACCACTTTTTCTACTGAGTTTGGAGTCACATATCCTATTTCAGAAAGTTGGGTTTTCAGGGGAAAGGTTAATTATGTGTATGGTTCAAAAGAGTTTGCTAATAGCCCGCTGAGATCCGATGATACAAAGCACTTTGTAGGTACATCCGCTTCTATTAGTTACGTGTTTTAAGTTGTTTTGAGGAGATCAAAAATGACTTTAAAATACAACGATTGTATCAACTATAACTGGGTCGCTAAAAGCCGTGTTTTCTTTCCTGTATACTTTCTTATTCTATTAGGGATGTCATCACATACTTTGGCGACTGAGAAAACAGATGCCAAAAATCAGCAACCGTATTTATCAGTTAGTCCGGAACGATGTGTTGCATTACGAGAGGGTCAGGTTTGCTATCAAGAAATTCAGTTTAGCTGGCGAGTACTAACTAAAGATAGATATTGTTTGTATGATGAGCAGATCGATAAACCTCTTACATGTTGGAATGGGAAAACTGAAGGTAGATTCGAGATGGATTTTCAAGCTCCAAATAGCCGTGCTTACCTGTTAAGAAATGAAGATCGCAATTTTGTAGTCGCTAATACTAAATTTGTTGTGGCTTGGGTTTATGGTAACAAGAAGAGGCGTCGATCTAGCTGGAGACTATTCTGATTATGAAAACTAGAAAATTCGTTAAACTACAAATAACTAAACAGGCAATCAAGATGATGATTTTAACAGTTAATTTTTGTGGCCGTCAAAGATAGTTATTTTATGAATGAACCATTAAAAAAATCTATTCTAATTGTCGAGGACGACGAATCTTTAGCAAACTGGTTAGCTGACTATTTAGCAAGCCAAAATTTTGAAGTTTGCGTTGCTAATAGAGGCGATTATGCACTTGAATTAATCCAAGTGGAGAATCCAGACCTAGTATTGTTAGACATTAATCTGCCGATTAAAGATGGTTTTGATATTTGTAGAGAAGCCCGAGTTTTTTATAGTCGGCCAATCCTAATGATGACCGCTAGAGATGAAGAGTTAGATGAAGTTCTGGGTTTAGAACTAGGTGCTAATGATTACATCACAAAACCAATTCGAGCGAGAGCACTTCTTGCTCGAATAAAAAGCTTACTTCGTCGTTCTGAGATTACTAATGAGCCATTGGTAGATAGTGACAGTCAAGATTTCGGAGCTCTGAATTTCGAATCTCTGAACTTTGGATCCTTAAAAATTGATAAGCATTCTAGAACCACGAAAATTGAAAACAAAGTGATCAATATTTCTTCTAATGAATTTAATGTGCTTTGGATATTAGCCAGTCAAGCAGGCTCTATTGTCAGTCGAGAGTCACTAATACAAGAACTGAGAGGAATCGAATACGATGGCTTTGACCGCTCTACTGATATTTTAGTGTCACGCTTAAGAAAAAAACTTGGTACTGAATCCTCTTTGCAACAACGTATCAAAACTATTTGGGGAAAAGGTTACTTATTTTCGCCAGAGCCCTGGTCTTAAAACTTAAGCCTTAAGACTTAAGACTTTCTAGAAAAGAAAATTACCAAATGAAAAAATTAACACTTTCTCTAATTATTATTATTCTATGTGGCACTTTCGGCATAGGCTGGGCTATCGATCAATATGTTGCCAATCGTTCCGATGACGCAAATAAGGATATTATTTCTTATTACCAAGATCTTGGTTATCAATTCGCCACTTCATTGGATAATATTACTCAGATCGAACCCTTTATCCAGCAGTGGAATAAGCGCAACTCTAATCAACTTTCACTAGTCGCTCAAAAAGATTTCCCTTTACCTTCAGARCTRGAATCTGATTTTMTTGATGGRAAAGTTTTRGTTCTWGARAGTGATGGAAAATTATCSCTACATTATTTTYTGYCGAATAAATCACTGGTYCTWACTTTTATGCCRGACGARTTATCGAAGCCWYTAGCMACTTCRRYTTTCAGTCTAWTGCTGACCRTTTTATTCTATMTTGGAATTATTTTCTTCGTTATGATTTGGCTKTATCCGTTAATCAAWAGGCTRACKRYACTWCGYACTACYGCCAGCGAACTTGGGTCRGGGGATTTAAGYAAACGCATCCTGTTAAGTCGCACATCTTACATCAATGATATTGAGAGTGAATTTAATCGAATGGCGCAAAAAATTGAAACCTTAGTCACTGACAATAAAATCATTAGCAGTGCGGTTTCACATGATTTACGAACGCCTTTAGCAAGACTGCGATTAGGGCTTGATGTGTTATCAGAATCAACCGATAAGCACGAACGAGAAAAATACCAAACACGACTTAGCCGTGATTTAGACGAAATGCAATCTTTGATAGAAGTGCTTTTGAACTATGCAAAGTTAGATCAATCGCTAGTAAAAATTGAGAAAGTCCCGGTTAATTTATGTGAATCCATTTCTTCTTATTGCGAGCATATTTCGACAGAAGAAAAATCAATTTCCTTGATAAATTTTGACAAGTTATTGCTGGTTAATGGGAATGAAAAATTTCTAATGATGCTGTTTTCAAACATCATAGGAAATGCGATAAAATATGCGAAAAGTCGAGTCGTTGTTGAAGTTAAATTAATGAAAAATTTTGTTCGTTTTGAGATCAGCGATGATGGCAACGGAGTGGATAAAGAGAATCGTAAGATTATTTTAAAACCTTTTGTAAAATATAATAGCAAAGGCTTTGGAATGGGTTTGGCTATAGCCGACCGCATTTGCCAGTGGCATAAAGGAGAATTAGAAGTCACACAATCTAGCGAGCTTGGAGGTGCATTGTTTCGAGTAACGCTACCTTCTGTTAATTCAAAATAGAATTATAGAGACGGTAGCGTTTATAAGAAACGTGTACTAGTGAAGTCTAATAAGTTTACTAGGCTACTTTCGAGCTTAGCTCCTGATGCGCTAAATACTCATCATAAGTACCATGAAAATCAACCACCTCATGATTCTTTATTTCAACAATTCTAGTGGCTAGTGAAGAAACAAACTCTCTATCATGGCTGACAAAAATTAAGGTGCCGTCCCATTCTTTAAGCGCGTTATTTAATGCTTCAATCGCTTCCATATCCATATGGTTAGTTGGTTCATCCATAATCAAAACATTAATATCGCTCATCATCAATTTGCCAAATAACAAACGATTTTTTTCACCACCAGAACAAACCTTAGCTTTTTTGTTAAAATCATCTTCTGTGAATAAAAGCCGACCTAACATGGCACGAACTTTTAAATCATCATGTTTTGCTGTGCGCCACTGAGACATCCAGTCGAACAAAGATAATTCACAATCAAAATCTGAAGTGCTATCCTGTGGGCAATATCCGAAACTAGCATTTTCAGACCATTTAACCACACCTTCCTGAGCTGCTAATTCGTCAACAAGACAGCGTAATAATGTTGTTTTACCAACACCATTTTCTCCAATCACCGCCAGTTTTGCTCCCGCTTCTAAGATCAAATTGCCATTTTTAAACAATTGATGATCGCCATACCCCAAAGCCAAATCTTCCAAAATTAATGCTTGGCGATGAAGTTTTTTGTCTTGTTTTAAAGTGATCGATGGCGATCTTCGGCTCGATGATTTCACTTCATCCAATTTGATTTTTTCTAATTTCTTAGCTCGCGAACTAGCCTGTTTTGCTTTTGATGCATTGGCAGAAAAACGATTGACGAATCCTTGTAGCTCTTCCATTTCTGCGACTTTTTTAGCATTGCCAGACAATAACTGTTCTTGAATTAAAGAAGATGCAGCCATAAACGCTTCATAGTTACCCGGATAAATACGCAACTCGCCATAATCAATATCCGCCATGTGGGTACAAACAGCATTTAAGAAATGTCTATCATGGGAAATGATAATCATTGTACATTTACGTTGGTTTAAAACTTCTTCTAACCAACTAATAGTATGTATATCTAAGTTATTGGTAGGTTCGTCGAGTAATAAGATATCCGGATTCGAAAATAAAGCTTGAGCTAGTAATACTCGTAATTTCCAACCAGGAGCTACCTGTGACATCAACCCATAGTGATAATGCGCTGCTATACCGGCTTCCAGCAATATTTCTTCAGCACGGCTTTCTGCAGTATAACCATCCATTTCCGCAAACTCGGTTTCTAAATCAGCAACACGCATGCCGTCTTCTTCCGTCATATTTGGATCCGCATAGATTGCTTCACGCTCTTGTTTTACTTTCCAAAGATCTGCATCGCCCATAATGACCGCATCAACAACGGAATACTCTTCGAACGCAAACTGATCTTGGCTCAATGTTCCGACGGTAAAACCCGCAGTTATTGATAAGTTGCCGGAAGTGGGTGCTAACTCTCCACTCAAAATCTTCATAAACGTCGATTTACCACAACCATTTGCGCCAATTAAACCGTAACGATTTCCTTGACCGAATTTTGCAGAAATGTTCTCGAACAACGGCTCTGCGCCGAATTGCATGGTGATGTTAGCGGTAGTAATCAATGGTTTATTCTCGGGCGGTTTATTGCCAATAATTAATATAAGCGGCGCGCACTATAGAGAGTTGTGAGCTAAAAGTCGAGGATTGTTGTACAAATATTGCACAATCTTAGATTGATGGCTTTTATATACACTTCATTATCATAGTCTAAAACAATCATATTGATATATAAATTGTATTTACCTATTTTTAGAGACTTGTTCATACTCTTTACGTACTTTAAATCTTAGGAGAAATTAAATGAATACTGAAATATTAGGATTACCTCGAATCAATGAACCAGCACCTGCGTTTGACGCACCAACTACTGATGGTGTGAGAAAACTATCTGACTATAATGGAAAATGGCTAGTGCTATTTTCACATCCCGCTGACTTTACACCGGTTTGTACTACTGAGTTTATTGCTTTTGCTAAACACCAAAAGGAATTTTCTGAATTAAACGCTGAGTTATTAGGATTATCAATAGATAGCACGCATTCTCACATAGCGTGGATGAGAAATATTAAAGAAAATTTTGGAGTCGATATTAACTTTCCAATTATTGCAGACTTAAAAATGGATGTTGCTAAAGCTTATGGAATGATTCATCCCGGAGCGGCAGATACATCAGCGGTAAGAGCAACTTTTCTTATTGATCCTGAGGGAATTTTGCGCGCAATGGTTTATTACCCTATGAGTAATGGACGTTCCATACCAGAATTTTTAAGACTGCTTAAAGCGCTTCAAACTAGTGATGAGCATAATGTTGCTACACCTGAAAGCTGGCAGCCTGGTGAGCAGGTTATTGTTCCGCCCGCAAAAACAGCAAAAGAAGCTGAAGAAAGAATGAACTCTGATGAGTACGATTGTACAGATTTCTATTTTTGCAAACGAGATCTATAGAAATTTGTATTGCCAGCTCAAGTTTGAAAGCTAAATTAAGACTGCGCTAACTAAATAACGAAAAGGAGTATTTGATATACTTCCATCAAAAGGATAACAAGTTACTAATGTTATCCTTTTGTCATCTGTATTTGTCCAAGGTCGTTCACTACGACTATCGACTATCTTTATTTTGTCTATTTTAAAAATGTAAGAAATACCAGAATGCAAAGTTACATGGATCGTTTGCTTTCGTTTCAGTCTACCAATCGATCTGAAATGAGTATCTCTATGTGCTGCTATAAAACTATTGCCATTATCGCCGGGTAAAATATCATCTGTCATTAACCCGGGTCCAAAAGCTAGACTTTCACCACTAACATCTTTTAATACAATACTCGACTCATTAAGATCAGGGAACTCTATCTGCATCACTGGCCAAGTATCTGCCCACGGCCACGGTTTTATATTTTCCATATTAGTCATTGTTGTTGCTTGGCTTTCTTCCCAAGCAGATAAAATCATCATTTGTGCGACCTCCGCTTTAGCGTGGTAATAAGCAATTCTTAACAATCCGATGCCTGACAATATTAGTCCTGTAACGAACAACCATTTGAGAGAGCTTTTCATTTTAATTGGTTCGGATTCGAGTAATTAATAATCCAAACAAACTAATTAAAAAGATAAGATTAAACCACTTAAAGCTGACATCAAGATCCAAGCTAGTATTTGGGTAGTTTAATGAAGAGGCACTCAACTTTCTCTTTTGACTTCCCTTTGGCTTATGATTTTTTACTATTCTTTCATGTAGTTGTTCAGCTGTTCGTGCCGGCGTTTTATCTACTGCGATTAAACTAGTATAACGGCTAACGATATGGTGCTTAATAGCGGTATCGATTATTTCTTGTTTCTGTTCATCACTTACTTGCCCGTGATAAACAGAGTTCATAATTGATTCAATTTTTTCGCGCGCCCATAAAACCGCTACCCCTGATTGTTGAGTGGAGTTATTCATTGAAAGTGAGCTCTGCCAAAGCGTGTCACCGACTCTGCCCGAAACGTTAATTGTTCCCGACAAATCACTTACCTTTGCTTTAATCCAAAGGGGCTCTCCATCAAATAAATCAGGCACTCTTTTTGGCCATACATCCGCTAGTGAATTTTTCGGCCAGGTTATATTGATATGAGTTAATTGAGGCTGACTAATTTGTTCAAACAGCTCGCTCATTTTCTCATTCGATTCGTTCGCATCCGCAATAAAAGTAAAAGTCCCTCTACCAAAACGAGCCGCTTTTTTCATAAAGTAAGAATTAGGCGCAGAGCCAATGCCAACAGTATATAAACGACTATCACCTAGCCTCTCATCAATTAGCGAGAATAGTTCCGCTTCATTGGAAATTGCRCCGTCTGTTAAAAAAATTACCTGCCTAACTAATTGATGATCATCAATACCATCTAGGCTTGCTTCAATTGCTGAAAACATTTCTGTACCACCATCTGCTTCAAGTTCAGCGACAAAATAATGTGCTCGTGAAATATTTGATTGGTTAGCATCTTGTGCTGAATTAAATAATTTTGATGTTGTAGAATTAAATTCAATTACATTAAATTTGTCTCCACTTACTAAAGTAGTTAAAGCAAAACCTAATGCTTCTTTTGCCTGTGTCATTGACTCCCCACTCATTGATCCGGAAGTATCAATTACAAAAATAATTTCTCGATTGATTGCTTGTTCTTGATAGGATTGTTTAGAGCCTCCTGAAATTTCTGTGGTTGATGGTGGTAAAATCATCATGCTTATATAATTATCTTGATCTTTACTTTCTGMAAAAAYRGCAACTCGCGGTTGAACAGATGGAACAGGYTTCCAKTTAANAAYAAARTCYCTRTCCATTTTTACTACTTCGTCAGMAAAATTAATCTGGTATYGTTTTTCTGTTTTTTGAAGGGTRTTAAGTTTGTGRCTWTTACTACTCAAATCTAACAAAGCAAAACCAGCATYTAATTCAACCTGTATATTTACCCGATTAACCTGAAGGTTTTCTTGCTCCTCTGAATCTGTTGGGAACAAGTATCTCATTTCTTTTGCTTGACCAAATATTCCATTATTTGAATTGGATACTAAAGAAGAATCAAAACTCTCTTTATATATTGCGACCGGCTGATATCTAGGAGTTACCGTCATCGGAAACCTAATTGAAAACCCTTGTTCACGGTTATAAATAACTTCTTGCTGATATTCAATAATGATTTCAATTGTTTCGTACGGGCCAATATTAGCAACACTATTAGTAAATAAGTTAGGACGATGTTGTTCAATTAGCGAAGCTTTTTTCCCCGATAACTTAGCCCGCTGATAGATTTTTTTCGCTTCTTCTTTCTCTTTTATTTCGCCAACAATTAGTCTGTCTCCTATTTTCATAGTCAAATGGTCAACAGCAGACTTGTCCGGTAAAGGAAATAAATATTTTCCCTCAACCCATTGGTCACTATCATTTTCAAAAGTTTGAGTTACCGTGACTCGTGCACTTAAACCACTGATTTGCATTTTAATGTCAGTTTTTAGATTGATAGCTTCTTGTTCAGGCATTTGGTTACTTGAAATATAAAGTGTTCCCGCGGTAGGAGGCTCGTAAGATTCCTCTTGAGCAAATAATAATGATGAAAAAGCAAGAAATAGAATGCTTAATGAAATCGATTTGAATAAACACATTGTTGTTAGTGAACCCGTCAATAAGTTAATAAACCTATTTAAGCGAGAAAATGAGTGTTTACTGAATTAGAAAGTAGATCTTAAATGGAAAATTGTGGCAACTTTATGTATTTTTGTTTATATTCTTCGAATATGTGGCTTATAGTTCAACGCAAAAAACTACCCATTGATTCCAAGCAATTAAATATGTATATTTTCCAGTCTGCAAGAAAATCTATCAAATGGTTTGATAGAATAAGTTATTATGTAGGCTAAAATGAAATCATTATCTACAATCTTAGTTTTTTTAATTGTCGCTACTATAGTATTAAATACAACGAAACTTTCAATTGAACTTCAGTTTGAAAATCCATCTTCTAATTATCTTTTTGTAATGATGTTATGTATATTGTTGCCGTTATCAATATTACTCTGGGGGATATTGGCCAAAACCAAAAATCGAAAAATTGCAGGGATTATATTAAGCGTTCTAATTGCTTTTCCTTCCGGAATTATTTATTTTTTTGTTAGTAGCAACTATGAGAATGTCTTATCTACTGGTATAGATTCATCATTTGAAAAAATTGATGAAGTTACTGTCGGAGATAGTTGGTATAAACTTTATCGAACTAATGGAGGAGCAACTACCGCTTATGGTTTGGTTTTAAGAAAGGAAAATAAATTGTTTTTGGGCATAAAAACCGTAGAAAATATTTATTCAAAATACAAAGCATATGAAAGCACTTTAAAAGTATTGAGCCAAAATGAGTTGCTTATGATAATTAAGCCGTATAGTAAAAGAGATAAGTTTGAAAGAGTTAGAATAAAGATCTAATCCGTAACAACCGCAGACTGAAATATTCAAACAATAAATTAATTAGGTTTCACTAGACTAGATCCACTCCCTAGTGGTAACGCTAAGGGCTCTTTTGGTTACTTTTGTAGCTCTTGGCAAAAGTAACTCGCAGGAAAGCGAAGCGCTACGAAACGCTTTTAACTTTAAATTCCCAACAGATCTTATGTAATATATAAATACAAATTAATTTACGCAGGCGTTCAATCAATCTGAATCAGGAACAAACACATAACCAATGCCCCAAACAGTTTGCAAGTATCGAGGTTTCGCTGGATCTTCTTCTATCATTCGGCGTAAACGAGAAACCTGAACATCTATACTTCTTTCTAATGCACTATAATCCCGTCCACGGGCAAGGTTCATCAATTTATCTCGAGAAAGAGGCTTTCGAGGATTAGTCACAAGTGACTTTAATACGGCAAACTCTCCACTGGTTAGCGTCATTTGCTCTGTACCGCGCTTCATTTCCCGTGTTGCTAAATTAAGCTCAAACTCACCAAATTTGATCATTTTTTCTTCACTACTTGGAGCGCCGGGCAACTCATTTGGCTTACGTCTTAATACCGCTTTAACACGTGCTAGTAACTCTCTAGGGTTGAAGGGCTTGGCTAGGTAGTCATCTGCGCCTAGTTCTAGGCCGATAATCCTGTCAACATCGTCACCCTTAGCGGTTAGCATAATAATTGGAATGCCATTATCTTCACTTCTTAGCCTTTTACAGATAGACAAACCGTCTTCTCCCGGCAACATGAGATCTAAAATCATTAAATGGTAGTTTTCTCTTTCCAAAAAACGATCCATCTGTTCAGAATCGGCCGCCACTTTAACGATGTATCCTTGCTCTTTAAAGTATCGCTCTAAAAGACTTCTTAACCGAAGATCATCATCGACAACCATTATTTTTTTAGTTTCTTCGCCCATTTTTTTCCCCAATAAAGAGCTATCCTAGCCAATTGTGCTAATTATCACTTTAAGTACTTGAAAAACAAAGTTAATTTTTTAATGAATTGTTACAGAGTATATACCACTCGTTACAATCTTTCCTGTTGACCGAGTTTGTATTTTTAAAGTTTTAGGACTTTAGTTTTAAGTAAATGATATTAGTTCTAAATTCTAATAGATATTAACTCATATATGACATGTTTTGTTGCTAAATTCTGGTACGTTAGGTCTTCAAAACGTTATAATGCGCGCTGTATATGCCGTTTACCTACTCTACAAATAGATTAAATCTTAGGATACTTCATGCTAAATATCGCGCAAAAGATTGCGAAAGAGCTCAACGTTCAAGAAAAACAAGTTCAGTCAGCTATCCAACTATTAGATGATGGTGCTAGTGTTCCGTTTATTTCCAGATACCGAAAGGAAGCAACCGGCGGGCTTGACGATACTCAGATGCGTGATCTTGAGGAGCGGTTAGGATATATCAGGGAATTAGAAGAACGTCGAGAAGTCATTTTAAAAAGTATTGAAGAGCAAGAAAAACTGACGCCGGAATTAAAGGCTAGCATTTTGTCGGCTGATACTAAAAGTGAATTAGAAGATCTCTATTTACCCTACAAACCTAAACGACGCACTAAAGCGCAAATGGCGAAAGAAGCAGGCTTACAGCCATTAGCCGACTCTCTATTTGAAAATCACGATTTAGATCCTGAATCTGAAGCTAATAAATACCTTAATGAGGAAGCAAAGATTGTTACCGCTAAGGATGCTTTAGATGGTGCCAAACAGATCTTAATGGAATCTTTTTCAGAAAATGCAGTGTTGCTTTCTGAGCTGAGAAACTATTTGACAGAAAATGCATTTCTTCGTTCTACCGTTGTAAAAGGTAAGGAATCTGAAGGGCATAAATTTACCGATTATTTTGAGTATTATGAAAAAGCCAGCAAAATTCCCTCACATCGAGCACTTGCGTTATTTAGAGGGCGAAATGAATCTGTCTTATCACTAGAGTTAATTGTTGATGAGCACCTGTTAAAGGACAGCAAAGCTAGCAATTACGCACTATACCTAATTGCAAAACATGGTCAAATTAAGCATGAAGGTAAATCCGCCGACGATTGGTTACAAGCCGTTGTTTTATGGACTTGGCGAGTTAAGTTGCAGTCATTTTTTGAAACAGAAATGTTAGGGAAATTACGAGAAACAGCTGAAACTACCGCTATTGAAGTATTTGCTAATAATATGCGTGATCTTTTAATGGCCGCACCTGCCGGTGACTTTACAACCATGGGGCTAGATCCTGGTCTACGTACGGGAACTAAAGCGGTGGTAGTTGATGGTACTGGAAAGCTTTTAACTCAAACGACTATTTTCCCCCATGCTCCACAAAGRCAGTGGGATCAATCAYTRAAAAARYTAGCGACYATATGYGAGCARTTTAAAGTTAAATTGATCAGTATTGGTAATGGYACAGCCTCTCGAGAAACCGATAATTTGGTTGCMGARCTWGAAAAACAAAAYCCYAAGCTYGGCYTAAGACGMATTATTGTYAGTGAAGCYGGCGCATCWGTTTATTCSGCWTCTCGACTAGCMGCTGAAGAATTTCCTGATTTRGATGTTACCTATCGTGGCTCTGTTTCAATCGCAAGAAGAYTRCAAGATCCACTAGCRGAAYTAGTGAARATTGAACCAAAAGCSATTGGTGTTGGGCAATATCAACATGATGTTAGCCAAAGCCAATTAAGTAAAATGCTAGGAAGTGTTGTGGAGGATTGTGTGAATAAAGTAGGCGTGGATTTAAATACTGCCTCTGCTCCGTTACTTAGCCATGTTTCTGGTTTAAACAAAACTCTCGCTTCAAATATCATTCGCTATCGTGAAACCAATGGTCGTTTCACCAATCGAAAAGAGCTTTCTAAAGTGGAACGTTTAGGACCAAAAGCATTTGAACAAGCGGCTGGGTTTTTACGAATTAGTGGCGGTGATAACCCACTTGATTCTTCGGGCGTTCATCCTGAAACTTATCCGATTGTGGAAAAGATGCTTGAGAAAATTACCGGTGGAATATCTGCGCTAGTAGGAAACTCTAATGAGCTTAAACAATTTAATGCCAACGATTTTGTCACAGAAAATTTTGGCCTGCCAACTGTGAAAGATATTATTTCCGAGTTAGATAAACCAGGTCGCGATCCTCGCGGAGAATTTAAAACCGCTAAGTTTAAAAGTGGTGTTGAAACCATGAACGATCTTAAACCTAAAATGGCATTGGAAGGTACCGTGACTAATGTGACTGACTTTGGCGCATTTATAGATATCGGTGTTCATCAAGATGGCTTAGTTCATATCTCATTAATGAGTGACAAGTTTATTAAAAACCCAAGAGAAGTGGTTAAAACGGGCGATATTGTTAAAACCCATGTGGTTTCGATTGATGTTAAACGTAAACGAATTAGTTTATCGATGGTTGGGCCTCAAGAAGAGGTTACTGCATCCGATCAAACCAATCGGTCGGCGAACAAGCCCACAAATAAGCAACACTTTCATTCGTCTAATAAAAACGATTCTTATAAAGGTAATCGAAATAAAAGTAATCAGTCTAAACCAATTAATTCTGCTTTTGGAATGGCTTTGGCTGATGCGTTTAAAAAGAAAAAGGATTAAATGAATAGCGAGACTGAAAATAGTAGATTAGAAGATAATAAGTTGACGGATAATAAAATAACGAAGAATGAATCGATGTCAGGTGTTGAATCGATTCATCATGATCTTGTCTTTGAGAACTTGGTATTTGAGAACTTGTCTGAAAACTTTCCTAAGATTTCAGCGGTCACCAATTTTCTATTCTGGATGATTCCTTTTGTTGCTGTTTCAGCACTGAGAATGTTTAAGGGCAATGATGCATTTTCAGCTGATATTCTAAATTATGTCATTCTGGGGTTATTGCTAATTTCTTTTCTCTCTAGTATCTACGGTTATTATTTTTCAAAATCTTGCGGATATTTAAAACGTGAATTTGATATCTATCATAAACAAGGGATCTGGTGGAAAAAACAAACGGCATTAAGCTTTTCACGCATTCAACATATTGATTTATCCAGCGGTCCACTGGAGCGAAAATATGGAATGGCGACTTTAAAATTTTTTACCGCGGGCGGTGCATCATCAGATCTACGAATTCATGGTTTACCTTTGGAGATTGCAGAAGATCTACGTCAACAAATATTAAAACTAACTGAAAATGAGTAGTCTTGATAACGAAGCTAGTGAGAATTCTTTAACTATCAAAGAATGGCAAAGACTATCATCCCTTTCAGTTATCTTTTTCATAGGAAAGCTTTTAACTAAAATAGTCAAAGACATGCTTCCTAGTTTAGCGCCTCTCGGCGTTATTATATTTACCTCTGATAATAAATCCTTTATCTTAATGTTGGTGGCAATCGGCGCTAGTAGTTTAATTCTCCTTTCATCACTTTTACAATATTGGTTTTTTAAATACAAACAAGAAGGCGATAAAGTTTTAATTAATGATGGGGTATTTAAGAAAAATAAACGAGTCATTGCTTTTGACCGAATTCAAAATATCAATATTTTACAGCCTATTTATTTTAAGTTTTTTAATCTTGTCACCCTGCAAATACAGACTGCTGGCGCTAAAGGTAATGAAGCCGATTTAGCCGGTATTCCGGAATCATTAGCTAATAATTTAAGAAATATCATTCTTGAAAAAAAGTCTCAAACTTTATCTGGAAAATATCAATCAAACGAAGAATTAGTTAATGACTTCTCAGAACAAAAGTCTGAAATAATCGCTAGCGCATCCTTAATGGATTTAACTAAATATGGCATTTCGAGTAATGGCATGTTTTGGTTTTTTGTAATACTTGCTCCAATAATGGGAATGTTAGATGATATTTTAGAAAAGGTTTTCACAAAAGAGGATATACAAGGAATTATCGAGCTATTAGGTGGGGGGCTTTCTGGGAAAATAATAGCCGTGTTTTTATCTGTTTTTACAGTGTTTTTTCTAATGTTTACTTTTTCTATTATTGGTGCAATTTTTCGTTATTATCACTATCAACTAACTCAAACTAAAACGTTCTCTGGATCAAACTCTGAAAAACAATCCCTGACTGACATTACTTTTAAACGCATTAGTGGTCTATTAACTCGTTATGAAGAGTCTCTAAAATTAAATAAAATTCAAAGCTTTGTTACTAAAACAAATTTTATTGGAAAATTATTAGCGGTGGAACATATCACTTTGGGGCAAGTCTCTAGCGGACAAAAAAATCAAGCACAAAAACAATCTACTTTTATTATTCCAGCAAGAACATTTGAACAAACGAAAACACTATTAAACAACGTCTTTGATGATTCACCTGAAGAAATAGAAACACAAAGGATCAGTAAACGTTATATCAATAAGACGGTAGCCTTAAAACTATTTTTACCAAGCCTAATAGTTAGCTTACCTTTTATTATCTTTAATGAGTTATATTGGTTTTATCTTTTGCCGATAGTTATTCCAACAATATTTTTGCCATTAGTTTATAGAAGATGGAAAGCTTATCGTTTTGGAATGAAAGATGGCTATGCAAGATTTGAAAGAGGATTGTTTGGATATCGGCATATTACTTTTCCTCTTTACAAAGTACAGCGAGCTGAGGTAAGACAATCACCGATTCAAAGAAGACGAAATTTAGCCACGCTGAAGGTTTATCTGGCCTCTAACCAATTACAAATGCAATATATACCGTTTGATGTAGCTAATGAATGGCTTGAAGAAATTAATAAAGCCATTCATTTAGATAAGCGTCCTTGGTATTAGTTTCTGCTTAATCAAAGTATTTATTTGATTAAGAAACGTGCTTACCTCCATCCCAACCTTTTTGTGCAAGTACTCTTTCTCCCATGGCTTTTGGCGCATCTTCTAAATCGGTTGCCATAGAATCATTCCAACGATTTAAAAAGCCATAAAGACAAACAGCACCTAAAATTTCACAGATTTGGTTTTCGGACCAATGTTCTCTCATTCGCACCATTAATTCACTAGTCACTCCATTGGGAACGCTACCGGCTGCGAGTGCGTAATCTAATGCCACCCTTTCCGCATCTGAATATAAATCGCTGGATTGATATTCCCAAATTTTATCTAGTTTTTCTTGTGATATTCCATGAATTTCTGCGGCGATCAGCGAGTGAGCTTCACAATATTGACAGCCAACCGCGCGACTCGCAAAATGCGCGATTAAACGCATTAATCCTAAATCTACTTCACCGTATTTAGACATAACGGCTCGAGTCAAAACGCCAAAACCTTTTACCATTTCAGGCTTTCTTTGCATGGTTAATAAGCTGTTTGGTATAAAGCCTAAAATTTCTACAAAAATTGCAAAATCTTCTTTCAATTCTGGTGAGACGCTCGCGTCTAAAGGTTGCATATGGGCCATATTTTTTCCTAATCAATTACTTTTATTTAATTGTACCGATCATAGACAATTATTGTTGCAAATGCAACAATAGTGATCGAGTTTAAGTTATAAAAAAACCGCGATTAACGCGGTTCCTTTATAGATTAATTATTTAATAATTAACTTTCTGCAGAATCGTCATTACTCTTAGATTCTTCCGCAGGCTTATCTTCTACTGGTGCAGTTTCCGCAGGTGCTTCCACTGGAGCAGGCGCATCAAGTAAGACTTTACGACTTAAACGAATACGACCTTGTCGATCAACCTCTATCACCTTAACGTCTAAGTCTTGACCGACTTCTAAATAGTCAGCAACCTTGTTCACTCGTTCATGTGCGATTTGAGAAATATGAAGCAACCCTGTTTTGTTACCCATAAATTCTACGAAAGCGCCAAAGTCAGCAATTTTCACCACTTTACCGTTGTAAGTTCTGCCCGCTTCAACATCTTCAGTTAACTCTTTAATGCGTTGGATAGCTAAATCAGCTGACTCTTTCTTAACTGCTGCGATTTTAACTGTTCCATCTTCACCAATTTCAATGGTTGCGCCGGTTTCTTCTGTTAATGCACGAATAGTCGATCCGCCTTTACCAATTACATCACCGATTTTTTGAGGATCTATTTTAACTGTAGTAATTCTTGGAGCATATTGAGAAATATCACTGTTTGGCTTAGCGATTGCTTCATTCATTGTTTTAAGAATGTGTAATCGACCGCCTTTCGCTTGATGAAGGGCTTTTTCCATGATTTCCTGATTAATACCTTCAATCTTGATATCCATTTGAAGTGCTGTGATACCTGCTTCTGTCCCGGCTACTTTAAAGTCCATATCGCCTAAATGATCTTCATCACCTAAAATATCAGAAAGAACAACATAACTGTCGCCTTCTTTAACAAGACCCATAGCAATACCAGCAACCGCAGATTTAATTGGAACACCTGCATCCATCAACGCTAAACTTGTTCCACAAACAGAAGCCATTGARCTTGAACCGTTAGATTCTGTAATTTCAGAAACAACACGRATBGTATAAGGGAAATCTTCTTGAGAAGGAATAACWGCCTGCATACCGCGCTTAGCTAATTTACCATGGCCAATTTCACGTCTTTTTGGCGCGCCCATAAATCCAGCTTCACCTACACAATAAGGAGGGAAGTTGTAATGAAGCATAAACGTTTCTTTAGATTCACCAAACAAGCCATCAACGATTTGCCCATCACGCTCGGTACCTAAAGTTGCAACAACTAATGCTTGAGTTTCGCCACGAGTAAACAATGCGCTACCGTGAGTTCTTGGTAAAACACCGGTACGCATATATAAAGCACGAACCATGTCACTTTCACGACCATCAATTCTGTTTTCGCCGGCAATGATTCTTGAACGAACCACTGATTTTTCAGTTTTAGAGAATGCACCTTTGACTTCATCTTTAGTAGGTGAGTCTTCGCTATCGGTGACTAATGAAGCCACTATCGCATCTTTAACTTCTGCTAATTTATCTTGRCGAGCCATTTTGTCAGCAATTGCGTAAGCTTCTGTAATACCCGCTTTAGCAGCTTCTTCAACCTGCGCTATAACGGCTGTATTTTCTACCGGTGCAGCCCAATCCCACTTAGGTGTGTTGACTTCTGCCGCAAATTCATTGATTGCTTTAATAACTACCTGCATTTCATTAAAACCAAACATAACGGCGCCTAACATAACCGATTCAGAAAGCTCTTGTGCTTCTGACTCAACCATTAATACGGCATTCGCAGTTCCCGCAACAGTTAAATCTAGCTCGGAATCAACCATATCGTCAATTCCGCCATTAAGAAGATATTCGCCATTCTTGTAACCAACTCGCGCAGCTCCGACAGGACCAGCAAAAGGTAAACCAGAGACAGCTAACGATGCAGAAGCACCAATTAATGCAACTAACTGAGGTTCAATCTGTGGATTAATTGAAATAACCTGACAAACGATCTGCACTTCATTCATAAATCCTTTTGGAAATAATGGTCGAAGAGGACGATCGATTAAACGAGCCGTTAACGTTTCACCATCAGATGGACGGTTTTCGCGCTTGATAAAACCACTTGGGATTTTACCGCCAGCGTAACGCTTTTCTTGATAGTTAACCGTTAAAGGGAAGAAAGCTTGACCTGGCTTCATGTCTTTTTTGCCAACCGTTGAAACTAAAACGGTAGTCCCTTCCATATCAATTATGACGCATCCAGATGATTGACGAGCAATTTCGCCTGTTTCGATAGTGACTGTACGACTTCCGTATTGGAAGGATTTTTTTATAGGATTCATTAATTTTCCTTTTAGTTTAATGCCAGACAACTTCACATAATTGAGCCTGGTTTTGATTTAACCCTAGCCTATTCAGTTGATGTCTTATCTGCYCTATTCATGACTYAYARAATTCATCRCTTAATTACTTTATTAGTAATTTCGKAATRAAAAAGCCAGAGCAAAACCTCAATAGAATAACCTAGGATGACATTTCTTTTAAAAYWCCTCTCCTTKTGAGAAAGGGCRAAGGAGAGATTTTGTCTCYCACTTCTAAAGCAAAAAAAGGAGCCTTAGGCTCCTTTTTAAAAAACTTCTTTTTATCGACGTAAACCTAGTTGACCGATAAGCTTTGTGTATCTATCAACACTCTTGCTTTTYAAGTAGTCTAACAATTTACGACGTTGAGCAACCATTCTTAATAAACCGCGACGTGAGTGGTGATCATGGATATGCTCTTTAAAATGGCCTTGTAAATGGTTAATTTGATTGCTTAAAAGCGCTACCTGAACTTCAGGAGAACCCGTATCGCCTTCACTTTGACCATATTCGCCAACAATTTTCGCTTTTGCTTCTGCACTTAGTGACATTTAATACTCCAAATATTTAAATTTATTTAAGATGAATATAGCCAATCACTAATTCAGCTATATCGAGATGTCAATGATTCAAATAAAAACACGATGAACCTCAACGGGCGCGATTTTACAGTAGCATCAAGGGCTTAGCAAGTATCTAAGGTATAAAATATTAGGAAATAAAAGAAATTTTAAAAATTCATATTAAGTTGTAAATAAAGCTCTCTGCCCAGAGGGTTGTAGTAACTTCCGGCATTAGCATACCAAGGCCAATTATTTTGTGTAGGATCTTCTGGAGGCCTTTTGTTTAGTAGGTTGTTGATGCCTATACTTAACTGGGTAAACTCTGAATAATGGTAACGAAAATTTGCATCAATGGTTGTCCAAGCATCAATATATTCGTTTGACTGACAATCTATACAAAACTGTCCGCCGACTTTATCAATATAATTCAATTTAACAGTCGCGCCTTTATTTTCTCCTTGCCAATCTAGCATCAAATTAGTGCGATATTCCGGGTAAAGCCCTAATCCAATATTATCAACTTTATCAATGCCTTGAACTACTTGAAAATAAAATGATTGGATCCAAGTGGTCGCTAACTTTGCTTGCCAGTCACCAAAAGAATTGAACCATTTATAATCTGCGCTAAAATCCACCCCTCTGGTTTGTTGCTTAGCGAAATTAATCGGAAAAGTTACAATAAAAGCATCTGCGCCGTTAAGCGATCCAGTTGAGTCTCTTTGAATAAAGTCACATAATAAGTCAAATTCAGAACACGCATTCACAATAAATTGGGCACTTGGCTCCGCAACAATTTCACTTAAAGAAATATCATAAATATCAATGTTTAAATTTAATTGATCGGTTATTTCCCAGGCCACACCAAGATTAAAATTAACACCTTTCTCTTCACTTAAATCAATATTCGAYCCSSTAAAYACTTGCACAGATTGAACMACTTCACCKGGATTGCTMGGGGARTCWGGATCAAYAATRTCRGMAAATGCCGATGTAAARCCRCCAAATAGCTTCTGCATATCSGGCGCTCTAAAGCTTTTYCCCCATGAAAAACGCGTTAATACCTTGTCTGTGATTTTATAGGCGATAGCCACCCTTGGACTAAAAGCGCTACCAACCGCAGACTTATCTTGATAATCGTCCCAACGCAACGCAATATCCATTTCTAGATTTGAAGTAAATGGGAAACTTAACTCGCCCCCCACTCCCATATGTTTACGAGACCCTTCACCTGAAGTCGAACCATCGAATGCATCACCATTATTGACGAAGGTGTCAGGGCGATCAAAGTAGTCTTCTTTTACATGCTCCAGAGCGAACGCAAATTTTACCGGCCCACCATCCAAGGAAAAATCTAAATCACCGGAAATTGAAAAATCGATTAATTTATTAGTCGATTCGGCTTTTTTATTGGCCATAAATCCCAATTGTTCAACGACACTTTGCGGGATAGGTTGAAACAAATCTAAACCATTTTCTACCGCCGAATTTAATCCACTAAGTAAAATATTATTACTTTCTATGTCTAATTGGGTATTGTTGTACGCAACTCCAAGCTCCCAATCAAATTGACCATCGTAAAGCTCACCATTCAAGCCCGCCAAAAAGTTAATGGAGTTATTTTTTATCTCGCTCTTTCTCGGACCAAACTCAGTTAAACGCCGAATAAATACTCCGGCTTCTTCCTGCCCCGTGCCATTAGTAGGATTATTATCTGCACCAGCTAAAACTAGACCGCCATTATTGGGTACTAAACTTCCAAAGCCGGTTAAAAGCCCGCCACCATAAAAATTCGGTTCCGTTTGACTTTTAGTGTTGGAGTTAGTCATTCCGACTCGACTAAAAAAVGAAATATCYTCATTCACTTCGTAACTCACACGAGCCATGACCGAAAAACGCTCTTGAGGCGCAATMAGTTGTCGATATTTAGARCGATCAAAACCACACCAAGTGTCATTTAACGTATAAACAGGCAAATTAACATTAGCAATACCTTCACCATTTAAAGCGCCACTATCACTTCCACAATTGGGATCTTGAACAATTAAGTCTGACTGTAGACTAATAAAAGAAGCGCCACCAAAGCTATAATTTCCCCGTGAATTAGATACATCGGATTTGGCATAATTTCGATCACTTGCCCATAAAGGTTGTTGCTTCCAATAATCAATAATGATGTCTAACTGAGTATCTCCATTTTTTGCGCCAGTTAATAGATTAAACCGTTGAGTGTCATAACCGCCATCAGAAGTGATTGAGGTACGGTAACTTGTTGAGATCCCTTCGATATCTTTACGAGTGATAATGTTAATCACTCCAGCAACGGCGTCACTACCATAAATAGCTGATGCTCCATCAGTTAACACATCAATTCGTTCTACAAACGCCATTGGAATAGATGATAAGTCGACAAAATTAGTCGTTCCACTGATACCAATAGGATAAATGGGTAAACGACGACCATCAATCAAAGTAAGAGTTTGACCAAAACCAACCCCCCTAAGGTTGACCGCAGAAGCGCCAGGAGTAAACCCAAAAGTAAAAGAGTTATCAATGGTTCCGCCAGCGTTTTGAGTGAGGTTAGATATAACATCTTTAATGTTGGCGTAACCTTGTTTATCAATCTCTGCACGAGAAATAGAGATTAACGGCGAAAGGCTATTGATATCAATCCGTTTAATCCGAGTACCGGTTACTATGATTTTTCGTTTCTGAATTTTGGATTCGGTCGATAGACCTTCGTTAGCTATTTCATTTTTGTCCGAAACAGAATCATTCAAAATAGAATCTGTTGCTAAAACTTGAGTAGCGCAAAAACTGACTGCCACACAACTGCTAATGATAGCTTTTTTACTAATTAAGTATTCCATTCCTTTCCTACAACTCATTCGGTCTTTATTTTACGAAATTCACTCGCAACAGCTCTTCGAAAGAGCAAACAACAAACAACACCGTATAACTAGCTTATATTACATCAATTTAGTCTATTTGGTAGAAATTAAATTAGTCAGCACCAACTATTTGTGAAATCACTTAACAAGCATAGTTAATAGTTTTAGTATATCGAAGATAAGAATCTCATTCTCAAGTAGAATGAATAGTTACCGCAAGTCTGAAACAAAAATATGACATTAAACGAACTCAAATATGTTGCTGCCGTAGCCCGCACTCAACACTTTAGCCAAGCGGCTGAGTTGTGCCATATTAGCCAGCCTAGCTTAAGTATTGCCATTAAAAAGCTAGAAGATGAGTTAGGAATCACTATCTTTAGACGAGGGAAACGTAAAGTTGATATCACCAAAGATGGCGAAGCCATTGTTGAACAATGCCAAAGAGTTTTGGAAGAAGTTGAAAAATTAAGCTATCTAAAGAATAAGAAAAAAAGCCCTCTTGAAGGCGTTATTCGTCTAGGCGCAATTTTTACTATCGGCCCTTACTTATTTCCGTCTCTAATACCTGAAATCAGTCAAAAACATCCTAAAATGCCTCTTCATATTGATGAAGATTATACTGAAAACCTGCGCAAGAAACTTTTGCAAGCAGAATTAGATATCGCGGTTTTAGCATTGCCATTCACTGACCCTGCGTTGGAAACTTTAGAAATCTATGACGAAGATTTCATTCCATTATTTTATGACTCTCATCGCTTTTCAACACAAAAAGATATCCGTGTTGAGGATATCCATTCAAACGAATTATTGATGCTGGGCTCTGGTAATTGTTTTCGCGATCAAGTTTTAGCGGCTTGCCCTAACTGTGACTCACCTGAAACTAAAAATGAAAGTTGGGTTGTTGGTAGCTCGCTTGAAACTATTCGGCATATGGTTGCTATGAAATTGGGTATAACCGTTATGCCAATTACTGCTTTAGCTAAACAAGCCGATTATCCAGGGTTAGATTCTCGTCCATTTGCATCACCCGTTCCAAAAAGAAGAATTGTAATAGCTTGGCGTGCTAGTTATCCAAGAAAAGAGGCTGTTTTTACCATTGCTAAAAGTATTCAAATTGCTTTAAAAGGGCAAGTTGATCTGCTAAAAATTTAGCAAAACTTTATGACTAGCATGAAACTCTCACAAATTTCAGTAGAAACCCTAAAAGGTGTCGGTGCGAAAGTCGCAGAAAAATTATCTAATATCGGTATTACTTCTATAGAAGACTTACTTTTTCATTTACCTTCCCGTTATCAAGATCGAAGTCGCATCCATCCTATCATCGATCTTCTACATGGCCAAACGGCACAAGTTTTTGGCGTTATAGAAAATGCTAATATCGTTTTTGGAAAAAAACGCTCCTTAGTTTGTAAAATATCAGATGAGAGTGGGCTTTTAGATATTCGACTTTTCTTTTTCTCAATGGCGCAAAAAAAAGCATTTATCCCTGGGCAATATGTTCAGTGTTACGGACAAGTTTCTCGTGCTGGTCGCGGAATCAGCATGATTCATCCCGAAATAAAATATTTAAAAAATCAATCAATACCAAAATTAGAAAATGGTCTTCAAGCCGTTTATCCGACAACTCAAGGATTACATCAAAAGACTTTTCATTCAATTGTTAAACAAGCTGTTCAGTATTTAGATACCGGTTACGTCAAAGAACTACTTCCAGAAAAATTACTACAAAAGCTTAATTTCCCCTCTCTTGCTAAAGCACTGCATTTATTGCATCAGCCACCTCTTAATATTTCGCTTGAAGATATTCATAGTGGCGAGCACCCTCTCATTCAACGTTTAGCTTTTGAAGAATTAATGGCGCAGCAGCTTACAATGTTGCACTTGAAACTTGCTAGAAAATCTTTAAAAGCTCAGTCGATTGATATTAATCAAAACGTAATTAGTCAATTTATTCAACAACTCCCTTTTCAATTAACCAACGCTCAAAACAAGGTCATCAAAGAAATACAGAATGATTTAATTCAACCCAGCCCAATGTCTCGATTATTGCAGGGTGATGTAGGTTGCGGGAAAACTTTAGTGGCAGCACTTTCAATGTTACCCGTCGCCAAGCAAGGTTTGCAAGCGGTGATTATGGCGCCCACGGAAATACTAGCCGAACAACATGGCATAAGCTTCAAAAATTGGTTTGAGCCTTTAGGAATAAAAGTGGTTTTATTAGTTAGTAAAATGAAAATAAAGGAACAAAGGGAAACACTGGAATCGATTGAAAGTGGCGATGCAAAAATTATTGTCGGCACCCATGCAGTATTTCAAAAAAGAGTTTCCTTTAATCAGTTATCATTAGTCGTCATTGATGAGCAACATCGGTTTGGTGTAGAACAACGCAAAACACTTTTAGATAAGGCGCTGGACTCATCTAATAATTTAACGCCACATCAACTGGTTATGACAGCCACTCCTATTCCTCGAACTCTCGCTCAAACAGCTTATGCCGATTTAGATTTATCAATTATTGACGAATTACCTCCCGGTAGAAAACCAATTGAAACTTCCGTGATTAGTGATTTAAATAGAGAAAAAGTGATCGAACGGATACGAAGTGCGTGTTTGAAAGATAATCGGCAAGTCTATTGGGTTTGCACATTAATTGAAGAGTCTGAAGAGATCCCCAGCCAGGCAGCTGAAAACGCATTTGAATTGCTAAAAGAGCAATTAACCAAACTAAAAATTGGTTTAATCCATGGCCGTTTGAAGCCTGCCGAAAAAAAATTACAAATGGATGCTTTCAAGTCAGGTGAGTTGGATATTTTGGTAGCCACCACCGTTATTGAAGTTGGCGTCGATGTGCCGAATGCCAGTTTAATGATCATTGAAAATCCCGAGCGACTGGGCCTTTCCCAATTACACCAATTACGCGGACGAGTCGGACGAGGCGATAAGGCTAGTTTTTGTTTATTAATGTACCACGCACCGCTCTCTAAAAATGCAAAACAACGATTACAAGTCATGCGTGAAACCAATGATGGTTTTATTATTGCAGAAAAAGATCTTGAAATTAGAGGCGCAGGGGAGGTCTTAGGTACTCGTCAAACAGGTGAAATGCTGTTTCGTTTTGCCGATTTATTACGTGATAGAAAACTATTACCTTTAGTGCAACAAAATGTGACATCAATTGCTGAAAACCATCCCCAAATAGCCGTAGAGTTACGAAAACGCTGGGTTAAAACAGGTGAACAACTTAGCCACGTATAATTTTAACTTAATGGTTAATAGATTAGGATATTCCTGCGATGTTCTATATCTCAACTATACTTAGGAATGTACCTAAAAATAAACATACTCAATATAAAATAAAACGCAGGCAAATAAACCATGTGGTGGAATAAAAAGGATGATTCCTTAGCTACTGAATTAGATGTAGCCAATCAAACTATTGTAAAAATGAAACGTGATCTTGAGCTTTTTGAAAAAGTCAGGGATGTCTCCGGCTTACAACGCGACTATGCGCTTGAACAAATTAAAGAGCAGTCCCATCTATATGAATTATGGGTTGATGGCGCATTGACGATCGGCACAATAAGAGATGCTGTCGCAGATTCGTATGAAAAGTTGAAAGGTGAAAAAAATCAGTTAATTGAATCAATTAGTTCGTTTGACCAAATTCACGTACTTATTTCATCTATTGCCAATAGCTTAGGTGAAATAAAAAATCAAAACCACGAAGCGGCTATCTCAGTGGATACTCTTAGCGAGAGAGGGCAAGCAATAGAACAGTTTGTTGCACAAATACAAAGTATATCTGATCAAACTAACCTTCTAGCACTTAACGCCGCAATTGAAGCCGCTAGAGCGGGCGATCAAGGACGTGGATTTGCTGTAGTAGCGGACGAAGTAAGAACACTAGCTCAAAAATCCGCCACCGCGTCACAGGAAATCACAACAATCGTTTCGTCGATTACGGAACAAACCAGCCATACGCAAAAACAAATTCGAGATTCAGAAAAATCGGCTAATAGCCTTTTTGATCAAACGCACAATGTTCAATCCATTATTAACGAAATTACTAATGTTTCTAAAACCATGTTTGAAGTCATCGATCAATCCACTAACTCATCTTTTTTACAAACAGTGAAGCTCGATCACGTTACTTGGAAATCTGAAATTTACCGGGCGGTTTGGGGACTATCAGACAAAACAGCCGAAGATTTTGCTGATCATCACTCATGTAGGCTTGGCCAATGGTATTTCAAAGGTGAAGGAAAGAAGTATAAAAACCTATCTGCCTTTCAGCGTTTAGATAAACCCCATAAAGACGTGCACGACGGTGGCTTTAAAGCACTGAAAAGTGTTGAGCTGGATGACAAAAACGGTATAAAACAGGGATTAATGAAAATGGAAAATGGCAGCAAGCAAGTAATTGACATATTGGCTGAGTTAGAAACTCAATTGCCTTCGGATATTCCAACTACAGCAACTAAATCTAGCCAATCGCCTGATGCAGGTTCTGCTGAACTCTTCTAAGTTTTATATTATTGGTCTATTTGTAGCCTTGATGATGCTTACGCAATCAAGGAATTGTCTGCATTCAAACGCCTAAGTTCTAGTAGTTTCTTGGCTTATGATCTTTCAAAGACGCCTATTATTAAAAATAATAAACTACATCCATCAACAATAAAATTACCCTATTAAATCCATCTTACTTAAGTTGAAAAATTAAAAAAGCCGAGACTATTAAAAATAGCTCGGCTTTTCGATCGTTCGTAAATTCTTAAAACAAACAAATAACGCCTAGAACTTAAAGTGCGATACTAACCCTTGTAAATTAACCGCTAACTTCGCCATATCTTGACTAGCCGCTAAATTCTCTGTTGCGCCTTGAGCTGTTTGATCAGCAGCTTGAGAGATAGATAATATATTCTCATGCATTTCACGAGAGACCGAACTTTGTTCATCTGCTGCGCTGGCGATATGGCTACTCATATCATTAATAATATTGACTGCATTTGTGATTTTGATCAAAGACTCACCAGCTTTTGCGGTTTCTTCCACACTATTTTGTGCTTCTTGAGTGCTACTTTTCATCACCTCAACGGCTTCTTGTGTACCACTCTGCAATCGTTCAATCATTTCTTGAATTTCGGATGTTGATTCTTGCGTTTTACTCGCTAAAGTTCTCACTTCATCCGCGACAACCGCAAATCCTCTTCCTTGTTCGCCCGCTCTAGCCGCTTCAATAGCCGCATTTAAAGCAAGTAAATTAGTTTGGTCAGCGATACCTCTGATAACATCTAAAACACTGCCAATACTGGTTGAATACTCATCTAGTTTATTAATGACATCAGCTGCTCGTTGAATTTCAGATGAAAGCCCATTAATTGTATTGATATTGTCCTGCACAACTTGTTGTCCCGCAGAAGCTTCTTTATTCGCTTCTTGCACTTCTTTAAGCGTATTACTCGCACTCGATGCTACTTCATCAACCGTCGCAGTCATTTCAGTCATGGCGGTTGCTATCATATCTGTTTGTTCTTTTTGTTGTCCGATACTGACATTACTTTGTAGAGAGATGGCCGATGTTTCTTCTGCCGCCGCGGAAAGTTGTTCCGAGCTACTGGATATTTCTGTCATCATGCTACTTAATTGAGTACTCAATCGATTAATCCCTTCTGACAACTTGCCAATTTCATCATCACTATGAACTTCTACTTTGTCTCTCAAATCACCATCAGCTACTTTATTCATGACTTTTAATACGGCTGAAAGAGGTCCTCTAATACTCTTTAGTACCCAAGCATTAATACCCGCAGCAACCAATATTGCAATAATTGCTAAACCAATCATTAATGCTCGACTAGAAGAAACATTGTCAGTCGCCTCTTGTTTGATACTAGTGTTAAGCGCATTAACCCGATCAGAAACCACTGCTAATTCTGATAAAGCTTGTTCTGCAATTTGTGCCGATTGAGCAAGCTCTGATTTTGCTTTTTGTTTTACATTTAACTGTGTCTCTAATAATTGCAAAATACTGCTAGCGCCAATAACCAGATTTTGAAAAAAATCTACACTTGTTTGGGTATCGCCATAATATTCATTATTTCGAGCAGTTCGATTATTAGTCACTTGGGAAAATCGTTTTGAAAAATCTTGCATTAAATTGTCAATTTCAGTTCTAGCTATATTCACCTGAGATAGCTCTGCAATCGCTAAAGCATCGGTAATGGTGACCGTTGCTTCCGTTACCATAGAAGCCATTGCTGAAAGGTTATCTGAAACAGATTTTGAGCGTGCTTCATCAGAAAAGTCAGACAATAGAGAATCTAATTCATCGGCAGTATCTTCAAATTCGACTTGTTTATCGGTTAATTGCGCCTGTAAGTTAAGATCTTCTTTGTGTGACTTAAAAGACTGAGGTACTAGAGCAAAATAATCGTTTACTTTTTTGTGGCTCTTATTAAGTGCTGAATTGATATTGTCGTAATTAGAAGAATACTGATCAAGTGCTTTATAAGCCTTTGAGTTGTTTTTTGAAAATTGCTCTAATCCACTTTCAAATTTTGGTAATTCGCCTACTTCTGACGCTTGGTGATAATTGTTAACCTGTACTGAAGCTTTGAGTAAGCTAGTCATTACATTACTAGTTTGTTGCAACATAGGCGTTGATTCTTCGGTAACCCGGGTTAGCCCATCATTAATGCTACTAACACCTGACAAACCATTAAAAACTAGTATGATCAAAAGGGAAATTGTTAAAATGGCACCACCGACTATGCGTGCCGTTACTGTTAAATTCATAAATACCTCTAAATACCTAAATTTTCCTAAATACAGAATACTAAGCCTACTCCTTGGCTTATTTTGACTAAGTTTTATCTCTTAAATAAATATTAGACCTAAATACAACGGTTTGCCGAATATTTCTATCTCATCCTTTTAATTAGAAGTTCTGATTCAGTGATTTAATGAATAATTCAATTTATTATGATCGTGTTCGAGCGTGACTTATAACAAACTCATACTATTTTTTTGAATAATTGGGATGCGCAGGCTTTCGTGTTTCAACTGATTTTTCTAGGTTGAAGGGTAAGTCAGTAAAACCAAGCTGGGGTGGCTACAACTTTCATCTATGAAAGTTAATTCGCTAGAGTTTAGCTCTCAGACATTTTATCGTTCAAAGACTTAATCTTATCCGCAAGGCTCTTAATGATATTCATAAATAAATGTGGGTGGGAATAGACCATTTTTGAAAATTCATCTTTATGAACCATTAATACCGAACAGTTAGTCTTTGCGATTACTGTAGCGGTACGTTTTTGATCGGTTAAAACGGCTATAGCACCAAAGATTTCATCTTGTTTAATTTCTCCGACTTCAACACCATTATGGAGAGCAACCGCTATTCCATCGGTGACTGAATAAACGTAATCAGCTTCGTCGCCTTCGGTGATAATTTCTGATCCGGCTTTAAACTGACTAAATCCAGGATTGGCGCGCTCTTCTTTGTCAGTTAGCTTAGCGACAATTTGGCTCATTTGGAGCTGAACTAAATTACTGATAGCAAACCATTTCGAAACAAGCACTTTATCTGATGCTAAAAGGTCAATAACTGCTTCAAGTTCATAGGCTTCAATTACAACATCGGATTTAACCGTATAATAAAGTTCTGAATCGCCAAATTCTTCCATTGAGTGAGGTGTTAGCATGTCATTCTCTTCATATAGAAAGAGATCGGTTTCATCATATTCAACAGAAACAGAGCCTTTCTTGATGATATAAAGATGAGTATGTCTAAATCCGGCAATTTGGATTTGCTCTGTATCTAGCTCTTCCTTTGAGAGTCCTTTTTCACACAAAGAAGAAATTAAAGACTGGCTTAATTCATGGAGTTTTGTATTGGCTGTATTAAAAACTTCCGCTTGCTCATTGATACTGATCATGTCCGAATTTCCTATTAATCTTGCAATGGTCTTTGCATTATTTGATATCCAAATTGTAGACCTTTTACAATCAAATATCGAATATAACCCTTTGAACTGCTGACACTTAACTCTCAAATTTCGAAACTTTTCTTTTAAACCCTTTGCAATAACACTAATATCGTATTTGAAGCCTAATTTTATTGTATTATGAGTCGGATTTTGGTATAAAGTGCGCCCTTTCCGCGACAGGAAGGTTAAATGGCTTTTGAAATTGAGTAAAAAGCTAAGTTGTCGCCTTAATTCTTGGTTTATTCATTGAGATTGAGATTGGGTTAAGAGTTAAAAAGAGTAATATCAAAACAGAATTTTGCTGAGTGTTTAATTAAACTAAGTCTAAGGCTTATCAATTGAATACTAGCTAGTAAGTATTTATATTTGGAATAAAGAGGCTTTAGTCATGTCAAAAGTATGTCAAGTTACGGGTAAACGCCCAATATCAGGAAACAATGTTTCACATGCAAAAAACCGCACACGTCGTCGTTTTTTGCCTAACCTTCACACTCACCGTTTTTGGGTAGAAAGTGAAAACCGTTTTGTTAAGCTTCGTTTGTCTTGTAAAGGTATTCGAATGATCGACAAGAAAGGAATTGATGCTGTATTAGTCACCGTTCGTCAGAACGGCATCAAGGTATAATAGGAGAGCATCATGAGAGAGAAAATTAAATTAGTATCGTCAGCAGGTACAGGTCACTTTTATACCACTGATAAAAACAAACGCGCTACACCAAACAAGCTTGAGTTCAAAAAGTATGACCCTGTTGTACGTAAGCACGTAATGTATAAAGAAGCTAAAATTAAGTAACTGTTTTCAGTAAAGCTTAATTTTAATAGCCTGAAAAGGCAACAAGCCTCTAAAAGCCCAGCTAGGATTTTATACTAGTCTGGGCTTTGCTGTTCCTAGGCTAAAGGATAAAGACGAAAGGTAAATTGTTAAGAGTTAATAAATGTTAAGTCTGACACCCTGAACAAAATACCGTGCTTCGTTGACCAATGGTTATTTGTTTCAGTTTTCTATTACAACTAACACATGGTTCATCTTTTCTTCCATACACCTGTAGAGTTTGTTGAAAGTATCCGGGTTTTCCATCCGCTCCTGTAAAATCCTTTAAACTACTTCCACCAGCCTTTATCGCCTCATTGAGGACTGTTCTAATATTTTGGGTCAATACAAGGTATCGTTTCTTAGAAACTTTGCTTGCGGAACGGTTGGGATGAATTCCGCTATTAAACAAAGCTTCCTGCGCATAAATATTACCAACACCAACGACAATCTGCCCATTCATAATAAACGCTTTAACGGGCATGCTACGCTTTCTTGACTGCCGGAAAAGAAATTCATCATCAAAATCATCAGATAAAGGCTCTACTCCCAGATTGACCAGTAGACGATGTTCGTTTCCTTCCTTATTAACAACAACACAGCCGAAACGCCTTGGATCATTGTAACGGATCGATTTTCCATTGCTTAACACAATATCAACATGATCGTGCTTACCGACTTCCTCATTGGTTACGACCCTTAGACTGCCTGACATTCCCAAATGAATTAATATACTGCCTTTGTCTGTTTGCAGTTCTAGATATTTTCCTCGTCGAGTACAGGCGAAAATCTCTCTTCCTTTTAATAAATTAAGAGCTTTTTGGTCCACTGGCCATCTGAGTTTTTTATGTCGAACGATCACCCTTTCAACCTTATGACCTATCGCATGAGGCGAGATCCCACGTTTAGTGGTTTCAACCTCGGGAAGTTCAGGCACTTCTATTATTCCTAATAAATTTCTCTGTTACATAAATATTTTCTTGGTCATCAATTATTAGGGATGATTCGGGAGCGGAAGATGATAGAAATTTACCCAATAGCATAAAGATTAAAATAAATCCTGAGATAACCAAAATGATCACGTTTAGCATCAGGCGTTGTTGATCATTTTTTTTCATGTCTTTGTCTCCCAGTTTCTTTGTTTTATTCCTCGATAAAGAAAAAACATTAAAAGCGAAAGTGGAATTATAAGAGTAAAAAACCAATTTAGCATAAAGTGAGTCATAGCCGAAATACGAATATAGTTATCCTGATACTGATTTCCTAATTGTTCAACCGCTGAATGAGGTTGATAGGATAGCAACCAATTAACCATATTGATCCCTAGTTGCAAATTTGCATAGTTATTAATAGCGGTATCAGAAATAAAACTGGTATCGCCTATAACTAAAACTCTTTGTGTCGCATGGGTGTTTGTTGTATTTGCTGAAGCCAAATTTCTTTCTAGCGCAATCAATAATGAGTGAGACTTTCGTTTTTCTTCTAGAGGATCAAAGATAAATTCATTCTTATTAGAACTAGCCTTTTTTGACGATTCTATTTCATTCCAAACTAGTTGATGGCTGGTTAATATCGTTTCACTTTTCCATAACGCTTGCTTTCCATTTTTCTCAGCCGTTGAGTCAACAATATTGAGACCAATACTCCAAGGAAACGCAAGTAGACTATCAATACCCTGATTAATACTATGTTGGTTAAACTGATTAACTATCAATATTGCTGGATGTGGTGTACCGCTAGAAAAACCTTTTTCATCTATCAAAGTTCCCTCTTGAGCACTCACACCCAAATAGGATTCTAATACCTCTGGAATCTTATCCATTGTTTCTCGCATAATCAGCAAATTTCCACCATCATTAAGATATTGGATTAACACTTCAACTTCATCGTCTAACCATTCTTGTTTTGAGTCTGCAATAACAACCAGTTTTGTATTATTACTAATAAATTTTTGTGTTCTTAAATTTTGTTCAACAACAGGAAAACCTAAAGATTTTAACTGCGCATAAAATTTAGAGAAGGATCGTCCGCTCTTAGAAAAAACAGAAACTTCATCATGCCCCTGAATAAACGTGATCCATTGATCGCTTTTTGATTCTATATGGTCAATTAACCTAACAATAGAGATATGTGCAGAGTTAGCAAAAGGGTAACCAATCGCTTGTTGTTTATTGCCAACTTTAATACTAATAAACTCTTCTACTTGTCCATTTCTTTCTTTGCTAATATCGGTAAAGGCTTGTCGGTTAGAGAACTTGACTGATATATCTTGTTTAAATATTTTTAATCGACTAATAGCTTTTATGATTTCATCTTTACTTTCTTCGCGATCGACTACCGCCGTTATTTCTACGGAACTTGAAATATTTTTAAGTTGATTCTGATAATACTTAGGGAGTTGGTTGTTAGAAATAATTGAAGTGCTGATATTATGATCGGGAATTATCATCGTGATTGTTTTTAATATTATTGCAACTACAACTAATCCAATAAATAATGATTTTATCGCCGATTGGTTTTTTCCATTTCGAACATTCTCTATTGCATTGAACATGATATAAATGGCAAATAGCAACCATATAATTAAATGTGCAATTTCCTGCAATGACGCACTACCTTCTCTTGCACTAAGAAACAGCTTGTTAAAAACAGTCAGAAAATTGAAGTGTTCGTAACGCATAAAAACTTGATCTAAACTGACCATGAGAATAATGGCAAAAAATGAAATCAACATTGAGGAAATAACATTTTTACTATTTAGGCTAATAGTTAATATAGGTAATGTATAAAGAAGAATTCCTAGAAGTAGAAAACCATAGGTCGTTAAAAGCAGAAAAAGATCTAAATCACTATTATATGCAATAAATAAACTGATCATTAAAAAATAGAAAAACGGAATAAGAATAAATTTTAAATTAAGCTTTGTAATCAAAACAAAAAACTGTAATTTGTTAAGGCTCATTTGTTGAAGAATACTTTGTTGACCCTTACTAAAAAAATAGGGCAATAATTGTGATGCTGTCACTATTCCAGTGATTAAGCTAAGCAATAAAACCATACCGCTTAATGGTTTAAGTATTTCATTAAAGACCGATAGCTTATCGATATTTTGAGCCTGAAGGTGTAAAAAATTACTGTAAGAAAGTGAAGTGAATATACCTATGGCTAATAACGAAAAAATTATCACCAGTTGAATACTTGGTTTCCGCCAAAACTGTTTTAATAATATCTTATCGATTGCCTGGTGGTTTTTATTATCAGATAGACTATTCATATTAAGGCTTAGTCACTCTATCTATTGCGATATCTAATGGCTGCCATTCACTACTCGCTAACAATCTAAACAACGGCATCAACGCTTCTTTTTCTGGAAGACAAAATTCAAAACTTGCATAGTTTTCTTTAACAAATTCATCAATGACGTCAGAGCTGACTATTTTATATAAACCATTTTCTAAAAACTCATATTCGAAACTAGATAGGTTTAGAAGGTTGGATATTTTTTCTCTATTTTCAAAACTAAATAATAAGTAATGGTTTTGTAATTTATCTTGATAAAAATAAGCAATTTCGGATTGATGAATGAGTAATATATCATCTGCGATGCTTAGAGCATGATTGACATTGTGTGTGGAAAATAAACAAAGTGAAAAATTTGCGAGTTCCAAAATATTTTTATTGAAACGTTCTTGCTCAATAGGATCTAAACTTTGGCACGGCTCATCAAAAAACAAAAACTGCGGATTATTGATAAACGCTTGGGCGATCGCTACTTTCTGCATATTACCTTTCGATAGGCTTTGCAAAGGTTGATGCAATAGTTTTTCTAATCCCCAGTCGTCTATGACTTGTTTAATACTTTTATTATAATCATTTGCAGAAACCTGTTTGAAGCCAGCGCATAAATTTAGGTATTCGTACGCCGATAGTTGCCCCATGGATAACATAGTATCCGCTTGGTAACCCATTAATTGCTTAAAGTTTTGATCATTAGGCTTTAGGTTTATAAAATGATTGTTCTCAAAAGATTCATTAGTTTGATAGAGAAGATCAAAATCTAAATTATTCGATTCCCCAATTAGATTTCTAATAAAAGTCGATTTACCTGCGCCATTTAATCCAAGAAGAGCAACTCTTCTTTCTTGTTTAAGTTTTATATCAGTTTTAAGCTTGTTATGTCTTATTGTAAGGCTTGCTTGATCGAGTAAAGCATCGGTATTTTTTGTTTGAGAGGTGTTGGTTAATGGAATATTCAATTTAATTGCAATTTAATTGATAGTATAAGGTTCTAACTCTGTTTTTACGATATGGTGCCCTTGTAATAGCACTCTTCCTATATACCGATTTTCACCCGTTGAAGTGAACTCAAAATGGTATTCGCGAATTAATTTCCAGCGGTTGTGGCTATTTTTCATAAAACTAAAACGATGCATCACCACGCTATGATCTAAAAATTGAACACCAGATTCTTTACAACATTTAATACTAGCATTTAGAGCAAATTGTTTAAGCTTTTGAGTGTTGGACCAATACCAAGCAATGGCTACCAATCCTAATAGAGTGATGACTTTTGACATAGCCCTTACCTAAAGAAAAATACTTAATGACAAATGAATACTTTTTTTATTCAAAAAAGACAAAGGCGACATATAAGTCGCCTTTGTAGGAATAAAAATTAGATTAGGCTCTTACTGTTTAACCAATTTCGTGACCGTTATTTGGGACACTCCGGCTTGTTTAGCCGCATCGACAACGCCAACTAAAATTCCAGTGTAAGCAGATTCTGCAACCTGAACCACAACAGAGGCTTTTGGTTTCTTCGATAGTGCCGCAGAAACACGAGCTTCTACCTGGGCTACATCAATTAAAGCACCGTTTAATGAAACATCGCCAGTATCATTAATTCTGATAAGAATTGGTGAAGTCGGATTTGGTGGAGCTTCAGACTCGTTATTGTTAGGACGAGTAATATCAATACCAGATTCTTTGATAAAAGATGTGGTTACAATGAAGAAAATTAACATGATAAATACTATGTCTAGCATTGGAGTCATATCGACTTCTGTTTCATCTTCCATCTTACGTCTGTGTTTGCGCATATTTGATCCTGTTTACTTGTTATTGACTAACTTGTTTTATTATAAATCTCTTATTAGCTTGGGTGTCTTTTTAAGCTTTGGTTAAGCATCTTTTTTGATTACTGTTTATCTATTATTATCATTTTTGAGCCTTTTCTAACCCAATAGAGCCATCGCAACTCTACTTATTCACCCTAACTATAACCATAGCTAAGCTATATGTCTATAGATCTATTGGATGAAAGCTTGTAACAGACTCATTACTTGAGTATTTACTGCCTATTAAGTGCGAGATAATTAACCTGCAAATGACTTTCCGGTTAATTTTTCATACTTTATAACAAGTGATTCGTGGGACTCAACATTCGCTTCATCATGTGGAATACACTCTACAGGGCAAACTATTTGACACTGAGGTTCATCATAATGACCAACACATTCAGTGCATTTGTCTAAATTGATTTCATAGATCTCCTCACCCTGAGTAATTGCCTCGTTTGGGCATTCAGGTTCACAAACATCACAATTAATGCATTCATCTGTAATTATTAATGACACAATTTAACCCAATTTTATAATTATATAGTCTATGTTTTAAAGGTAGCTATTGTACAATATCGTTCAGTTCGATACTCATAACTAAATGCATCTAAACGCAAAAGAACAAGTGGTTTTAAAATGAATATTCAGCAAATAAGACAAGCAAGCCTAATTACTGCCATCAAAACCCCTTTCACCGAAGCCGGCAAAATTGATTTGGCTGTTTTTGATAAACTGGTAGAAAAACAAATAGAAGCGGGCGTACAAGGTCTAGTAATAGCTGGCACAACCGGAGAAGGACATTTATTAAATTGGGAAGAGCATTTAATGCTAATTGCTCATACTGCCGGTAGTTTTGGTGATAAATTAGTGGTGATTGGTAATACTGGCAGTAATAACACAAGAGAAGCAATTCGGGCGACCGAATATGGGTTTGCATCCGGTATGCATGCCGCATTGCAAATTAACCCCTATTACGGAAAAACCAGCCCCAAAGGCGTAGAAGCTCATTTAAGAAAAGGACTCGATATCGGTCCTGTTTTTATTTACAACGTTGAAGGTCGAACTGGTCAAGATATCCCTAACGAGATTATTGAATCAATTGCGTCCCATCCTAATTTTATTGGCGTGAAAGAGTGTGGTGGAAATCATCGGATTGCTCACTATGAAAAACAGGGTATTCCATGCTGGTCTGGCAATGATGACGAAGCTTTTGATGGCAAACACAAACATAAAAGTCATGGGGTTATTTCTGTAACTGCTAATTTATTACCCGGTTTAATGAAGCGTTTAATGGATTCAGCTGATGAGTCAGAGCTTAATCAGAAGTTAAAGCCGATGTTTGATTGGTTGTTTTGCGAACCCAACCCAATAGCTATCAACACTGCGTTAGGAATGACAGGCGCTATCAAACCAATTTTCCGATTACCCTATATGCCACTTGATGAAAAAAAGAGAGCAATAGGACTCGCATTATTAAAGGCGTTAAATTCGGATGACTATATTGGTGATAGCCTTACTTTAATGGAAGATGATGAGTTTAAAGTGGTTGTTTAGTCGGTAGTTAATCAATTATTCTCCCGCCAAATGACGATCTTTTAATTTAACGTAGTTGTTAGCCGAGTATTGAAAAAATTCTTTTTCTTCGTCCGTTAAAGGTCTTATTTTTTTCGCGGGGGTACCTACCCACAAAAAACCGCTTTCTAATTTTCGACCCGGCGGTACCAAGCTATTAGCGCCCAATATCACGTTAGAATGAATAGTCGCACCATCCATTATCACCGCGCCCATTCCAATCAGGCAATCACTCTCTATGGTACAGCCGTGAATCATCGCTTTATGACCAATAGTCACATTATCACCAATGACTAAATCGTGTCCTTCTGGATTATACGGTCCGGCATGAGTTACGTGTAATACACTACCATCTTGTACGCTAGTTTTAGAGCCAATGCTAATTGAGTGAACATCACCTCGAATGGTTGTCATAGGCCAAACCGAACTGTCATCTCCAATTATGACCTGACCCAAGACAAGTGCTGTTGGATCAATAAAGACTTTGTTACCTAATTGAGGGGTATGATTTTCGAATGATCTTACGCTCATAAAATGGACTCTTTCATATTACCTTAAACAATTTAGCTGAAATTAGCCTTACACCATTAACTTCCGCCGGCAAAACCTTGCTGACGCCAAGCCTCATAGCTAATAATTGCAACCGCATTCGACAGGTTCAAGCTTCGATTATTTGCCATCATGGGTAAACGAACTCTTCGTTTTTCAGGGATACTTTGCATCACCTCTTCAGACAAACCATGAGTTTCAGCACCAAAAAGTAACACATCGCCGGGCTGATAAGCTATTTCACAATGATTTTGTGTTCCTTTGGTAGTACAGGCTATGATTCGATGATCTTTCATGGATAAAGCGAAGGTCGGGTAGTCTTTATAACGAGTGATATTTTCCACATCGCGATAATCCAATCCAGCTCGTCTCACTTTCTTTTCATCAAGGTCGAATCCCATCGGTTCTATTAGATGGAGCTCACAACCATTGTTTGAAGCCAACCTCATGATATTTCCGGTGTTCGGAGCTATCTGGGGTTCGAAAAGGGCAATATGAAACATAGTGACTAATAAAGTATTTGGAAAAGTTGTGAAAGTGTACGTTGTGCTATGTTAGCGGTCAACAAAGATGAAATTAAACTAGAAAAGATATTGGAACGGGTGGCTGAAACGTTATTAGCCGTATTGGTTGGCTCTTACCCAGAGGTAGGGTGGGTATATGCTTAACTCAATTAGCCATAGCAATAAGATGTTGTTATTATCTAAGGCCAATTTATTCTTGTTACGATAAGGAATGTTATGAATTTAGATGGATCGAACCTGTTAAAAGTAACCTTTTTATTGATCGTTTTTGCTTTTAGCAACAATTCTCACTCTCAAAGCAAAGGAATGGTTATTTTTGAAAGCGCCCATGGCGTTGCAGAAACGGAACAAAGACTCATTCAAATACTAAAAAGCAAAGACTTTAAAATATTTACCCAAATAAACCATTCTGATGGCGCAAAGGCCGTGAATATCAACCTACCAGAAACTCGCGTGGTTATTTTTGGGAAACCGCAAATAGGCTCAAAATTGATGCTGTGTAGTCCTAGCGTCGCCATCGATTTGCCACAAAAAATGTTAATTTGGAAAGAAGGCGATCAAGTTAAGCTTGCTTTTAATTCACCAAAATTCTTACAAAAACGTCATCAAATGAACGGTTGCGAAACGCTGCTTAAAAAAATTAACGGCGCACTGAATAAAATGGCTGAAAAGGCAACTAGTTAAAAATAAATAAAACAATATACTTACTTTATGAGGGATAAATAATGGAAAAATCATGGTTCAAGAACTACCCCGCTAGTTGTGCGAGAGAAATTGACGTCAATACCTATCAATCAATGATTGAAGTCTTTGACAATGCTATTAATTTATATGGTGATAAGATCGCTTTTCAAAGCTTTGGAAAAGAATTGAGTTATGCTGAAATAAAAGTCTTATCGGACAAGTTTGGCGCCTATTTACAAAATGAGTTAGGCGTTAAAAAAGGCGATAGAATTGCGGTTATGTGCCCTAACACTTTCGTCTTTGCCATTTCAATGTGGGCCATTATTCGAATTGGCGCAGTTCAAGTCAGTATTAATCCGCTTTATTCTCCCCGTGAACTCGAACACCAACTTAAAGACGCGGATGTAGAAAATATCATCATTTACTCGGCTTCAACGCCTATTCTTGCGGAAATTATTGAAAATAGCCCTATTAAAAAGGTGATTGTAGCTGGAATTGATGACTTAGTTAATCTTGGATTACCTAATGCTCCCGTCGATCCAAGATTAAAAAATACGATTTCATTTGTCGACGCGCTAACTAAAGGAGAGCAACGCGAAATTTCAATTCCTAGCCTGTCTCATTCAGATTTAATTTTCTTGCAATATACTGGCGGAACTACCGGCCTTTCTAAAGGCGCAATGTTGAGCCACAGCAACATAATAGCCAACGTTTTACAGTTTTCAGAAACAGCTAAAGACTATTTAGTAAAAGGTAAAGAAACCGTAATTACCGCTATCCCTATGTATCATATTTTTGCTTTAACCGTTAATACGTTGGCGAATTTTAGTGTCGGCTCTAAAAACGTTTTAATTGCTGATCCAAGAGACATGGCTTCATTTGTCAAAACATGGCAAGCAACTAAAGCAACATTTTTTACCGGCGTAAATACCTTATTTAATGGACTGGTTCATACCCCAGGTTTTGAAGATATCGATTTTTCTAGCTTAAAACTAACTGTTGGTGGTGGTGCACCAGTACAGGAAGCGGTCTCTAAAAAATGGGAAGCTGCAACTGGCCAACGAATCCACGAAGGTTATGGACTATCAGAGACTTCGCCGATGGTGACAATGAATCATTCAACACCAAACGGTTATATCAGTGGAATTGGATTTCCGGTACCTTCAACTGATATATCGATTAGAGATGATGATAATAATATTGTTTCTGATGGTGAATCAGGTGAATTATGCGTCAAAGGCCCTCAAGTAATGCAAGGCTATTGGCGCAACCAAGAAGCCACCGATGAATGCATGACTGCCGACGGCTACTTTAAAACCGGTGACGTTGCATTGCTTGATGAGTTTGGCACTTTTCATATCGTTGACCGTAAAAAAGATATGATTTTAGTTTCGGGATTTAATGTTTTTCCAAATGAAATTGAAAATGCGGTTGCGGATATGGAGGGGCTTTTAGAATCTGCTTGTATTGGCGTTAAAAATGAAAAATCTGGAGAGTGTCCAAAGTTGTTCGTGGTTAAAACAGATGATTCAATTACCCAAGAAGATGTTATCAAACACTGCCGCGGACGTTTGGCTGCATACAAAATACCGCGTGAAGTGGTATTTATTGATGAACTTCCAAAATCTACAGTTGGAAAACTTTTAAGGCGTGAATTGAGAAACTATTAGTAGCATTTGCTAAATGTTCGTTCCTCCTTTAAATAAAAGGGGGAATGAGAAAGTTATCACTAATTCCCGCCTAACAATTCGAAAATAAACTGGCCAATTTTAGTATTATCAAAATGGCCTCTTAACTCATTACTTTTAGGGCCAAAAGCATAAAGATTCACATCAACAGCTGTATGACTCTTCGTTGTCCAGCCGGTATTAGTATGACGGTTTACAATATCCGTTATTAATTCAATCGCTTGATTTCTTTGTTTATTTGAGTTTTTCCTTTTTTCTCGAGCTGAAATTTTTGAGATAATTTTATTTTCAATTTCTTTAACAAATTTAAAACTCCTTAAACTTTCCTCTTGCTCTTTACTCAAAATCAAATTGCTTGCTCGCTTGAACTCAGCCAACAAATCATTGGAATATTGAGCCCGTTTGACAATCTCTTCAGGTGTTTTATTAAACAGTTTGATTACCTTGCTTTTCCAGTGATATTTATTTTTATCATCGTATCTTGTACCTAAACTCAATCCACCTGTCTCATGATCAGCGGTTAAAATAATTTGGGTTTCTCCATCTTCATTGGCAAATTTTAGAGCTTCTATTAATGCTAGTTCAAAATCTTGCATTTCAGACATTACACCGACGATGTTATTACGATGTCCAGCCCAGTCAATTTGACTGGCTTCCACCATTAAAAAGAAACCCTTTTTATTTTGCGATAATACTTTAATCGCCGAAACCGTCATCTCTGCAAGAGAAGGTGTTTTCTCATCTCTATCCCAAAATTTATTTAACTGTCTCTGTGCAAATAAACCAACTATTTTAGAATCTTGATTGGTTAAAAGATCAGTTTTATCTTTTATTGTTGTAAAGCCTTTTTTAGTTAATTCGACCATCAAATTCCTATCTTCTCGAACAAAATACTCTCTACCGCCACCCAAAATTACATCAAACATCAATTGACCTTGCTCGTCATGATTATCAAGATAATAATCTGAAATTTTACTGTATTCATAACGACTAGGATGGTGGGCAATAAATGCTGCAGGGGTAGCATCGGTTAATAACGAAGTGACAATCAAACCAGTAGAAAGCCCATTTGATTTGGCCTGCTCTAAAACTGTTTTTAATTTTTTACCCTCAGAGGTTATCGATAATGAACGACTTAGCACTTTGTGTCCTGTTGCATAAGCAGTCGCTGAAGCCGCCGAGTCGGTTATACGACCATATTCATCATTCTTATTAAGTGGATCAGTGGCGACAGACCCTGTTAGAATTTTATCAAATTCCGTTTGTTCTATTTGAGGAGTCTCTGGATCATCCATAAACTGGCGATAGGCTGTAATATAAGAGGGCCCCATGCCATCACCAATCATCAAAATGATATTTTTTACTGGTTTACTGTTTTCACTTTCTGTAATCAATTTTACAGGGTTGGTTTTACAGCTTGTTAAACCCACTAACAACGAAATTATCAACACTATAAACTTCAGACTATTAGTATAACTATTTGTCATATATCACTCTTTTTAATAAGGTTTCTACTTAAATCTAACTCTAAACCCGTTGAATAAATTTTTCGAAACGATCATATTGCATATGCATCAAAATAATTTAACGTGGAGCTCAATTGCATGCTACTATTTCCTAATCAAGGACGCAAAACAATAAAAAATATATTCAATGTTTAAACCCTTTATCGCTCTGTTTTTTTCAATCATATTCGGCTTATCGACATCTCAGATAGCTAATGCTAAGCAATCTTTAAAAACTAACGCTAACAACAAAATTCAATACCAACTACCTCATATCCAAACGCAAATTCTATTAGATGGCAAAATAGATGAAGATGTTTGGAAAAATGCTTTAAAAATTGATCTTAACTACGAAACATCCCCTGGAGAAAATATTAAACCAAGCGTGATCACTCATGTTTACTTATTCGAAGATGGCGAAACACTTTATGTGGCATTTGATGCAAGGGATGACAATCCAGAGTTTATCCGCGATTTTTTATTAGATAGAGACAATATATGGCGTAGTGACTTTGTTGGATTAAAATTTGATACTTTTGGTGAATCTAAAAAAGCATTTCAATTTTTCTCTAATGCTAGAGGCATTCAAGCGGATGCCGTTCAAGAAGACTTTAGAGGCGATGATTCAACATGGGATGCCATTTGGTATAGCAAAGCAAAAATCAACTCAAACGGCTATGTWGTCGAAATGGCYATYCCTTTYCGCGCTTTACGTTTTCCGGCAACAGGCAAAAAACAAGCTTGGGGAATAGAAGTATTAAGATTTTTACCAAGAAAAACTTTTCAACGAATTGCTAATTCACCCGTCGACAGAAATATAGCCTGTAATATTTGCCAGTTTGATCAACTGATAGGTTTTGAAAAAATAAAAAGATCTAAAAATTTGACTTTAATTCCTACGCTCACTTTTGGTAATAGCGAGAGTCGAACCTTCGATGATCAAGGTATTCCAGGACCTTGGGTGAGCAATAACCAAGACTCTAGCCTAGGCCTTGATTTACGCTGGGGAATTACGCCTGAGACCTACCTTAACGCGACAATTAACCCCGACTTTTCTCAAGTTGAAGCTGACTCTGCACAACTCGAAGTTAACTCTACTTTTTCAATTTTTGTTGATGAAAAACGTCCATTTTTTTTAGATGGTGCCGATTATTTTAATTCGCCTAATCGATTAGTACACACTCGCGACTTAGTCTCACCAAATTATGGATTAAAAATTACGGGACAAACGGATAACCATAGTTATGGTGTTATATCTGTTCAAGATGATGTCACTAGCTTTTTATTGCCGAGCAACCAAGGTTCTAGCCTATTAACAATGGAAAACTTACAAAGCGAAAATCAAATTTTGCGTTACAGCTATGATTTAGGAAATAGAAACAACATTGGCGCTTTAATAACCAATAAAACAGCAAACGGATATTCAAATAGCGTTTCTTCCGTGGATGGCAAGTATTGGTTGGATCAAGCCCAATCTTTAACTTATCAAGTTATGACTTCTGAAAGCCAATACACWCAAGCAATGGTCGAGAATAATGACGAAATAGAATCTCAAAAATTATCAGATGATGCGTTTACTGTAAGTTATGATTATCAAACTAGAAATTGGCGAGGAAAAATCAAACATGTTGATGTTGGAAGAGACTTTAGAGCCGACTTAGGGTTTGTACGCAAAGTTAATTTTACTAAAACGGTAATTGGCGCACGTCGAATATGGTTTCCTCAATCCAGTGCAAGCAAGTCGAGTATACAAAACGCTACCAAACCATGGTGGAACAGGGCTTCTTTTGGCGGGAATTGGGATTTCACAAAAAATTCCGATGGAAAGTTTTTAGAAAAAGAAATAGAGGCAAATGCAAGAGTGCAAGGGATCTATCAATCTGTCATTAATGTTGGTTTTGGCCAACGTGAAAGAGAATGGGATAATATTATTTTTGATGAAGATTTCTATTTTATATTTGCTGGAATGGAGCCTTACTCTGGTTTTAAGCTAAATGTCAGATATGAATCGAGTAATACAATTGATTTTGTTAATACTCAACTAGGTCAATCTAAGCGCATAACACCAGGCGTAGAATGGCAGGTTAATCAACATATATTTATGCGTTTAAACTATTCCAAGCAATGGTTCGATGTTGACTCAGGAGAGTTATTTAATGCGTCTGTGGCAAATCTTAGGGTGAGTTATTTATTTGATGAAAGAAGTAGTCTTAGATTCACATTGCAAAAACTAGATATTAAAAAGAATCCTATGCTTTACAATTCCTTTTTTGATAACACTTTAGATAATGAACTTCCAAAATTAATAGAGCTCGCTACACAACTTTTATATTCTTATAAAGTTAACCCACAGACATTGTTCTTTGCAGGTTACTCTGACAATGGTTTTCAAAATAATAAAATGGAACATATAGAAAAAGAAGAACGTTCTGTATTTTTAAAATTTTCTTATGCTTGGCAAATATAAAACGTAACCCATAATAGGATTCTGTAGCCACAGAGAAAGTTGAAAATCAGACCCTAACTATTTTTCCATCAGCACGTCAATTATTTTCTTACCTAGTTCAGGGTGCCCCATAAAACTAACAAAAGGCGCTGTAGACTTTTTGCTTCCAGATGCAAATACAAGTACCGGAGAAGCAGTATGCGTACCATTAGACCAAACGACCGATTGTTTTTCCGCGATCTCGATCGCTAATAAATTTTGACGATTGTCCGATATATGATAAACAAAAAAGGCATCATTGCTTTTCATTTTCGGCACTTCTTTAGCCCCTAACGAATAATGATCTTTTTTATAGTAAATATTGTTATGAGTCATCAAAATTCTTTCTGCCTGTTGTTCCGTTATATCAAACTCCGTATTTTGATTAACAATTTTCATCAGTTGCAACGGCGTTTGATCTTTTTTATCTAGACTATCAAATTTCTTTTTGAAAATTTCCAAGTAACTTAATTTTTGATTGTAAATTTTATCAAGAATTTGAGAGGTGCCATAATTATAATTTGGTTGATAAGGTTTATCTTTGAATGCTGATCCCGCCAAGGCTTTAGGTTTTGGAATATACGCAGATGAATAACTAAAACCAAAACCACCGGTTTCATGATCTGCCGTGACTATTATTAAAGTATCATCTCTGTCTTTAGCCCAATCTAGAACATAATGAAGTGTATCGTCCATTTTCAACATTTCATGCAACATTGTTCCGGTATCATTATAGTGAGCAGCCCAATCAATAAGCCCTGATTCGATCATCAGAAAAAATCCTTTTTCATTTTTCTCTAATGTTTCAATTGCCTTTTGAGACATTTCTCTCAGAGTGGGGATTGTTCGATTAGGGTTTGCTTTGTTACGATCGGTAATTATTGCATCGGGAAATGCTGAGTTGCTAAACAGCCCAAGAATTTTTCCGCTTGTCGCGACCATTTGATCTTTAGTGAACGCTAATGAATACCCTTTTTTGACTGCTTCTTCCAACAAATTACGATCATCTTTTCTTTTCGATTGAATATCGATAGCACCATCGGTTATCAAAGACAGATGATTATGTATTGCAGACTCATGGTTATTCGCACTTTGCGGGATCCAATGGCGAAGACCGCCTGAAAGCATAATATCCGTTCCTGTTTCTATCATATCAACGGCAATTTCATTTTCCAACATTCGACTTGGTTGATGAGCACCAAACGCAGCAGCCGTAGAATGGGTGAGTCTAACATCTGAGACAATACCCGTCGCTTTGCCTTGTTTTTTCGCAATAACTATTAGGCTATCACTAGGATTTCCAATAGCATCTATACCAATTGTTTCGGGATTTGCGGGTTTTCCCGTAGCTAGTTGTGTCGCAGAAGACGCAGAATCTGTGACCACGGAATTGAATGAATTGGTCATCGAAACACCTAAGGTGCCACCTTCATTTAAAATTCGAGTAAATGCTGTTGTTCTACTCCTTATCACCGGATTCGTCGCTTGACGGGCATACGCCTCTAACAAACCTATTTGAGCGGGACCCATGCCATCACCTATAATTAGAATGACATTCTTTATTTTACTAGTCTTTTCGCTTGTTTTTTCACCCGATTTTTTTACCTCTGTTGTCATATCGCATCCGACAACCATCAGAGTAATAATAGACAGAGTTAATACTAAGTATAATTTTTTCATTGAGGTGATTTTCCGTAGCTTAGCGWACCATTACTATGATGAATATTGACGGAGTGAGCAATTTTGGTCTTATAACTAGTCGATTTAACCGTCGAGACTGTTATGAAGTCAGCATGCGCTCCCTTATGATCTAACTCCAAACGAATAAAACCTTGATGGCGACCGTCTGTCCAATTTACTTCTTTATTGTGACTTGCATTAAGTTCATCATACTTTTCTAATGCTTCTTCACCTAAACCTAATATTGAACGTGGTGAACTAATTCCGGTCGCGCCAAGTTCTATTCCCATTGCTTTGTCATTTTCGTCAAACAGTGAATTTGCCCAATAGCTGTGGCTATCTCCCGTAAGCACCAGTAGATCTCTTGAATTAGCGTCTTTTGCTATTTGATAAAACCTTTCACGGGCGGCGGGGTAACCATCCCACGTATCTAGATCAGATGGTAAATTTAGCTCTCCTAGATGAGTTAATTCTTCGAGCATACTCTTAGCCTTAGGGTTTAAATTTGGTAGTATTTCGGTAAAAATTGGATCATCTAATTTAGGTGCACTCGCTCTAGCTAATAGCGTTTGATTTCCTATAACACGCCACCGTCTTCCATCTTTAACGGACTCGCTTAATTCATTTTTTAAGAAAGCTTCCATCTCCTTCGATAGCATATTGCGCTCTTCAGGCTCGACATTATCATTTAAAAAAGCTTGAGCTTGTTGCGATGTTTTTAAATTGTGCAAATGCTTTTTATAACTTATTTGCTCACTTCTTCCAGTGTGACGACTTTCTAGCGTAATTAAACTCGCTAAATCACCAAACTTATAATGACGCCAATAGTTTTTTCTATCCTCTTTTTTAATCGGATCGCGAATTGGTAGCCATTCATAATACGCTTGTAGCGAAGCTTCTCTTCTTGCAAGCCAATCACCTTCATTTTCTTGATGGTTTTTAGCGCCAGCCATCCAAGGGTTGTTGGCAGTTTCATGATCATCCCAAATAACAATTAAAGGATGTTGAGCATGAAGGGCTCGCGAGCCAACGTCAGCTTTGTATTGAGCGTGACGTTTTCTATAATCATTTAGCGACAAAATTTCATGAGCCGGTTCATGATTACGATTGATTTTTTTACCAGATTCTCCGCCATAACCGGCAATCGCATATTCATAGATATAGTCGCCCAGGTGAACAACAAGATCCACTGTCGGATCATTTGCAATGGCATCGTAACCATTAAAATATCCAAAGGGATAATTGGAACAAGTTGCAACCGCTAATACTAGTTTTTCAACATGGCCTGTCGGTAGTGTTTTGGTTCTACCGATGGGTGAATTTTCTTCATTGACTTCAAATTTATAGAAATATTGTTTGCCTGGCTCAAGATCACTAACAATCACTTTAACGGTAAAGTCTCGATCGCTATTAGTGGTTGTTTTTCCTTGTTTAATCGTATTTTTGAATTTCTTGTCCGTCGCGATAAACCAGTTAACTTTTATCGGTTGATCAATATCGCTTACACGAGTCCAAATCACAATACTCGAAGAATCAGGATCGCCACTAGCAACTCCATGGTTGAATAGGCTTTTAACTTCTTTACTACTTTTAATATCGGTACAAGCACTTGGTAGGAGTAAAACGGTTGAAACTGTCGAAACAGTTTTAATCGCTTCTCTTCTAGAAATTGTTGTTTTCACAAAATTCTCTCTTTAAAAATTTAAACATTGTTTAACCTGATGGAAACTAAGCTCTTATGAGTAGATTTCAGGCTTTTAAGTATGGGCTTTTAAATGCCGCTAACTGTTTTTGTGTATCGCCAAAATGTCTTCAATAACCGCATAACCAGTTTCTAATCGGCCAGCGCCGGGTCCAATGATTGTTACATCGCCCAATATTTCTGTTGAATAAGTGAGCGCATTGGTCGCGCCTGATATTGAAGCTAGCGGGTGATTTTTGCTGATCATCTCAGGTTTTACTGAAGCGATAAAACCAGATTCTGTTTTTTCCACTGTGCCGATTAATTTCCAATGTTTATTTTCTAGCGTGGCGTTTTCTATATCTTTAGAAGTAATCGCGCTAATACCCGTACAATCAATATCAGATAACGTTAAATCTAATCCCATAAACAGGTTTCCTAAAATCACAACTTTTGCCGACGCATCGTGTCCATCTACATCACCGCTAGGATCTGCTTCTGCATAACCTAAATCCGTCGCTTGATCGAGCGCGACTTGATATTCAAGCCCTTTTTCCATTTCACATAAAATATAGTTTGTTGTACCGTTTAAAATCCCTTGTATTTTAGTGATCCCCGCGGCAAGCAACATATCATTACCCAAACTTAAAGAAGGTGTGCCACTCATAACAGTGCCTTCAATTCCAATTTGAACTTGATTGTCTGCTGCTAATTTCCGTAGTTCTGGAAAAGCTAGAGCAACAGGGCCTTTGTTTGTCATTGATACATGCATACCATTACTCAGTGCCTGTTTCACATGACTAAGCGCGGGTTCACCTGTTTTCAAATCGGTGTATGCCAGCTCGATCAAAATATCCGCTCCACTTTTTGCGATAGTTTCTTCAGCGTTCCATCCAGAGAATGGCGTTTGCATCTTATTTAAATCGCCGTGCTCTTCAATGTGTCTAAGTAATTCTCTATTATCTAATCCATCTGGATCCGCGACACTACCCTTAAGAAAATCACAAACGGCAACGGTTGAAATATCAATCCCAAACTTTTCTGATAACAACGTCTGTTTATCCGATAAAAGTCTTGCTAGACCTTGTCCAACATTACCAAAACCAATAATCGCAATTTTATATTTTTTACTCATAACTTTTTCCCATAACCTTTTACTCAAAACAAAATTCCTTAGAAACTTTAAATTTTATCCTAAACCGGCGTACTTATATTAAAACAATAAGTCTTTGCTTCGCTCATTTCATGAACCGCACTCATTACGCCTTCGCGCCCTAACCCTGAACCTTTAACACCACCAAAAGGCATTGCATCAATACGATAATCGCTACTTTCGTTGATCATAACGCCGCCACATTCAAGCGCATCTGCAACCGTAAACGCTGTATCCAAATTTTGAGTGAATATGCCCGCCTGTAATCCATAATCAACATCGTTTGCCATTTCGATGGCATCTTTCACATCTTTAAATGAGAAAAGTATAACCACCGGCCCAAAAACTTCTTCTTTAGCGATCAAACWATCATTGCTTACGTTTTCGAGCACCGTTGGTTGATAAAATGTTCCTTCGCGCTGTCCGCCACATGACAATGTTGCGCCTTTACTTAACGCATCAGCAACCAACATCTCGACTTTTTCGGCTGCCTTTTGATTGATCATTGGCCCCATGTCGGTCTCTTCTTTTAATTTGTCGCCCATGCGAATATTCTTAGCTCGCTCAATAAATGATTTTGCAAATTCTTCATAAATGTCACTTTGAATATAAACACGTTGAACGTGAAGACAGTTTTGACCGGCAGCCCAAAAACCGCCACTAACTGTCGATTCAAGAGCCAATTCTATATTAGCGTCGGATAAAACCAATGCGGGACAATTACTGCCTAACTCCATAGCTATTTTTTTCATACCTGCTTTTTTTATAATGTTTTCGCCAACAGGCTTACCGCCGGTAAAAGAAACCATTCGTACTCTAGGGTCACTCACCAAAACATCGCCAATTACAGCGCCTTTTCCCGTAACTATTTGCAATATCCCTTTTGGTAACTCCGTTTTATCAAATAAATCAACCAACATCTTGGCAACCAACGGCGTTTCAGAATGCGGTTTCAATATAACCGTATTTCCAGCGGCAATCGCCGGCCCAATTTTATGAGCAACCAGATTGAGAGGATCATTAAACGGTGTAATCGCCACAATAATACCTAAAGGGTTCCGCTTGAAATAGCCAAATTTACTCTCCGAACCCGGCATTTGGTCAAATGCGATTGTTTCGCCAGTAAAGCGTCTTGCTTCCTCAGAGCTGATTCGCAATGTTTCAACGCAACGAACAACTTCTTTTCTAGCCTCATTAATCGTCTTAATTCCCTCTCTCGCGATAACTTGAGCAAATACTTCTTGTTGCCGTAACAACTCCTCCGAAACCTGTCTTAATACGGAAATTCTAATATGTACAGGCAGGTTTTTTGCCTGCAAAGCTGTTTTTTCCGCAATATCGATCGCTTCGATTGCTTCCGCTTCATTAGCACAATGAACCATTCCGACATGACTGCCATCTTTTGGATCGACAACCATTATTGATGTGCTTTTGTCTAACTCGTCAAACAGTGGGAACATGTAATACCTCTATAAAATTTAGCTTTAAAATGATTTAGCGCTAATCCACATAAGATTAGAATTCATCTATCAATAAACAAGCGCACTTTATCAACAAAATATGAAGCCTATTTAGCAATATACAAATTAAATTGATAATTTTATTTCAATTTTTTGGCATTTGTGATTATATTTTGTCAAAGCATCGCTAATTTGGAATTATTATGGAATTGGATAAGCAGGATCTGAGAATATTAGATATATTGCAAGTAGATATCAGAGTAAGCGCTGAAATGTTATCTGAGGAAGTAGGCCTCTCTACAGCAAGTATCCATCGAAGATTAAAGCGAATGAGGGACAATAAAGTGATAACTAGCGAAGTCGCTATTGTCTCTCCCAAAAGTGTTGGGCAAACGATGACATTTATCATTTCTGTTCAATTAAGGCGCGACAATGTTAACTGCTTTAACTTATTCAAAGAAAAAGTGAAGAAATCTCATCGTATCCAACAATGCTATTACATCACTGGTGAAGCTGATTTTATTTTAATTGTAACGGCTAAAGATATGGTAGATTTTGATCAGTTTACTAAAAAAATGTTTTTCTCTGACAGCAATGTTCTGCATTTCAAAACATCGGTAGTAATGGATAGAACTAAAGTAAGTCTTGCTCTACCGTTAATTGATTAACTAAGAGCTTGAGTCAGCTTCGACAAAAAGCAATTTGCTTCTAGCGCAGGTTTTTTAGGCTTAGGATATTTGATATAGCTTGCAAGTGATTGGTTCACACAACATGTGATAACATAGTTTCAATTAATAACAATAAGAGATTTATACAATGAGCGACTACGGTGTTCTATCTATTGTTCCACCAGCCTTAAGCATCTTTCTAGCTATTTATACCCGTAATGTTATTTTTTCATTGTCCGTTGGCTCCTTTATGGGAGCACTCATCTTAAGTGGCTTTAACCCGTTTTACGCCATCGTTGATCTTGTTGAGCAACATGTGTTTGTGCAATTATCCAGCAGTTCAAACTCTCAGGTACTAATTGTTTCATTGGTGATTGGCGGCTTTATTGCTCTATTAGAAAAATCCGGGGGTGCGACATCATTTTCGACTCTCGTGACCAAATTTGTTTCTAGCCCTGCGAGAGGTCAAATTGCTGCTTGGCTTGCCGGTGTCACCATATTTTTTACTGACTCCGGCAATGCGTTAATTGTTGGTCCATTGTTCCGACCTATTTTTAGGAAACTAAAACTTTGCAAAGAAAAGCTCGCTTATATCATTGATACAACCGCTGCGCCCGTCAGCATCTTAGTTCCTTTTATAGGTTGGGGGGTTTATATTATGAGTCTAATAGAAAATGCCTACGAAGATATTGGCGTATCTGAGCAAGCTTTTCAGGTATTGCTCGATGTTTGGCCTTATCAATTTTATGCATTGCTGGCACTTTTATCCATTCCAATGTTTATATCAAGCGGTCGTGATTTCGGCCCCATGCTTAAAGCACAACAAAAATTCAATCAATCTCTACAGCAATCTATACAGGATCAGCAACCAACTAAACAAACGGAAACAATGGCTGACGAAAGTAAAAGCCTAGCTCAAACCAACGTGAAGATTAGTACGTTTTTGGTTCCAATATCGGTTTTGTTATTTTCAATTGCTGGATTCCTAACCTATTTTGCGTTCACAGAAGGTGTTGGCGGTGTTCACGTTCGTTCGGGTATATTTATTTCCTATTTGTTTGCTTCAATGGCCTGTGCGTTATTGATGAAACGCAATCAAAACATTGGCTTTAATAGTTCACTGACTGAGTTTTTTAAGGGAATGGAAAAGCTTATATACATTTGTTCAATACTGGTACTTGCCTGGACTCTCAGTTCGATATGTAAAGATCTGAACACCGGACAACATTTGGCCGATCTGATTGGTGGTACCATTCCTCCAGCATTATTGCCTGCCTTAGTTTTTTTACTTGGCGCATTAATGTCTTTTGCTACTGGCTCATCTTACGGTACTTTTGCTATTTTAATGATTATTGTTGTACCTGTTGCACATGATCTAGGTGCTCCACTAACCATCACAATCGCTGCGGTTTTAAGTGGCGGTTTATTTGGAGACCACACCTCTCCAATTTCCGATACTACGGCTCTTGCTTCAATGGGGTCGGATTGTCCACATATCGATCATGTATCAACACAATTAGCATATGCTCTGATTAGCGGATCAATGGCTTTTGTTGGATTTATACTTGCAGGTTACTTTCAAATGCCATGGATAATTGTTGGTTTACTTCTAGCACAGTTTGTATTGATTCGCGCAATTGTCACAATCTTTGGTAAAAGCACTAGTAGCGTGTCAGCAACTACAGTATGAACTTAAAAATCCTGGCACCTAATTTTGGGATTAAGCGCTCAGGTTGGTTTTATCTTTAGCATAGTCAACATAAAGAAAGGTGATCATGGTGATTGTGGCAATAACCGAAGTAACAATCAGTATCAAAAGGAAATCCTGCCAGCCTCCTTCTTTATTGGCCACTTCACCACCAATAAAATCGAAAATCATTGCACCAAAATAGGCGAGGGCATCGATTAAGCCAACGAGAAGACCACAGTGGACTCCACCAAAACGGATTGCAAATACACTCATAGGAATATAATACGCAGGAGAAATTGCAAAACCAAATACGAAAATTAATACCATGGTTAATATAAATTCAAATTGATGACCTAAGTCGACAGTTCCTAGAAACCTTAAACTTAATAGACAAAAAACGGCGACAACCAGAGTAAACCCCATCACCGGAATAATCGATTTTTTTGAAAGTCTATCAAATACAAATCCGCCGGTAAATACGGCGATAAGACAACCTATTGGAAACACCGCCGATGCCATACCGGCTTCCGAAGGTTGTAAATCAAAGGTTTCACTTAAATAAATAGGTATAAAGACTTGGAATTCAAACAACACAGCCAGAGCCGACACCCCAAAGCTAATCAACCAAAAGCTTGGGCTCTTTATAAAATGAAGAAGGGCTGCAAAAGTATCTTTATCAGTCAAAGGATGATCGCTATACGAATCGCTTTGTTGAGAGTTGTCAGTTTCTGAACTTGAATCTGAATTTGAGTCTGAAGCTATCTCTGAGCCTGAATTTCTGGATAGATTTTTGGCGCTAGTATTTTCCCGATTAAGAAACTTAGGTAAAATGATTGCCACTAATAAAGCGATGGCGGCGGCAACATAAAATAATCCGCGCCAAGATAACACTAATAACAAAGCACTTAAAAGTATAGTTGTAGCGACTGAGCTGATGCGCGAACTGGTGGCTATAAAACCCCAAATTCTTCCATGTCGATCCTTTGTAAAAGCGACACGAATAATGTTTGCCATTGATGGCCAACCCGCAGACTTTGAAAATATTGTCAAAAAATAGAGCGCAAAGAAAGCGGTGTTACTTGATAAGGTGCCAAATATAAACGTTGCTATAGCGGCTAAACCAATCGAGGATATGAAAACTCGGCTACCGCCTAATTTATCAGCCAAAACACCATTGGTTAATTTTCCAACYAAATTTCCGGCKGTYCCCCAYCCTGCAATAGCGCCAAAACTAGCAACATCCAAATTCAAAGTAGGATCCGCTATCATGGCGGGGCCAGCAACGCTAACGACCGTACGGCATARCATTAACATTGCGTAACCAATGCACATACTAATAATAACTTCTACACCCCAGGGAGCGTTCGAGTTTGTAATTTGTGTATTATTCAGAATGTTGTACCTCTATTTAAAGTTAAGCGATATTTATTATATTTTCTTCAAATTCTAGTTTATCACCATCTATATGTATTCTTACTATATGAGTTTTCATGTTTTCTTCTGCAAAATTTTCATGATATAAAAACATGTTTGAATCTTTATGAGAATTGTGTGATGCCAATGTGCCATTTTTATACTGATTAAATGACACGTTACGGATTAAATCGGTCGTTTTAGTCAATGTTAAATTATGGCCATGACCACAAAAAACATGTTTAATTTTATGTCGTTTTACAAAATCAATAATACGGTCAGAATGAAACATCGGATCGCCATCTGCATCTACAATGGAGTAATGATTGAGTAACATTATATTATCATACTCAAGTTCAGCTATTTTTTGAGAGACGGTATGAAGCATTTCCCGATCGATCGTTCCAATATCGCTGTAGCTTTCATTGGAGTCAACACAAACGACCAATAACACTTTTCCATCAATATTGATTTTTTTAATAAAGTTGATATCGGTGAAAAATTCGTCAATGCCTGTTGTATATTGGTCAATTTGAATTTTATTTTTAGTGCACCTTGTAGGATCCATTGGCCGAATGACTTCAACATTATCAATATATTTACGAAATAAATCCTGAGAACGCATATTTCTCTTATCATGGTTTCCGGGAATCGTAATGACATGTTCACAATTGAGAGAGTTTAAGAAACTTCCCACCGCTTTAAACTCGCTCTCGAGAGAGTCAGTTGTATTATCGCCGGTGTTAATGACTAAGTCCGCAGCATAACTGTTCAGTTTATCCAATAATAGCGCATCATTACCTTTCCAATGACGTGGGCCGAAGTGTAAATCGGATATGTGCAATATGTTCATTCTATTTTCTCTAATACGTCTATATAAATTATAATTTAATTACTTTTAAAACCTAATCTGATCTAAGTGCTAATCTGATCTAAGTACTAGCCTGATCTAAGTACTAGACTAGTCTTAGTAGTTTAGCAGAATTAAATTCAACTATTTTATTCTCACTACCAGCAACTTTACAGCTAACTATCAGCCTAGTAAACCCTAAGCTTAGATTAAACAACCTGCTGTTGAAACAAATTTTTAACAACAAACAGTACTAGAACGCAAAGCACTGTCGAAATAATCGGCGTTGCAACCCATCCAGAAACAATTCTAGCCACTATTCTCCACTGAATTCGCTGTCTGCGATATAGCCCGATACCAATAACAGCGCCAATTACCGCTTGAGAAGAAGAAACCGGTACCAATGGAAAAGACCACAACCCGTTAGATTCTAGCCAAAGTTTAATGGTGACAGAAGAGAATAAAAATAAAACAATTGAATGCGCCATTACCACAACCCAGGCTAAAACGGGTGTTAAGGTTAGTAGTCCGTTACCAACAGTTAACATTACTCTTTTGGAATATGTAAAAACACCGACTCCAATCGCAATACCGCCTAACATAAACAGTTGCGCGGTACTGCTGAAGGTATAGTCAAAAACTTCAAAACTATTAAACGGCGATTGAGGTACAAAAACCCCCATCACATTGGCGATGTTATTTGCGCCTAAACTGTAGGAACCAAATGCACCGGCTAGGATCAATGCAACCCTTGTATAACTATCTAACTGAAACAAACCTAACTTTGCATGACTTAATACAAAATTAACAAACCGATAGAGCATAACAGCTACTGCAGCAGACAATAATGGACATAATATCCATGTACTGACGATTTTGGTTAAAACAGATGGATCGGTTACCGTATTTGAAAATAAGTTATAACCGATAATTGCGCCCACAATCGCTTGACTGGTAGACACTGGTATCGATGCTTTTGTCATCCAATAGACGGTTAAAGCGGCGGACAATGTGACCGCGAACGCTCCTCCAAGTGCTGTGATACTACCCAGTTTACCGAGAGTGTGAGAGGCTCCCGAGCCACTTACCACAGCACCAATAATGACCATAACAGTACAAATAATGGCGGCGGTTCTAAATCGAACCATTTTAGTGGCAACGGCGGTACCAAAAACATTGGCGGCATCATTTGCGCCTAATGACCAACCTAAAAACAGACCACTAGAAAGAAAAATAAGAGTAATGAGTTCCATTCGTTATTCCAATTATATAGCGCGTTTCAATGTGTAAATGGCAATTCGGTCAACAGTATCTTCGGCTCGGTTTGCGAGTTGATCGATCTTATCAATAAAATAACGGATTTGTACTTTTTCTTCTAGTGGCATATCGGAATCGAAAATTTTCATTTTTAGATTGGTACAAGCTTCGTCAGCTTCGGATTCAAAAAATATGGTTTTCTGGTTGTACTCGTGGACTCGCTCTAAATCATTGAAGAAGCTTCGTACACATAAAATCATATAATCAATTGATAGAGTCACTTTTTCAAGCAGAGTATTTAAAAGGGGTTGGTACTCCTTAGTCAGTTTAGGTTGTTCAATTTTAATATGAAAACCAATCGCTTCATGTAAATCAAGAATATCTTCGAGATACTCTAACAAGGTCATTACGTCGGCTCTTAAATCTGGGATCAATGTTTTTTCAAAAAGCAACGCTTCAATGGTTCTTCGTAAACCATCGGCTTCACTTTCATTATTATTTAATTTTTCAAGTGTTTTTAAAGTTGTCTCATTTCTTGGGCCGTGCTCAAAGAAATCATCCCATAGTTTATTAAAAAGCAATTGGCTAATGGTCACTTTATCCAAATATTGTTCAATTTTGGCTTCCGTGCGTCGACTTCGTCGTAAAAGAGACAGTGTCTTTTTAAAATTTATCATAGTAAAAAATTCCTTAGCAAAATGTCTGAACGAAAAATCACTAATGCTTGTTTAGATTTTGGTATTATGCCTTAAATGGTATACGATTTCATTTGAAAAATTTATTACAAAGACGAATAATGATTCATTAAAATTAATCCGGTTTAAGAACCTTGCCGTAATTAAATTCAACCTTTCCTTTCTCACTTCGCGCAACTTTTCCGTTAATTATGACAGTGGTGAATCCTTCTGCTAATAGATGAGGCTTTGAATAGCTCGCGGTAGCCGTTACTTTGTCCAAATCAAATATAATGACATCGGCTTTTTTACCAACCTTAAGAATTCCTCGATTGGTAATGCCTAGAATATTAGCAGATTGCGAAGTCATTTTTTTAATTGCTTGTGCTAACGATAATGACTTTTGTTGGACAACATGTTTTTCAATAATTTTGGCAAAAGTACCATGCCCTCGTGGATGAAACCCTGTCGGACTGCCATCGGAAGATATTGCTATACCATCGTCAACCAATAATCGACTTTGTAATTCATCATCCATAATGAAATAAGCTCCCGAAGCGCCTTTTGGTCCAAGTTTGATTAATACCTCCTCAAAAGGCAAATTAAATTCTTCCGCTAAATCTTCCAATGTTTTGCCTGTATAGGGAGGCGTGCCAAATAGAGTGGCACCAGGACCATTTCTTTTAATAATTTTGTTTCTTAAAAAAGTTTTAAGCTCTTCTTTCCTAGTTTTTAATGCTAACTCAAACTGCTCGGTTGTTTTTGCCCAAACCGGAAAAAGTAAACTGATCCCTGCATAGCTTGCATTATAAGGGTAAATATCCGCGGTAATATTCATTCCACTATTTCGTGCATCCCGTAGTATTCGTAAAATATTTTCAGCCTCTTTTGCTCCTTTTCCATAAACGGATTTAATGTGTGATATATGAATTTTACTAAACTCTCCTTGGATCATTAATTCTTGTATCGACTTCTCTAACTGGTCATTATCTTCATTTCGCATATGGCTCATAATCATTCGGTTATTTTTTCCAACTATTTTCGCAATCGCAATAAGCTCCTCTTTCTCAGCATACAACCCCGGATTATATTCAAGACCCATACTAAGACCGAATGTATATTTTAGAGTTTCGTCTAGCCGTTGTAGCATATTGTTTAAAGCCTTTTCTGTCGGTACAACGATTTGGTTAATTTTGGAAAGCTCTCTCAATGTTCCATGCCCAACAAACATTGCTAGGTTAACACCTAGGCCTTTTTCTTGAACGGCCTCTAACCAATGACTTAATTGTTCACCTTTTGGACTATCTCCATCCATACCCAATGTTATGGTCGTTACTCCCATTGCTAAAAAGTTTTCGAATTGAGGTGTTTTTAACGGATCGCCATGTGTATGTAGATCAATAAAGCCCGGTGATAGAAATTGATGTCTTGCATCAATATGGATTGCTACTCGACTACCTAATTCGTCTTTTGTAAATTGCGATTGTCCAATAAAAACAATTTCGTCTCCAACAATCACTAGATCAGACAAAATGGCAGGGTTTCCTAGTCCATCTAAAAGTTTCCCATTAGTGATTAGTAAATCAATTTTATCGTACTTGTCTAAAAATAAGCTGGGTGATTGCTGGCATGACATAATTAAAACAAACAGTATAGAGAGCAAAACAAATTTGATTTTTTTATTCATTAGTAGTTGGAGTAAGGCAATTATTTTTTGGTGGCTTCGTAATCACGCATAAAATTTTTCAGCTCATCGACGCTGACATCTGATTGGTCAGATTTTGAATAGATGGTGACTAAGGCTATTTCTTCAGCGGTTTGCAGGTAATAAACCACTCGATAACCGGCGCTTTTACCTCTGTTATTATCACTGTTTTTTAGACGTACTTTGTAAAGTGTGTAACCCGTTCCTGAGATTTGAGCGCCCGGCATTTCTCCATCAAGCAACTGAGTAGTAAAAGCTTCTACATCAACACGGATACTTCGGTAACGTTTAGCGAGTTGGCGGAGGTTGTGTTTAAATTCGGGTGAGAAACAAATTTCCATTAAACGTCAATGCCATCCCAGAGCTTATCAATAGGTTGAGTATCACCGCGCATCACTTCGCTCCAACCCTGTTTAAAACTATCTCCTGCTGATTTCAAGCTAACGCTTTCTCGGAAACTATGTACAATATTTAGTAAGGCCGGTAAGTATTCTTGTGGCACATGATTGATTTCGTCTTGTAATTTTTCAGCATAACTCATTGGCATAAAAGTAACTCCTTAATTCATCTAGTTGCCTTAATCATACCATTTTGTCACCGTTCACGCTTGTTTTCGACGGCTAATACAAAAAGGGGAGCGAATATTGATATTTTGCATATTACCATCTATTAAATCTAGTTGGGCGATACGGGCAAGCATCAATCTCAGATGTTTTACCATTCAACATATCAGCAACCATAAATCCGGTTACTGCAGCAAGGGTCATTCCAAGATGCTGATGTCCAAAAGCATAAAATACTTTGTTCGATCGACTAGAAAAGCCAATCACCGGAAGAGAATCCGGTAACGAGGGACGAAAACCCATCCAAACGGATTCTTCCCGCAACTCCAACTCAGGTAGCATACTTTTCGCCAATGGTAGTAACCGCCTTATGCGATCATAATTTGGTTTAGCGTTTAAGCCAGCAAGCTCGACTTGACTGGTCATTCTTAAACCGGTTTCCATAGGCGATAATACGAAAGAATATTCTGCATTCACTACAGGTCTATTTAATAGATCCGCGCCCAAGGAAGGTAACATAATGTGATAACCCCGCTCAGTATCTAACGGTATATTATCACCCATCTGTTTAGCCAAGTTACGAGACCAAGCACCAGAAGCAACAACTACCTTATCAGCGTTAATACTACCATTTATGCCATTAAGGTATACTTTATCACCATTAGTCTTTATCTCCGCCACATCAAATTTTTGGTATTGTCCACCTTGGGTTACTAACAACTTAACCATACCTTCTACTAGTTTTTGCGGATTGGTTACGCTTAAACAATCTTTTTGATAGAAGCCATGTTTATAGATTGGTGCTAGGTTGGGTTCTAGATCTCGAATGGCGTCTGAGTCTAGTAACTCATATTTTGTACCCATTTTATCAAACATCTCTCGAGATCGAGCGGTTTTATTAAAGGTGTTTTCCGACTCATAAACCTTGAGCCAGCCCGTATCTTTGAACAATTTTGATAATTCATTTTTATCGGTTAGTAATTGCCAGCTATCTACCGCATTTTTTGACAATGCGTGTAAATCGAATGCGTTTTGATTAAATTTAGTAGTTCTTCCTTGCAAAACAAAACGCACTAACCAAGGAAAGATTCTATGTAAATATGAAGGCTTAATAAACAAGGGAGAATGTTTTTGAGTAATCATACTAGCCACATCAGATAAGATATCCGGTGTCGCTGTAGGTAAGCACGATCCGTTAACAATTGCACCTGCGTTACCAAAAGAGGCTCCGCTACATGGCTCTGATCTATCGACTAGAATAACGTCGTGTCCGCTCTTTTGCAAAGCCAACGCAGAAGCCGCTCCAACGACTCCAGCACCAATTACGATTATTTTGCTACTCATATAAAATTTTCATTACATTTTTTAAATGATTTAATTCAATCAATTATAAACAAGTGCACTTTATCAACAAAATGCTAGAGATATTATTCGTTCTATCTAAAAAAGTGATTGATAATTATCAAATATTATTCCATTTGTGTTATTTCTTATCACACAGTGAAAAAGTTATTTCACTGTTTCTATTAAGCCTATAATTTAAGGATTAAAAAGAGGCAAAAAAAAACCAACACCGAAGTGTTGGTTTTTTCGTTACTTCACTAACTAAGTTCTAATCGAAGCTATATGAAAGATTCATATAATAGAAACGACCATTAGAGCCATAGGGTGTGACCGTTGAATAAGCACGGCCAGACGAAGTACTTAAGCCAACGTCATTAATTGGCGCTTGTGGCCCTCTTTCATCGGAAATATTATTAATACCGAAAGCAAAGCCCATAGATTCACTAACATCTAAACTGAATTCCGTATCAAAAAGGATTGCAGAAGGTCCGCTGATACTTGGACCATACTGCTCGAAAGTACCATAATGACTAACACGCCCCATCAGACTCCAAGCATCAGATTCATAAGTGGTGGTGAAGGAACCTTTGGTGTCAGGTATCCCGTTTTCTATACGACCTATCTTTCTATCATCAGTATTAGGACCGAAACGATCTAAACTGGTGTCTACCCAAGCAAAAGCTAAAGCATATAACATATCGCCGCCAAACGCTTCATTGGAATAGTTTGCAACCAATTCAATACCTTCAGTGGTTGTATCGAATTCATTAGTAAAGAATTTAACCGAAGTTAAGCCAATAGCATCAGAAACGCCTGAATCAGTCAATTGTTGTCGTTGTGCATCCGATAAAGGAATTGCTGACGTTAGAGTAATTCTATCGGTCACTTCAACTTTAAAATAATCAGCGGTTAGAAAGAAATCGCCATTTTCATAAACAAATCCAGCAGCAATACTGAATGCTTCTTCCGGTGTTAGCGCTACGCCGCCAAACAGTGCTGAAACAGGATTAGTAGGCGGTAACGTGGCAACGTCTTGTAAGATACCAAACGTATTAGTTGTAGTTTGAACAGTTCGAACATTGGCTTGACCAATAGTTGGTGCGCGAAAACCAGTACTTACAGAAGCACGAAGCTTTAAACTATCAGAGACGGTATACAAACCCGCTAGCTTCCAATCGAAAGTAGAGCCAAAGTCACTAAAGTCTTCAAATCTAGCCGCCATTTGAGCCAAGAAATCTTCCGATACATCATACTCAACATCAAGATAAACCGCTTTACTGGTTCGGCTAGAGCTACCCGCATCAGCAGGTTTAAAACCAGGGAATCCATTGGAACCAATACTAAAACCTTGAGAAACTAGAGGGCCTTGTGCAAAAGAAGGTAAGTCACCCGAGACAATGGTGAATTGTGCTCGACGAATTTCTGCACCGTAGGACATTACAAAATTATCGAAATCTTTGGAAAAATCAGCATTAAACGCTTGTTCCAATTGTGTATAACCACCRGGRSYGAAATCTCTAGGAGARTCRGGGCCCAATGAAGAGTTAAGGGTGTTGTTGATAAAAAATTCTGTAGAATGCTCGCCKACTGAGCCACTAAARTCATAASTTGTACCRTCAGAAAATTCACCVCGAGTTCCCADAACGAATGATAAATCAACCACATCACCACCAAAAGAAGGAGTGAAACCACCCGGGATATTCAGGGTATGGGCAAAACAGTTAGCCGCCGTTAAAGAACCAAGCGCTGCTGCGTCTGGAATTCCATTTGCGTCTAATCTGACGATAGGACACGCTGAATTATTGGTAGCGCCAGGTGTTAGGTCACCAACTAAAATAGTATCTACTGGATCGCCTATATCAAAGAGTGAGCCACCTACAGTATAAAATTCTCCGTCTATAGTTGGCCCATTATAAATACCACTACGATTGGTTGGGTTACGGAAGAAAAAACCACCTTCAACGGTTTTTTGAGCCCAGTTACCAAACAWATAGGCTTCTYTATTATTATCAAGATCAATTCCWSYATTTAAAAAGAGCTTAAAATCGTTTGAAAGTTYAGGTGTACCCCAGACTTGYGCAGCAGGGGTTCTTACKTCTGTATTTCCTGCATCAATAAGSYYTTGTGCATCWKCTCTTTGTAKACTTCTRCTGGTASSATCTYGTGMACTAGWTTCGAAAGTAAGGCTGACAAAACCRCGYTCTGTTAATTCAAAGCCCATGTTGGCAGAAACGGTTATTAAATCACCATCACCTTCAGAGTATTGACCCATTTTAACAGCAAGGTTACCACCAGAGCTATTATCTTTTAAAACAAAGTTGATAACACCCGCAATCGCATCCGAACCATATTGGGCTGATGCGCCATCACGAAGCACTTCAACTTGCTTAAGAGCCATTGCTGGAATTGTTGAAACATCTGGGCTTTGCGCTCCATCAGCAACACCGCCACCAGAAAATGCAATAACTGAACCTTTATGGCGACGCTTACCGTTAACAAGAATTAATGTTGAATCTGGAGACAAGCCACGCAAATGTGCAGGTCTAACAACAGTTGCTCCATCTGAGATGCCTTGGTCAYTAACATTGTAAGAGGGTGAAGCTGCTCTTAATAATGTAGACATATCTGAAGCACCATTAGCCATCAATTCATCTGCGCTAATTACATCGATTGGTACAGGAGAGTCTCCAATTGAACGAGGTGCAGCACGAGAGCCTACAATGACCATTATTTGTGCATCATCATCTGCGCCATCTTCATCTGCAGCAAATACAGGCGTTGACGCAAACGTCATTCCCATTGCTAGCACTAAGCCTTTAACTTTAAAATTATTTGTCATGTTTTTATCCTATTTCGTGAGTTAGTTTGTTTACATATAAGCAAGGTGATGTACTTTAAAAGCAAAAAACAACCTTACTTTAGTAATGCCTTGAGCCTTCCAAGCTTCTTTTACTAGTTCTACAGGCATTAACTCGCACCGTTATATGATATTGGGTATTTAATAGCAAGCTTAAATTGATTTTTGCTTATGAATAAATGTTATAACACAAAAAAAAAAGACGTAAAGCATTGAATTATAAGAAATGATTTTCGCGTTCAAGCTATTCTAGCTAAAATGTAACCAGCCGTATAAATTTTATTCTTAAATGAAAAAGGGCTTACACCTAATTGTAAGCCCTTTGTTTTACTTAAGATAATTGAACGGTATTAAGGGGAGCTTTGAGTAAGTTTTTCTAAAGCATGTTCTATCATGTCGGTAGTTTTAAGAGACTGATTATCAAGTTTATATTTTTGGTTTGCTACAAATGCAGGTATTCCAGAGATTCTATATTTTTTGGAAAGTTGCTTAGACTTTCTTATTTGGGAGTTTAGCGCAAATGACTTATTTGCTTTATCATATTGATCACTTTCAACGCCAAGGTTCGTAAAAAAGGATTTCAAATCTTTATCATTTTTTACAATTTTCTTTTTAACATGTAATAGATGAAACATTGCGGGATGACTTTTATCCAAAACTTTTAGCAGAGAACCCAAGTAATAAGCTTTCACATAAATTTTCCAAGATGGATTAAAACCTACCGGCACCATGGTAAATTTTGTGTTTTTGTGACTGTTTTTATACCTGTTAGTGAAACTCTCCATTTTATAACAGGCAGGGCAACCGTAATTAAAAAACTCTAAAATTTCTGGCTTCGTCGTACCTTTTGGTCCCATTTGTTCATAATCTTTTCCCTTCACTAGATCTCTTGTGGCTGAAGATACATTGGTAGTTAAAGTTATAAATACTGCAAATAAAGCTATTACTGAAATTTTACGGTTTAAATGACTCATTAATTTCTCTTATATTGAATGTTAAATTTATTGTATCTATTCAGTATGACTAAATAGTAGTATGATTAAAGCTCAACGATTTCGTGTCATTGCGAGGAGGTACGACGCGGCAATCTGCTAAAGTTTGGTACAAAATCTAAACTACCTACCACTCTTCAAGAGATTGCCACGCTACCGCTTGCAATGACAGTGTGAATTTCGCTGAATAGTTACTATTATTTTAGTTAATAATTATTCGACCGTTACGGATTTTGCCAAATTTCTAGGTTGATCAACATCTGTGCCCTTAATAACTGCAACATGATACGACAAAAGCTGTAGCGGTACTGTAAAAATAATCGGCGTTATGTATTTACCCTTTGCAGAACAATGAATAATCCGTAAACCTGTATTTTCGTTAATCTCTGAAGCATGGTCAGCAAAAACATACAATTGACCGCCTCTAGCTCGAACTTCTTCCATATTTGATTTTAGTTTTTCAATTAGATCATTATTAGGTGCAACCACAACGACTGGCATATCTTGATCAATTAGAGCTAGCGGACCGTGTTTTAGTTCCCCTGCTGCGTAAGCTTCTGCGTGAATATAGGATATTTCTTTTAACTTTAGAGCACCTTCCATCGCAATCGGGTACTGCTCTCCTCTACCTAGAAACAAACAATGTTCTTTTTCGCTAAAATCTTCAGCGATTTGCTCAATTAGGCTATCCATTGACAAACATTCATTAATATCTGCTGGTAACTGTCTTAATTCAGCAATAACTTCTGCAATCTCGGCTTTGCTCATACTTTCCTTTGATTGCGCCATCGCCGTAGAAAGCATTAATAATCCTGTTAATTGAGTAGTAAATGCTTTGGTAGAGGCCACTCCAATTTCTGCACCGGCTCTTGTCATAAAAGCCATATCCGACTCTCTTACTAACGAAGACCCTGGTACATTACAAATCGTTAAGCTGGTTAAGAAACCTTTTTCTTTACCTATTCTTAACGCCGCCAAGGTATCGGCGGTTTCGCCTGATTGTGAAATGCTGATAAACAAAGAGTTAGGTAGTACAACTGTATCTCTATAGCGATATTCACTAGCAATTTCTACTTGGCAAGGTATTTTAACCATCGATTCAATCCAATATTTAGCAACCATGGCTGAGTGATAACTGGTACCACAGGCGATAATTAACACATGTTCTACTTTTTTAAGTAGCTCAGGAGCCTTGTTACCAAAAGATTCGATTATGACTGAATCATTATTCAATCGACCTTCTAATGTGCTAGTAATTGAATCAGGTTGTTCGTAAATCTCTTTCATCATAAAGTGGCGGAATTTGCCTTTATCACCGGCATCATGTTGAACGGTGGTTTCTTCAAACTCTCTATTAACAACTTCTCCGTTAGGCGCTAGTATATTAACGCCTCTTCTAGTCACTTCAGCCACTTCACCTTCTTCTAAAAACATAAATTGCCGAGTAACAGGTAGAAGAGCCAATTGATCAGATGCTATAAACATCTCACCAATCCCTTTTCCTATAACCAACGGACTGCCAGATCGCGCAACGATCAAGCTGTCTGGGTTGGCTACTTCCATTACAACGGTTCCATAAGCCCCATGCAGTTTTTTAGTTGCTTTAAGAACTGCCTCTAATAATGAATTGGTCGATTTTCTTTCTAGCTCAATGAGGTGAGCCATCACTTCAGTATCGGTTTCAGACTCAAACACGTAACCTTGGCTTTTTAACTCATTTCTTAACTCTTCATAGTTTTCAATGATGCCATTATGAACAACGGCGATTGAGTCGTTTGAAAAATGTGGGTGAGCATTCGCTTCATTTGGCTCACCATGGGTGGCCCAACGAGTATGCGCAATCCCAATGTGTCCATCAGTTGGGTGTTCAATCATTGCAGACTCTAATTCAGATACTTTTCCAACTCTTCTTAATCTCGAGATTTCGCCATCATTTATAACGGCTAAACCAGCGGAGTCATATCCTCTGTACTCCAAACGTTTAAGACCTTCGATTAAGATCTCTGCAATATTTCTTTCCGCTACCGCACCAACAATTCCACACATAATTTAATTTCCTGACTGTTATTTACACATTGATCCGACAACTTTCAACTGTAGGTTGGGTAGAGTTTGCGAATACCCATAAACAGGGGTACGCCGACCCAACAATAATAGTTAAAACAATCTAGATTCATCGATTACTATTAATTCCCAGATGAAACCTGTTGGGTTTCCTTTGTCTACCCAACCTACAAATTTAACTTAAAATTTAGAGTGATTCTATTCCCATGTTTATTTTTTTACTGGCCGATTCCAACCATCTATATGTTTTTGCTTTACTCGACTAATACATAGCGCATTATCGTTTACATCGCTTGCGACCGTGGTTCCTGCACCAATGGTGACATTTGCACCTATAATAATTGGTGCAACCAGTTGGGAGTCAGATCCAATAAATGCGCCATCTTTTATGATAGTTTTATGTTTATTCGCACCATCATAATTACAGGTGATTGTTCCAGCACCAATGTTGACGTTTTTACCGATTTCAGCGTCACCTAAATAGCTTAAATGGCCTGCTTTAGAACCTTCGCCTAAAGTAACTTTTTTGATTTCAACAAAATTGCCAACTTGCGCCTTGTTATGTAAATGAGTACCGGGTCGAATTCTTGCAAAAGGGCCAACACCACAATTTGATTCAACTAGTGAGTCTTCGATAATAGTATTTGCTTTAACGTGGCTATTTTCACCGATTGTCGAATTAATCAACGTGACATTGCTATCAATTCTGACATTTTTTTTCAGAACAACATCGCCTTCAATAATACAGTTTATATCAATGATCACACCGGCTTCACAAGTAAGTTTACCTCGTAAATCGAACCGGTTTGGATCTCTTAATGTAACGCCTTTGTCCATCAATTGATCGGCTAAAGTTCTTTGCCAAACCCTTTCTAAATCTGCTAATTGTTTTAACGTGTTTATTCCTTCAATTTCATATAAATTATTCGGTTGAGCTGTTTCAACTTTGTTGCCATCATCAACCGCCATAGCAATAATGTCTGTCAGGTAAAACTCTCCCTGAGCATTGTCATTTTTAAGACGCCCAATCCAATCTTTAAGGCTGGTTGAATTACAACACAGAATTCCTGTATTGATTTCATTAATAGACTTTTGTGCTTCAGTTGAATCTTTATGCTCAACGATACCGGTCACTTCACCATTATCGTTTCTAACAATACGGCCATAACCTGTAGGGTCATCGAGATCACAAGTCATCAAAGCTATACCTGTCGGATTATTATTATAAACGTCTACTAGCTCAGCCAAGGTCTCATGGTGAATTAATGGCACATCACCATATAAGATCAATGTTGGCGAATCATCTTTTAAATTATCAAACGCCATTTTTACTGCGTGACCGGTTCCTAACTGCTCTTCCTGTAGTGAAAAAGAAAGCTCAATATGTTTTCCTTCAACAGCCCCACCCTTTACGCTATGTTTAACGAGATCGGCGCCATGACCAACAACAAGATGAGCATGAGTCGCCCCCATTAACTGGCAGGAGTCTATTACGTGTTGAACAAGTGGTTTACCTGCCAGTTGATGTACAACTTTAGGCAGATCGGATTTCATTCGGCTACCTTTACCGGCGGCTAAAATGATCGTTTGGATTTCCATTTTAAGCTTAGTCCTTCATTTTTGTTGTTTGCTATTCTACTTATAAACTATTGATGATCATAGAAAAAAACCTAAAAGCGGACTTTTTTACATTTTCTAGTTATAAGCTAAGATAGAATGCAAATTCGTCTATAAAATATAGTTGAAATTACTATAAAAAGCGTTTTTTTATTGAATTGGTTTTACGGTTTATGGAAGAAAAATACTGGACATAAAAAAGCGCCTAAAAGACGCTTCTATTTTTGATTTACAGCTTTACCTAACCACCGGTTTGCTTACGAATCGCTTGAAGTGTCCTTAATTGTGCAACCGCTTCTGCTAATTCAACAGCCGCTTGCGCATATTCAATTTCAGAATTCTGATCCGCCATTGCCGCTTCTGCCGCTTCTTTAGATGCTATCGCAGCAGCTTCATCTACATCATTAGCTCTAACCGCTGTATCTGCAAGAATAGTTGTAACATGAGGTTGAACTTCTAACATACCGCCTGAAACGTAAAAATGATCGTCTTTACCTTCCGTATCGGTTACTTTGATAGTGCCAGGCTTTAACGAGGTCAACAATGGAGCGTGTCCAGCATTAACACCCAATTCACCTAGTTCACCTGAAGCAACTAACGCGCTAACAGAGCCGGAAAAAATAGATTTTTCCGCGCTCACGATATCAAGTTGAAATGTAATTGGCATTATTAACTTCCTTTAAATTCCAAAATTAATCAAAGTTAAAACTAGATAGTTTTTGCTTTTTCAACAGCTTCTTCAATTGTTCCAACCATATAGAACGCTTGCTCTGGCATGTGATCATATTCACCGTTAAGAATTCCTTGGAATCCAGCAATCGTATCTTTAAGTGATACATATTTACCTGGAGAACCAGTAAATACTTCCGCAACAAAGAAAGGTTGCGATAAGAAACGTTGGATTTTACGAGCGCGTGTTACAGACTGCTTATCTTCTTCAGATAATTCGTCCATACCCAAAATCGCAATGATATCTTTCAATTCTTTATAACGCTGTAGTACTGACTGAACGCCACGAGCAACATCATAGTGCTCTTGACCAATAACTAATGGATCAAGCTGACGTGAAGTTGAATCTAGTGGATCAACCGCTGGATAAATTCCTAATTCAGCAATTTGACGAGAAAGTACAACCGTTGCATCYAAATGAGCAAADGTAGTAGCAGGTGATGGATCRGTTAAATCATCCGCTGGTACATATACSGCTTGTACCGAAGTAATTGATCCTGTTTTAGTTGAAGTAATACGTTCTTGTAACTTACCCATTTCTTCAGCAAGTGTTGGCTGATAACCAACCGCTGATGGCATACGGCCAAGAAGTGCAGATACTTCTGTTCCCGCTAAGGTATAACGATAAATGTTATCGATAAATAATAATACGTCACGTCCTTCATCACGGAATTTTTCTGCCATCGTCAAACCAGTTAAAGCAACACGTAGTCTATTTCCAGGAGGCTCATTCATTTGACCGTAAACTAGTGAAACCTTGTCGATTACATTTGAATCTGTCATTTCATGGTAAAAATCGTTTCCTTCACGAGTTCTTTCACCAACACCAGCGAATACTGAGAAACCACTATGTTCAGTTGCGATGTTACGAATAAGCTCCATCATGTTAACTGTTTTACCAACACCGGCTCCACCAAACAATCCAACTTTACCACCTTTTGCAAATGGGCAAACTAAATCGATTACTTTGATACCGGTTTCTAATAATTCATTGGCTGCCGCTTGTTCTTCATAAGTAGGCGCCTCACGGTGAATAGACATACGTTCTTTTTCACCAATAGGACCTTTTTCATCAATCGGCTCACCTAATACATCCATGATACGACCCAAAGTTTCTTGACCAACAGGAACCTGAATAGCCATGCCCGTATTAGTCACGTTCATGCCACGTTTCATGCCTTCCGAAGAACCCATCGCAATACAGCGAACAACACCATCACCAAGTTGTTGCTGAACTTCTAAAACAATGATGCTATTTTCGATTTTTAAAGCGTCATAAATTTTAGGTACATCAGTTCGTGGAAACTCCACATCTACAACCGCGCCTATGATCTCAACAATGCTACCGTTACTCATTGTTTATTCCTCTATTTAATATTTATATTAATAAAAATTTTGTTTAAATTCTAATCACGTTTTTCAAACCAATTCGCCCCAACTGTGTTCCCTCTCCCTTGACGGGAGAGGGTTAGGGAGAGGGTGTCAACTACTAAACTGCAGCTGCACCACTTATAATTTCTGATATTTCTTGTGTAATTGCCGCTTGACGCGCTTTATTGAAGATCAATTGAAGCTCATCAATAATATCGCCCGCATTATCTGTCGCAGCTTTCATTGCCACCATTCGTGAAGCTTGCTCACAAGCTATGTTATCAATCACACCTTGATACACCTGTGATTCAATATAACGAACCAATAATACATCTAATATTTCTTTAGCATCTGGCTCATAAATATAATCCCAGTGATGCTTTAGTTCATCATCTTCTTGTTTTTCTACAGGCAGTAATTGCGCGATGGTTGGTTCTTGAATCATTGTGTTTACAAATTCATTATGAACGATATACAAGCGGTCAATTCGACCCTCGTCAAAAGCATCTAACATCACCTTAACAGTTCCGATTAAATCCGTAACTGAAGGTTTATCGCCAAGTCCTGAAGTTTTCGCAACAACATTTCCACCAAAGCGATTAAAAAATGCCGCCGCTTTTGAGCCAACTAAACATAAATCAATCTCAATTTCTTTTTCTTGATAAGACTGCATCGTCTTTAAAGATTTTCTAAATAGATTACTATTTAGTCCACCACAAAGACCACGATCGCTAGAGATMACGATAAAGCCAACACGTTTAACTTCACGCTCAAGAATATAAGGATGTTTATACTCAGTATGGCCCATTGCTAAATGACCAATAACACCACGTATCTTTTCTGCATAAGGTTTAGTAGCTTCCATGCGCTCTTGTGCTTTACGCATTTTGCTCGCAGCCACCATTTCCATAGCACTGGTGATTTTCTGAGTATTTTTAATACTACCAATCTTGGTACGAATTTCTTTTCCGACCGCCATAGACTGTTCCAGTTATTTAGTTTTTGTTCCTCTCCACCAACGGCAGAGAGACTTTCAGTTTATAAAAAACTCAAGACTACCAAGTAGCGGTTTCTTTAAACTTCTTAATCGCCGCATCTAATTCAGCTTCGATTTCTTTATTGTAATCGCCTTTTTCATTGATTTTAGCCATCAATGACTTTTCGTTGCTCGACATATGATCAAGCAATGCAGCTTCAAAATCTTCAATTTTATTAAGCTCTACATCTTGTAAATGGCCTTTTTCAGCTGAAAATAATGAAACCGCCATAACCGCAACTGACATAGGTGCGTATTGCTTTTGCTTCATTAATTCAGTTACACGTTGACCATGCTCTAACTGTGCACGAGTTGCATCATCTAAATCCGATGCAAACTGAGCGAACGCCGCTAATTCACGGTACTGAGCTAATGCCAAACGGATACCACCACCTAATTTTTTGATAATTTTAGTTTGTGCAGCACCACCAACACGGGATACCGAAAGACCAGCATTTACAGCAGGACGGATACCAGCGTTGAATAAATCAGTTTCTAAGAAAATCTGACCATCTGTAATCGAGATTACATTGGTTGGTACGAAAGCCGATACATCACCCGCTTGCGTTTCGATGATTGGCARYGCCGTTAAAGAACCGGTTTTRCCTTTCACTTTTCCATTGGTTATTTTTTCAACATGCTCKGCATTGATTCTTGCAGCACGTTCTAATAAACGTGAATGCAAATAGAATACATCACCAGGATAAGCTTCACGACCCGGAGGDCGACGAAGTAATAATGAAATTTGACGATATGCCCAAGCTTGCTTAGTTAAATCATCATAGACAATTAATGCATCTTCACCTTTATCACGGAAGTATTCGCCCATTGTACAACCAGCAAATGGCGCGATAAATTGAAGCGCTGCTGCATCTGAAGCGGTGGCTGCAACGACAATCGTATTTGCCATAGCGCCGTGCTCTTCTAATTTTCTAACGATGTTTGCAACTGTCGAAGATTTTTGACCAATCGCGACATAAACACAACGAATGCCCGTGTCTTTTTGATTGATGATGGCATCGATTGCCAAAGCTGTTTTACCTGTTTGTCTGTCACCGATGATTAATTCTCGTTGACCACGTCCAACAGGAATCATCGCATCAACCGCTTTATATCCAGTTTGTACTGGTTGGTCGACTGATTTTCTTGAAATTACACCAGGAGCAACCTTTTCTACTGGAGCATAAGTCGCTCCTTCAATAGGTCCTTTTCCGTCAATTGGATTACCTAGCGCATCAACGACACGACCAAGCATCATTTCACCAGTAGGCACTTCTAGGATTCGACCGGTACAACGAGCTGTTTGCCCTTCAATGATTTCTGAGTAGTCACCTAAAACAACCGCACCTACTGAGTCACGCTCAAGATTAAGTGCTAAGCCATATTTACCACCCGGCAATTCAATCATCTCACCTTGCATAACGTCTGCAAGACCGTGAATTTTTAATATACCGTCAGATACACTAACAATAGTACCTTCATTTCGTGCTTCAGAAACAACTTCAAAATCGTTAATTCTTTGTCTGATTAACTCGCTGATTTCTGATGGATTCAGTTGCATACTCATGCTCAGATTTCCTTTGTTTAAAGTCTAGTTTAAAGACTAATTTTTATGTCTGGTTTTTATGACTGATTTTTATGTCAGTCATACGTTTAGTGCATCAGATAGTTTGGCAAGCTGACCGCGAACCGAACCATCAATGACTAAATCTTCTGCTTTAATGATTAAACCACCTAATAAATCAGCATCAACTTCGACACTGGCTTCCACTTGGCGACCTAACTTAGCACCAAGCTTTTCTTTTATTTGGGTAATTTGCTTTTCACTTAACTCTGTTGCCGAAGTGATTTTTGCATCAACAGTCTTTTCAAACTCGCTACGCAAAAAGTTAAATAACACTTCAATTTCTGGCAACGCCACTAAACGGCCGTTTTGAGCTAATAACTTAAGAAAGTTAATCGCATGGCTGTCTTGAATATCAGAACAGACCTTTAACATCGCGTCTTGTTGTTGGTCTTTAGTTAAGTGAGGACTATTTAATAGCTGCTGCATAGACTCATCGCTAACCACTTGAGTCGCAAAACCAAGCAATTCGGACCATTCAGCCAATTGCTTTGCTTCTATTGCATACTCAAACGCAGCTTTTGCGTAGGGTCTTGCTAATGTGGTTAATTCAGCCATGGGCTACCTTTATCTTTTATACTTTTTTTAAAATTATAATTCTGCAACTAAGCTATCAAGGATATCTGCTTGTGCAGACGCATCGATGCTACGTTTTAGAATTTTTTCTGCACCAGCAATCGCTAGTACGGAAACTTGCTTACGAAGCTCTTCACGAGCACGGTGTACTTCTTGCTCAATCTCAGCCTGTGCGCCCGCTTTAATTTTATCAGCTTCTTCTCGCGCTGCGCCTTTTGCATCATCTACAATTTCAGAATGACGCTTTTTAGCTTGGTCTAGTAATTCAGCCGCTTTATCTTTCGCTTCACGCATTGTTTCCGCCGCGTTCTTTTTAGCTAATTCAAGATCATTTTGACCTCTATCAGCAGCCGCTAAACCTTCAGCAATTTTTTCCTGACGCTCTGTGATAGCAGAATCAAGATGTGGCCAAACATAGTTCATTGTAAACCAAACAAACGCAATCATTGCGACCACTTGGCCTATCAAAGTTAAATTAAAATCCACTGGAATCTCCTCTAATGTCAGATAAGTTTAAGACTTGAGAATGATTAACCTGCAGCTAAAGCTTTTGCTAATTGATCAACAAATGGGTTAGCGAAAGTAAAGAACATCGCAATACCAACACCAATCATTGCAACTGCATCTAATAGYCCAACWACGATGAACATYTTAACTTGYAACATAGGYGCTARTTCTGGTTGACGCGCTGCGCTTTCYAAAAATTTACCACCTAAAAGTCCCATACCAATWCCAACACCTAAAGCGCCAAGACCGATAAGAAGAGCGACTGCGATTGCGGTTAAACCGATGACTGTATCCATTTTATTCTCCTAGTAAGAATAGTTGTATTTAAAGTTAATAATTAAATTGTTAAATCTATTGTCTGTTAATTGTATCTTGTTTCTACTATCTGTATTTGTATCTATAAATCTCTAATGATCTTCGTGAGCAAGACTTAAATAGACAACCGTCAACATCATAAAGATGAACGCTTGTAAGAAAGTCACTAATAAATGCAGTACTGACCAACCAAAATGAAGTGGCAACTGGTAAAGCCCCATCATCGCAATCAATACATAAATTAATTCGCCCGCATACATATTTCCGAATAAACGAAGCGATAAAGAAATAGGTTTTGCAATTAGTGCAGCACCTTCTAATATAATATTAAAAGGAATCGCAGCCCAATGATTAAATGGATTAAGCGTTAGCTCTTTTATAAATCCACCCACGCCCTTCATTTTAATGCTGTAGTAAATGATCAAAACAAATACAGACAACGACATGGCAAAAGTGACATTAACATCGGTGCTAGGCACCACTTTAAGAAAAGGAATACCTATTAAACCCGCTAAACCAGGAATAATATCTACCGGTATCAGATCCATAAGATTCATCATATAGATCCAAACAAAAATTGTTAAGCCCAGAGGGGCAATCATTCTATTTTTGCCGTGGAAGGTATCACTTACATTAGTACCAACAAAGTCGATCACCAATTCTATGAATGCTTGAAATTTACTAGGAACGCCAACGGTAGCTTTTTTAGCGGCACGCCTAAAACCCCAAAGGAAAAGGAAACCAAGGAGCAAAGAGAAAAACATACTATCAACGTTGACAGTATTAAAGTTACCTTTACACAAGGTAGGATTTTCAGCTGTATTAAACTGCCATCCCTCAGAGGTAGAGCACACCTGCAAGTTTTGAAGGTGATGCTTTATATAATCTGAACTTGAATGTCCTTCACTCATAACTCACTAGCCCTAACAAATTAATTTAAACCCTTTAATGGGTTTTTACTATCACTGGCGCTAACCATTGAAGTAGATACGCTAAAATATAACCCGACAAAACGTAAACTTCTTTTCCTGGAAGTTGAATAAAAGCTAATACCAACAACCCBACCGAAATAGCAATCTTAACAGATTCTCCTATGTAGAATGCGCTAACCACTTTTTTGTTGGCCTGCGCTCCCGATTGAGAGAATACTTTAAATACAAAATAGAGATTCGCTAAAAAAACCGCCATTCCGCCAGACAACAAAGCAATGGTTATCTGAAAATCCTTAAAAAGAGCAACCAATGAGACCGAAACGATAATGATCGCCTGCACTCTCAAATACTTTTTTGCTTGCTCAAAGCCTTGCTTGACAAAAATATGACTCATTTGAAGTTCCTACAACACTTATTAAAATCAGCTTCTTTAAACTAACTTTTTTAGGCTAACTTCAACCATATCTATGCAATTTACAAGGCTATTTGGGTGATTTATTCATTCAATCGAACAAAAATCATCCAGCTAAATTCGGCGCAAATTATAGTGTTCAACGCCCTCATTAGCAACCCCACAAAGCAGAAAAACTAGCTTTTTTAGAGTTATTATTTACTTTATCTTTTTAATTGCCTTTATCTTTTTTCTATTATGCTTGCTTTAAAAAAACTTTATCCAAATCTAGTGATTTTTTGCTCTCAAAACACAATATATAGATATTATTCAAATAAAGTCAAAATTAAATGTCTAATTCAACATCCGATAATAATTTAGTAGTACAAGTTAAAATCTGGCCTTGTTCTCTATATTCATCGGTTAAACCATCTTCCGTTTGAGTATAGGTTTTGCCTGACAATTTAATCACATGACAAGCGCCACAATTTCCCCCCCTGCAAGAAGAGCCTATATCAACATTAGCTGATTCTAAAACTTCTAGCAAAATATCATTCGGCTTTACTTCTAATTCGATATTAGATTTCTTAAGTTTAAGGTTATAAATTGGTGGGAATTCTCGTTCAATCGGCTTCGAAACGACAGTTTTCTTTAAATCAGTCTTTTCTTGTTGAGCTTTTTTCTTTTTCCCGCCCGGATCAAAGGATTCATCATGATAATTAGCCATATCAAAACCTAAACCCTGCAAACAAGATTTAACCGCTTCCATAAACCCTTCTGGTCCACAGCAAAAAATAGTTCTATCGGCGAGATCTGGCACCATGTCAATTAAAGCGGTTTTATTGATTCGCCCTCGTTTACCTAACCAATTTTCTGATAAACCCGGCTGTGTGCAAATAATTTCAGGTTTGAAGTTGTTATTCCTACTATCCAGCAACGCGATTTCACGCCTAAAAATAATATCTTCAACCCCTCTCACCCAATTAAGAAATAAAATATCTTTGTTTGGTTGAAGGTCTGTCCAAAATCTTGCCATAGACATCATAGGTGTAATGCCTGAACCGGCAGAGATCAGCAATACTTTATCCGATGGTGTATCTAAGTTATTAAACCGACCGGCAGGCCCTCGAATTTCTAAAGTTGAACCGATTGCTATATTTTCATGCAACCAAGGAGAAACGACTCCTCCAGCTTCTTTTTTAATAGTAACTTCTAAAATATGCGGTCTAGTCGGTGATGACGCGATGGTATAGGAACGATTATGTTTTTGCCCATCGATCTCTAGATTTAACCCAATAAACTGACCGGGCTTAAAGTGAAATAATTGAGCATCATCAGCCTGAAACTGAAAAGTCTTAACATCATGGGTTTCTTGAATGACATTAATACAAGTAACCGGCGTTTTTCGGGTATTCCATGACGTTGCGGTTTGTAATTGAGATAATTCGCTTATTAACATTTTAAAACTCTACTAAATTTAGGACAAAGCGCACCCCACAGAGGTCACAGAGGTCACAGAGTAAGAATGATAAAGTTTTTCCTCTGTGACCTCTGTGCCTCTGTGGTAAAAACTTCTTCAATCTTTATTCCTGCTCAACACCCATATGCTTTAAAACGCCATCTAACTCATCCAGACTATTATAGGTAATGGTGATTTTACCTTTACCTTTCGCTCCATGTTGAATTTTAATAGGTGCACCTATTTTATCGGCGATGCGCCTTTCTAGCTGATCAATATGTGGATCTGCAGGCGCTTTTTCTGAAGAACTTTTAATTGGATTAGCCGTTTCTCTAACTAATTTTTCGGTTTCTCTTACGGTTAGGCCTTTCGCTACAACGACTCTAGCAACTTGTGTTTGCTCCTCACTGGTTAATGATAACAACGCTCTTGCATGACCCATTTCTAAATCACCACGTTCTAACATGGTTCTACAAGCTTCTGTTAAAGACAATAACCGTAATAGATTAGTGACCGTAGTTCGACTTTTGCCAACAGCGTCCGCTGTTTGTTGATGAGTTAAGTTGAATTCTTGCATTAACCTCTGCAAAGCTACAGCTTCTTCCATTGCATTAAGATCTTCACGCTGAATATTTTCGATTAATGCCATCGCAATGGCCGCTTCATCAGGAATATCTTTTACTAAACAAGGTATTACCGATAATTCTGCTAATTGCGCAGCTCTCCAACGACGCTCCCCAGCAATAATTTCATACTTATCTTTACCAACAGAGCGCACAACAACTGGTTGGATAATTCCTTGTGCCCTGATGGAATTAGCTAATTCCTCTAACGCATCATCAGTCATTATTTTTCTTGGCTGATATTGTCCCGGTTGTAAAAATTCAATCGGCAGTTTCTGGTATTCGCCAAGTGGTAAACGGGATTCAACAGCCTCGCCTGACCCTGTAGCTTCAACTACGGAGGGTTTTGGTTTGCTTAAAAAAGCATCTAGCGGTGAACGGCCTAGTTTTCTTTTCATTGCTACTTTCCTAATTCTTAATTCTTTTTATTACTTAAAAGGAGTCGGAGTCGCATAAATGGCTATAAATTAGTCCATCTTTAGCAAAACATTCTCTCTTTCTTGCTATTAAACTAACACCAACGCGACTCCGACCCCTGTTTATTTATTAGCCACTAATTAGACAGCGACAGCATCCAACTCTTCTTGTCGACGAATCATTTCACCGGCTAAAGACAAATATGCTTTTGAGCCCCTTGATAAACGATCGTACATCAACGCAGGTAAACCATAACTGGGTGCTTCGGCCAAACGAACATTTCTAGGGATCGCTGTTCGATAGACTTTATCACCGAAATGTTCATGCAATTGATTGGAAACTTCTACTGCCAATCGGTTTCGTGGGTCATACATTGTTCTTAACAAACCTTCAATCTGTAAATTGGGGTTCGCATGCTCCCTAATTTGATCAACCGTTTGAAGCAGAGCTTTAAGTCCCTCTAACGCATAATATTCACATTGCATCGGGATCATTACGCTATCGGCTGCCACTAATGCATTCACAGTTAGAATACTTAATGACGGCGGACAATCTATAAAAATGTAATCAAAATCATCTTTTATTTCATCTAAAGCAGACTTCAATCGTTTTTCTTTATTCTCTACCGATAATAAATGGGCCTCTGCAATCGCTAATTCAGAATTGGTAGGTAAAATATGAAAACCTGCTTGCTCCGCATTAAAAAGGCATTCTTTAACATTTTTCTCTTGTAATAAGACGTCAAGTATATGGTGTTCAATTTCGTCTTTTTCTAACCCACAACCACTGGTTGCGTTACCTTGCGGATCTAAATCCACTAAAAGTACGCTACGTTTAGTTGCCGCTAAAGATGCAGCAATATTAATGCTACTTGTGGTTTTTCCAACACCGCCCTTTTGATTCGTAACTGCTATTATCTTTCCCACAAGGATCCTCTTACATATTGTTATTAATTTGCGCTGTTATCAATTTAGATTGTTATTGTTTAACGTTCTTAGCGCTATTTTTGCATTATTAATATTTTTATCGAACCAATCATTATAGATTGATCTATACAATGATCAATTAGCTTTTTAAACTTTCGTCATTTATCTTCAGACTTATACCCAGGTATAAAGCCTAATTCCACAATACATCTCTTTGCAACTACATTAGGCACTTCAACTTGGGTCACAAAATGATTCACCACAAACGGAGGAAGCTCTTCAGCTTCTTGAGCCATAAGCTCTCCTTTCATTGCCAACCAAATCCCTTTTTCATCTAAAAGAGTATGAGTTAGGTTTACCATATCCACAAGTGATGCAAAGGCTCTAGACAATATCACGTCAAAATTCCGATCTTCGAATGATTCAACTCGCGAGTGTATTGGCTCTACATTGTCCAACCCTAATTGATGAATTGTTTGACGAATAAAACGAATTTTTTTGCTATTACTATCCAATAACGTAAATTTTAAATGAGGAAATAAAATAGCCAAGGGTAACCCCGGAAAACCAGGCCCCGTTCCGACATCAAGTATCGTTTTATTATCTCCAAGCTCTTTAAAACGCTCAAATAGCGTTAAACTATCTAAAAGATGAAGTTTTAAACCCTCTTTTGGCTGTTTAATTGCGGTTAAGTTATAAGCTTTATTCCATTTATACAGCACCTGTAATAACTCTAATAGTTGTTGTTGCTGATTCTCACTTGTCTCAACATTTAACTCTTTCAAGCCACTTTTAAGCTGTTTGGCTAAAACACCATCGGCCGAATAATCCTCTATCATCATTTAATCAGTACCATTTCCATTTAACCTGTACCATTTAATCAGTACCATTTAACCTAAACCACTGACTAACGGTTTAAGTGGGCTATCGGTATTTTTAGGATAGCTCCTTTTCTTTAAAGTGATCAAAAGAATCGAAATAGCGGCAGGCGTTATCCCAGAAATTCGGCTTGCTTGCCCAATTGTTTCCGGTTTTACATCGTTCAGTTTTTGCACAATTTCGTTAGATAACCCACCAATTTTAGAAAAATCTAAATCACTTGGGATTTTTTGGCTTTGTTGGTTTTTATTACGCTCAATTTCAAGTTTTTGGCGCTCAATATAACCTGAATACTTTGCTTGGATCTCAACTTGCTCTTGGACTTCTTTAGCCAACATATCTTTAGTCAGAACTTTACCTGAAGTGTCATCCGAAACCGCATCATGATTGTTGGGTATGCTGGTAACCAGTTTTTCATAGTTTAATTCAGGGCGTTTAAGCAAATCCATCAAGCTATATTCTCTAGCTAACGGCTTGCTTAATAGACTATTTATTCTTTCGGCTTCTGCCGATTTTGGCTGGATCCAAGTTTGATTAAATCGAGCTAACTCTTTTTCAACCGCTTCTTTTTTATCACAAAAATGCTGCCACCTTTGCTCGCTAACTATTCCCAACTCATGTCCTTTAGGGGTTAAGCGTGAATCAGCATTATCTTCTCTTAACAATAGACGATATTCGGCTCGTGAGGTGAACATACGATAGGGCTCTTGCGTGCCTCGAGTAATTAAATCATCGATCATTACTCCTATATATGATTCTTCTCTAGTAGGAGACCAAGATTCTTTTTGTTGTGAATTGAGTGATGCATTTAATCCAGCTATCAACCCCTGGGCGCCAGCTTCTTCATACCCTGTAGTTCCATTAATTTGGCCTGCAAAGTATAAATTGCTAATATATTTTGACTCTAAACTGGTTTTTAAACCTCTTGGATCGAAAAAGTCATATTCAATCGCATAACCTGGCCGAGTAATATGCGCATTTTCAAATCCTTTAATGGAGCGAACAAAACTAAGTTGTACATCAAAAGGCAAACTGGTTGAGATCCCGTTAGGGTAAACCTCAAACGTATTAAGACCTTCCGGCTCTATAAAAATCTGATGGGAATTTCTTTCAGCAAAACGTACCACTTTGTCTTCAATCGACGGACAATAACGAGGACCAACCCCTTCAATTTCACCAGTAAACAATGGTGAACGATCCATGCCAGCGGTTATAAAGTCATGAGTTTGTTGATTAGTGTGAGTAATAAAGCATGGTATCTGCCTTGGATGCTGGTCCCTATTTCCTAAAAAAGAGAACACCGGTGTTGGAGTATCTCCATGTTGAGGCTCCAAATCACTGAAATCAATACTTCGACTATCAATCCTTGGCGGTGTACCCGTTTTTAATCGCTGAATATTAAAAGGTAGATCTCTTAACCGTTTCGCTAATCCTACAGAAGAAGGATCGCCCGCTCGCCCCCCACTATAATTGCTCTCACCTATATGTATTTTGCCAGATAAAAATGTTCCGGCAGTAATAACCACTGTTTTAGCAAAAAAGCGCAAACCCATTTGAGTAACAATACCCTCAACCCGATCTTCACCCTTTGCAAGAATGAGGTCATCAACAGATTGCTGAAATATCTTTAAGTTCTGTTGGCTCTCTAACGCTTCTCTAATAAAATTTCTATATAACGTTCGATCCGCTTGAGCACGCGTTGCTCTAACCGCAGGTCCTTTACTAGCATTCAATTTTTTAAAGTGAATTCCAGAATGATCAATCGCGGTAGCCATAATGCCACCTAACGCATCAATTTCTTTAACTAAATGACCTTTACCAATTCCACCAATAGCAGGATTGCAACTCATTTGACCAAGTGTTTCAATATTGTGGGTGATCAACAGCGTATTTGCGCCATTTCGAGCAGACGCTAGGCACGCTTCGGTGCCAGCATGACCGCCACCGATAACAATTACATCAAATTTTTCGTCATAAATCATTAGCTAAACATGATCGAAATATAAAAGGGGATGGATTTTACCTAAAGTTGGCTAAAATTTGAACAAATAGTTTCGTTTCTTGTGAAATAGTTTATGTGAACTCATTCTTACATTTGCACAATAAAGAGAACTGTTGCGATTTAATTTCTGATATCTCGGTATTAGAGGTGTAATTAGTGTACTTTTAAACTATGATTTCAACATAACCGATTGATAAAGAAAGAAAATGAAGAAGAATTTTGTTAGAAATTTAGTCTTAAAAACCTTAGCCTATAGCTTTATCATATCGGCATTACCCTATAGTTATTTTCTTTGGCATGCAAAGCAAGGGATTGATGCCTACTTGGTAACTCGAGACTTTGATGCGAAACTAGACTATTCATGGTTGTGGATCAACCATGAAGGAGAAATCTACCTAGAAGACGTTCGCATTTTCGAAACCCGAAGAAGACCGATTATCAGAGCGCCTCGCGTTAAAATATCTTTTCCAAGCATTTTTGACTTGTTAGATTCTCGAGAGCAAGTCGTTTATAAGACGTACCCAAGTCAAATTCGTATTTCGGTTGTTGGCGCTCATACAAAGCAGACTGAAAAAGCGTTAAATCTGTTTGGAATAAAATATAAAAGCAAATACGCAAACTTGTTTTTTCCTCAAGAGTGCGTTGTAAATGGCGCGATTGATCTTCCAGATTTGATTTTTGATTTTTCTGGTGTCTTTAAGATCGAACAAACCGCAGATATTGCGATAGTTGATTTCAGATTTAAAGACTCTCAATTTGCAACAATAAAAGGAAGTTTTAATATTAATCGATTACTAGAAACTAATGTAAATACTGCCTATTTAAGTGACTTAAAAATCAACATAGAAGACTTAGTTTGGATCGAAACGAACACTCAAACTTGTTTAGAAAAACTCAATCTCAGCAGAAATAAACTGACCATTTTTTACCGTGATTTTTTGCAGAAAAAAGCGTTAGAAAAAAACTTGGTTCTTGATAAATTAGCCACCCAAGAAATATCAGACTTTTTTTACAAACCAGAAACTATCGATTTCCAAATTGATATAAAAGAAGGCACAACCTACAGTCAAATTGACTTTCATCCTATCGTTGATTTCCAAGATAGAATCAGCTTATCAATTGATCTGAATACACAAAATGTGGGAACGATCTTTAGTGGCAAAGCAGTTTCAGATACGGAAGAAAATAGAACTGATGAAAGTAACAAAACTCGGCCAACTTCAAATGTTTCTTTAATTAAAAAAAATGTATCCGTTTTTATTTCTAAACGCAAGCAATCACTTACCCAGTACCTCGGTTCTAAAATAAAGCTGAATCTTTACAATGGTCAACCTCACATTGGATATTTGGAATCAATTGGTCGAGATCAATTAATATTAAAGAAACTTGAATACCGAGGTAAAAGCACATTACCTTTTGAATATTCTCAGATAAAATCGATACAACTTTTAGTCGCAGAAAACTAAGTTAGAACTATAATAGAGGGGTATTATGACAATTATTGATGGCGTTGATTACGGTCCTTTAGCCCAACTTATCGGTAGATGGGTTGGAGATAGAGGTTTAGACAATGCACCAGATATTAACGCTGAGCCAGACAGAACTTCCTATACAGATGAACTAACATTTTCTATCGCAGGGCCAGCGGAAAATGGGGAGGAACAAAATTTAGTTGCGCTAAAATATCATCACCTTGTGCGTAAAAATGAAAATGGAAAAATATTTCATGATCAAATTGGGCATTGGATTTATGAGGCTTCCACTAAATTGATAATGCACTCTTTAACAATTCCTAGGGGTGTTTGTGTGCTTGCTGGTGGAACTGTTACTGAATCAAATGGTGAAACTGTTTTTCAAGTATCCGCAAAAAGTGATTCAGATACTTTCGGAATTATTCAATCTCCCTTTATGAAAGAAAAGGCAAAAACGAAAGCGTTTGAGATGACTTTGAAAGTTAAAGGTGATGACTTGAGTTATGTGGAAACAATGTCATTATTTATTTATGGTAAAGATTTTGAACACTCCGATCGAAGTCAGTTGAAGCGGGTTGTTTATGAATAGATTTACTATTAACTTGGTGACAGTCACAATATAGCCATTTGGAAGCAAGCCGAGCTTCAACGTGTCCGCCCTTGCTTTTACAGTAACGCTGAGAATTTGGCACGTCAACCTCTTTATTTTTTTAGGGCGGTTTTGCTCGATTTCTCACTGCTGATTTGTTGCAGTGACGCAATTCTTTTCCTTTCTTAACGCCATAAATTTTTTCTGACTTGATGCCAAAGAACGCCCTTATTTGCTGAATTTAAGTTGGTGCTGTTTTTCAAGCGCCGACTTAAATGTCAGCAAGATACACTGGTTAGGCATTTTCACCCCACACTTTAACTGTTTCTTCGCTAACCGGTTGCCCCCACCCAGTACCTGGAATTGAATATTCGGACAAATTAATTTTAGCAACTCCACACTTTAAAGCTAAGTTTTCTGCATTTGAATAGAAACTTCTAACTTCTTCAAGTTTGGTTGCACCATACATTTGAGAAAGACCGATTTCACATACTAATTCTGACATCAATGACAACTCGGATGAATCATCCTCACTAAGTGATGCTTCCAAATCTGCTGGCAGTTCATCACCACGGCCTGAGAGAGATAGCTGACAACCTCTGCTCTCCCATTCTGGCAAATCTTCTGCGCTTGCTAGACTCAATAAATACCAAAAAAACTCATCTACACTTGGGTGAGATATTTTCTTTAGGTAGCAATATTTTTTAAAGTAAATTGCTCCTATGACCTGCATTTCTCTAATATTCATACGGTGATATTCTAATGCCTAACGCATTTAACACGAGCGCATTTTTGCGTCGCTTGCCTGCGTGTTGTTAGCTACCTTTATATTCAAACATTTCTTGCAAACAGCCACATAATTTCACTTGTGTTTCACCACCAATAACACCCAATTTTTTTATAAGCCTAGATTTGTCTATCGCTCTAATTTGATCCAATTTAGCAATTTAGTGACACTCACCATATAGACAATATCTCACAAAAACAATCAATTTTTACTGGCTGGTAAACAAGATAATGCTGGTTTGAACAAAGACGAGTATTTGCAATAATCTAGAATCAAATAAAGTATCAAGGAAGAGTTGATGGCAATTAGACGCAGTGAATTAATCGATCCAGACAATGCCGGTTATTATCACTTAATCAGTCGATGCGTTAGACGCACGTTTCTTTGTGGTAAAGATCCAGAAACCAACAAAGATTATAATTATCGAAGACAATGGATTGAAAGTCGAATTTTGGAATTGGCCAATTATTTTGCCATTGAAGTCTTCAGCTATGCGGTCATGCACAACCATTATCATTTAGTCGTTTACAGCGATCCTAAACTACCAGACACTTGGTCTGACTTAGACGTTGCCGATAAATGGTTAAACGTATTTCCTGGGAAATTTAATAATCCAAAATTTAAAACTCAGCGTGATTTGAAAATACAAGCGATTGTAAAAGAGCCAGAATTATTAACTAAATATCGAGAGCGGTTAGGGAGCATTAGTTGGTTGATGAGACGAATTAACGAGCCATTAGCCAAAAAATCCAATGCAGAAGAACATTGCAAAGGTCATTTTTGGGACAGTTTTTTGCGTCCTGCAAAAACTGCATACATTACATCCATGTAAATAAAAGCAGATTCAAATCCCAAGCGTTACTTGATGAAGCTGCAGCATTAACGTGTATGGCCTATGTAGACTTAAATCCCATTCGTGCAAAAATAGCTAATACCTTAGAAACAAGTGACCATACCTCCATACAAAAACGTCTTAAGAACCATACAGAAGATGAGCTAAAAGGAACCCTAAAATCCCTTGCAGGCAAAGTGAAAAATAGAACCATGATTCTGCCATTAAAAGATTATATTGAATTGCTCGAATGGACTGGCAAGATGATGGTCTCACCAACTAAAGGCGCCATTCCAAAACATATTACACTGTCATTAAATCACTTGAACATCAAACAAGAAAACTGGATGGTACAAGTTCAAAACTATGGTTCAAACTATTATCGTTTTGTTGGAAGTGTTGAAAAAATCAAAGAGAAAACAAAATCACTCGGTAGGCAATGGTTAAAAGGCGTACACGCCATTCAAGCATTGTATCAATCTGGCGGTTAAATAAAACAAGTCATTGTATAAGCACATATCTTGTTAAATGAGAGATTAAAACCTGCCTGTAATATTAAATATAAGCTTTCAGAGCAACATTTCTTAGTCACCCACTAAAAATAATCAAGCACTCGTATGGAAAAAATTATTTGAAGGATATTTTTCAAAAACTGACTGTCACTATTCTTTTCCTATTTTAAATATAACGCCTAAATTTGCGATTCATTGCGAGTGCGCGAGTAATGAATCCGCAACATTTTTTGGTTATGATCTGTAAAACTCAAAATTGATCTCCCCACCATTAATTGTGACTTCACCGAAATCACCTTCTAACTTAAATCCTTCGTCATCAATACTAAGTGAATTAATATTGCCATAATCAAGCTCGCAAGATTTATCAGTAGATGGGTTAACTTGATTCATTTCCTTTAATCCTTGTATCGACTCTATATTTTTAAAATAAAGGCGAACATTTTTATAACAGGTATATTCATCTTTTTTAGGTTTACTGTAATACGGTGACTCAGGCCAGACACTTGCTTCTAAATCAAATGTAAGGCAGTTGTCTTTAAGTTCCCAAAATAATACAAATGAGTCGGTTAAATCAATTCCCTTGAAAATATCCAAACTAGTGTAATTCATAATTTAAGATTCATAACGCTTGTTTAATTTTTGAGGCGTTCTTTTACGCCGAATATAATTCAAACTCTTGTTATGGTTCGACATAGTCACAAATTACATTGTTTATATCTAATTCCACGATAGTTTCTTTCAAATAATTTACAAGCCATGCTCGTTTGGGTGTTATTAAACCCTCTTTACGGTCACTTCCAAGCAATCCAACTATTGGAGTTTCCATAGGGTTAAACGTTGGCTTTGATTTCAGAAATCGACAATCTTGCCAGTTATAAAATTGCCAATTATATGGCTGCTCGACAGGTAAGCTCGCGATTACTTTTACTCGAACTAAGGTATTACCTTCTTCTTTATTTTTTGTGAGGGCAATAACCCAGCCATTTTCGTTCTTGTGTATTTCTACGATTCGATTAGTCTCATAGTGCATTGTAATATCTAATTGTGATATACCTTCAGACTTTACATTGCACGTGACTAAAAGCATTAGAAAAATGGAAAAGTATTGTTTTATCGTTATTCTCATTTGTTACCATAACGCTTATTATGTTCAGTAAAAACACATATACTGCCATATGTTTTAACTAAACTGTTATTTTTCTTTTGAAATCAATCTATTACATGAAAATTTCGAAATTATAGGGGTATATATGTGTCTTTACTGAACAAATACTGCTTATTTATTTTTGAAATTAGTTATATTTTTCAATTAGTTAATCAAAACCTCCGGCAACCTATACAGATATCATTTACCACTAACAGGCTGTTTTGGTAGTATATAAACAATTTGGATTAACGGTAGAAACGCTGTATTTATAGAAATTAGGAGTTAAGATAATCCTGCATGGTATACAAACCATTTTTTTGATGGGTTAACCATTTAGCTGCTTTAATCGCCCCAGCAGCAAAACACTCTCGACTTAAAGCTTCGTGTTCGATAGTGATATTTTCRTTATCTARCGCAAATAAWACTTGGTGTTTACCGACAATATCGCCCGCGCGAACAACCGAAATACCTATTTCATCTTGTGTTCTAACGTGTTTGTTTTCTCTTCTGTCATAAACGCTTCGATCTTCTAGGTTACTGTCTGTTGCATCACAAATAATATTGCCTAACTTAATCGCTGTGCCTGATGGCGCATCAATTTTATTTTTATGATGATATYCGATAATTTCGATGTGAGCATCTTGCCCAATTGAATTTGCTGCTACGGCTAATAACTTCATCATCATATTAGCGCCAATGCTGGTATTTGACTCCAGCATGATAGGTATTTTTTGGGAGGCTTTTTCTATGGTTTCTTTTTGTTGGGGATTAAATCCAGTTGTACCGATAAGAATGGGTGTACTGCTTTTTACTACTGTCTCTAATAAGGATAAAGAAACGGAGGGTAAACTGAAGTCAATCACAACTTGGCTGGATGAAACGCCGGCTTGAATTTCATTGGTATATTGAATATCGTGCTCTGAGCCTGTACCGCGAACAGTTTTTCCAAAAAATGGATGGCCAGATCGACAAAATGCAGCTACTAGCTCCACACCTTGCGAACTTGTTGCCTCATTAATAATTTGCTGTCCCATCCTACCTGTTGCAGCATTGACAGCAATATTAATTTTCATTTTGTCTCTTTTTTAACGCTAAATTACCTAAGTGACTCATTAATGGCTTCGAGTATTTCACTACCTGGGCATAAGTCATCCTTAGTCATACTATTTAATGGCTTATCAGAAGTATTGATAATTTCATGAGTGTTTTTTTGCTTGGTATTTAGATAAAGTAAGCCAGTTAAAACTTGCTCTTTTTGTTTCGCATCTTCTAACGATTTAAGTACCGACTCACGACTTTGAATATCTAAAGAATTTGGCTGACGACGTAAATGTAAAACGCTACCGTCATGCAACTCAATTGTTTCTAAAATTTGGTTAGGCTCTCTTACAATAATCTCTTGCTCTTTTGGAACTAGATCGACTGTACCCGTTGCTTCTTTATGGTCTCTTACCCACTCATAACCTTTGGTCGAAGCCGAAGTATTATTAAAAGTAACGCAAGGAGAAACCACGTCAATAAAAGCAAAACCGTTATGCTTGATTGCACCTTTTATCAAAGGCACTAATTGATCTTTGTCGCCAGAAAAACTTCGAGCAACATAACCCGATCCCAATGAAATAGACAACTCACATAGATCCATTGGTTTATACATATTGGGTAGGCCTTTTTTACTGGCACTTCCAATATCAGCCGTAGCAGAATCTTGCCCTTTAGTTAATCCGTAAACACCGTTGTTCATACAAATATAAACCATATTTAAATTACGTCTCACTAAATGCATAAATTGACCCATGCCAATAGATGCAGTATCGCCATCTCCTGAAACCGCAATATAGGTCAAATCGCGATTAGCTAAATTAGCGCCAGTCGTAACCGAAGGCATTCTGCCATGAACCGTATTAAAACCATGGGAACCTTTCAAAAAGTAAGCGGGGGTTTTAGATGAACAACCAATGCCAGACATTTTTGCTATACGGTGAGGTTCCAACGACAGCTCAAAACATGCATTAATAATTGAAGCGCTAACCGAGTCATGACCACAACCCGCACAAAGTGTTGATAATGCACCTTCATAAACCGCTTCGGTATAACCTAAATCATTTTTTGGAGATTCAGGATGACGAAAGCTCGACTTTAAATAACTCATGCTTCAACTCCTTCAGCACTACTGTTTGCAGTTGTAAATGGACTCACACTTTCACCACTCATCATTCTTTCAATTTTTCGTTTAATTCGTCTGGCTCTCATTGGCATTCCATCGATATTTAAAATTGATTTTAATCGTTTTGTACCCATATTAAATTCGTTAATTAATAAAGTTCTCATTTGTCCATCGCGATTTTGCTCAATCACATAAACAGTATCATGCTCTTTAATAAATTTACCAATATCTGGATGGAATGGGAAAGATTTAATTCGACAGGTATTTATTTTCACGCCGTCGCCAGCTAAACCATCAAGTGCTTCATAACTCGCTTGCGCGCTTGTACCATAAAAGATAGCGGCAATTTTAGATTTTTTATCTCGATATTTAATTTGTGGATGTGGTGCAATCTCTTTTGCTGTTTCCCACTTTAGAACTAACCGCTCCATACAAGCTTCATAAATTTCACTATCTTCTGTGTATGCAGCATAATCATCATGTGAAGAACCACGAGTAAAATATGCGCCTTTGGTTGCATGGGTCCCAGGATAGGTTCTATAACCAATACCGTCACCATCAACATCTTTATATCGACCCCAACGCTCGGTTAAATTATCAAGATCTTCGGCATTTAATACTTTTCCTCGATCATAATCAACACTATCATCCCAAACAAAAGGACGACTCATTCCATCATTCATTCCTAGATCCAGATCTGACATGATGATAACTGGCGTTTGTAATCTTTCTGCAATATCAAATGCTTTTGCAGTCATTTCAAAGCAATCCGCTGGGTCGCAAGGGTAAAAACAAACTTGTTTAGTATCGCCATGCGATGCATATGCTGCAGAAATAACATCTGACTGTTGTGTTCTTGTCGGCATCCCCGTACTAGGTCCACTTCTTTGAACATCTACCAAAACTAAAGGAATTTCTGCAAAATAAGCTAAACCTAAAAACTCGCTCATAAGAGAAAGACCTGGACCTGACGTAGCAGTGAAAGCTCGCGCTCCCATCCAGTTAGCACCAATTGCCATTCCAATCGCTGATAATTCATCTTCGGATTGCAACAATGCAAACTTATTTTTTCCTGTGTCTTTTTCTATACGATATATTTTTGCGTACTTTTCAAAAGCTTCAACTACAGAGGTTGATGGTGTTATCGGATACCAACCACAAACAGTTGCGCCGCCATATATAGCACCTAAACCAGTGGCCGCATTACCATCAATCATTATTGAGTCGCCAACATTATCTCTGCGTGTTACTGACAAACCGCAAACATCGTTATAGTGTTCTTTCGCGTAGTTATACCCAAGCTCTAATGCTTTGATATTTGGCGGGATTAACTTTTGTTTTTTAGCAAACTGCTCTTTTACCATATTGGTTAAAACTTCAAACTCCATACTTAACAAGTAAGCTAAAGAACCAACATAAATAATGTTTTTAAATAGTTGACGTTGACGAGGATTCGAAAAATTATCGATTGTCATTTGAGTCAACGGAATTCCGATATCAATCACATCGTCGCGATCAAGACCTCTTGGTAGAGATTTCGTTGAGTCATAAAGAAAATAGCCACCGGGTACTAACGTGTCATAATCTTTCTTTAATGTTTGACCATTGATGGCAACCACAAAATCAACATCGCCCCGGCTTCCTAAATAACCTCTTTCCGTAACTCTCACTTCAAACCAAGTGGGTAACCCTTGAATGTTAGACGGGAATATATTTTTAGGGCTAACCGGAACGCCCATACGAAAAACAGCTTTCGAAAACATATTGTTTGCGCTAGCCGATCCCGTTCCATTTACGTTCGCAAATCGAATCACGAATTCATTATTAGATTCAAGACGCATTTTTTATCCTGCCTTAGTAGTTGAATAACTAAATTTTTGCATATCCCAAGCAGCTGTTGGGCACCGTTCAGCACACAAACCACAGTGCAAACATACATTTTCATCTTTAACCATGACCCGGGTAGTCGGTAAATCACCCGACACATACAAATCTTGCTCTTTATTATTAGCCGGTAACATTAGCCTTGTTCTAAGCTCGTCTTCTTCACCATTATCAATAAAGTTGATACATTTAGTCGGGCAAACATCAATACAGGCATCACACTCTATACATAAATCATCGCTGAACACCGTTTGCACATCACAATTTAAACAGCGCATCGCTTCTTCATAACCTATTTCTTGATCAAATCCTTTTTCAACTTCAAGCTTTAAATTCTTTAGAGCTGTTTCCTTATCTACATGAGGTACTATATTCCGAAGTTCGTGATCAATATGATTATCATAGGTCCACTCGTGAAAACCCATTTTTTGACTTAGCAAAGTAACACCCGGTGCAGGTCGCTCTGTAATATCTTCGCCAATGCAAAATTTGTGTATTGAAACCGCTGCTTTATGCCCGTGAGCAACCGCTGTAATAATGTTCGATGGTCCAAATGCCGCATCACCACCAAAGAAAACTTTTTCGTTGGTGGACTGAAAGGTTGATTCATCAACTACTGGCATATCCCACTTTCCAAAATCTATACCAATATCTCGCTCAATCCATGGGTAAGCATTATCTTGACCTATAGCAATCAAAACTTGATCAGCCTCCATAAATACAGGCTCTTCACCGGTAGATATTAAGCTTCGTTTTCCATTTTCATCGTATTCAGCTCGAACCTTGTCAAACTTCATGCCCTTCAATTTGCCATTTTCTATGACAAACTCTAAAGGGGTGTGATTTTCATAAATTGGGATATCTTCTCCAACCGCATCATCAATTTCCCAAGGCGATGCTTTCATGTCTGCCTTTGGACTTCGAACAACGACTTTGACGTTAACACCACCTAAACGGCGTGATGTTCTACAACAATCCATGGCAGTATTACCACCACCTAAAACAATCACATTTTTTCCAATTGATTCAGTGTGGTCGAACGCAACGCTTTCTAACCAATTAATTCCTATATGAATATCCTCAACACCTTCATCTCTACCAGGTAATTTAAGATCACGTCCATTTGGCGCGCCTGATCCAACAAAGATCGCATCATAATCCTTTTCTAATAAAGCTTTTAGGCTTTCAACATAATGTTTAAAGTGGGTTGTGATACCCATATCTAATACATAATTAACTTCTTCACTTAAAACTGATTCCGGCAATCTAAAAGATGGGATTTGGCTTCGCATAAAACCACCACCAACTTCCTGCTCATCAAATAAATCTATTTCGTAACCTAGAGGTGCAAGACCTCTAGCAACAGTCAGTGATGCAGGTCCTGCACCAATCATTGCTACTTTTTTTCCGTTTTTTGCCATTATTTTAGGTAATCGATCGGTAATATCAGATTTGTTATCTGCGGCTACACGTTTTAAACGACAGATTGCAACCGGCTCCTCTTCAACTCGGCCTCGACGACAAGCTGGTTCGCAAGGTCTATCGCAAACTCGACCTAATATTCCAGGAAAAACATTTGATTCCCAGTTGACCATATAGGCATCATCGTATCGCCCTGCAGCAATAAGTCGAATATATTCTGGTACCGGCGTATGTGCCGGACAGGCATATTGACAGTCGACAACTTTATGAAAAAATTCAGGATCTTTAATATTGGTTGGCTTCACACCTAGCTCCCTTGATTTACTTAGATTTGTAATTATTTACCATTAAAAAACCAACCCTTTATCATTTCTATTGGTTGGTTCTATTAGGTTTATATCAATAATAGGCTATTTTTTGTATTAGAGTGGTAATTATACTTTTTTTTGAGTTTTTGTACTGCTTTTTTGCATGAAATAACGCTTTTTTATAAGTTTTTGTTTTTATAAGGGTTTCTTTTGAGTGAGTCAATACGGAAATAAATTCTTAATCAATTAAAATAGTGATCAACTTGTTTCAGTACTGCGTTGTTAATTGAGTCCAAGAAAGCGTCATAATCTCTATTAAAAACAGTAAGATACCTGACAACTTGTGGCAGCTGTAAAAGCTTTCCATTTAAACGAAACTCGACTTCTTTTTCCGTAGCGGCCAGTCTTGGCAAAACAGTCCATTTAACAAAGTCAGAATCAACCGGTAAAATTCTTTTTGTAATGTGTGCACAAAAATAGTTAATTTGTTTGTGACCGATTGTTCCTAAACATTCTGGTTCTAAACGATATATTACTAACAGTTTTTTATCTTGTGGAATTGGAAGGTTTGATTTCATGTTCTCAGTAACATCCTTGTTAAGGTATTTATAATGTGTAACTTATTCGATATTATCGCTCAATATTGATAAAACTTTAGGCGTTCACTCTATTACTTAAGTTTAACTATACTGCTTGATTTGCTCGTTGTAGAATTTTGGAGTTAGAATTAATCGCCCGAACAATTTGCCCTTTTCCAACGACCCCAATAGAGTCACAGGCTTCAACACTAAAAGTATATAAGCCCCACCGAACACTTTCAAACACAACCTTTATCACATAAGTTGCACCGATCCCCGTAGAGGCAATGTGTCTAATATCAATGTGAGCACCAACAGATACTTCATCTCCGATAAGTAGAGGGTTCATGAGTTCAGCACAAACTTTTTCCATATCGGCTATTAAAAAGGGCGTTCCCAAAACTTCAGCATATTTTTCGGAATCAGATTCAGAAAAGTAGTTTGCGGTTTTATTAGCTAACACTTTAAACGTTCTTTCTAAAAAAATGCCTGGTTTAAGCTTAATGTCGGCAGGCATTTAAAATTCCATCCTTTTTGTATTGAACTTGCTTTATTACAAAAAACCCAATCTTTTGGATTGGGTTTTTATACAAAACTCTTTGTAACTTGAATTTTCTATTGGCTATTAGCAACCATATATTTAACAGCTTCAGAAATTTCGTCATCTGAACAGTCCATACAGGTACCTTTTGGAGGCATTGCGTTTAAACCTTTAAGTGCATTATTTAGTAAAGACTCTTCACCAGCGGCAATTCTTGAAACCCAACCAGCTGCGTCGCCTAGTTTTGGAGCTCCAGCAACACCGGTTCCATGACATGCTAGACATTTAGTGTTATAAACCTCTTCTCCTGTTCTGGGACCAGACACTTCTGCGATTGGTACGATAGCAACCGGCACATCGTCACCAGCTTTATATACACTGCCTGTTGGCGCAATACGTTTTTCTACACTGTGGCCACTTAAGTGATCGGCGGCAACACTGTAAGAAAATGCAAAAACGGCTGAAATTAGTGTGATTTTTAATTTTTTTGAAGCTGACACAAATGTTCTCCTAAAAATATCAGGGTTTGTTATTATCACAACCAGTATCTACTAGTAATAATAATAATGTTAAAAACACTCTAATTTTGGCTATAAGAGTGAATAAATTTATTAGAAAGGTTATAAAATCGAATTATAGTGCAGATATGAATAATGATCATCTTTTCTGTGATACCTAGTGTTGATATAATTGAAAAATATTATAACTCACCACTCAAATAAAGACTTATTACAATAGAGTTTGTTCACTATCCTGCACAATTCTAAACGAAGTCAATCTGGAGCTTAAAGTTTGTCAACAATAGCAACCACCACCTTTCAAGGTTTAATCCTTGAATTACAAAACTTCTGGTCTAAACAAGGGTGTGCATTATTACAACCGTTAGATTTAGAGGTTGGCGCCGGAACATTCCATCCCGCAACTTTTTTACGATCGATTGGCCCTGAGCCTTGGAATGCAGCCTATGTACAACCCTGTAGAAGACCTACTGACGGACGTTATGGTGAAAATCCAAATCGTTTACAGCATTATTACCAATTTCAAGTGATTTTAAAACCTTCACCTAAAAATATTCAGGAACTTTATCTCGAGTCTTTAAAAACTTTGGGAATAGACACGCTTGAACACGATATTCGTTTTGTCGAGGATAACTGGGAATCTCCAACTTTAGGCGCTTGGGGTTTAGGTTGGGAAGTTTGGTTAAATGGAATGGAAATTACTCAGTTTACCTATTTTCAACAGGTCGGAGGGCTTGAATGTAAACCTGTCACAGGAGAAATTACCTACGGACTCGAAAGACTCGCAATGTATTTGCAAGGTGTCGATAGCATTTATGATTTGGTTTGGACTAAAGGACCACAAGGAGTTGTTACTTATCGAGACGTTTTTCATCAAAACGAAGTAGAGCAATCTACTTATAACTTTGAATTAGCAGACGTTGATTATCTATTTAAATCTTTTGATCAATATGAATCTCAAAGCGAAGTTTTGATTGAAAAAAACCTGCCCTTACCTGCCTATGAAATGGTTCTAAAAGCTTCTCATGCCTTTAATCTTTTAGATGCAAGACATGCTATCTCTGTTACAGAAAGACAGCGGTTTATTTTGCGGGTTCGATCTTTATCGCGAGCGGTAGCAAAATCTTATTATGATTCACGTGAAGCACTTAGCTTTCCAATTGGTAAAACCTCAATGACTAACCAAGGGGAAAATAATGCCTAATTCAGCCGTCCCAAAAAATAATTTTTTATTTGAGTTAGGTTGTGAGGAGCTACCACCAAAAGCTCTGCCAAAACTAGCTCGTTCGCTACATGATTTTATGCTTAAATCTTTTCAGTCTGCGGATTTAAAGTTTGAAGATAGYGAGTGGTTTGCSACACCAAGRAGATTAGCGATWCGTTTTACRMAGCTTGATTCTGARCAAGCAACCAAACARGTAGAAAAATTRGGYCCTGCSGTTTCAGCYGCTTTYGATGAAAMKGGAAATGCAAARCCYGCAGCARTCGGTTTTGCKAAATCGAATGGTGTTRAKGTTTCTGATCTCARYCGTAAACAAACWAGTAAAGGMGAACGWCTTGCTTTTATMGCTGAAGTTAARGGRGCTAARACAGCKRCGCTATTAAARGASTTGCTTCCRAAAGCKATTGCACAACTTCCTGTTCCCAAAGCGATGCGATGGGGAAATAATTCCTACCTGTTTAGCCGACCRGTTCATTGGGTACTCGCAATYTTAGATAAMGAWGTTGTCGATCTRGAAATWATGGGCGAAAAAKCRARTAATATTAGCTATGGTCATCGCTTTCATTCTCCTGAAGCCTTTACTGTCAATTCACCTACTGAATATGAAATTGTACTTGCAGAAAAAAAGGTAATCGCTTGTTTTGAGGAGCGCAAAGCAAAGATTCGAATTCAAGTAGAAAATATCGCTAATAAAATGAATGCTCAGGCCGTTGTTTCTGAAGATTTGTTGGAAGAAGTAACCGCTCTAGTAGAGTGGCCAGTTTCACTTCTCGGAAACTTTGATAAAGAATTTTTAGAGGTGCCGGCGGAAGCACTAATTTCCTCTATGGCCGAACATCAAAAATATTTTCATTTAGTTTCTGATCAGTCTGAATCAGACTCTTTATTGCCTCACTTTATAACGGTAGCAAATATAGAAAGTAAAGATCCAAATACGGTTATTTCGGGCAATGAAAAAGTAATCCGCCCTCGGCTCGCGGATGCTAAATTCTTTTATGATCAAGACTGTCAGAACAGTCTTGAATCTTTTCGGGAGAGACTTAAAAAAATCGTTTTTCAACATAAGTTAGGAAGCGTTTTTGAAAAAACGCAAAGAGTTAAGTTATTAGCTAAATCTATCGCTTCTAGTCTTTCAGTTCAACATTCTAATATTGAGCGAGCGGCTGATCTTTGTAAATGCGATTTAATGACTGACATGGTCGGGGAGTTTTCTGACTTACAAGGGATCATGGGACGTTATTACGCCACAAAAGATGGTGAGTCAACGGATGTGGCAGAAGCTATGGATGAAATTTACATGCCTAGATTTGCTGGAGATCAACTTCCACAAACAGAAACAGGTCTAATTTTGGCGCTGGCCGAAAGAATTGATACGTTAGTAGGAATTTTTGGAATCGGACAGATTCCAACAGGCGCTAAGGATCCCTTTGCGCTACGACGTGCTGCATTAGGCGTTCTTCGATTAATTACAGAAAAGGAACTCAATCTAAACCTCTCAGAATTAATAGACGAATCTTTAAAAGGTTTTTCTACAATAGAAATTGCGGCCAATACTAAACAAGAGTTGTTGAAATATTTTTCCGCGAGAAGCTTGGCTATGTATCAAGAGTTAGGTTTTTCATCCCGAGTGATTAATTCGGTCAGCGTTTTAAACATAACATCTCCATCTGACTTTTATTGTAGAATTAAAGCGGTTAAAGCCTTTGATGAGATTGATGAAAGTGCAGATTTAGCGGAGGCAAATAAGCGAGTAAAAAACATTTTAGCAAAATCAGATTTTGATGCAAAAGAAATTGAAATTGATCCAAGTTTGTTTGAAAAAAGTGAGGTTGAGCTTTTTCACACAATCAATAATGCTAAAGATTTTGTTGAGCAACAACTTACTCAGTCCAACTATACGTCTGCTTTACAAAAACTTGCAGAACTAAAACATCCTGTTAATCAATTTTTTGATAGTGTAATGGTGAACGCTGAGGATGAAGAAATAAGAAATAATCGGTTTGCATTAATTAGCGAGCTTCGAAATTTATTTATGGGTATTGCAGATATTTCGTTATTGCAAAAATAAGAGTTTAAGGGATAACAATGTCTGTGAACAAATTAGTCATTTTGGATAGAGATGGCGTCATTAACTTTGACTCAGATAGCTACATTAAATCGCCAGAAGAATGGATACCAATTAAGTCAAGTTTACGAGCGATTGCTAAGCTAAATCAAGCGGGTTATAAAGTAGCTGTTGCGACCAATCAGTCTGGTATTGGTCGTGGAATGTTTGATCATATTACACTAGCAATGATCCATAAAAAAATGGAAATGGAATTAGCTAAAGTAGGCGCTCACATTGATGCGTTAGAGTATTGCCCCGATCATCCTGATAGTGCTGGACCCGATCGAAAACCAAATTCAGGTATGGTCAATCGGCTTCTAAAACAATTTGGTGTTAATGCGTCTGAAACCTGGTTTGTAGGTGACTCTATTTCTGATATTGATTGTGCTAGAAACTCTGGGTGTCTGCCCATTTTAGTCTTAACCGGTAAAGGGAAGTATACGCATAGTAAAATAGTCAAACCTAACATACCAATTTTTACTGATCTTTCGCTTGCTATAGATAGTTTGTTAAATATTGATATACACGTAACTTAAATAAGTACACCCGGAAAAAAATAGACTGTTGCAGTGATCACTACTGCGGTCGCAACAAACCACCCGGTCATAATACATTTTTTGCAAACTTTTTTATTDGTCATTATTTTGAATCATTTTTACTACAGATGAHGTTAATGAGTTTGGTATAGGCAACGTAAGGTGATATTGAGCAATTTTCCATCCATTAAGAGTTTTAACTAAAACACCCGTTCCTCGAGTTTCCCCATACTTTTGATTATCTAACATTTCATCAAACCACGCTGTTTGTTTTGATTCTGAAATGTAGATATGGCGATCTCTAGAATGATAAGTCCAACCTGTGCCTTTATTGAAGTATGGCTCAGCGAAAGCTTTAAATTCTTTTATTGTCCAAGTTTCTTTCGGATCGGTTCCAATAAAAAYRGCATYTGYTRTAAATARAGAAAAGTARATTTGTGAATTGGCTTCACTTGCTGCCTGATGAAGTTGGTTTAAGGTTTGACTAATTGCAAGTTCACAATCGGTACAATTATTATTTTTACTGTGGATCGAGCTAGAAAAAATAGAAAGGAAAGTAAAAACTAAAGAAATAGAATAATAAGATTTATGCACTCTTATTCCTTTAGTTTTGCATAGCGATAAAAAACAATAACTACTTCAAGCTTTCGTAAAAAGCAGCCAGATTTTCTATATCAGTATCGGTTAACGTTGCAACTTGAGCATTCATTGAAGGGTCGATACGGGTTTTGTTTTTAAATGCTTTTAATTGTTTAACCGTATAAGCCGCATGTTGACCTTTTAGGTTAGGAAAAATTGAAATGGCACTAATTCCATTTACACCATGGCAAGCTGCACAAACGCCAGCTTTAGCTTTGCCGGCAACCGCATCTCCGGCAGCAGATGTTAGTGTCGAAAAAGAAAGTGTAGCTAAAGCTACAAGAATTATTTTAATGTTCATTAGGTATTCCTTAAAGATATAATTGTTACTATATTAGGTTGTTCTAATATAGTAACATAAATTTCTTATTGTTTTCTAATATTAGCTCGTTCTTACTAAACGTCAAGGTTGGCTACAGCTAACGCATTTTCCTCAATAAAAGCTCTTCTTGGCTCCACATCATCTCCCATTAATGTGGAAAACAGTTGATCGGCCACAACGGCATCTTCAATGGTAACTTGTAGCATTCTTCTAGCGCTCGGATCCATCGTTGTTTCCCAAAGTTGATCTGGGTTCATTTCACCCAAACCTTTATAACGTTGGATAGCGATACCACGTTTAGATTGATGCATTAACCAATCAAGAGCCTCTTTGAAACTTGCAACTTCTTGCTTTCTTGCACCTCTTTGTATGTAAGCACCCACTTCCATTAAATCATTAGTCTTTTCGCCAAGCTTGACCATTTTGTTATATTCACCGGAAGCAAAAAATGATTTATCTAAAATATATTCGCTTTCCGAACCATGATAGATCACTTTAATTTTAGGGTAATAACGGTTTCTTTCTTCATCTTTAGTAATTGTTATTTCAAATTTTGTCGCGCCAGTTTTATCATCAACGGATAGTTTTTTTGTTAATTCGTTAGCCCAAGACGTTACTAAATCTTCATTACTTAAACTTTCAACTTCTAGTCTATTTAATTCTATAACACCATTTAAAATCATTGAATCAAACAGTTGAGATAAACGACTAATATCATCTTGAACCTCTCTATAATCAACCACCAACTTTTCTAAAGCTTCTCCAGATAAAGCCGGTGCTTCAGCGTTAACGTGTAGTGAGGCTTCGTCAAGAGCCATGCTTGTTAGATATTCTTCTAAACTTGAATCATCTTTAACGTAGGTTTCTTGCTTACCCTTTTTCACTTTATATAGTGGCGGTTGGGCAATATAAATATAACCTTTTTCTACTAGCTCTAACATTTGACGATAAAAGAATGTTAATAGTAATGTACGTATGTGTGCACCATCCACATCCGCATCAGTCATAATAATAATTCGGTGATAACGCGTTTTTTCAACATCAAACTCATCTCGACCTATTCCACAACCTAATGCGGTAATTAACGTTCCCACTTCTTGAGAGGATAACATCTTATCAAATCGTGCTTTTTCAACATTTAGGATTTTACCTTTTAGGGGTAATATAGCTTGGTTCTTTCTATTACGGCCCTGCTTAGCCGATCCGCCAGCAGAGTCCCCTTCCACAATATACAATTCAGATTGAGCTGGATCTTTTTCTTGGCAATCAGCTAACTTTCCGGGAAGACCTGCTATATCTAATGCGCCTTTACGCCTTGTCATATCTCTAGCTTTTCTGGCAGCTTCTCTAGCTCTAGCTGCATCTAACATTTTTCCTACAATAATTTTTGCTTCCTGAGGGTTTTCTAACAAATAATCCGTTAGCTGTGCACCCATAGCTTGCTCTACAGCGCTCTTCACTTCGGAAGATACTAACTTTTCTTTTGTTTGAGAAGAAAACTTTGGATCGGGCACTTTAACTGAAATAACTGCCGTTAACCCTTCTCTCGCATCATCACCTGTTGTTTGTGTTTTTCCTTTAGACTTACCTGCTTCTTTTTCCATGTAGGTGTTCAGCGTACGAGTTAACCCCCCTCTAAAACCAGCTAAGTGAGTACCGCCATCCCTTTGAGGTATATTATTAGTAAAACAGAAAATGTTTTCTTGAAATGAATCATTCCATTGCATCGCCACTTCTACAACGATTCCATCGTTTACTTCAACGCTAAAATGAAACATTTTTTTGTTAATCGGTGTTTTTGCTCTACTCAAGTAATCTACAAAAGCTTGTATACCACCATCATATTGAAAATGATCTTCTTTACCTGTTCGTTCATCTTTTAGCTTAATACTTACACCAGAATTTAAAAAAGAAAGCTCTCTTAAACGTTTTGCTAAAATATCGTAATGAAAATCAATATTGGTGAAAATCGTCGGGCTTGGGTGAAAACGTAATTCAGTACCTGTTTTATCTGTATCGCCAATAGCCACTAGTGGCGCTTGTGGTTCGCCTAATTTGTAATGTTGTTCATAAACATGGCCTTCTCTACGGATGGTAATAGTTAAATCATCAGACAAAGCGTTAACAACCGAAATACCAACACCATGTAATCCGCCTGATACTTTATATGAGTTATCATCAAACTTACCACCCGCATGTAAAACAGTCATAATAACTTCTGCTGCCGAAATACCTTCTTCTTCATGGATCCCAACAGGTATTCCTCTACCGTCATCACTTACTGAAATAGAGTTATCCGTATGGATTATCACGTTAATATCTTTGCAATGGCCCGCTAAAGCTTCATCAATTGAATTATCAACAACTTCGAAAACCATATGATGTAAGCCTGTTCCATCATCGGTATCACCAATATACATACCAGGTCGTTTTCTTACAGCATCAAGTCCTTTTAAAACTTTTATACTTGAAGAATCATATACATTTGATACTTCAGTTTCTTGTTCGTTGTTTTCAGACATCTAGTTATATATTCCTTTTTAAAAGCCAAAATCTAATTAACTGTTTAATTTTAAGTTGGAAGGGTAACTTCACTTATTACACCATGTTTCACGTGAAACATCTTAACGTTATTATACTCTTTTATAAGCGGTTTGAGCACCAAAGAATCGAGACAAGATATAAAAACCTGCACGTTTTTTTGATCTTTCAACGCCAATACTAACTGTAATTGATTGACACTATCTAATTCAGATGAAAAATCATCTATAATAAACAGACTATCTTTACCTGATAATTTTTTCAATAAAGTGGTTTGGGACAAATAAAGAGCATTGATAAGCATTTTCTTTTGGCCACGAGACAACACATCTTTAACATCTCTACCGCCAATTTTTAACTTAACATCCGCTTTATGTGGACCAAAGGATGTTGAACCCCGACTAACATCAAGATAAAGACTCTCATGTAGTTTATCTACTAAATTAGTTTTACCATTTCCCGAGTGATATTCAACGCTAATTACACCTTCTAGACATAAATCCATTCCATCCAATACGATACGAAGCTCATCCAACAGTTGGGATAACAAATTCTTTCTCTTAGAATTAATGACATCGGCTAATTCTACAAACTTAAGGTTCCAAGAGTTGAGTAAGAAATCATCCAAGTGAGACTTAGTACCATTCAAAGCTCGTAGAAAAGAGTTCCTTTGCTTGAGCACCTTATTGAAAGATTGCCAATCTGATTTATAACTATGTTCCACGTGAAACAATAGCCAATCTAAATGCTTTCTCCTTTGCCCTGGCCCCGAATCGATTAAATGGTAAGATTCAGGACTTAAAGTTTGTACCGGAAATATCGATGCCATTTTTGATAACGCGTTTAGGTTATTACCGTTTAATCTTATCTTCCTAGAACTCTTAGTATGACCGTATGAAACGCCTATCTTTGTAGAATCGTCGAATTGAGCGAAGAGTGAAATCTCTTTTTGATTGTGCGAAATAATTTGGTTATTCTTAGTCGTCCTAAAAGAACGACCCGACACCAATAGACCGATGCCTTCAAGCAAACTACTCTTCCCTGCAGCGTTATTACCTTCTATTATATTTAATTCCGAAGACAAGCTAATTTGTACTTTGGACAAATTTCTAAGACCTGTCGCGACAAAATTAGATAAATACATGGTTAGAATACGCGCCAATAAAAATCGATAATTAAAGTCTCATAGGCATAACGACATAGGCGCTATCGGCATCTTCAGACGCTTCAATAAGTACGCTGCTATTAGAATCCCCTAGACAAAATTTCACTTTATCGCTTTTGATAGCATTAACAGCATCCAATAAATAGCTTACATTAAAACCAATTTCCATTTCCTTATCGTTATACTCAACATCTAACTCAATTTCGGCTTCTTCTTGTTCAGGATTATTAGCATTAATGGTCAATTTGTTTTCTGATAAAGTTAATCTAACGCCTCTAAACTTATCGTTACAAAGAATAGAAGCTCGAGAAAATGCTTCCTTAATCGATTCTTTTTCGCACAAAAGTATTCGTTCTGCATTTTTAGGTAGAACTTTACCATAATCAGGAAAGCGCCCATCAACCAATTTGGAGGTAAATACAAACTGACCGATGGTAATTCGAATGTGATTGCTATTAAGAGAAACTGTTGCTTCTTCATCGATGCTAGAAAGTAACTTGCCAGCCTCTAACACTCCCTTACGAGGTATAATAACTTGAACTAGATCATCACAAACCTTAGCGTTAAGAGTTAGTCTAGAGAGCGCTAATCGATGCCCATCAGTTGCAACAGTAAGAAGCTTATCTTGATCTAACTCTATTAACATTCCGTTTAAATAATAACGGACATCTTGTTGCGCCATTGCGAATTGTGTCTTATCAATTGTACGTTTAAAATCACTACTGGATATAACGAACTCTGTGGAAAACAGAGAGTCTTCTATATTGGGGAATTCCTGAGCAGAAATTGTTGATAGCGTAAACTTACTTCTACCGCATTTAACGATTAATTTACTATCAAGCAACTCAATATTTATGACACCATCTACTGGTAAACTTCTACAAATATCCACTAGTTTCCGGGCGGGTACGGTAATATCGCCATCCAAAGAATCATTTTCCAAATTAATATTAACTGACATTTCAATTTCTAAATCAGTTGCGGTGATACTTAACAAACCCTTTTCTATTTTGATTAAAAGATTTGCCAACACAGGCAACGTTTGCCTTTTTTCGACAGCTCCAGATATTAACTGTAGAGGGCCAACAAGCTTTGATTGTATGATTGTAAATTTCATCTGAGTCTACCTTTGCAATAATTAGATTTAATTGGGCTAGATCTAACTGGACAATATTCGTAACAAATTAGTGTAATCTTCTTTTATATCTGGAAGTGTCTCTTTAAGCTCTTTAATTTTTCTACAAGCATGTAATACTGTGGTGTGATCTTTACCACCAAAAGACTCTCCTATTTCAGGTAAACTTCTGTTCGTTAACTCTTTAGCTAAACTCATAGCGACTTGCCTCGGTCTAGCGATTGAACGAGTACGTCTTTTCGACAAAAGATCCGATACTTTAATTTTGTAATATTCTGAAACTGTTTTCTGAATATTTTCAATACGAACTTGTTTATCTTGCGCCGCCAGCAAATCTTTTAAAGCTTCTTTTACAAATTCTACGGTTATTTCTTTACCTGTAAATTGAGCTGTCGCAATAACCCTCTTTAAAGCACCTTCTAATTCCCTGACGTTAGAGCGAATTTTTTTAGCAATAAAAAAAGCGACATCATTATGAAGCTTAATTTTAGATTTTTCTGCCTTAGACTTTAAAATCGCTACTCTTGTTTCTAATTCCGGTGGCTCAATAAAAACAGTTAATCCCCAGCCCATTCTAGATTTTAAACGTTCTTCAACACCATCAATTTCCTTTGGATAACGATCGCATGTTAATATAACTTGTTGATTTCCTTCAAGTAATGCGTTAAAGGTGTGAAAAAACTCTTCTTGCGACCGTTCCTTGTTAGCAAAAAATTGAATATCGTCAATTAAAAGAGCATCCACGGAGCGGTAGAACTTTTTAAATTTATCAATCGTATTAGTTTGTAAAGCCTTGACCATATCTGCTACAAATCTTTCAGAATGCAAATATATAACCTTGCCATTTGGTTTTTCCTTGAGAATCTGATTGCCGATAGCATGCATTAAATGTGTTTTGCCTAAACCGACTCCTCCATAGATAAAAAGAGGATTGTAAGCTGTACCTGGGTTAATAGAAACTTGCTCTGCTGCTGCCATCGCTAACTGATTGCTTTTACCTTGTACGAAAGTATCAAAATTAAAACCTTGATTCAAATTACTCTTTCCAACATTGGCTTTTGGTAATAACCTCGGTTTGGAAAATCGACTATAATCCTTGGAGCGATCGGTTGTTTGTAAATGTATACTTTTACGATCCGTAATATCTAGTGATATCCTTACCTGACCGTCAATATTATGCTTTAAAACCAGTTGTATTTTTTCCAAATATTTTTCTTTTACCCAATCTAAAACAAAACGGTTTGGCGCGATAATATGAAGATGATTATCTTTGATTGACGCTTTTAATGGACGGATCCATGTACTAAACTCTGTCGGAGGTAATTCATCTTGTAAATATTTTTGGCACAAATTCCACATACAGTTAAGTTATTAACGATCCGTTGATTATAATTATTGATTTTGTGTAAAGATTGACGAGTTTATATTGAAATCACTTATTGATCCACAGCTTAATTGAAAACTAACGAAAATAATTGAAAATTATACAATTTTTGTTGATTTGATAATTATAATTTAACTTAGATAAAATGAATTAAAAATAATGATAAACATGTATAAAACAGTTAATAATTACATAAAGACTGAAAAAGGCAAATTAATACAAGTTTACTAATGATTTAAACAATACTAATTCATCATTTAAACAAAGGTTTGTAAACAGCTTAAGTGATTGAATTTAAATATTTAAATCCACTTATACACAGATCATGGCGATCACTAATAATAATAACAATAAGATCTTTCTTTATTATTATTATATTAACCGTGTGTATATCTATTCGACGAAATATTAAGTTTTAATATAAACTTCTGAAAGAAAAAAACGAAAATAGACAAATAAACGTAATTTAGCCCGGAAACCTTGAAAAATTAAAAAAAATACTTATCCACAAAAAACCAAACAAATCATAAAGAAACCCCTATATAGATAATATAAGCTACAAAAACACAACATGTACCAATAAGTCAAAAATTACTCAAATTTACACGAAAATTGGATGCTATAAATTCAACAAAATAAGCTACAAAGGCGTTGACAGTACATTATCTATACAATAGACTTTGCGCCCCTTGAGTACTTGCTTGAATTTGTGTTTGTTGGAATCGTCAATTACATCACAAAACACGCAAAATTTTTTTAAAATAGTTAAATAAACGGAAAGTCCGATGAAACGCACATTTCAACCAAGCACAATCAAACGTAAACGTCGTCACGGTTTTAGAGCTCGTATGGCAACTAAAAATGGCAGAATAATTATTAACAGACGTCGAGCGAAAGGTCGAGTTAAGTTAAGCGCATAATTTTTAACTGCTTTGATTTTTTAATAAGGGATCAAATTAAGGTTAAAAAAGGATTATCTCGTTGAGTTCGTACACGCAAATATCGAACTGCGAAAACATAAACGAAAGTTTTCCACGAGATAATCGTCTTTTAAACGCAAAGCAATACAGTCGCGTTTTTGACAAAGCAAACAAAATCCACAACAAAGCATTTACCCTCTTGGTAAGAAAAAATGATCTTAGTCATGCACGACTCGGGTTAGTTATAGCAAAAAAAAATGTCAAACAGGCTAATCACCGTAATTTTATCAAAAGACAACTTAGAGAATATTTTAGGCAACATATCGAAACATTTAAGAGTTACGATATGATTTTTCTAACAAGAAGAGATATTACTACTCTATCTAAAACAGATATAATCGCGTACCGAAATAAATTATTTGAACGTTTTGAAAAGCAGATCGACTAATTAAACTAAAAGGTTTTCTAAAGTGAAGAAAATATTAATTGGTTTTATTAAAATATATCAAAAGACATTAAGTTTGCTGATAGGTAATGGGTGTAGGTTTTATCCAACCTGCTCAAGCTACTCAATTGAAGCAATTGAAACTTACGGTTGTGTCAAAGGAGTGATTTTAACATTTAGACGTATTGGTCGTTGCCATCCTCTAAATGATGGTGGGTTTGACCCAGTTCCCCCAAAAGATACAAAAGCCTCTAACTAAATTTAACTAAAACTATTTGTTACTAAGAAAAACTGTACTGAGAAAAATACTATGGAATCGATCAGAACCTTTCTGTTTATACTTTTTGCTTTTTTAACCTTTCTTTTATATCAAGAATGGGAAGCTGACCATAAACCAGCCAAAGTCGAAAAAGCACCTATTAGTGAATCTGTTTTGGATTATCAAGATCAATTTGCAAGCTCTGATCTAGAATCAACAAACCAATTTAATAACAATAACGAACAAATAAAAGATCAGTCTGAAAATATAGAAAGCCAACAAAACAATATTGATTTATCTTCCGAATTACCTACTTCAGAAACGTTAACAATTAGTCCATTAAAAACCAATATTAACGAATCTCCAATTATAGTTACTACTGACAGATTGCGAGTACTAATTACGCCAACAGCTGGCAATATAGTTTCTGCGGAACTACTTAATTATAAAGAAACACTAGATAAAGATTCTCAACCAATAAACATCCTAGAAAATAGAAATGGTCGAGTCTTTTTAGCTTTATCAGGTTTATACGGAAAAGGAGCTCCTGACTTTAAAAAGAATAAACCTATTTATCATACCTCTGAAAAAGAATATGTTTTAAACAATAATAAAGATGAGCTGAATGTTGATTTGGTTTGGATTAATGAATTTGGTGTTAAATATACAAAACGCTTTACTTTTTATGCGGGACAGCACCAAATTAAAGTTGAATATATTGTGGACAATTTGAGCAGTGAGAAAATTGCTAATAGAATGTTTACTGCACTAAAAAGAGACTTATTACCTGCCGATGGACAGGAAGAATCTGGCTTAGGAATGCGTTCGTATTTAGGGCCTGCGATATCGACATCTGAAGACAAATATGAAAAACATGACTTTGAAGATATTGAAGAAGTTCCACTTAACGTAAAAACAAAAGGTGGTTGGATCGCAATATTGCAACACTATTTTGTCACAGCTTGGATACCACTATCTGACGATGTACACATTATTGATTCTAGCACCAAAAATTTAGGTAAGGCAGGTTTAGCTCAAATACGAATCACGCAGGATTGGAAGTGGATTGAACCAGGTACAAGCCATACTTTTACATCGAAACTTTACGTTGGACCGAAGATACAATCAGATCTAGAAAATGTTGCTGATGGTTTAGAGCTTACAGTTGATTACGGTTTTTTATGGTGGATCGGACAGCTAATCTTTTTCTTACTAATCTTTTTTCAATCTTATGTAATCAATTGGGGTGGCGCTATTATATTAGTGACTATTGCAATCAAGACATTGCTTTATCCATTAGCTAGAGCACAATATCGCTCTTTTGCAAAAATGAGACTTTTGCAACCCAAAATGGCAAGTATGAAAGAGAAGTTTGGTGATGACAAAAAACAGATGTCAGTGAAAATGATGGAGCTGTATAAGAAAGAAAAAGTTAATCCGTTAGGTGGCTGTTTTCCTTTGTTAATCCAAATGCCGGTATTTATTGCTCTTTATTGGGTACTTATGGAAACTGTCGAGTTGAGACACGCCCCTTTTATACTTTGGATTGACGATTTATCGGTAATGGATCCTTTTTATGTAATGCCTCTTTTAATGGGAGCGAGCATGTTCCTTATGCAAAAGATGCAACCAATGTCGCCAACAATGGATCCAATGCAACAAAAAATGATGCAGTTAATGCCTGTATTTATGACGGTGTTTTTTGTGTTTTTTCCCGCAGGTTTAGTTCTATATTGGTTGTTTAATAACTTGATTTCGATATCACAACAACTCTATATTACCAATCAATTTAATAAAGAACAGGAAGTAAAAAAGAAATAAAAATTACAAGTTTAAGAAAAAGTGACAGATTTAAACCAAACATCAATCGCAGCATTAGCAACACCTCCTGGAAAAGGAGGTGTTTCGATTATCCGAATATCTGGCGATCTCTGCGAAGCTATATCGAAAAAAATATTAAAAACATCGCTTACTCCCCGCAAAGCTTCTTATCTTCCTTTTTATAACTCCGATGAACAAATCATTGATAATGGAATTGCCATTCTATTCAAAGCACCAAACTCTTTTACTGGAGAAGATGTTTTAGAACTTCAAGGTCATGGTGGTCCATTAATTATGGATCTTCTTTTAGAGGCCGTGGTTGGTTGTGGCGCAGAACTAGCGAAGCCTGGAGAGTTTTCAGAAAGAGCTTTTCATAATAACAAACTAGACCTAGCTCAAGCGGAAGCTATTGCAGATCTAATTGAAAGTGGAACAAAAGAGGCCGCACTTAGCGCCGTAAGATCTCTTAATGGTGAATTCTCAAAACTGGTTTACGCGCTTGTCGAACAAGTGACTTTTTTAAGGATATATGTTGAAGCAGCTATTGATTTTCCAGAAGAAGAAATTGACTTTCTAAAAGATGGAAAAATTAAAGAAATGTCTATCAGTTTAACCTCATCAATGACTAATCTTTTAGACAAAGCGAAGCAAGGGAGTTTGTTAAGAGAGGGAGTTAGAGTTGTTATTGCGGGAAAACCAAACGCAGGGAAGTCTAGTTTACTGAATATTCTAGCTGGTAAAGATGCCGCCATCGTTACTGATATTGAAGGCACCACTAGAGATATTCTAACTGAGCAAATTAATTTGGACGGCCTTCCTTTGCACATTATTGATACCGCCGGTCTAAGAAAGGCTGAAGATAAAGTCGAACAAATAGGTATAGAAAAAGCAATCGATCAAATAGAGAAAGCAAACCTGGTTTTGTGGGTAACGGATTATAGAGATGACGCAACTAAATCGAACAATGATAAAATTGAAGATTTATTTAAAGAGTTTACAGAGGAGAAAATAAANCTTCCACCTCTTATAAAGTTGAGAAACAAAGTCGACTTAATTAATCCGGCAAAAGAAACAAATAAAATCCAAAATGAACAAAACACCCTAAATATTTCCGCGAAAGAAAATATCGGTATTGACGAGTTAAAGAATCACCTAAAGGATTTGGTTGGCTATAAAACGTCAGAGTCTGGAGTGTTTATGGCAAGACGTCGGCATTTAACAGCGTTACTTAAAGCGGAAACTCATGTCAACGTTGGACTATATCAACTAAAAGAGTTTGCTGCTGGCGAACTACTTGCTGAAGAACTAAAACTCGCTCAAGAAGCTTTAAATGAAATCACCGGAGAGTTTACTCCCGATGACTTATTGGGAAGAATATTTACTAGCTTTTGCGTAGGAAAGTAGCAGCAATTAACAACGCTTTAGCCTAGAACCAGTTCTAGCTCTTTTACATACTTTTGACTTCTTTGAAACTGTAACTTCTTTTTTCTCAACCGACGCAGTTTCGGCATTTAACGTTTTCTGTGATGCACAACTAGATATAAAAGTTGTGGATATTATAAGAGCGAGGAGTAGGTAAATCGTTTTTTTCATATATTTCTCTAAGTATTATTAGTACTAAATTAAACAGTAACAACAGTGGTTGATTCTATTTATTAACGGGTTGCGAATAGTAATTTTTTTAGTTGATATAGGTCAAGGTATTTATACGACTTGTTAATATTTACTAACAATTATCTTGAATTAAGCAAGTAGTTATACCTTACAAACAGGAGACTAAATATATAACCATCAGTTTTACTTATCGAAGGTTACATTATTTTTTAAATGGCGGTTTAAAAAATAATCTACGCCAACATATTTCCCACCACTGACAAACAATAAACTGATCAGAATAATTAAATACCATTTTGCAAAACAACCAGAACAAACTTTTCTGTTAGCCAGTCACAATAACTATGTTCATTAAGAAGAGAACGAATTGCGCTAATTACTTAGTATCTAGATAGATGATTCACAATAATAGAAAAAAAATAAAGAGTTACTGACGAAACCTGAATAATTGGATTAATCGGTATATCTGTCTACACTCTAACTACTAAGAGTTTACTTTTCTATTAAAGAAATCAGACATTTGATATGAAACCAATTGCAACAGTTTGGAAGTTTTTCTACATCGTATTACTTTTAAGCATAACCCCGTTTATTCTTAACCTTTTTGGTATAGATTTTGCTTCAAATACGGTTAGCTTAGATGTAGAAAAAATGGCTACAGGTAAAATAACCGCGAATGACCAGTTCTATGCGCTAAAAGGCGCGTTACAACATGTCATTATGGAGTGGAGCGCAGTTAGTATCGCATTTATAGCTGCATTAGCATCATTTTTACATTTCTATAGAAACGGTGACCTTACAGTTCCAATTATTGGCTTAGCTCTTTTGTGCGCTGGAATCACTGATGCGTTTCACACCCTAGCTGCAACCCGTATTATTAGCGCTAGCGCGCCTAACTCTGACTTTATACCCTTTACTTGGGCATTTTCGAGGGTGTTTAATGCAAGCATCTTAATCATCGGCGTGTTAATAAGTCTTTGGTACACTCGTTCAGCCAAAACAATAGATTCAGCAAACACTAAGACAACAACGTTTAAATTCCTTTTAATTATCGCGACCACATTTATTTCTGTAGCGGTTATTGCTGTTAGCATTGCGGCGTCTAGCGAATCACTACCGCAAACAATGTTTAAAGATGCTATTGTTACAAGGCCTTATGATGTTCTACCCATGGCTTTATTTTTTTTAGCCGGCGCACTAATTTGGAGTTGGCAACAGAAAGACCCAACACCAATGAAGACGGCTCTATTGTTAGCATTAATTCCGGAAGTCGCAACACAACTTCATATGAGTTTTGGTTCTATTGCTCTATTTGATAACCATTTTAATATTGCTCATACTCTTAAAATATTTTCATATTTGTGCATTCTTTGTGGCATATTTTTTGACCTTTTAGAAAAAGAGTCTATCCGTAACTTTAATGGTGAAATGATAAACTTTTCACAATCACAATCACAATCACAATCACAAGTAACTGGAATGATCGACGTTGGAACTGCAAAATGGTCCCAACTTATAACTATCCCACTTTCTGCGTTTGTTATGTCGGTTGTAATTACCGCATTTATCGGAACGACATTTTTTATAGACAGTCAAAACCTTGTGCGAGAACGGGGCATAAAAGAATTAGAGCTGCAAAGTGAGTTAGTTAAACCTATATTTAACGAGCTCTATGAATCATCCTTTTCTGATATTCAATTCTTGAGTGCGACTCCACCAATCCAAGGTATTGTTGTTACCACTGAATTGAAAGATAAAGTTAATCGACAACTTTGGCAGAGTCGTTTAGAAAAAATATTTGTTGAATTTTTGAAAAGTCATCCGAACTATCAACAAGTTAGATATATTGGTATAGAAAACCACGGTTTAGAAATGGTTAAGGCAGTTAGAACCGCTTCAGGAATAACCGCTGTACCGTCTTCCAAATTTAATCAAAAATCCGAGTGGGAGTATTTTGGAAATACAACTAGATTATTGCCAACAGAGGTGTACTACTCCAAAATTGAGTTATCTAGAGAGGGTGGAAGTAGAACTGGCGAGATACAAAGTCCACATCGACCAACATTAAGGGTGTCAACCCCGATATATAGTGCATCCAGTGGAAAGGTTTTTGGAATAGTAATTATCAATATTGATTTTGACAAATTTATAAACGGTTTGAAAAACTCTGGATTATCAAAAATAGATTTTTTTATAGCTAACCACGACGGGGATTATCTTTATCATGAAGACTCGACAAAGACCTTTGGGTTCGATCTAGCGAAACGATATTTTATGCAAGAAGAGTTTTATGAAATAGCTATCCCTCTTCGCGAAAACCAACAACAGTATACATACCGTAAAGAACAAAATGAAACAGCATCTAAGGATCACCCATCTCTCGTTTATAAAACAATGGATTTTAGAAAGTACGGCGAAAAACATTTGTTAAGGTGGGTATCTGTTCTTGATCATAAAACCCTTGAAGATAGTCTCGACAAATTAAAATTACGAAGCTTTATCATTGGTTTAGGGTTAGGTGTTTTAGCTTTGGCTCTAGCGGTTGTGGTGTCTAGGCGTATTACTAGGCCACTTATTGAAACTATAGACGGTGTCAGTAGTTTTCAGCTTTCGGGAAACCTTCCCAAACTACCTTTAGATAGTAAGGACGAAATAGGCCAACTTGCAAGAAGCTTTCATAATATGGTGGTTGCGCAGCACGCCAAAGATAAAGATTTTGAAGAGCAACGATTTGCTTTTGATCAACACTCAATCGTTGCGATTACTGATGTTAAAGGGACAATAACCTACGCAAATAAACTGTTTGAAAAAATTAGTGGTTTTTCACACGATGAACTCATAGGGCAAAATCATCGAATCTTAAACTCAGGCTATCACGACCCAGAATTCTTTATTGATCTATATCGTACTATTGCGAAAGGAAGTGTTTGGCACGCTGAAGTTTGCAACAAAAATAAACAAGGAAACCTTTATTGGGTTGATACAACGATAGTTCCTTTTCTCAACTCAAAAGGAAAACCAGAAAGTTATATTGCGATTAGAACGGATATTACAGAGCGTAAAAAAACGGAATTAGAATTAATAGAATCAAAAACCGCAGCTGAACAAGCTGTTGTAGCAAAAAGTACGTTTCTTGCAAGCATGAGCCATGAAATTAGAACCCCAATGAATGGTGTAATTGGCATGCTTGGTTTACTAAAAAATACAGACCTAGATAAAGAGCAACTAAGACGCACAAATTTAGCTGAGACAAGTGCAAATGGTTTATTGTCTTTAATTAATGATATTTTAGATTTTTCAAAAGTAGAAGCCGGTAAATTAGATTTAGAAATTCTAGAGTTTGATTTACGTAGTATGTTGGGCGATTTTGCAGAAGCTATATCTCTACAAGCACATAGTAAAAACTTAGAGCTAATATTAGACGTTACCAATATTGAACAATCAATGGTTAAAGGAGATCCTGGCAGACTGCGTCAAATTTTAAACAACCTCGTTGGTAATGCTGTTAAATTTACAGCTGAAGGTGAAGTTGTTATTAGAGCAGAGACAAAAATAACCAACGAAACAGAGTTACTTTTTTCTTGTAGTGTGTCTGATACCGGGATCGGAATTCCTGAAGACAAAATAGGTAACCTTTTTGAATCCTTCTCTCAAGTAGACGCATCAACAACTAGAAAATTTGGTGGTACCGGGTTGGGTTTAAGTATTGCAAAAAAACTTTGTGAGTTAATGGGGGGCCATGTTTCAGTAACTAGTCAATTAGGTGAGGGTAGCAATTTTAGTTTCACTCTAAACTTAGGGCAAAGCAACAATGCTATTCAAGTTATCCCCGATGTTGATATGACAAAATTAAACCTATTAGTTATTGATGATAATGAAACTAATAGAGAGGTGTTGTCAGAACAACTTAAACATTGGGGGGCTTCTGTAGATGAAGCCTTTGATGGGAAAAATGCACTTAAATTATGTGAAGATAGGGTTAATGATAATAAGAAGGACTTTTATGATATCGCATTTTTAGATATGCAAATGCCAGAGATGGACGGAGAAACATTAGCACAGCAACTTGTGAATGATTCTAGATTTTCATCAATGAAACTAATAATGATGACTTCTCTTTGTGCACAAGGTGATGCAAAAAAGTTTGCTAAACAAGGTTTTAGTGGTTATTTCCCCAAACCGGCAACCACAAGCGATCTTTTTGATGCTTTAGCAGTAATTAGTGAAGGGGGAAAAGCATTATCAGATGCTAGCCCGCTTGTAACTAGTCATTATGTGCGGTCAGTTAAGAAAAATAAACTTTTAGCAGGCGATAACATTGAGTGGCCCGAACACTGTCGAATTTTATTAGTAGAAGATAACAGAATTAATCAAATAGTGGCGTCAGAAGTCATAAAAAGTTTTGGGCTACATGTTGATATTGCCGCGAATGGACTAGAAGCTATTACTTCTTTACGTGAAGCTATATATGAAAAACCTTACTGTTTAGTTTTAATGGATTGCCAAATGCCTGAAATGGATGGTTATGATGCAACGCGTGCAATACGACGCGGAGAAGCAGGTAAACAAAACAAAAAAATACCCATCATCGCTATGACGGCAAACGCGATGCAAGGTGATGAGAAAAAATGTTTAGATGCTGGAATGGATGATTATCTAACAAAGCCTATTATTGGAACGTCTTTATTGGATAAACTGCACCACTGGCTAAAACCTAACAATTAATTTTTAGGGTACCATTTTTGAAATGCATAGAGATCTAGGTAAGAAAGTTCGCTTTGTCCTTCGATATTAACGATGAAATCATTTTTATCCTTAAAACTTAGCGCGTAGTTCATTATCGAGATTTCATCATAAGCAGTTGATAAAACACTTTCTGTTTTTAGTTTTGTATTAATAAATAAACACTGTGTCTGAGCGCCTTCCTTCGAATATCCAATAAACATCATTTTAGGTAAACAGACTTTCATAATCTCAGCCATCGCGAATTGACCATAAGGCCAGTTTGGGTTTCTATATTCATGCTCTATTCCAAGTGCGTGCCCAAACTCGTGTAATATCAACCTTTTTGCACCAGCATTACTTATTTGATCAGAAATTAAATCAAATAAATTCATTGTTGGTTCTTTTGATAAGAGGTTTTTTTGGTTGCCGAGCTGAGATCCACTATGGTTTTTAAAACTAATTCGTATATGTGTTTCCTGCGGAGCGCTATCTAAAGCGTCGAAAAAATGAAAAGATAGGTTAGTATTTTTTATCCACAAAATAGAATAGGTTTTAACTAAAGCTTTAACTTCTATTGAGCCATCCAAGAATACAACATTTAACTGGCTGTTTTGAGGCCACTGGTGACCTTTAACTAAAACCGAAGCCATAATTTGTTGAGATGTTAGTAGAGCTAAAAAAACAAGAGAGCGAAAAAGCATTCTGCAAAGTGTTTTATTAAATGGGTAATAGGATATAGAATATAGTAAAAATCATTAACCATAAATGTTTTTAACTAAAGTTAAAAAAAATCACCAAAATGAAAATAGAAACTAACCGCTCACTTAAAGTGTTAATGATTGATAATTTTGATTCATTTACTTTTAATTTAGTGCATTTTTTAGAAAATTTGGGGGCTTCTGTTGAGGTTAAAAGAAACAATGAAATTAACATAAATGAAATAATAGAAAGTAATCCTACTCATATCGTTTTATCCCCAGGTCCGGGTTCGCCTGAAAATTCTGGTGTTTGTATTAAAGTTGTTGAACAGTTAAAAGGCGTCATACCGATTTTAGGGGTTTGTTTGGGGCATCAAGTGATTGGGCAGGTTTTTGGAGCGAAGGTTTGCCGAGCTTCAAAGATTATGCATGGGAAAACATCAAGTATTATTCATCGCTCTAAAGGGCTTTTTAAAAACATACCTCAAACCTTTAAGGCTACACGCTACCACTCTTTAACCTTAGATGCAGAGTCCCTACCAAAAAAAATCACTCAAACTGCCTGGAGTTTTGATAGTGATAAAAATAGGCAGGTTTTGATGGGCATTGAGATAGAAGGGTTAAACCTATATGGTGTTCAATTTCATCCAGAATCGGTCGCGTCTGAATATGGAGAAACCTTGCTCAAAGAATTTTTAATGAGCAAGGTTTAAAGTTTAGACCTCATTAGCTTGCGTTTTTATGATCGATATATTTTTGTAGCGTTTGCTTAGTTTTAGTGGTATCAGCTCCAACATCTTCCGCCTCTTCAAGGGCATCTTCTTGATAACTTATAGCTTTTTTAATCTTCCCCATTTTAAAATAGGCAGCCGCTTTAATTTCTTCGATAGTAATATCATCGCTAAATTTTCTACTTGGGATGTCGTCAATTATATCAATCGCTTGTTCTGGATCGAGGATCTCTTGGTGTATTGACTCTGTTAATAAACGAGCGAGATTAATGCTGGTTCTAGCTGTTTTGTTCTTAATCTCTTGATAGTATTTCACAGCCTTTTTTTGAGACTCTAAATCATCTTTTGTCATAAGTACATTTGCAAGTAATTCTTTGGCATCAGCTTGGCCATTGGTTGCGGCTCGGTTTAACCAAGATAGTCCTTTTGATTTGTCTTGTTTACACCCTTTGCCAAACACGAGTGAACGACCAACTTCAAACTGTGCTATTGGATGTCCCTGAATAGCTGAGCTGAGAAAAAGTTCTTGCGAGTTATAGTTTTTGCCCTTTATTAAACCGTATTTAGACCAAGTTGCAATTTGGTATTGAGCATAAACATCATTGATTTTTAAGCCTTCTTCTGCCTTTAAAAGGGCGCGATCATTAATTTGTATCGGATCTGCTTTGCTAAGTCTAAATTCCATTGTATAGATAACATCGCTCGTTTCTATGATATTACCATTATTATCTTTTGAAGGTTTAAACTGCCACTTTCCAATGGCTCTTAAAGATGCTTTTTCAAACACTTTTTCTGGAACAGCTTCCAGCAACATAATATTTCGTGGATGACCCAGTTTATCTAAATCAAAACGAAATTTTACCCAACCTTGAATCCCATTCATAGCTGCGTATCTTGGATATTTAGGTTGCACTATTTTTATCGGCGTTGCGCTGTCTGGGTTTGAGTCACTCGTATTTAGAAATTCAGGGTACAAATTAACCAGTAACTGAACATTTGAAAACTGTTTAACAGTTAAAAAAGCTTTTTCAGCGCTTTCTTTATTCTTCACACCTTTTTCGACGTGTCCGAAAACTTGTTTTTCTTGTTCGGTCGCTGTTTTACTGTTACTTGCCAACTTTAACCAAGCGTAAGCCATATCAATATTTTTTTCTACATGCTGACCATTATAATACATCACGCCTAGGTTAAATTGTGATCGAGTCTCGCCCATTTTGGCCATTACTAAAAATTGACTATAGGCTGATTCGTACTTTTTATCTTCATAATCATCTATCGCTCTATTAAAATCTGCAACAGCATAAAAAGGTAAAAGAGCAATCAGTAAGAAAAAATTTCTCATTTCCAAATCCTTTGGTTATTAGTTTTAATTGAGAAGCATATTAAATAGAAACTGACAACTTTTCAAGTTAGCGTTTTTTTATTTCGCGCATAACGCCTTCTTGCGCCGTACTAGCAACTAGCCTACCCTTACGATCGAAAAATTTACCTAAAACAAAGCCTCTCTGATTAGTCGCGGATGGACTTTCAATTTGGTAAAGTAACCAGTCATCAAACCTAAAATCTCGATGAAACCACATGCTGTGATCTATGGTTGCCATTTGGTAGTTTTTGGTAAAAAAGGAAATACCGTGGGGTTGACCTGAAACCGGTAAAAACGCCATGTCAGATGCATAAGCTAACATGTATTTGTGAACTCTAGAGTCGTCAGGTAATTTACCGCGCGTTTTCATCCAAACATGACGTTTTGGACTACTTGCCTCTGCTTTCAATGGATTGAATGTTTCAACAGGTCTAATTTCAATTGGGCTTTGTTGTTCAAACCTTTCTGGGATTGGCATGCTTGCCTCTAGCGCTAGCTGTTTTATTCTATCTCGGGTTGAGAGTAAGCCTTCTGGACCTACAACCTCTGGCATTACAGCTTGGTGTTCTAATCCTTTGGCTTCTACATGAAATGACGCCGTCATAAAGAATATAGGCTTTCCTTTTTGGATTGCCTTAATTCTTCTTGTCGAAATACTTCTCCCATCCCTTAAACTCTCTACATCGTAGATGATTGGCTTTGAAGCGTCACCCGGTCTTAAAAAATAGGAATGAAAAGAGTGAACCGGTCTTGGATCAGACAATGTAAATCTGGTGGCCGATAACGCTTGTCCTATTACTTGACCACCAAAAACCTGTGGTAAGCCGAGGTTTTGGCTGTTGCCTCGATAAAGGCCAATTTCTATTTCTTCTAAACTAAGAAGATTTAATAGACTATCTAGTAGCTGTTGACTCATTTCTCACCCCTTTTACTGGATTGATTAACAAAATAATTATTTTCTTAATTGTAAAAAATCACTAAATACCCAAGGCTTAATTGCCCCGACAAAACCGCAACCTACACGTTCTTCAAAAGGCAAGCTAGCATCTTGTTTAGCCAGATCATTAAACTCATTTATCAGCTTCTCTATCTTTTTATGGAACAATAAAATACTTGAACGAGAAAGCATGGTTCCAGAAAACATCATTAATTCATCTGGCTTTACAAAATTTGATTGAAAGAACTCTTTTCTAATTTGCTGGTTAAATAGTTTGTCTATCGCCCCATTTTTTCGCCATCTAAAATTTCGAGAAGTTAATAGTTTGACTCGATTGCCAGGCAATAAATCGATAAACCTTATTCTATCTAAATGAGCGAGCAATTGAACGCCTTCTAGCTCTTCTATTTTATAATAGTTAGTGATGGTCTCGAAATCAAAGTCATTTAATAACATATATGCCATAAAGAGCAGTTTGGGTTGTTTAATAAACTCAACCTCTTGTTCTTCGGTTAGCTCCATAATTTCTTCTTTAGAAAGCTCGGCTCTTTTGGTTAGGTCACTAATATCCATATTGAGTAATTTGCATATTTCGTCCAAACGTTGCAAAGAAAGGTTTTCTTCAGAAAAAATTCGCTTGATGCTGGCTTCGCTTAAAGAGAGAGAATCAGCCACGTTAGCGTAAGTAACGGCTTGCTCTTTTAAGCAATTCTTTAAGGTTTGTATAATGAGTGAGGTCTGTGCCATAGTAGGTTTCTCAATTTTGCATCAATAGCTTTAAACAGGTTAATTTAGAATAATCATTATTTTTTAAAAGGAATAGGCGCTAGAATAACAAATAATTGCAAATCGAGCGATTAAACCGTATATTAGAAAAGTTTAATATATTGCTTTCTTCCAGCGTTGACGATAGTTAAAAGGGTTGATAGGGTCTTTGACTATTTCAATAATAAGTATTTACACAACCGAGAGGCGAAAAAATGCAAAAAGAACAACAAATAGGCATTGTAAAAGAAACTTTAGAAAATGAATCGAGGGTAGGAGCTTCTCCATCCAGTGTTGCGCAGTTATTAAAACTAGGTTTTAGCGTTGTTATAGAAGAAGGTGTTGGTGTAAGTGCTAGCTTTTCTGATGCAATGTATAAAGACTCTGGCGCCGAAGTTAAGCCATCTGAAGAAGTTTGGCAGTCGGACATTTTATTTAGAGTAAATCCTCCAACAGAAGAGGAAATCGCAAAAATAAAAAATGGTGCTACGGTTATCGGATTTTTCTGGCCCGCTCAAAATGAATCTTTAATGAAGATGTTAGCGGACAAACAAGTCAATGTTTTAGCAATGGACTCTGTGCCTCGTATATCAAGATCTCAATCAATGGACGCTTTAAGTTCAATGGCCAATATTGCTGGTTATCGAGCGGTCGTTGAGGCGTCTCACAAGTTTGGCAGTTTTTTCACCGGCCAAATTACAGCTGCGGGCAAAGTGCCTCCTGCCAAAATAATGATTATCGGAGCGGGAGTTGCAGGTCTTGCAGCTTTAGGAACTGCCGGTAGTTTGGGTGCTATTGTTAGAGCGTTTGATACTCGCCCCGAAGTGAAAGAGCAAATAGAAAGTATGGGTGCCGAATTTTTGGAGTTAGACTTTGAAGAAGAAGCCGGTAGCGGTGATGGTTATGCCAAAGTAATGAGCAAAGAGTTTATTAAAGCTGAAATGGCGCTTTTTGCGGAGCAGGCGAGAGAAGTCGATATTATTATAACCACAGCAATGATCCCCGGAAAACCAGCGCCTAAATTAATCACTAAAGAGATGGTGGATTCAATGAAGCGCGGAAGTGTTGTAGTTGATCTGGCAGCTTTGGGTGGCGGAAATTGTGAATATACAGAACCCGGAAAAGCCGTTGATATCAATGGAGTGACGATTATTGGTTATACTGATATGCCTTCTCGTCTGCCTACGCAATCAAGCAACCTTTATTCTAATAACATATTGAATTTAGTGAAGCTGTTATGCCCTGAAAAAGACGGCAATATTGTTTTAAATTTTGAAGATGAGATTATTCGTAATGTCACTGTTACTAAAGAAGGCAATATCACTTGGCCGCCTCCTCCAGTTAAAGTGAGTGCGGCGCCCCAAGTTAAAACGGTTACGCCAGTAGTTGCGGAAAAGAAAGAAGAAAAGCCCTCCTCAGGAATGGCCAAACATTTAATGTTATTAGGTGGCGGTCTGCTTTATGGATGGTTATCGATGGTAGCCCCCGCAGAATTTATTCAACACCTTACTATCTTTATTTTAGCCTGTTTTATTGGTTATTATGTTGTTTGGAATGTGGCTCATGCGCTTCATACGCCTTTAATGAGTGTGACTAATGCGATTAGTGGAATTATTGTTGTTGGTGCACTTTTACAAATATCGAGTGACAATCAAATCGTTATGTGGATTTCAACCGTTGCGGTGTTGATTGCTTTTATCAATGTAGTGGGTGGATTCGTGGTGACCAAACGTATGTTAAAGATGTTTAGGAAGGAGGGTTAAGACATGAATGAGACTATTATTAGTGAATCAGTTCTTAATGGCGCTTACTTTTTTGCGGCGATCCTATTTATCTTTAGTTTAATTGGACTAAGCAAACAAGAATCAGCAGAAGATGGTTTGCATTACGGCATTGCCGGCATGGTTATCGCTTTAATTGCAACGGTATTAAACCCTGACGTCACCAATGTTCAGTATATATTGATAGCGATGGTTATCGGCGGATTAATCGGTACCCGGTTAGCGCTCAAAGTCGAAATGACTCAAATGCCAGAATTAGTTGCGATGCTTCATAGTTTTGTTGGGCTTGCAGCGATGGCCGTTGGTTTTAATAGCTATCTTGACCACGGTCAAATGCAGGGGATGATTTTAAATATTCATCTTGTTGAAGTTTGTTTAGGGATCTTTATTGGTGCAGTGACATTTACAGGCTCGATTGTCGCGTTTGGTAAACTGCGCGGTATCTTTAGTAGTAAATCACTGATGCTACCTCATCGACACAAATTAAATTTGATTGCCGGATTAGTGAGTATTGGTTTAATGATCTATTTTGTTCAACAAGAAGGCCACATGAATGCGTTATTAGTGATGACAGTGATTGCTTTAGTGTTTGGTTGGCACTTAGTAGCTTCAATCGGCGGTGCTGATATGCCAGTAGTGGTTTCAATGTTGAACTCTTATTCCGGTTGGGCGGCTGCAGCAGCAGGGTTTATGTTAGGTAACGATCTATTAATTGTGACCGGCGCTTTGGTTGGTTCATCCGGTGCTATTTTGAGTTACATTATGTGTAAAGCAATGAACCGGTCGTTTATTAGCGTTATAGCGGGTGGATTTGGAACCAATGTAGTTGTCAACACAGATCAAGACTACGGCGAATATACTGAAACAAATGCAGTAGATGTTGCCGAATTACTCAAAAATGCAAAAACCGTCATGATTACTCCAGGATATGGGATGGCAGTAGCACAAGCGCAATACCCAGTGTATGAAATGACAAAACGATTAATTGATAGAGGTATTAAAGTGCGTTTTGGAATTCATCCGGTAGCCGGACGATTACCAGGACATATGAATGTTTTATTGGCTGAGGCGAAAGTTCCTTACGATATCGTTATGGAGATGGATGAAGTTAATGATGATTTCCCTGAAACTGATGTGGTATTAGTGATTGGCGCAAATGACACGGTTAATCCTTCTGCGTTAGATGATCCTAATAGTCCGATTGCTGGAATGCCCGTTCTTGAAGTTTGGAATGCTAAACATGTAATTGGTTTTAAACGCTCAATGAATCCGGGTTATGCAGGTGTTCAAAATCCCCTTTTCTTTAAAGACAATACCAGCATGTTATTTGGTGATGCTAAAGCAAGTGTGGATGATATTGTGAAAGCTTTATAACTATTTAGAGTTTTTATTCAAACCCGTCAATTTTAAAACGTTGCCGGGTTTTTCTTTATTTGCGAATAAACATAATTCCTTACATCCTCACACCTCTTTTTCACCATTTTCATCAAACTTTCTTATAGCATGGTTCGACATTAAGAATAGGTACCTAATCTTTGCATAAATAAGTTCTTAATATGATAAACCTGTTGGAGGGAATTATGAAATCACTAAGTTTAACGGCTTTATTGGTCGCGTCTACCATTACTGGAAGTGTGTTAGTTTCAGGGGAAACCTTGGCGCATGGCTCCACATCTTATTCCAATGAGCAATGTAGCTACTCGGTTGACTACGATATTAAAATAGATGATCAGAAAATTGTTTTGACCCACCCTAAGAAAAACAGCATAACTTTTCTAAAAGAAAAATTGTTGATTGATGGAAGGTCTATTGAATTAACCTCTGAACAGCAAGTTGCCAATAAGAACCTTCAGGCTAGAACGCGTTTATTGGTACCAAAAGTAGCTGATATCGCAATTGAAGGCGCCGAATTAGGAATAAAAGCAGCCACCTTAGTGATTAGCGCATTGGGTGGAGCTACTCCTGCAGAGCAAAAAGAGATGCTTGAGCCACTTAATAAGATAAGTCAAAAAATACGAGATAATGTTAATAGTAAAACACTTAATAATAAAACGCTCTCAGATTCTTTTGATAAAGAAATTGAAGAAGAGATAGAACAATTTGTCGCAAAAGCGATTAGAAAATTTTCTGGACGAATGATTGGACAACTTATGGGAGCCATATTTTCGGGAGATGAAGAATCTGAAGAAATGAAGGATTTCGAATTTCGAATGGAAAATCTAGAACATGATATAGAAACCTATGTTGAAGCAAATGCTAGAGAGCTTGAAATCAAAGCTGAGGCTTTGTGTGGCGATCTTGAGCAAATGGCTGAAATTGATTTGGTTTTAGAGTCGATAGATGGTTATCCGGAAAATGGTGTCATTCATAAAGGTAAAGGTCATAAATTTCACATCAATCGATTTAGTCTATCTGAATAACTCGAAAATGAGCCGTCGAATATAAGTTAATATTAATCGAACAAATGCTTGTTGAAAGAAGAGCGCTAGCATTGTATTGTTAGCGTTCTTTTTGTATTTAGAAATCGTTTAAATGAAAAAACCAGTCATTCTATCGCTAGCTTTTTGTGCTGGTTTTTCGATCATGTGTTTTGAGCTTCTTGGTGGACGTTTATTAGCCCCCTACTTTGGTAGTAGCGTTTACGTTTGGGGCAGTATCATTACTGTTTTCATGTTGGCGTTGTCCATAGGTTATTTAAGCGGTGGCCGATATTCAATGCAAAAGCCTAACCTTTTTAAGTATGGTGGCATCTTTATTTTATCAGCGTTGAGCTTAATGCCGACGATTTTCTTTTCAGAATCAATTATGGGCTGGGTGTTTGATAGAATAGAAGATCCCCGGTATGGATCACTTACGGCCTCCCTTTTTCTATTTTTCTTGCCTACCGCAATCATGGGAATGATTGCGCCCTACTCTGTAAGACTGTTAACTCAGTCCAAAGATTCTGTAGGGCAAACTGCGGGATATCTCTATTTTATTTCTACACTTGGTAGTGCCATAGGAACAATTATAACGTCTTTTTATCTTGTTTTGTGGTTAGAGATTAATCAAATATTTTGGCTTATTTTTGCCATGATGTTTATTGCTGGCTTGCTTGCTAATGTTGCTGCCATGAGAGAGAAAAATGAAATTACCAACTAACCAGTTAATTTGTCTAATTTTAATATTAGCAAATTTTTTTTCTTATCTAGGCGCAAAAGAACTTCATCGAGAACGATCGCTTTATCGAAATGTGATCGTAACCGAAAAAAACAAAATTCGTTGTATGCGCTTTGAAACGCGAAGAAAAAAAATATCAAATCAAGCGTGTATTAACCTAAAAAAACCGAACAAATTGGTTTTCGAATATACCCAATCTATTTTAGCAGGACTAGCCTACAATCCATTACCGAAAAACATTTTGATTATAGGTTTGGGGGGTGGCGTATTGCCTCAAGCATTTGAGAAAATATTACCCAGTGCTATTATAACCTCAGTGGAAATAGATCCTGCTGTAGTTTCTATTGCTAAAAAATATTTTAATTATAAAGAAAATGATCGAGTAAAAACATCAACTCAAGATGGTCGTGTTTTTGTAAAGCGTGCGCTTAGAAAAAAACTATCTTATGATTGGATTATTCTGGACGCTTTTAATGGCGACTATATTCCAGAGCATTTATTAACCGTAGAGTTTTTGCAAGAGGTTAAAAATTTACTCAGTGATGGCGGTATTTTATCAGCGAATACTTTTAGTAGTAGTGAGTTATATAATTATGAATCGGTTACTTATCAAGCGGTATTTAATCAATTACACATTCTCCATTCGCCAACAAAAGGCAATCGAATTATTTTTGCGTGTAATTGCAAGAATTTTAAAATACCGTCTGAGTCGACAAAAAAACTGGCTTATCAATTAGAGAGTTATGGAGTCGAATTAGATTATTTAGTTGCTAGAATTTCTACAGAGATTGACTGGGATGAAAGTGTGAAGCCATTAACTGATCAACACTCACCTGCTAATTTATTAAGTCGATAAGCTATTGAGCGCTTATTGTCCGAAACAAAAGGTTAGTGAAAACAGGCATCGATATTTTCAAGCCAAATAGCTTCTTCTTCTCTATCAGGTAAATTGAAAAGAACCATATTAACAACCCATTTTAATTCATCAAGATCAATAGCTCCTTTCAAGTTCAAAGCTAACACGCGATCAATAACTGCTTCTCGGCTATGGCCATCAAGTACGCCAGCTTGTTCAAGAAAATAAAGGAATCCTCGAGCTTCAGTGGAAAAATTATTAAGTTCGTGTGGATGAAATATTCTGATTTGAGAAGAGTTTGAGTTGCTAGGCGCAAAATTATCAGAACTAGCTTCAACCAATCCATCCAACCAGTCGAGAGCTGAATCTATTTCATGAAGATTGAAACCGACATTTTCAAGCTCTTTGACAATCGAGTGATTTTTATCCAAGGGTACAAAATCATCTTCTTGAAAACGTTCATATAAATACTGAAGAACATCCATTACATGTGTTTTCATATGAGTTCCTAAAAGCAAGATTGTTTGATACCTTTATTTACCTGGTCTTTCTAGGTTTAAGTATCTTCCGAGTCGGGTGTCGCTAGATTGGAGTTACAAATCTAAAGCACAAATAATGCTATAACCGAGTGAAACCGCCAGCACTATTAATGATCCAACCATCAAGTTCCAATAGTAACAGTTTATTTGTTACAGATTCTATGCTTAATTTACTACGATTCAAAATTGTATCGATACTAGTGATTTCGTAATCGATATTTTTTAGAAATTCGGCGGATTCAACATTTAATGCGGGTCTCGTTTCTGTGGATATTGCCAGTTTTTGCGCGCCCGCTATTGCTGGTAACTCTTCTAAAATATCTTCCACATTTTCAACCAGTTTAGCTCCCTGTTTGATAAGAGAATGGCAACCTCTCGCCAATGGATTATGGATTGATCCAGGAATTGCAAATACATCTCTTGATTCTTCCATCGCAATTTTGGCGGTTATAAGTGAACCACTTTTTTCAGCAGCTTCGATAACTAAGGTACCGAGACTAATGCCCGCAATAATTCTATTTCTCCTAGGAAAACAACCGGCAACCACTCCTTGATCGGGAAAATTTTCTGAAATAATTAAGCCTTTATTTGCTATTTCATGGGCAAGGTTTTTATGAGGGGCTGGAAAAACCGTTTTTAAACCGGTGCCACTAACGGCAATGGTGTAACCGTTACAACTCAAAGTGGCTCGATGCGCCTCTCCGTCTATCCCTTGGGCTAAACCGCTGGTGATAGCTAATCCTTGGTTGACTAATTCTTTACAAAACTGTTGAGTATTGCTTGATCCAATGGGTGTGGGTGAGCGACTGCCTACGACCGCTAATTGTGGGTTAAGTAACAATTCATAATTACCTAAGGTAAATAAATATAATGGTGGCGTAGCGGTTTGAAGTAATAAAGGAGGGTAATAAGTGGAATTAATGGGAATAATGGAAGTGTCTTTTCCTTCTAGCCATTTAAAGGTCGAGTCAAACTGGGAAAAATCCATTTTTCTGATAGAGGCAATCGAGGAGGATTTTAAGCCAACTTGTGTCAGCTGAGCATCGCTAGCTTCAAAAATAGCCTCGGCAATTTTGAAGTGGTTGATTAGTTTAAGGGCGTTAACATCGCCAACCCCCTTAATCTTTTTAACGGCGAATAACTTTCTAAGTTGGCTATCATCTAGTCCTTGATGAGCACTCACTTTATATCTCGATTAAATTCAATTAATCAATAAAGCGGAGAATTTATTAAGTCTTAATTTCAAGATTCATAATCCCCTAAAGAGGCGTTTTCACGTTATCTAATATATGGATAGAGCGAGTAGCTTTTAACACAAGAGCTAAACTAACTTTTTCAAAAGTTCTAAAAATCATTAATCTACCGGCTTTTTCATCTGGCAATTTTATTGTTTGTTCTGTGCCGGTTACGCTGTCTTTCAGTTTATCCCAAACGCTTACTTCGTCACTATTTTTGCGTCTTTGTGTCGCTATTTTATCTCTAATCACCTCGCCACGTTGATAAATATCAAGCACATGCCCTACTTCCATGCCATCTCTATCGCCTCGGTTAATGACCACAATATCGAATTGACCAATTTGCTCAACACCGGCATAAACAGATATTAACTGACCACCTGCAAAATTCTTAGGTGCTCTTGGGAAATAAACCGGTCTAATTTGTTCATCATTGGTTGGCCAAACTCTATCGCCTTTACGCAACTCTTCAATAGATTTTTTGACTCGCATTACAACAGGATCGCCGGATTGTATTTTTAAGCCTTCACCCAAATGTATTGCTTCAACACCTAAAACTTCGCCCGTTTGAGGATCTTTGTAAATATCGCCCCTTCTAAAAAATGAATATTTTTCACTGCTTTGATCGGTTAATCCTCGAACATAAACCTTATGATCGTTGGCCGCTAGTAAGCGACCGCTATCATTACCGACAATATATGGAGCATCATTTAATTCTTTTATTGTCAAGACTCTAGCAGAGGTCAAAAAAGGCAATATTGCATCTAAAGGTATTGTTGCAATTGCTTGATCAGCACTAAGTCGACGCGCACGGGGTGTTAGTTTTATTACGCCATTAGGGAGTTTGTTAGATTTAGTGATTCTTGGTTTACCGTCTATATAAACTAACGATAGAACATCACCAGGAAAAATTAAATGTGGGTTATCAACCTGTTCATTAACATGCCAAATTTCTGGCCACAACCAAGGCGACTTTAAAAACGATTGCGAGATGTCCCAAAGAGTATCTCCGGGCTGAACCACGTGAAATTCTGGATGGCCTTCTCTAAGAACCACGTCTTCACCTTGACTGTCAGTGTCTGCTGCAATTGATAGACACATTGTTAAACTAAAAACAGTTGCTAATAGTCCAGTAACTAGTTTTCTCATCTTATAATTCCTTTGTTTGATCTAACGATTGCTTGATCCAACTGTCTGATCTTTATGCAAATATTGTAAATTTTTACAAATAGCACAGGTTTTAAACCATTTTAGCCCAAAATAATTGAAAATTCTGAGTATTTTCCATCATTTTTTAGGTATAAACGGAGCAGTTTTTCCAGTATGATCATTATCTTAGCAGTTATTCTTAGTGTTTTACTAGAACTTACGTCACAAATCATAATTCGCAAAACACAACTTAAAATATCAAATTATGCCATTACTCGAAATTCTTGAATATCCCGATCCACGATTACGTAATAAAGCTGTGCCAGTTTCTGATTTTGGCGAGAGTTTACAGCAACAAATTGATTCTATGTTTGAGACGATGTATGCCGCTCCTGGTATCGGATTAGCTGCGACACAAGTTGATATACATAAACAACTATTTGTATTAGATACCTCTGAAAATAAGGATTCACCAATCGTTTTTATTAACCCCGAAATTATAGAACTTAGAGGGGTTGAAGAAATGGAAGAGGGCTGTCTATCTTTCCCTGGGATATACGTCAACGTTGAAAGAGCTGAATCATTGACGATTAAAGCATTTGATAGAGATGGTAAGGAGTTTAGTATGGAAGCAGATGAATTGTTAGCGGTTTGTATTCAGCATGAGTTAGATCATTTGCAAGGTAAGTTGTTTGTTGATTATTTGTCGGCATTAAAACGAAACCGTATTCGTAAAAAATTGCTTAAAGAGCAAAAAGAGAAGGACGATTAGGTACACAATTAAATGAGCCAAATGCGATTAAAGATAGCTTTTGCAGGAACCCCCGATATTGCTGCTGATGTTTTGTCTTCATTGATTGAAGCTGGGCATGAAGTGTTGGTCTGTTATTGTCAGCCCGATCGTAAAGTCGGTCGGGGTAAAAAAATAACCGTTGGCCCAGTAAAACAAGTTGCGCTAGACAATAATATTCCTGTAGAACAACCAGTAAAATTTGACCAATCAACCAACGGATCCGAACTGACCCCAGTTCAACAATTAGCTTCCTATAATGCAGATTTAATGATTGTGATTGCTTATGGTTTGCTTTTACCATTATCTGTTTTAGATACCCCTAGGTTTGGATGTATCAATATTCATGCGTCATTATTGCCAAGGTGGCGAGGTGCTGCACCGATTCAAAGGGCTATAGAATCAGGCGATTTACAAACCGGTATTACTATTATGCAAATGGATAAAGGTTTGGATACTGGCAATATGCTGTTGAAAAGAATATTACCAATCAGTTCAGAAGAAACAGGTTCCAGTTTACATGACAAGCTGGCAATTCTTGGTAGCGAGTCAATTGTTGAATATATTGATTCGGTTAATTGGAGTGGCGAGAACAATCGTAGAAGTTCGGACTATGATTCAAGTGGTGAATGTTTGGTTGGTGAACGCCAAAATAATGAATTGAGTACTTATGCTAAAAAACTTTCCAAGTTAGAAGCGTTAGTTGATTGGAGTCTTTCTGCAAGCGAGATAGAAAAGAAAATTAGAGCCTTTAATTCTTGGCCGGTTTCATATACTTATTTGAATAAACAGCGGATCCGACTATGGAAAGCAAAACTACCAAGCGAATTAGAGTTTGCTAATGGAACAACGCCCTCCATTGACACAAGCTTCAATAAAACAACCTTAAAAGAACAAGCTGGCTCAACGTTTGGCGAAGTTTTTGTTGAAGATAAAAAGTCTATAAAAGTAACCTGCGGCGATGGAAAATTAATTGAAATACTGGAGCTCCAAGCCGATGGTAGCAAAAGAATCTCGGTTAGTGAGTTTTTAAACGGTAAATCGCATTGGTTTGATAGTGATGCCCAATTTAGCGAATAATAGTTTAGCAAAGAATAAAAAAGAGCAAACTCAACTAGCTCAAGTTAAAGTTGTAAGCGCTCGCTTGCAAGCTATTTGGTGGTTGAGCGCGGTGATTAAAGATGGTCGATCGGTGAATGATTTGCTCTCTGTGTCTAATTTGACGCTAGATAAGCAAGCGTCAGGTAGCCATTCTAAAAATGACAGCCCTTTAGCGAGGCAATCTCAGAACAACTCCCAGTTAGCTTTTGCTAAACACATATTATTTGGAAGTTTGCGATATTTCCACCAAATAAAAGCCATTCTTGAGCAATTATTAGATAAACCACTCAAGCAAAAAGATACAGATATATTCTGTATTTTAATTTCCGGGATCTATCAGCTTAAATATTTATCTGTACCGGATCATGCCGCCATTTCTGAGAGTGTCGACTTAGCCAAAAGTGTTAACAAAAAGTGGGCGTCCGGACTCATTAATGCTGTTTTAAGAGGTTATCAGCGAAAAAATAAAGAAATTGGCGAGCGCCTTAGCAAAGCGGATACATTTTTGTATTCTCATCCTAATTGGATCATTAATCAGTTAAAAATGGATTGGCCAAATAATTACAAGAAAATACTTACGGCTAATAATGAGCGCGCACCTATGGCGATTCGGATTAATACAAATTTAACTAATAAGCTGAGTTACCAAAAATTATTAGAAGAACAAGGGATTAACTCACAACAGCATTCCATTGCGAAAGATGCGCTAATATTGGATCAGCCTTGCGATGTGTATTCACTGCCTGGTTTTACTCAGGGTCAATCGACTGTACAAGATGTTGCTCCGCAACTAGTGGTTGAGTTGTTAGACTTAAAACCCGGCTTCAAGGTTCTTGACGGTTGTGCTGCGCCGGGAGGAAAAACAACTCATATTCTTCAAAGAGAGCCAAACACTTTATTAACTTCTGTCGAAAAATCAGCATCACGATTAGAAAGAGTGACAGAAGTACTAAGTCGCTTTAACATGTTGGATAATTCCTATAAAGTTAAGCTATTAAATGTGGACTTTTTGGATTATCAGGATTGGTGGAATGGCGAATTTTTTGATCGGATCTTAATTGATGTTCCTTGCTCAGCGAGTGGAGTGATCAGAAGAAACCCTGATATCAAAATACACCGTAAAAAAACGGATATGGAGTCGTTAGTTAAAATACAACGTGAAATTCTAAATTCAGCTTGGCAAATGTTAAAACCAGGCGGTAAATTAGTTTATGCGACCTGTTCAGTTTTTAAAGTAGAAAATGAAGATCAAATTAATCAATTTTTTGAGAATAATAGAGCTAAACTTCTTGATATGCCACTTGAAGCCCATCAAGAGTTAAAGGACAAATCTGTTACTGATTTTGGCTATCAAATATTTCCCGGTCAAATGCAAATGGATGGATTTTATTTTTGTGGTTTAGAAAAGCTTTTAAGTTCTAGCGATCAAAGTTAATCAATTAGTCACCCGAGTATTGTTATGAAAATAATCATTGTTGGAGCAGGGCAAGTTGGAGGTACTCTCGCGATTAGTCTTGCAGGCGAAGACCATGACATTACTCTGATAGATACCAGTCCAAAGAAATTGCGGGTATTACAAGATCACCTGGATCTTAGAACCATCGTTGGATATGGGTCACATCCCAACATTCTTAGGCAAGCCGGTGCTGAAGATGCCGATATGTTGATTGCTGTAACTAATAGCGATGAAACCAACATGATCGCTTGCCAGGTGGCTTATTCGGTTTTTAACACGCCGACTAAAATTGCGAGAATACGCTCTCCTGAATATTTAAAGGAGAAAAAGAAGCTATTTAACGCAGATAACTTGCCCGTTGATGTTGTGATTAGCCCGGAGCAATTAGTCGTCAAGCATATTTATCAATTGATCGAAAACCCCGGTGCACTTCAGGTAATGGATTTTGCTAATGGTTTGGTTCGTTTAGTTGCGGTAAAGGCTTATTACGGCGGTTTATTAGTAGGTAATACTCTTTCAACTCTTCGTTCACATATGCCTAATATTGAAGCGAGAGTTGCTGCTATATTTAGGCGAGGCAAAGCGATTGTTCCAACCGGTGATACAGTCATTGAGGCGGATGATGAAGTGTTTTTTATTGCTGAAAGTAATCATATAAGACAAATAATGGGAGAGCTTCAAGAGCTTGAAAAACCCTACAAAAAAATAATGATAGTGGGCGGTGGTAATATTGGTCTAGGTTTAGCAAAAAAGCTGGAAGAAAACTATTCAGTCAAATTAATAGAAGCAGATGCAAAAAGAGCGTTAACCATTAGTGATCATTTAGATGACGTAACCGTATTGCATGGAAACGCGAGTAATAAAGATTTGTTGACTGAAGAAAATGTTGACCATATGGATGTTTTTATTGCGGTTACCAATAAAGATGAAGCGAATATTATGTCGGCCATGTTAGCAAAAAAAATGGGCGCAAGAAAAACCATGGTTCTGATTAACAACAGTGCTTATACCGATATTCTTCAGGGAAAAGAAATTGATATTGCCGTGTCTCCTCAACATACGACAACTAGCAGTTTATTAACACATATTAGAAGAGGTGACGTCTCAAATGTTTACACGCTAAGGCGAGGTGCGGCCGAAGCAATGGAAGCCGTCGCCCATGGAACGGAAGATACTTCAAAAGTTGTGGGGAAAGCCATTGGAGATATTCCATTGCCAAAAGGAACGACTATTGGAGCAATTGTACGTGGTGAACAAGTGATTATTGCTCACCATAATATTGTGGTACAAACGGACGATCATATTATTCTATTTTTAGTTGATAAAAAACATGTGGGCGAAGTGGAAAGATTATTTCAAGTCGATCTAACCTTTTTCTAAACACAACATAAAATAATAATTTTTAATTAGCAAAAGACTGGCGCACTGAAATGCAAAAACAAGTGATTATTAGAATTCTTGGTATCCTGCTAATGATTTTTAGTCTAGCGATGATGCCTCCAATTGCCATTTCTCTTTTTTATAAAGATGGCGGCGGTATAGCTTTTTTTACGGCGTTTCTAGTGAGTCTTTTTTTAGGTCTGAGCTTATATCTACCCAGAAAAAATGCCAGTGGCGATTTAAGAACTCGAGATGGATTCTTAGTGGTGATTCTATTTTGGGGTGGCTTAAGTTTTATGGGTGCCTTACCGCTCTATTTGGCAATGGATCCCTCGTTAAACTTTGGTATCGCCGATGCTGTGTTTGAATCATTTTCTGGGCTAACGACAACCGGTGCTACAGTTATATCAGGCATCGATTCTTTACCTCACTCTATTCTTTTTTATCGACAGCAATTGCAGTGGATGGGCGGAATGGGGATTATCGTTTTAGCCGTCGCGGTATTACCAATGTTAGGGATAGGGGGAATGCAGCTTTATCGTGCAGAAACTCCAGGACCAGTTAAAGATGCCAAATTAACACCTAGAATTGCGGGAACAGCAAAAGCTCTATGGTATATTTATTTTGGATTAACCGTCATTTGCGCTCTTAGTTATTGGGGGGCTGGAATGGAGCTTTTTGATGCGATTGGACATAGTTTCTCAACGGTTGCTATTGGTGGTTTTTCCACTCATGATGCTAGTATTGGTTGGTTTGAAAGCTCTAATATTGAAATAATCTGTAGTTTTTTTATGTTTGTAGCTGGGGTTAATTTTTCTCTTCATTTTGTTGCGGTGAGAGGGTTAAGTTTAGATAGCTATTTTAAGGACGCTGAGTTTAAAGTTTATAGCTCTATTTTTCTAATTGTTACTCTAATCTCTACAGCTATTTTAGTTTCTCATGATTATTTTAAGTTTTCAGAAGCGCTAGTTAAATCAATTTTTCATACAATTTCGATCGGAACTACTACCGGCTTTTCAACAACAGAGTTTAGCGCTTGGCCGGTATTTTTACCGATATTATTATTGTTTGTTAGTTTTGTGGGTGGTTGTGCTGGTTCAACAGGCGGCGGAATGAAAGTGATTAGAATTATTTTATTATTTAAGCAAGGTGCTAGAGAAATAGCCCGCCTTATTCACCCTAACGCCATTTTAAAAATTCGAATCGGTAGTAAAGTGGTACCAGATAAAATTGTCGAGTCTATTTGGGGATTCTTTTCTGCCTATGTTGTTCTGTTTTTTATTTTCATGCTAATTTTGATGGCTGATGGCGAAAGTCAAGTGACCGCTTTTTCTGCAGTTGCGGCCTGTATGAATAATCTGGGACCTGGTCTTGGCGATGTGGCAGCAAATTATTCTGGTTTAAGTGATTTATCAAAGTGGGTATTATCAATCGCTATGTTATTTGGCCGACTGGAAATTTTCACTTTGTTGGTGATCCTTTCTCCAGATTTTTGGAGAAGTTAATGACCGATCAAGAAAGCGTACGCTCACCTTGCATAAGTAATTGTTGCCTAGATGATGAAGATATTTGTTTGGGATGCTTCAGACATATTGATGAAATTGTTGGATGGCATTCTGCGAGTGAGTTAGATAAAGTGAAAATAATCAAAAATTGCGATGAGCGACTAGTCAACAAAGCAAAGCCTTAATAATACTTTATTCAATTAACTCAAAAACACATTCTAAAAACTTATGTTTATCTGAAAATTTTCCGAACTGAAATGAACTCATTTTAAAACCAGGTAGCAGTGTAGTTAATTGCGTCATTGTTGTAATTGTTCGTACTTGACTGCCTTGAATTTCTCCTCTAACTGAAACCGTAAAGTCTGAATTTATCTCATATTCTGGTGGTTTTTCTGGCGCGTTAGTATTAACCGGTAAAAGTAAGTGGAGTTTGGCTCCGACTTTCAAGTGGGACCGTATAGCCAGCAGAAATGCTCCAAATTGAGCTGGCTGTAAAATGCTAATAATATCCCAAAGCAAAATTAAATTAAAAGATTCATCAGCCTTAAATTTCAAAGCGTTTTGACTAAAGCTAGGTGCATTATTATTGATTTTTTTCTGCCATATTAGCGATGAATAAATATCTTCAACATAAAGGTGTTCGGTTAAAGTGTTGAGTGTTTTAAGAGATCGTCCACCTTTTTTGCCAATCTCAAGGACACTTGAATCCTCTATTATCTTTAGCTGACTTAAAGACTCCTTTAAACCATTCATTACTACATCAGTAAATACTAGCTTTTGACTAGAGTACTTCGATTTTTCCGCCATGTTGTTTTTCTTCAGGTTCCGCAATGCAGCCACTTCACCGTAATCAAATAAATATTCAGTGATATCTTTACGCATGCCTTGTTGGTTCATAATGGTTGAACGTAAAGTGAAATCTCCCATATTCTTTAAAAGTTGGATAGTTGATAAAATGGGTGCCTTGATCATTTCATTAGAAAGATCTTCACCCATAGAAAAATTTAGATCTTTACGAATTCGAAACTGGCCAGGACTTGAAGGCATGTTCTCACGGGTATAGCGCATTGTATGGAGAAGAGTGCCTTCTTTGAAGTGCGGGGCGAGTAAATTAAATAGGTGAGTTTGTAAATCTTTATCGATATAGTTTAAAAGATCCCAACAGAGAACATAGTCAAACTTTAAGCCATCAGGTTTATCTAATAGGTGTGCTTCTAATAAATCAAAGCGACTAGGGTTATCAGAAGATAGCTCTTGTAGCAATTCATTAAGATCTTCAACATAACAATTACATCTCAAATCTAAAAATACTTTTGTGGAGCCTGTTTCAGTTGAGCCGAGATCAAGAATAATACTTTTCCCATGACTTATTTCTTCAACCAAGCTGGCTAATGCGGAAGAATAATGATCTGACACTTTGACTCTCTTATTTTCTTAGCCTGTCATATTAATACTAGAAGGTTAATACTAAAGGACAAACATGACGGGCTAAGCGTAGGTAAAATTACTTTTTGTTAAAACTAGGTTTTCCAGCATCTTTATTAGAGTTGCTTTCTTGAGGTTTTTCGCTATCACCTTTTTTAGGTAAATGAGGGTGAATTAATTTTTGTTTGAAATCATTTAAACGATCTTTCTTTTCTTGATCGGTATCTGTCATATCCATTGAACCACGGAATTTACCGCCATCATCCAATTGAATTCTCGGAGCTGTCAAGTTACCTTTAACAACCGCCGTAGATTTCACTTGAATCAGCTCATCCGCGAGAACATCTCCAGTTAGTTTACCGTGAATGGTGAGGTTTTGTGCATGTACATTGGCGTTAAGTACGCCTTCTTCACCTATAGAAAGGTTATGCCCTTTCATTATAACAACACCCTCTACTACACCTTCTATATGTAAATCTTCTGTGCCAATTAATTCACCACGAAATTTGATGTTTTTTCCTAGTACTGAGTGCCCTTTAGCAATGGTTTCTTTAACCTGATTAACTTGTGTTTGAGCACTTGCAGTTGATGATTCTGTCGATGGACTAGTAGCAGAAGAGCTTGAAGGTGATCCAGCTGTCGGTGAGTTTGCAGTACTAGATGTAGGATTTTCTTTCTTACTAGCAAAAAAAGACTTATTTTCAGAACCTGGTTTAGTGTTGCTCATATTTTTACTCCGTTTATAACGTTAGTTTACAATAATGGCTATGTAATAATCTCGGGAGTGAAGGTTAAGCGATAGTTAACAATCGAAAATAACCCTACTGATCCAAAACTGGTTTTTAACCCTCAAACTATTTTATTTAAATATAGTCGAAGAGGTTAAATCAAAACAACAATTAGATCCGATAGGTCGTATAGTGTGAACTCCGTCACGGTTTTGATGGGACTAAGCACTTATCTAATAGATAGATTGGTTTTCGTACTTAGTTTGTCCACACTATACAAAAACTACTGCCTAATCAAATCATTTGGCTAGTTGGTAATTATTTCACACTTCTTATAAGTCAGAGTTATAAAAAAATCTAATTTTATAGAAAGAAGGTGTTTCAAGCTAGAATTTCGGAGCCTATAAAAGACTAGTACATAATAATTTATCCTAAAGTGAAAACTTTTGTGTCCGATCCGTCCGAGAATCAAAATCGGACATTGTCCATAGAGTGAAAACTCTCTTTCGTCTAATTACAATATATAAAAACGTCTATTAATCAATAGGTTAAAAGCCTGACAATTGTGGCACGGGATTAGCTATATACAAGACAAAGGAAAAGCACCAATAAACTAACTATAACTAAGCGAATTAATATGATCCAAGATACATCATCACAAGATGTGATTTTAACGAAATCAAAAACAGTGCCTACCAAATTAATAGTTGTAGTAGCTATCGTATTAGTTTTGAGTTTTCTTTTTTACTCACTAATTTCAAACTGGGCAGCTACAGATCAATCGGTAGATCGTTCTAGGTTAAGAATAGCCTCGGTTGAAAAAGGAATGTTTGTGCGAGATATTTCATTGCAAGGAAATATTATAGCGGCCAATAGCCCAAAACTTTATTCTCCATCGGTTGGAACGGTAACGTTATTATTTAATCCCGGAGAAATAGTTAAACAGGGTGATATTGTTGCGAAGGTAGCTAGCCCAACTTTAATTAATCAGTTACAGCAAGAGAAAGCTAAACTGGTCAGTTTAAATATTGAGTATGAACGTCAAAAAATTGCAACTAAACAAGCGAAAATTAAAAGTGAACAACAAATTAAACTAGAGGCGGTAATTTTAAATGCTGCTAAAAGAGAAAAACGTCGGGCAGAAAAATCCATAAAGATTCAAGCGGTGAGCCAATTAGATTATGAAAAAGCGCTAGATGATTTAGAGCGCTCTCAGCTTAAGCACGACTTTGCAATAAAGGTGGCTGAGCTAGAAAATGAAAATTTAGTTTTCGAGTTAAAAGCACGGCAGTCAGAATTGAACCAACATCGTTTGTTGGTAGAAAATACCGAGCGACTAGTAAACGAGTTGACTATCAAAGCGCCGGTATCTGGAATTGTAGGTTCCTGGTCCGTAGAGCAAAAATCAGCAATATCAGTGAACCAAGCATTATTAACGATTGTTGATTTGTCAGCCTTCCAAGTAGAAATTGATATTCCAGAGTCCTATGCCGATGAGCTAGGAATTGGAATGTTGGTGAAAGTGAAATACAACCAGAAAGACTATGACGCTGAGATTATTACCATTTCTCCCGAAGTGACAAATAATGTCGTGAAAGGTCGAGTAGCGTTTTTGCAATCCCCTCCTCCAGGTATTAAACAAAACCAAAGAGTGACTAGCCGTGTAATTTTAGAACAAAAAGATAACGTATTGTATTTATCCCGAGGATCATTTATTCAGCATCATAGCGGGCTAAAAGTATTTGTAGTTGAGGAAGACCGTGCGACTTTGACGGACGTTAAGTTAGGTTCGAGAAGTATTGCAAAAGTAGAAGTCATTTTAGGCCTTACGGAAGGTCAAAGAGTCATCATTTCGAATACTGATTTTGTTAATGATGCAAAAACATTAAATTTAAATTAGTCAATTTTTTAAAAGCTTAAATTCAAGAGGAAGATAACCATGTTAATAATGAATAATATAAAGAAAGTATTCCGAACGGATCTAGTAGAAACCCATGCATTAAGAGATTTTAGTTTGGAAGTTAATGAAGGCGAATTTGTTGCGGTTACTGGACCATCGGGATCGGGTAAAACAACTTTCTTAAACATTACGGGTATGTTAGAAACTTTTGACGGTGGAAGTTATTCGTTAGATGGAAAAGATGTTAGCCAACTGAATGACAATCAGCGCTCTCAATTGCGAAATGAAAAAATTGGATTTATTTTCCAGAGTTTCAATTTAATTCCCGATCTAAACTTATTTGATAACGTTGATGTGCCATTACGCTATCGAGGCTTTAGTGCAAAAGATAGAAAACAACGTATCGAAAACGCACTAGAAAGAGTAGGTCTTTCCGCTAGAATGAAGCACCTTCCATCACAACTTTCAGGTGGACAACAACAGCGAGTCGCCATCGCTAGAGCATTAGCTGGGGAGCCAAGATTTTTATTAGCAGATGAACCAACCGGAAATCTAGACTCATTAATGGCGCGTCAAGTGATGCAGTTATTGGAAGAAATAAATCAGCAAGGAACAACCGTAATCATGGTAACCCATGATGCTGAATTGGCAAGACGAGCACAAAGAAATATTCATATTGTTGACGGGCAAGTAAGTGACTATCAGAAGTTGCAACCGGTACTTAATGTTGCTGAACCTGAAACTGCGAGCGCATAGGAGAATATTATGTTTACCTATTATTTAAAATTATCTTGGTTGAGTATTAAAAGAACGCCTATGATAACTGCCCTAATGGTCATTGCAATTGGAATGGGTATTGGCGTTAGTATGACTGTTTTAACGGTTAATTATCTTATGGGAAAAGATCCTATACCGAGCAAAAGTGGTGAACTGTTTCATGTTCAACTTTATACATACGGTGAAGGTATGGGCAACTCTAGAGTGGATGATGAATTTCCCTATCAAGTCACCTATCAAGATGGAATGAATTTACATCAATCTGATATTCCAACAAGAAAAACAAGAAGTTTAGCGACCGGCTTTTCCGTCATTCCAACTAAAGCAGATCAAACACCTTTTCTTGAATCAGCGAGAGCGATTGATAGCGATTTTTTTGCAATGTTTAAAATACCATTTATTTATGGTGAAGTTTGGAATAAGACAGTTGACGTTAGCCCTAAAAATGTAATCGTTATCGGTAAGGAATTAAACGAAAAAATCTTTAGTGGCGAAAATAGCGTTGGACGAGAAATAAATTTGGGTGGCGATTTATTTACCGTTGTTGGTGTTATTGATGATTGGCAACCTACGCCTCGATTCTATGATTTAAATAATGGTAGTTTCAATTCGTCGGAACGTTTGTTTCTTCCCTTTTCACTTTTACCCGTTTTGGAGTTACCTAGCTGGGGTAATAATAATGGATGGAAAACCGAAATAATAAATACTTATGAAGATAGGCTTCGCTCTGAAAGTTTATGGAATCAATATTGGGTAGAGTTAAACACTTCTAAACAAAAAGAAGAGTATATAGATTGGATTGATGGATACATCAGCGAACAAAAAAAATTGGAAAGGTTTACCCATGAAAAAGCAGGCGTTTCATTAAAAAATGTCACTCAATGGCTAAATTATAATACCGTTGTTTCTAGCGATAATAGTATTTTGGTTGGTTTAGCATTTATGTTTTTAGCAGTCTGTATGATCAACACGCTCGGTTTATTACTATCAAAATTTTTAAATCGCGCGCCAGAAATTGGTGTTAGACGTGCTTTGGGAGCCAGTAGAAGAACTATCTTTTTTCAACATTTAGTCGATGTAGGAATAATAGGCCTAGCGGGAGGTTTGGTCGGTTTAGGATTGAGTCAAATTGGTTTAATGGGAGTGAAATCACTTTATAGTGATTACAACGACCTAGTTCAAATGGATATGACGCTTATGATAGGTTCCATTACTATTGCAATCATCTCCAGTGTTTTAGCCGGTATGTATCCAGCATGGGTTATTTGCAAAACTAATCCATCCGTATATCTGAAGATACAGTAGTTAATCACATTTAAAATATTAGTGGAGAAATATATGTTAGAAATAAGACCGATACTTAGCGCATTAAAAAGACACAAAAGTACAACCTTCCTTATGGTTTTACAAATTGCGATTACTTTTGCGGTTGTGGTTAACTCGATAAGTATTATTAAACAACGACTCGATTTAATGAATCGAGAAACAGGCCTCGCGGAAAGCGAATTGATATCATTTAATGTGAGCCCTTTTAGTGATAACTATGACTTAGAAAATAACTTTAAAGCTGATATTGAGTTACTGAGAAATACACCCGGTGTAATAGATGCAGTAGTTACCAATATGGTACCTTTGAGCGGTAGTGGAAGTTCTTCAACTGTTTCTGCTAGCCAGGAAGATAGTGACAATGGTGAAAGTAGAGGTTCAGGATTTTTTCGAGGCGATAGCCATATTCTAAATACTTTTGGTTTTAAGTTAGCGTCGGGTAGAAATTTTAAACCTAGCGAAGTCGTTTATACTCAAGAATTTGTTGAACCCAAAGTTGTAATGATAACGCAATCTCTTGCGGATAAACTGTATCCAAATAGTGAYGCATTRGGAAGCCAAATCTATTTTTGGGGTACTAATGCTACTATTATAGGAATTATTGAAACGTTAGCAGGGCCGTGGCCTAGTTCAACACAATTTATGGATAATTTAATTCAGCCAGTGATCACTCTATCGACGTTTAATCGTGTAATCGTTCGTATTGAGAGTTCGCAAATAGACGAATTATTAGGTAACGTCGAAAAAATGTTGTTAGATCGMAATCCMAATAGAGTKATAACAAGTGTGCGYTCMCTKACAGAARTAAAACGAASAAGYTATAGCGRTGATTATGCAATGACWAAAATTTTATGGAGTGTTGTTATATTATTAATTCTTATTACACTACTAGGCATTGTTGGAATTGTGAGCTTTAATGTGAATCAACGTACAAAGCAAATTGGAACAAGAAGAGCTCTAGGCGCTAGAAAAATAGATATTCAGAGGTATTTTATTACCGAAAATATTTTGATTACTTCTATTGGACTTATCGTCGGAACACTTATAGCAATTTCTTTCAGTTTATACTTGGCTCAAACATTTAATATTCCACCAATTGACTGGTATTATTATCCTTTAGGAATTGTTGTGATGTTAATTGTTGGAGTGGCCGCTGTTTGGGTGCCAGCACAAAAAGCTTCTAACGTATCACCTGCGGTTGCTACTCAGAGTATTTAGGGGCGCCAAAAATGTTAAATAGAAGATTATTTAGGAAGATGAGAACAATCCAATGAATCGTATTTTAGTCATAGATGATAATTACGGCATAGCAACAGCGTTAGACGTTCTGTTTTCACTCCATGATATCGAAACGTTGCACGCAGATAGCCCTAAACAAGGGCTACTGTTTTTGCAAACAAAAAAAATTGATCTAGTTATTCAGGATATGAATTTTACTGAAGACACAACTTCAGGCGAAGAAGGTGTGAGTCTATTTAAACAAATTCAGCAATCAAATCCTGATTTACCGGTGATCTTACTGACGGCTTGGGGCAGTTTGGAAACAGCTGTCGAATTAGTTCGTTTGGGTGCTAGTGATTATCTTGCTAAACCGTGGGATGATTCCAAATTAGTTGCTAGTGTGAAAAACTTAATTGAGCTAGGTCAATTACGGATTCAAACAAATTCAATGTTGAGTCAAAAATCGAAACAGCACCAATCACTATCAAACCAATTCGATTTGTGTGGCACTATATTTAATAGTGAGTCTATGTTGCAAACTTTGACTATGGCAACACAAATTGCCCATGCAGATATTTCAGTATTGATTACAGGTCCAAATGGATGTGGAAAAGAAAAAATTGCAGAAACTATTCAAGCAAACTCTTCCGTTAAAGGCAGACCTTTTATTAAAGTTAATATCGGAGCGTTACCTTCTGAGCTTTTAGAGGCGGAATTATTTGGAGCCGAAGCTGGCGCTTTTACCGGGGCGCAGAAAAAACGTATTGGACGATTTGAGGCTGCAGATGGTGGTACTCTTTTCTTAGACGAAATTGGAAATTTACCTCTGTCAGGCCAGGTAAAGTTGTTAAGAGTTCTTCAAACGGGAGAGTTTGAACGTTTGGGTAGCTCTCAAACAAGAAAGGTTAACGTCAGAGTGATTAGTGCAACCAATGTAAACCTACTTGATGAAATTAAGTTAGGAAGTTTTAGAGAGGATTTATACTATCGATTAAACGTCATTGAAATTAAAGTGGCGAGTCTGGCTGATCGAATTGATGATATTTTACCGCTCGCACTATTTTTTATGCCATCGGATACAAGGTTGTCTGCAGATGCGGAAATTGCGCTTCAATCTCATAACTGGCCTGGCAATGTTCGAGAGCTAGAGAACGTAATGAAGCGCGCGAGCTTGTTAGCTAAAGACAAAAATATTATTCGTGAAAATCTTGGCTTACCAGAGTCACAAAATATTAAACCAGAAGTAAGGGAGCTAAATGAACCAGATAAACAATCATTAATTAATGCGTTACAACAAAATAAAAATAATATTTCTCAAACCGCAAGACAGCTAGGTCTAAGTCGACAATCTTTATATAGACGAATGGATAAATTCGCTATCCCTAGAGATAAAGTTTAAACTCGATATCATGTTGAACCTCTTTCGTTCGCAATAATAGATTTAACTCTTGAAAATAAAACTCAGCCTAGAAGCTCAAATTTCAGTATTGCTTGTATTTATTATTCTAGTGATTGTATTTATGGTGAGTTCACTTACAATTTTATTAGATGATGTATTTTTGGCTAGCGTTATTTCTATTGCAATAGTTCTTCCCACGATTTTACTAATTGTTCACTCTTATATGGCTCCACTAAATAACGTTTTGATGGCGTTAAATAATGGCTTTCAAAACTTCTTGGATAATGATTTTAGTGTATCTATCGCCAAAACAAGAAATGATGAATTAGGTGATCTCGTTGCCGTTTACAATAAAGTTGGGGCGGTTCTAAGGGACGAAAGAATACATCTTTATCAACGAGAGCTATTATTAGACACAGTAATTCAGACAACACCTTTATCACTCGTTTTAATTGATGATACTGGCGCAATTATTTATAGTAATAGCTCAGCTAGAGTTTTATTGTACGATGGTGTTTCTATCAATGGACTAAATTTTAATGACTTATTATCGAAACAAGCAGAGTCATTTTCACTCGCAGTAAGCTCAGGATTAAGCGGGCTATTTACAGCTACTCAAAGAAAAACAAGTGGAAGCGACGAAACAGGTAGAACAAATGAAACTTATCACTTGACCCAAAATCAATTTCTATTGAACGGTCGTAAACACCAATTATATTTATTTAAAAGTATTACAAAAGAAATTAGTCGACAAGAAGTTAGCACTTGGAAAAAAGTTATTAGGCTGATCAGTCACGAGCTAAATAATTCTTTAGCGCCTATTACATCTCTGGCTCACTCTGGAAGAACTCTTTGTGAAAGACAAGGTGAAGAAAAATTAGCTACAATTTTTGATACCATGGGAGAACGAGCGCGATATTTACAAATGTTTATTGAGGGTTATGCAGAGTTCGCGAGATTACCTAAACCTCAATTAAGTATCGTTGAGACTTACTCTTTTTTCGAAAGTATCCAACAAATAAAAACATTTGAACTTATTTGTGAAGAAAAAACAGGAAGTATTTATTGCGATCCATCTCAATTACAACAAGCGATAATAAATCTTGTAAAAAACGCATTGGAATCAGGATCATTAGAATCGAAAGTCTCTCTGTCGGTCAATGTTAATTTAAATGAATATGAAATTATTGTTCGAGATCGCGGTAAAGGAATGACAGAGAAAAACTTAAGCAATGCGCTGTTACCTTTTTATTCAACACGATCCGGCGGAACCGGGTTGGGCTTGCCTTTATGTCGAGAAATTGTAGAAGCGCATGGCGGAAAAATATTAATTAGTAATCGCAAAAATGGAGGTTTAAAAGTTACACTACTTTTGCCTAATAAAAAGGTGTCTAAATAAAAACAACTATCTTTGAGACTCTATCCAAAGATTAATTTTTTTCTCTAGCGTTGGCATGGGTAAACTTCCATCGATTAACATCTGCGTATGAAATTTCTTTATATCAAATTTTTCTTTTAATGTATTTTCAGCTTTTGTTCTAAGTTGACGAATTTTTCTTTGTCCTATCTTGTAGGCTAAAGCTTGTCCAGGAATGACAATATAGCGTTCAACTTCKGCTTCAACATCSGAYCGAGCCATTGARGAATTYRYRAGCATATATTCRATYGCTTTTTCWCGRCTCCAKYCRTAAGCRTGTAAACCCGTATCRACCACTAAYCGCATTGCACGAAGTTGTTCATCAACTAAACGACCGTACCACATGTAGGGATCGGAAAATAATCCTAATTCTTTTCCTAAACTTTCCGCATAGAGCGCCCAACCTTCATTGAAAACGGTATAACCACCAAACTTTCTAAAATCTGGTAAACCCTTTACTTCTTGCTGTATGGCTATTTGAAAATGATGTCCCGGTGAGGCTTCATGAATTGAAAGCGTTTCCATTAGAAATTTAGGCTGTGAACGTAAATTATAAGTATTAATATAAAATACGCCCGGTCGGGAACCGTCGGGAGCCGGTGATTCGTAATATGCTCCAGCAGAAGACGCCGCTTGAAAATCCGGAACTGGCTTAACAATATAATCCGCTTTTGGAAAGACTTCAAAAAGTTTTGGTAAAGTGGCATCAATCTTTATCTTTGTATCTTCATAGGCTTTAACCAATTGCGACGCTTCTTCAAAATAGAACTGATCATCGGTTCTTAAAAATTCGAAAAATTCTGGCATGTCACCATCAAATGATACTTGTTCCTTTACTGTTTTCATTTCGGCCAAAATTCTAGTCACCTCTGAGAGTCCAAACTCRTGARTYTCTTYWGCAGTTARTGGYAGWGTGGTGTGACTTTTAATCATATATTCGTACCAAGCTTTTCCGTTAGGAAGATTTGATAGACCAACACTTTTTCGAGCATATTTTTTATAGTCATTTTCTAGATAATTGTAGACCCTTGTATAAACAGGTATTAATGTTTCCTTGATACATCGCTCGTAGTCAGCGATTAGTTTCAACTTTTTTTCGGCACTCATTTCCTTAGGTAAATCTAATAAGGGTTTATAGAAAACACTAGCTTTTAAATCCTTAACCATATGTGCTTTTAATTGTGGAATTAGTTTCTCCAAAATTGACTGTGGCAATACAATATTAGCTTCAATACCTTCATTCATCGCCGGARTCACACTATCCAACCAAATCGCAAAACCTTCACTTCGTTTTATAAAATTGCGGTAGTCCTCTTCACTTTTAAATGGTTGAGCAGACTCACCAGAACCTAGCGACGCATAAAAATTGTGTGCTCCCTGCATTTGATTAATTGGCATTAGATGGAATGGAAATTGTTCCCCTTCTATCGATAACTCACGAGCACTCTTAAAAATGTCGTAAGTTAATTTCGATTGATGATCGAGCTTGTTAAAATCAATATTGTTAATGGCTTTTAAATATTTCCGGGTAAATTCTTTTTCCAAACCCCGGCTCTTTTGACCAATTGGTAAGCCGAACTTGTCATTAAATTCTCTTCGGCTTTGAAAGGTTCCAGCAACGGGATGAATAGTAAGATATTCTTCGTTGTAATCCGCTACTAATTGATCTAGTTTTTGCTTCTCAATTAGTGCGTCTTTAGATTGAGTGATTTGCTTTTTTTGAACGACAGGAGGCTCTGGATTTTGGCATCCGCTGATAAAGAGCGCACAGGCTATTAGAAGTAATATTTTTTTCATTGTTATATACCTTTTATTTGCTAAGAGAAGAAATTCCCTGCTCTAACCCTTTAACCGACAAAGGAAACATTTCATCTTCTACTAATTGTTTTACCATGCCTATACTTTGAGTGTAATTCCAATATTTTTCTTCTACAGGGTTTAACCAAATCACTTTATTAAAAACTGCCTTAAGCCGTTGCATCCAAACATAACCAGCCTCTTCGTTCATGTACTCTACACTTCCACCTCGATGAGAAATCTCATAAGACGCCATAGAGGCATCACCAACAAAAATGACTTTATAATCTTTTGTAAAAGTTCTTAATACATCGTTTAAAAGTGTTTTATCAGTGTATCGTCTTGAATTGTTTTTCCAAACGCTGTCATAAATAAAGTTGTGAAAATAGAAAAACTCTAAGTGTTTAAATTCTGTTTTACAGGCAGAAAATAATTCCTCGCACACTTTAACAAAGGGATCCATCGATCCACCCACATCAAAGAATATTAAAACTTTGATTGCGTTGTGTCGCTCAGGCACCATTTTAATATCTAAATAACCGGCGTTCTTAGCGGTGCATGCTATTGTATCATCTAGATCAAGTTCTTCCTCTGCGCCACTACGGGCAAACTTTCGTAATTTTCTTAAAGCCACTTTTAAATTTCTTGTGCCTAATTCTATATTGTCATCCAAATCTTTAAACTGACGTTTTTCCCAAACTTTCACCGCGCTTTTGTTTCTACTTTCACCGCCAACTCTAATTCCTTCAGGATGATATCCGCTATGTCCAAAAGGTGATGTGCCACCGGTGCCGATCCATTTATTTCCACCAGCATGGCGCTCTTTTTGTTCTTCTAATCGTTCCTTAAAAGTTTCTAGTAATTTTTCCAGTCCGCCTAATGATTCAATTTTAGCTTTCTCTTCATCGCTAAGGTGTTTCATAAATTCTGAGCGTAACCAATCTTCGGGGATTAATGCTTCGAGAATATCTTCTAAATTATCAAGCTCTTTAAAGTGTGCTGCAAAGGCGCGGTCATAGCGATCAAAATATTTCTCATCTTTAACCATGCACAAACGAGCTAAGGAATAAAAATCATCCAAGCTACAAAAAGCCAAACGAGATTGAAGCGCTTCTAATAAAATTAAAAGCTCTTTAATAGAGACTGGAATGCCGGATTTTTTTAACAGAAAAAAGAAATTAATTAACATTTTTTAATCCCCTCTCCCTCTGGGAGAGGGCTAGGGAGAGGGTTCCTTTAGGTTTATGGTTATAAAGTTGCTAAGTTATTAACGATTTTCTCGACGAACCATAAAGGCTAATCGTTCTAACAAATGAACATCTTGCTCGTTCTTTAACAATGCACCATACAAAGGTGGTATAGCTTTAGTTGGATCACGATTCTTCAAAACCTCATCTGGAATATCATCAGCAAGTAATAATTTTAACCAATCAATTAACTCAGAAGTAGAAGGTTTCTTTTTTAAACCAGGAACCTCTCGTACTTTAAAGAAAATATCTAAGGCTTCAGTTAATAGATCCGCCTTAATGTTGGGGTAATGCACATCGACGATCCGTTGCATGGTTTTTCTATCGGGAAAACTAATGTAATGAAAGAAACAGCGACGTAAAAAAGCGTCAGGTAACTCTTTTTCATTGTTTGAAGTAATGATAATTATTGGTCGATTTTTTGCTTTGATTAGTTCGCCGGTTTCATATACATAGAACTCCATCTTATCTAGTTCTTGTAATAAATCATTCGGGAATTCGATGTCGGCTTTATCAATTTCATCGATGAGTAATACAACTTGTTCATCAGCACCAAATGCCTCCCAAAGCTTTCCCTTTTTGATGTAGTTGGAAATATCATTGACGGACTCGTCACCTAACTGTGAATCCCTTAAACGAGAAACAGCATCATATTCATATAGGCCTTGATGAGCCTTGGTAGTGGATTTTATATGCCACTGAATTAGCCTCATGCCAAGCGAGTCCGCAACTTCCTCTGCGAGCATGGTCTTACCGGTTCCAGGTTCGCCCTTTATCAACAAAGGACGCTCAAGCGTTTTGGCTGCATTGACCGCCATTTGTAAATCATCGGTAGCGATGTATTTGTCTGTACCTGTGAAATTCATAGGTTCTCCAAAGGATAATACGAGGTAGTTTTAATTGGTGCGATTCTATCATAGGCTTAACTTTAATTTGAACTTTTGATTCAATTCGTTCAGTATTGGTAAGAGGTAGATAAAAGGAGTCAGCCGTGAAACAAAATATAGTACATATTGCTTTAGTGGTTCGTGATTATGATGAAGCGATAGATTTTTACGTGAACAAGCTCAAGTTCGAATTAATTGAAGATACTCACCAGCCTGAGCAAGATAAACGATGGGTAGTGGTTGCTCCGCCAAACTCAACAGGGGTTACACTCTTATTAGCCAAAGCATCTAAAGAAGAACAAGAAAGTTTTATCGGGAATCAAGCCGGCGGTCGCGTTTTCTTATTTCTAAATACAGATGATTTTTGGCGAGATTATGAACGTATGAAATCAATGGGAATAGAATTTATTCGAGAACCGAAAGAGCAAGATTATGGAACTGTTGCGGTTTTCAAAGATTTGTATGGGAATCGTTGGGATCTTTTGCAGTTAAACTCAGATCATTCGATTGCAGTTAGAAATCAATAAAAACATTTCAAACTCTGCTGAATGTTTTTTGCCATGCATAATGCTCATTTCATAGTGTTGTGACGGAGGTTAATGTCATTTAGATCTACTTGGAGCATTTAGGTTAACATTTTTATAGGAATAATAATAAGTGGCATAAGCTTCATTTCTTTAACGATGATGGAAACTGAAAGAGTTGAAATCAATTAGCATATTGAGCACAATGCTCGATAATAGGACGTTAGCATATGGAAGATATGAGCACTAAATATAAAGAGCTTCGGGAAGGAGTCGAAAATTTTTTTGAAGTCGCAGATGTTGTTGAAGATTCAAATGAAGAACACACTTCGCCCTCTGAAAACTATAAGTTATTCATTGAAGAATATAGTAAAGGTTCTAATACTTGGTCATATTCTAGAGGTAGAGTATACGATATGCGCAATAATTTGGTTGCTGATATAAAACGAAATTTCGGCAATTTTTGGCATAGTTGGTTTCAACATCCAAATGGTTGTGAATATTTACTTTGTGGTGAGGACTATCAAGGGTATACATTTGTAAACCTTACTAACGGAACCATTCAAACCTATTTTCCTGATGAAGCGTACAACGGAGGAGGGTTCTGTTGGGCAGAAGTATTTCCATCTGATGATGGGAAATTATTAGCAGTAGATGGCTGTTATTGGGCATGCCCCTATGCATTAGTGTTGTATGATTTCACTGATCCGGAGTCACTTCCGCTTAAAGAGTTACTTCGAGTTGAGGATTTAACTGATTCAGAAGGTTGGAAAAACAACAATACATTCATTATGACTAGGGAAGTAGAGTGCAGGAAAGCTGATGGTGTTCCTTATGAAGAACTTGATGAAGAGGAACAAGATAGGTTGGATGGTAATTCTAATTTAGTGGATTATAAAAAAGAAACGGTCGCAGTCAAATGGCCACAGTAACTAATAACAAGACGCCGAAAAACACACGTGAAATTAGCTAGGCGTTACAGGTAAAAACTTGACACGTACGATATTTGTCGTACAACTCTAGCTAAGGGAATAAAATGGCTTTTAGAGAAGTAAAAAGCAAGGTTATTGAGTGCTTGAACAATGGGCACGTCCTCCATGAAGTGCGTAACGACATAGATGTCAAAAACTTACTTTCTACTGGTACTATTTTCAATAAGCCAAATCACAACTATTATTGGTAGAGCCAAAGGCAACACCTATTCCAGCAGTCCACATCATTGTGATGCGGAAATAGATGTACATCTCATAAAGACCAACTATTCTGGTCAAGACTGGTACATCAAATGGTACTTTACTGAACCAGACTGTGTATTTATCAGCGTCCATGAATAAGCGAGGCTAATCATGAAAATATTAAAAGTTGGTGACACTAAAAAAGTCGCTTGTAATACTTGCAAGTCATTTCAAGGTGTAACGTTTCAATTAAGAGATACACCTTTCAATGATGGTTCTGGGATTGTAAAAAATGTGCTTGTCGGTGTATGTAATGCTTGTGATTCTGTAGTCGTTTTACCACATCAATCTACACCGGCTATTAAAAAGCAGTTAGAAAAACAACGAAAGTCATTAGAAAGCCGTGTTCCTGCGCACATGATCGATATCCTTAATTTAGCTAGTGATAAATTGGGTGGCGGTACTGAATTCGTTCCTAATATAATGAAATATTATATACACGCATTATCAAATAATGAAATTTCATCAAATAACATTTCAAGATTTTTAAAATCCGACCTAGCAACAGGCGTCGCGCAAAAAAGGATATCCTTGAAAGGTCGCTACCTAGAAGAAGAGGTGATTTTACTAAAAAAAATAATAGAAGTTGAAAGCACTACCGACCTTCTAAAAATAGTGGTACTAAAAATTAATGATGATTTATTAGTGAACGAAAGGCAAAAACCCATAGGTCAATTAAAAAACATTATGGCTGCCACTGTCTAACCTATAATAAATCGCTGCGCTTCGAAAGATCCAGTGAGCTCAAGTGTTATGTCCCAAACATTATTCGTAGATATTGGTTTACTTATTAGTAATTTGATGTTCACAAAATGAGATGTAGAAAATGTTAAAAGTGTATTTAACGATTTTAATAGCCCTGTTTTCTAGCACGATTTTTTCTCAGGATGCTCAGTTTGAATTCCGCAATGATGATCGCCCTAGCTTTGACCAGATCACTACAATTAGCCAACTTTCTGAAAAGCAGGGTCAAAAAAATCTAATTATTCTAGATGTTCGACTCAAAGAGGATTTTGAGAAAGATCCATTATTGATCCCCGGAGCATCTTACTTCGACCCAGAAAACCTTCCTGAATGGTCTAAGTCATTGCCTAGTGATTCAGAAGTAATTGTTTATTGCGTGGCTGGAAAATGGGTGAGCCATAAAGTTGCTTATCTTCTTAACGAGAAAGGAATAAACGTATCAATTTTGGCTGGTGGAATTGAGGCATGGAAGAAATCGAATGACTAATGATAAAACGCAGAACAAGAATAGTAAGATTGACGAAAAATCGTGCGCCTACGTTAGATATTAAGAATTCACAAGAGCAATATATTGAAATATAAACAAGCACATTCATCCGATTTAACAAAAATCATAGAATTATTAGAAACCTATGATCTTCCAACGAGTGACTGTAAAGACCACATCAGCAACTTTATTATCGCAGAAAACAATAATACAATTGTCGGAGTTGGTGGTTTTGAAAATCGCGGTAACTTGGGGCTTTTGCGCTCTTTTGCCGTTAGGCAGAGTGATAAAAATCAAGGAATTGCTGAACAAATATTTAGCTTGGTAAAGGCTAAAGCTAAGGACTCTGGTATAAACCAGTTTTATCTTTTAACTACAACAGCTAGTAAATATTTCAAGCGTCTTGGTTTCACTATTTGCAATAGAGATGATGTCCCAAGCTCCATAAAAGCAACCAAACAATTTAGTGACTTGTGTCCATCCAGCGCTGTAGTTATGGTTCTTGATTTATAGGTGAATTAGTAAAAAATAGCCTTTACTTGAAAACAGCAACTTAAAGACGTACAATTGGCCTACAAAACATACGTCGGAATTTGGGATGCAAACGAAATTAACATTACGATTAGAAGATGAATTGATCAAGCTGGCAAAAATACACGCTAAAGAGCAAGGCAAATCCCTGTCTCAAATAGTTTCTGATTACTTCACTATCTTTACAAAGAAAACTAAAAAACAGAGCATTGCACCAATTACACAATCACTAATTGGTATTTTAAAAGATAGCAATCTTGATGAAAAAGATTATAAGAAACATCTTGAGGAAAAATATCTTTGAAAGTTTTATTTGATATCAATGTAATTTTAGATGTTTTACTACAAAGAGAAGAATTCTTGGAGTTATCATCTAGCCTAGTTAGTGCAGTAGAAACCGGCGTAATTAAAGGTTATTTGTGCGCAACTACACTAACTACAATCGATTACCTAGTCTCTAAACAAACCAACAAAGTTAAAGCCAGAACAGCTATACAAAGCTTATTAAAAATCTTTCAAATAGCTAGTGTAAACAGAAAAGTAATAGCAGAATCAGCGTCTTCACAGTTTACGGACTTTGAGGATGCTGTTCAGTATTTCTCCGGTCTTTTAGTTCCAGTAGATTCAATTGTATCTAGAAATGTTAGTGATTTTAAACAGGCAGACTGCCCTGTTTATTCTCCTAGTGAGCTTTGGAGTATTGTGAAAATTACTTAAATTCGTAATTTAAATAGCGAGTAAAAATTAATATCCTAGTATGGTTTTATGAAATTTGGTAAGAAAAAAATAGCGCTTATCCTTTTTTGTTGCATTAGTAGCAGTTGGTTTTGCGATACCTGAAAAATTAATCATTCCAGTCAAGGGGGCGAATAATTCCGACTGGAATAATCAATCATTCTGGTATGAGCCTTGGGGAAAATCGGGCGTTCACAAAGGCATTGATATTTTTGCCAATAAAGGTACTGCTCTCTTGTCTTCAAGTGTCGGTTTAGTTATCTATTCTGGAGAGGTGGCATTAGGGGGCAAAGTCGTATTAGTATTAGGATCTAAATGGCGATTTCATTATTATGCTCATTTGGATAGTGTAACAACCAGCAGTATGAGCTTGGTCAGATCCGGCGATAAAATTGGTACGGTTGGCGACAGTGGCAATGCAAAAGGTAAGCCACCTCATTTACACTATTCGATAATAACTCCGATTCCTTATTTATGGCGTATAGATTCTGACAGTCAAGGCTGGAAAAAAATGTTCTTTTTAGATCCTAATGAAAAATTAAGGGAACGTTAATTGGTTTTATTTTTGCACTATCAATAGCTTTAACTAGGTGATTTTGGATAATTAATATGAACAAAATAATTCTTAATAGCATTTTAATTGCTTTATCTTTTATCGGTAATCTTAAAGCAGACATTAAATACACAGACCAACAAAAGTTACATCAAATAGTCTCTCACGTTTCCGCTAAGAATATTGAAAAAGATATTCGAAAGTTAATTGGTTTTGGCACAAGGCATACACTTTCAGAAACCCAATCAACTACCAGAGGAATCGGCGCAGCAAGACGATGGATTAAATCGGAATTCGAAAACATTTCTAAACAATGTAATGGTTGCCTTAAAGTCTACTTTCAAAAAGAAACCATTTCAGGTGAGAAGCGAATTCCAAATCCAACTGAAGTTGTTAGTGTTATAGCGATTTTAAAAGGGCAAACAGATCCTAATCGATACGTTATTATGTCCGGTGATATCGATTCTCGTGTGACTGATCCGATGAATGCAACTTCAGATTCACCAGGAGCGAATGATAATGCATCGGGATTAGCAGGCGTTTTAGAAGTTGCAAGAGTTCTAACTAAATACAAGTTCAATGGATCAATTGTATTTGCTGCGTTAGCAGGAGAAGAGCAAGGATTGTTCGGCGGAAAAATTATGGCAAAGCAAGCGCAAAAAGATGGCTGGCGAATTAAAGCCGTTTTGAATAACGATATGATTGGGAATATTTCAGGTATCAATGGTGTGATCAATAATACTACAGCTAGAATTTTCGCTGAAGGTACTCGACAAAATGAAACACCAAAACAAGCAAAGCAAAGACGATTTACAGGTGGCGAAGTTGATTCACCAACAAGAAACTTAGCGCGTTACATTGATGTAATGGCGGATCGATATATTCCTAATCTAGATACCATGATGATTTATCGTTTAGATCGATTTGGTCGTGGAGGACATCACCGCCCTTTCAATGATTTAGGTTATCCTGCGGTACGAATTATGGAAACCAATGAAAATTACAATCTACAGCATCAAGATCTACGAACCGAAAAAGGTGTTAAGTATGGCGATACTATTGATGGTGTTAATTTTGATTACGCAGCAAAGCTAACCGCGTTAAATGCTGTTTCATTAGCAAGCATGGCATGGGCTCCCAATCCACCGGTTAACGTAAAAATTAGTGGAGCGGTTCAAGCAAGCACAAAGTTAAATTGGGATAAAGCGGGTAATAACGAAAAAAAAATTATTGCAGGATATAAAATATATTGGCGATTAACGGATGTCTCTCAGTGGCAAAATAGTATGTATGTTGGCAATGTTACAGAATATACTTTGAAAAACATTGTTATTGATAATTATTTTTTTGGTGTTGCTAGTGTCAGTGTTGATGGTTTTGAAAGTCCTGTGGTTTTTCCGGGTGATGCAGGCTCGTTTGGAAAGTAAGGTAAAGTAGCCTAAATAACGGAGTAAACCTACTAAATATGTACTAATGACGGTAAATGAACTATGATTATCTACTTTAGTAAATATAATTATAAAATATGAATAAAAAGAGTTCTAAAGTGAGTTTTATAACGGATAAGGAGTATAATTCCACCTACCTTGCGAAAGAAATTGCAGATCAAGCGTTAGTTTTAGCTAAAAAAGCAGACACCCTTCAAAATACAATTATCCGATTTAATCCAACTCCTTTAGATGATTTTCCTCATCTTATTAAATCAAAACGAAAAGAACTTAATTTGAATGGAGAGCAAGTGGCTGAACTATCAGGCCTAAGCCGTTCTGCCTATCAAAAAATCGAAAGTGGGAAAAGCAGCCCAAAATTGGAGACGGTTAGGTCTATTTGCAGGACGTTAGGGTTAACGATATGCGTCATGTAAAAGCGATGGTTAATTTTCATGGTGAATTGGTAGGGTGTTTAAGTAGAGAATCTGAATTCTTTCGATTTCAATATGATCGTCAATATGTTGTGAGTGGCGGGAAGCCAATCAGCTTTAGTTTACCVRTBACATCTGARCCTTATGACAGCAAAGAHCTATTNGGTTTTTTYTCTGGTTTAGTTGCTGAAGGCTGGTTAAAGTCTTTACAAAGTAAVACTCAAAAAATTGATGATAGAGACGAGTTTTCGCTATTAGTTGAAAATGGACATGATTTGATAGGAGCGGTAACAATTGAAGTGCAAAATTTGTATTAAATCGCTAACTCAAAATGAAGTAAATAAAAGCAGTCATTCTAGCTGCTTAAAAAGACTGTTTGCTAATAGTAAAGTGTCAATGGCTTTAACCTACCCTCGAGCGCAGTTTCAACAACAAGTGCGAGTGGCAGTTCAATCAGGTCGTATGTCAATCAGTGGCGTTCAACCAAAAGCGCAAATGGATTTGAAATCTAAAAATGGGCCGTTAGTGGTTGTTGAAAGTGGAGGAGATTACATTTTAAAACCTACACCAGAAGGTTTCCCAGAAGCGGCTATTAACGAACATTTATCAATGCAATTAGCCAAAATAGCCGGATTTATAATCCCTGAGTGTGGTTTAGTCGGTTTTGAAAGTGTTGGAGAAGAGCAAAGAGAAGAAGCCTACATCGTTAAACGCTTTGATAGAGATGGCGAAAAAAAATTACACCATGAAGACATGATGCAGATCCTAGCGATTAACAACCTGAATACAGATGCAAAATATGATGCGGCAACCTATTATGATGTATTGAGAAAAATTAGCGATATGGCTGGTCTAGGCGTTACGCTTGAAGCAATGAAACGAATTATTTTTAATTATTTGATTGGTAATGATGATTATCATTTAAAAAACATCAGTATGATGCATGGCAAAACATTAAACCTTACACCAATATATGATTGCTTAAACACACAAATTTATTCTTCAAAAACGAATTCGCCGCTAGCCCTAAAATTAACCAATGATGACCAATCGTTACCTTATTACGGAAAAATGGGAAATGGTCTTTACGCAAAGGATGATTTTTTAGAGCTTGCCGAAAGTGTCGGTTTGCCTATTAAATTAATGGAAAAAGAGATTAAAAAATTACTCTTTATGATCCCGTCTATGATTGAGATGGTTAAAGATAGTGGGTTATCAGATGGTATTAAACAACAATATTCGGAAACGCTTTTTCAACGAATAAAACTTCTGTCTATCTGAGAAAAAGGAGAGAGGTTGACGGTAATTAACTTTAACAAACACTTAAACTAACCCTTGATATTTCACGTTTAAATCGGCCCACAAAGGTATAAAAATAATCCTAGGTGGGCAAACCTGCTATTTCTTAGAAGCAATATACTCATCAACATATTTCGCCAATACATTCAAAGGCACTGCTCCATTTTTTAGCACCACTTCATGAAATTCACGAATATCAAATTTATCACCCAATTCTGTTTGAGCTTTTTTCCTAACTTCTAAAATTTTCAACATTCCAATCTTATAAGCCGTAGCTTGTGAAGGCATAACAATATGACGCTCTACCATTTTTACCGCATCTGGCTGTGGATTGGGCGTGTTAGTGACATAGTATTCAATTCCCTTCTCACGATCCCATTTCATTGAATGAATGCCAGTATCAACCACTAAACGACAAGCTCTCCATAACTCCATTGCCAGTCGACCAAAGTCAGAATAAGGATCGCTATACATGCCAATCTCTTTTGGTAAGTATTCAGAATACAACCCCCAACCTTCAATATAAGCGGTATAACCACCAAATTTTCTAAACTTAGGTATGCCTTCTAACTCTTGTGCAATCGCTAATTGCATATGATGACCTGGAATGCCTTCATGGTAAGCGAGTGCTTCCATTTGATAGGTTGGCATATCGCTCATACGGTAAAGATTCGCGTAATAAATACCGGGGCGAGATCCGTCCATTGATGGGCTTTGATAAAAAGCTTTGCCTGCCGACTTCTCTCGGAATGCTTCAACTGCTTTCACATTGATTGAGGCTTTTGGTTTAACAATAAATAGGTCATCCAATTTTGTTTTCATGGTTTCAATCAAAGCCGTTGCTTCTGATAAATAGCGTGCTTTGCCCTGCTCTGTTTCATCATAATAAAACTGAATATCATGGCGCATAAATTCAAAAAATGCAGGTAAGTCACCTTCAAAACCTACCTTTTTCATAATGACTTCCATTTCACTATGAATTCTAGCGACTTCATCTAAACCTATTTGATGAATTTGTGGCGCGGTTAAATCAGTTGTTGTGGTTCTTGCTAATGCATTATTATAAAAAGCTTCACCATCTTTTAATCGCCAAACTCCATCAACCGATTCTGCTTTCTTTTGAATTTCTTTTACCGCAGCAATTAATTTTTCGTATGCAGGCTTCACTGATGTTTTTAGAGAGTGAGAGGCCTTTTCAATCAGTTTATCTTTATCAACTTGTTCGATACTTAGTTTATCGATTTTAGACTTAAAGTCTGCGAGTAAAGTGCTGTTATCACCCTCATTAAAAGGAAAGCCTGTAATTAAGTTTTGACTATCGCTAATCACATAAGGGTAAACAAATGCCGGAGCAATAATGCCTTTATCCGCGCGAATATTTAAGCCTTCAACAACCTGTTCAAATAAAATCTTTATTCCATCTAGTCTCGCAATATAATCTTCTGCGTCTTTTAACTGCTTAATGGGATGCGAATTAATTAGAAGAGACGGTACTTGGGAATGAATGCCAAACATTTGATTAAGCGGATAATTATAATGACGCCATTTAAAGTCTTCAATTTCCTCGATTAAATTTTGTTTCATTAAATCTAAACTGACCTTAGTTTGAGGGTCTAGTAAATTTGCATCAAATTTGTTTACGATTGTTAAGTTGTTTTTAGTGATTTCTAACTCTTCTAAAGCATATTGTTCAGAAAAATCATCCCATTTATCTTGGTCATCTTTTAAGCCAAGATAAGACTGAGTCATAGGACTTCGATTAACACTATCATTAAAAATCTTTTCAAAAAGCTCATTGGCACGTTCAGATTCAGATTGACTGACTTCTGTGGTGGCAGTTTTTGATACTTCTAGTGATTCGGCCTGTTTAGTTGCCGAAGGCTGTTCACAACTGAACAATACGGCAGAAATTGAAGTGACTAGTAATAATCGAGAAGCTAAATGCATGTCTTAATTCCGGTAAATTAAAAATATCCCAACAGTTTAACATAGCCGCTAACTATTCCGAGGATAGATTTGAAACAGAGTGTTTCGTCTATTTGTATTTGTTTACTTGTCTTTAGATAGCTTAGTGTAACCATGATACTATTTAGGTGAGATCGCTCAATAACAGCATACAATATTGTGAGGATAAAATGAAAAATCGCATTTTAAAATATAAAATCATTGCCCTATTTATTTCACTTACCCTTTGTTCTTCTGTGTTTGCAGAAAATAATATAAAATATTTATCAAAGGGACAGTCTTCGCCCAATGCTAAAATTGAACAAGTTAGCTGGATAGCAGGTCATTGGCAAGGTCATGCCTTTGGAGGTGAAACTGAAGAGATTTGGTCAGCACCCAAAGCGGGAAGTATGATGGCGGTATTTAGATTAACAAAAAATAACAAAGTTAACTTCTATGAAATAGAAATCATTAGAGAAGTAAATCAAAGTCTGGTGCTAGATTTGAAGCATTTCAGTCAAGATTTGAAAGGGTGGGAAAAGAAAGATGAAAAAGTCAGTTTCCCCTTAGTTGAACTAGGAAAAAATATTGTTTATTTTGAAGGTATGACATTTAAAAAAGTTAGTGATGATGTTTTGCATGTATTTGTTGATATTAAAGATAAAGGTAAGCGCTCAGAAGTTTTATTCGAGTACTTTAGAATGAAGTAAAAACGTAACGTCGAAAAGTTGAAAATTAGGAGAATATAGATGAATAATAAGTGGCTCGTTGCGATTTTATTTATTACTTTTTCATCAAGTAGCTTAGGTGAAGACAGAAAATTGATAGATCTGTTTAATGATCAGGTTGATGCTTTCAATAAAAAAGATATAAAACGATTAGTGAATAATGTTTCTGAGGATTTCATATGGTTTTCAATTACTTCTAACGAACTACTGATAGAAACTAAAGATAAAGCTAGCTTTAAAATGGCAATGGAGAATTACTACAAGAATAAAAATCGAAATAGCTTCTCCAAAATAGAAGGTTATACCATCGATGGCGATAGAATTAGCTTTAAGGAAGTGGTAAGTCATAGGAATAAAAAAGGAGAGTTGGTAGAATCTTCGGCCATGGGGGTTTATGAAATGAAGAATAATAGGATATTTAGAGCTTGGTATTTTGTTGATTAAGTTATTTAGATAAAACTGTATTTTACATTGCTTTAACCCAGCCATTATCGCAAGTATTAGGTCGACCATACGTATCAATTTCACCTAAAGAGTCATCCGCAAATACATAACCCAATTTTTTAGAACGAATTAAAAACTGTCTTGCTAACTCATTATCGCCGGTACATGAGTAATAGTCGCCTAGCCAGCCTACAGCTTTGGCAAAGCCGTATTTTGCTGCAAGTTTAAAATACTTTAAGGCAGAGTTTTTGTTTGCAGCTCCTTCAAGAAGCGCAAATTGATAGGTTGACTTAGCATCTTTCTTTTCATTTGTAAGAAACAAATAGAGTTCTTTTGCTTTATTGATATCTTTTTGAAACTCAAACGATCCTTCCTCACTCCAATAGCGTCCGACTACTAAAGAGCGGGCTAAATGATGAATAGTTTTCACAGGCAATATCTTATATTGAGCGAGTTGGTCATTAAAAATTGATTCAACTTCCTCATGGCTTGAAGTGGCATTAATTCTTACTAAAAGATCCATAGCACCGGGCAGGTTGTTTTCGATTAATAATTTGGCGTAACCTTGCATCAGCCGTTTTTCACTGTCACTTTTTGTAGTATAAGGTGATAAAAAACTCTCAATTATTGCTTCCATAGCTGCCATAAAGCCGCCTTTGGCAGATTCGCGAACCCAAAAATCTTGTTCATAATGTAATTGTTCTTCAAGAATTAGGGGCGCCTTATCTCTCCATTCGAGATCGTGAGAATAAGCAAACCTTAAAACCTGACTCCAAATAAATTGAAAGGCATGATCTCCAGACTCAGCTTTTAGTTCTAGTAAGTTTGCTTCATTACTAAGGTTCTCAAAAGTGCCAAAATAGCTCCTAAAAATTTCGTTATTATTTTGTGTATAACTAGCTTGTCTAGCAAATAATATACAAGTTTCGTATATCTTGTTCACTTCCTCACTAACAATTGCTTTCCCGCACTGGTGGGAAAAGGCATCATTAGGATTGAATAACAACACTAAAAGTAAACTTATTTGTAGTAGTTTAACCATAAAGTAAAGTCTACCAATAAAATTTTGAATTTTGGATAATAACATAGTTTTGAACTATAACTATCACCGGTGAAGGAATCGTCTATAGCAAAAACACTTGTTATATTAGCAGTTTTGAATATAATGAATGCAACATAAAGCCTGATACTAACTAGTCCATACTCTATACTTGGCAGTAAGCGCAAAGAGTCATGGATTTACAACTTTAGGAGCTTAGTTTGTTAGATACTTTAATACTTTCGCGTATGCAATTTGGCGCAAACATCAGTTTCCATATTCTCTTCCCCAGTATTTCTATTGCACTTGTCTGGTATCTCTTTTATTTCAAAGTCAGGCATGAAATATCGGGTCATCCGGTATGGATGCGAAACTATCGATTTTGGGTCAAAATATTCGCTCTAACCTTTGCGATTGGCGTAGTGACAGGCATAACCATGTCCTTTCAGTTTGGCACTAATTGGCCAGGATTCATGGATACAGTCGGTAATATAGCGGGACCTTTGTTAGGCTACGAAGTTTTGACCGCATTTTTTATGGAAGCGACTTTCTTGGGCGCTATGCTCTATGGAATGAAGCGCTTACCAAGCTGGATGCATACTTTAGCGACGTTATTGGTCGCTATTGGAACTACTATGTCAGCGTTTTGGATTTTAGCCCTTAACTCTTGGATGCAAACACCTCAAGGTCATATAATGATTGACGGTGTTGCACATCCAGAGGACTGGTGGGCAATAATCTTTAACCCTTCATTTCCGTACCGCTTTTTCCATGTTGTTCTTGCATCTGGTTTAACCGCTTCTTTCCTAATTGCGGGTATTTCAGCCTACCGATTATTGAAAAACGATACTAAAAAAGCACCCAAAGTGGCGTTGCAAAGTGCCATGACGGTTGCGGCTATTTTAATTCCGATTCAAATTTGGGTGGGTGATCTTCATGGCCTCAATACATTAGAGCATCAACCACAAAAAGTAGCGGCAATGGAAGGTATTTGGGAGACTCAAAAGGGGGTTCCATTACTTCTATTTGCGATACCGGATGAAGAGGAGAGAACCAACCATTTTGAAATTGCGATACCGAAATTAGCAAGCTTGATATTAACCCACGATCCTGAAGGCGAAATTCAAGGGTTGAATGATTTCATAGGGAAGCATCCACCGGTTAAACCGGTGTTTTACGCGTTTAGAGTTATGATTGGTGTTGGCGTGGCGATGTTGCTTTTAAGTTGGTTTGTTAGTTTTAAAACCTGGCGAAAGAAAGTTTTAAATGAAATCACTCTAAAGATCTTAGTACTAATGAGTTTTTCAGGATGGGTGGCAACCCTAGCTGGTTGGTACGTGACAGAAATTGGACGACAACCATACCTTGTAAGTGGCATATTAATGGTTAAAGATGCGGTAACAAACATTGCGCCATCAAATGTAATGATATCCTTGTCCCTTTATTTGACCTTGTATGTTTTTATCATGGGCGCATTTTTACATACCATATTTTATATGGCGCGCAAATCGGTACGAGTGGATGAATACGATGAAGAGCGACAAGGTGAGCCTGATTCTGGCCCTAATGCACGCTCACCTATCGAAGCCTTAGAAAGTGACAAAGGAGTGAACTGGAAATGACATTTGACGAACTATTACCCTATATCTTTCTATTTTTAATGGCGTTATCGGTTTTAATTTATGCAGTGCTCGATGGATTTGATTTAGGAGTAGGAATATTACTCCATCAGACAGATGAAGATTTTAGAAACCAGATGATTGCCTCAATTGGTCCCTTTTGGGATGCGAATGAAACCTGGTTGGTTTTAGCGATTGGTATTTTATTAATAGCATTTCCAGAAGCCCATAATATCTTTTTACGCGAATTATATATGCCCGTTCTGTTTCTAATTATTGGCTTAATTATTAGAGGTATAGCTTTTGATTTTAGAGCCAAAGCGGTGACAAAATATAAAAGACTTTGGGATTGGTTGTTTCAAGGTGGATCTATTCTTGCCGCGGCATCGCAGGGCTTTATGATGGGTTCCTACGTACTCGGTTTTGAACCGGGATTGAATGCCTTTTTGTTTTCTTGTTTAAGTGCGATAGGGGTGACCGCCGCTTATGCCTATATTGGTGGCGCATGGTTAGTATTAAAAACAGAAGGTGAATTACAAAAATTTGCCGCAAAAAAAGCGCGGGTAGCCGGTTGGATCACCGCACTTGGCGTTGTGGTTATTTGTCTAACCAATCCAATGATCAACCCAGATGTTGCCGCAAGATGGTTTACTTTACCCGCAGCCATTTTGATTATTCCCATTCCATTAATGTTGTTTTTACTATTATATTCGACAGATTATTATCTAAAAAACGTGCCTTTTAAAAATGATATTGGTTGCTGGATCCCTTTTGCCAGTGTCGCAGGGATCTTCTTTTTATGTTTGATAGGTCTTGCTTATAGTTACTATCCTTACGTTATTCCCAATAGATTGTTAGCAGTTGATGCAGCAAGTTCAACAGCTTCGTTGAAGTTTATTTTTTACGGTGTGGCAATCGTATTACCTATTATTCTAATTTATACGTTTTTATCTTATCGATTGTTTAAAGGTAAGACGACGAAGTTGGAGTATTATTGATTTATAGATGTTCAAAGATACTCAATCAAACCTATTTAATGACTTAGCCACATTAACCGATGCGGGGATTCCCGTATTAGATGCTGCTAGGCGTATTTCCGCATCTCACCCTAAAGTAACGGAATGGTCTACCGTTATTCCACTGCTTGCCAAAGGTAATCGATTAAGTCTATCGCTTAGTAAAAGCGGTTTAATTACTCGATATGAGCAAGAAGTCATAGCTGTGTCGGAACATGCTGGGCGAGTCACTCAAGGACTTCGCTCAATTGCAGAGTCTTACGATAAGCGTCGAGTGCGAATTGGAAAGTTAAAATCTAAACTTTATATGCCTTTTGCAGTTTTAGTCATCGCGATTATTGTTTCTGGTATTTTGAAGGTGAGTCAATATCCAGAAACCTCTATTTTGTCAGTGATCCTTACCGCTATTTTTTATTTGGCTTTGGCATTAGGTGTGACAAAATTAATTTTGAATTTTATGCAAAAAGAAGCGTGTTATTGGCTTAATAAAGTTAAGAGTCATGAAGGTAGCGAATGGTATCAAATGCAGTTTCAACAAGTCGTGTTTGGCGCGCTACTTTGGCATGCATCATCAGGGATTGATTTTAAAACGGGCTTTGCTCGGATCGCTAAATTGATTGATGCTAAAAACATTCGAAAGAAATTATTACTTGCCAGCCAATCGTGTGGCCAAGGCTTATCGGTTAGTGAAAGTATTAATAGAGCGAAACTTCCAATTACCAATGAATTTAAGCAGATATTAATAACCGGAGAACAAAGTGGACGTTGGGAAGATTCAGTGCAAAAATTCTTAGACCAAAACGCTCTCCTGCTCGACATAAGAATTGATAATGCTTTTGAATGGGCGCCCAGGATATATTATGGATTGATTGTTTTGGTGGCGATAAGTGTGATCTTGTAAATCTTGCTCCCCTTTTCGCAAAGGGGGAGATCAATGATGGTATTCATTATGTCCGATTTATTTTCAAATAGCAGACCAGAAAAAGAAGAGATTTATCCTGATCTTTTTGTACTAGCAAACTTCGTCAAAACCGAAACTTTATTAGATGAAATAAAAATAATTACCAAAGCATCACCTTTTAGAAAAATGATGACGCCTAATGGACATAAAACGGGTGTGGCTTGTACTAATTGCGGTGACTATGGTTGGACATCAGATCGACAAGGTTATCAGTATTCCAAAGAAGATCCTCTTAGCAGTAAACCTTGGTTAGCAATACCAAAGCAATTCTCAGCTCTAGCATATGATGCCGCTTTTTTCGCAGGATTTAAAAACTTTTATCCTGATGCATGTTTAATTAATCGATATTTAATAGGGACAAAACTGGGTTCCCATCAGGATAAAAATGAAATGGATTTCTCACAACCCATAGTATCGGTTTCGATAGGGCTTCCAGCCATTTTTCAAATATTTGGCAATCAACGTTCAAATAAAATATTGGAATATAAATTAGAAGACGGTGATGTCATGGTTTGGGGAAAATCAGCGCGTTTAGTTTATCATGGCGTAAAAGCATTAGACGCTAATAGGCTAGCGCCAAAAATGAGTGAAAGAATTAATCTTACTTTTCGAAAGTCACACTAAATTATTACCTCTAAGATATTTTCTAATATGCTTTGCTCACTTTGATTTATCAGCAGTAAGATATAACCATAAGAAACCGGTGACTCCTGCAATTAACGACGCAATTAAAATGCCGGTTTTTGCGATTAATAAATCGGTTTCATGATGAGCAAAACCGAGTTCAGCAATAAATATAGACATAGTAAATCCGATACCGCCCATTAAACCAACGCCAACAATATGTTTAAAATTTAGTCCTTGAGGTAATGAAGTAATCCCTAACTTTACTGCTACCCAAGTAAAGCCTGCAATCCCCAATAATTTACCTAAAACTAATCCGCCGATAATTCCAAGAGAAACGGGGCTCGTGACTATATTTCCAAAAGAAGATAAATCAATTGGAATACCGGCATTGGCTAAAGCAAAAATAGGAATAATTAAATAGGCAGAAGGCAAGTGCATTTTACGCTCCATGACTTGTGCAGGCGCTTGTACTAAATTAACGCCTTTTTCTAATGCACGAACATTTGCGCGCAATTCATCATTTATTAAAATATTGGTTTCTTTTTTGTAAGCTTCTTTAACTTTAGATACCATGCTATTAATTAGTGATATAAAACGTTCTGGATCATATTTTGGTCTCATCGGTATGGTAAAGGCTAAAAATATTCCGGCTAACGTAGCATGTACTCCACTCATTAACATGGCTATCCAAAGAATGATCCCTAAAAGTACATAGGGTAAAGGTTTTCTTATTCCACCTAGGTTTAATGATACTAAAAGAAATAAAATAGCCCCAGCAGTTATTAAAGCGGTTGGGTTAATTGTTTCGGTATAAAAAACAGCGATGACTAAAACTGCGCCTAAATCATCAACAATTGCTAGTGCAACAAGAAAAGTTAATAAATTTTTAGGAATACGATTACCAAGCAGTGCTAACGTTCCCAACGCAAAGGCAATATCCGTTGCCATGGGAATCCCCCAGCCATCCATAGTGTGACCTTCTGGAYTAATACTGATATAAATTGCTACAGGAACAACCATTCCACCAATGGCAGCGACAATTGGGAATAATGCTTGTTGCATATCTGCGAGTTCGCCGACAAGAATTTCACGTTTTAGTTCTAATCCTACAACAAAAAAGAATAAAGCCATTAGTCCATCGTTGATCCAGTGGTGAATTGATTTAGAGATTTGAAAGCTTTCAACACCGATTGTGAATTTCATTTCTAACAGATGATGGTAAGCATCATTCCAACTACTGTTTGCAATATAAAGAGCGACAACGGCACAAAGCATTAACAAAATGCCACTGGTTGTTTGTCGATGAATAAATTCTTCTAGAGGAGTTAAAACACTATCAAACGCTTTTTCCCATGGAGCGATATATTCTTTAGTTTTAAACTTTAGCATCCGATCTTCCTATTACTCTAAACAGTAGCCCTACCTATAAGTCACGGCTAATTAGATAGTAAATATAAAGACAAGAGTATAACGTAGGAAGTCATCCTACGCATAGTAAAGTAGTAACGTTTTGTGTCATGTATTTAAAGATAAATAAGTGTGGACCAATACATCTTCTATAGTGGGCACTAGCACAAATAAAACATGTAAATGTTATTAATAAATCACAGCTGACTTTAGTTTTTATAGAACCTAAACTTTATTTAGCTTGACAAGCATTACATCACAATTTGCTTGTTGAAGAACCGCATTGGCGGTTGAACCTAACAATGCTTTAATACCATGTTTTCCATGACTGCCAATAACGATGAGATCTATGTTATGTTTTTCTTCAAGTGCGCAGATTTCTGCATAAGACTGTCCAAATTTAACAAAACGATTTTTTTTAAGAATACCGTAACGTTCAGAAAGTTCTTTTATTTTTGGTAGGACTTCCTCTTTAAGTTTTTTTTGGTAATCTTTTGGTAAAAAAGTATATTCAATAACATGAACAATAAATAATTTAGCGTTATATTGTTCAGCCATAGAAAAAGCTTTTTCTATTGTAGATTCATCTTCGCTTTTTACGTCTACCGCACAAAGTATTTTTTTATACATAATATCCTCACAAGTTTGCTAATTGAAATCGAAAGTTTTATCTGAACAAAGCATACAATAATTTACTGTGATACTTATTGATGTCGATCAAATATCTWTCGAGTTTTTTTCTAATAAATAATAAGTGATACCTAGCGCAAGAGTCTGTTCAGCGATTTAACGATTTACTAAATCTTTAACGTGATTAGCAAATCCAGATCCCGCCTCTGTATACACATTAAATACGGCTGATGCTCCAGCTTTACTTAATTGATCAATTTCATCGGGGTATCTAGCGGTCACTGCGATTGAACCTGTAAACGAAATTTCCTGCAATCGCTCAAGCACATCTAGGCTCGCTTGCAATCTAGGTAACGCTAACATGACCAATTGTATGTTACTATTTTTTTGTATTTTATCCCAGAAATCAGCATCACTTGGATCACCTTGTAATACAAAATATCCCTCTGCACGTCGCAACTCTATTTTGTCGGAATCAAAATCTACACCAACAACGCTATCACCATAAATTTCTCTCATTTTATCATAGGCACCACAGCCAACTCGTCCCATGCCAAAAATAGCAATTGTTGCATTGTGAGTATCTAATAAAGGATCGTCGATKAGCCGTTGCCTATTTTGAAATTTACGGAAAAAATGTTTATATTGACTATAAATTTTGTTGTCTTGCCTGTTAAGGGGTGCTGAAATCAAAAATGAGAAGGATAAAGCGATAGCAACTACGACTAACCAATCTCCAGAGATCCAGCCATTAGTAACACCAATTGCCGCAACAATTAGTCCAAACTCACTGTAATTAGTTAAGTTAGCACTCGCGATGAAAGAAGTTCGTGCGCGTAATTTAAAGCGTGTCATTAAGGCAAAAAATAAAGCGCTTTTTATAAACATAAAAGGAACAATTAATGCTCCAATAGTTAGTGCTTCAATCGATAATTGACCGGACATGCCTATGGATAAAAAGAATCCGACAAGAAATAAATCTTTCAAACTTAGCATAGTTTTAGCCATTTCAATCGACTTTGGGTGAGATGAAATGAGTACACCTAAAAATAATGCACCTAAATCGCCTTTAACGCCAAACATCTCAAAAATTTCAGCTCCACCGAGAGCCAAAACAAGCGCGTACAAAATTAAAAGCTCACCATGCCCCGCTTTTTTAAGAAAAAATTGGAGTATTGGCCGAGCTGGAATAAGCAAAAAGAGACAAACAGCCCAATAACTAGGCACTTTTCCTGTTGAAGCGGCTAAAAAAATCACGGCAATCAAATCCTGCATGATCAAAATGCCGATCGCTATGCGGCCGTGAAAAGAGTTGATTTCACCTTTTTCTTCTAAAACTTTAACCACAAAAACCGTGCTCGAAAAGCTTAGCGAAAAAGCAATCAGAGCTGAAGTCTTAAAATCTAACTCGCTAAATAAAGGTAGGCTTAATAATGATAGCGCATAAATCGCAACACCAAAGAGCAAAATAATAATACTCATATGAATGAGTGTGACAGACCAGACTTGAGGTTTAATCAATGTTTTAAGATTTAGCTTAAGACCGATGGTAAACAATAAAAGCGTGATCCCCAAATCAGCAAGTCTTTGTATCATTTCGCCACTGACAACACCAAGATAGTTTAAAAGAAACCCAGTTACCAAAAATCCAACCAAGGGAGGTAAGTTTACTTGACGAGCCAAAAAACCAAATAAGAACGCGAGTGATATCCATGTAACATCACCCAACGCTATTGCTACCCACTCAAAATCCATAGTTTTATGCTTATAATTTTATTAATTAAACGTAATTAAATTATAGCAGATAAATTATATGTTTAGCGTTAGAATGACGCCCATGATTATTCTCTCTACATTAAACGCCAAATACATCCATGCAAGCCTTGCTTTGCGCTATTTATATGCCAATTTGGAAGAGCTACAGTCACAAGCAAAAATCTCTGAGTACACTATCAACGCTCGCCCCATAGACATTGTAGAAAAATTATTAGTAGACTCGCCTAAAATTATAGGGCTTGGTGTGTATATCTGGAATTGTGAAGAAACATTATCGGTCATTGCTCAAATCAAGCGTATTGCTCCTGAAGTTGTGATTATTCTTGGCGGTCCCGAAATTAGTTATGAAACGGAGGAACAGTCTCTATTTGAACATTGCGATTATGTGATCACTGGTGCTGCGGATAAAAGTTTTTATCAATTATGTAAAGATATTTTTTCTGGCAATGCTCCTACTCGGAAAATACTAAATTCTAAGCCGATTGAATTAAAAGATCTTACTCTACCTTATGATTTATACAACGAAGAAGATTTAAAACAAAGGGTTATGTATATTGAAGCCTCACGCGGTTGTCCATTTAAGTGTGAATTTTGTTTATCTTCATTAGATAAAACGTCTTATCCTTTTGAGTTAGAAAGATTCTTAATGGAAATGGATAAACTACACGCTCGAGGGGCGAGGCATTTTAAATTTGTTGATCGTACTTTTAATTTGAAAATAAAAACGTCATTACAAATTTTAGACTTCTTTTTGGAAAGAATGTCCGATGATTTGTTTTTGCACTTTGAAGTGATCCCTGATCATTTGCCTGAAAAACTAAAAGACAAATTACGTTTATTTCCGGAAGGCAGCTTACAATTCGAAGTTGGTATTCAAACTTTTAATCAAGAAGTGCAAGCTAATATTAGTCGTAAACAAAACAATGAAAAATCGAAAGCTAATTTAATTTGGCTGAAAGAAAATACTAACGCACATATTCATGCGGATCTTATTTTTGGATTGCCGGGTGAAACACTAGAAACATTCTCAGATTCATTTGATCAGCTTTATGAGTGCAGACCACACGAAATTCAGATGGGAATATTAAAACGTTTACGCGGAAGCCCGATTATAAGACATACAAAAACTTTCGATTTACGATTCTCCCCTATTCCGCCTTATAGTATTTTAAGTAACAATACGGTTAGCTTTCAAACCATGCAAAGAGTGAATCGATTTGCACGATACTGGGATATGATTGGAAATTCTGGGCGTTTTTCACACTCACTTCCTTATATTCTAAATGACCACCCATTTGATAACTTTCTTCAATTGACCGACTGGATTTTTGATAAAACCGATCAGACTCATAAAATAAACTTAAAGAGGCTGTATGAACTAGTCGCTCAAGCTTGCGAAGGTTTATTTCCTAACACTTACAGTGATCTTGTCATTAATATGGAAATTGACTATCTTCGATCAAAACTTAAAGGCTCATTCAAGCGATTAGAATTATCTAATACAACAATAGAAGAAACAGTAGTTAAGAGTAAACATTCATCACGACAACAACGACATTTATAAAGAACCTAATTGAAGATGGAACTTTGGATCTATTTCACAATCTTAGCAGCCTTTATGCAGGCAGTGAGAACCGCAGGGCAAAAACAACTGTCAAATCACCTTAATGCAACGGCTACGACTTTAGCCCGCTTTCTATTTGCGCTACCTTTAGTTTGGATCTATTTATGGAGCATTAAGTCTTATCAACAGATTGATTTTCCAATCCTAAACATCAACTTCATCAAGTCAGCAACTCTAGCTGCCTTTGCTCAAGTGGCTGGAACTATTTTTACGATTAAAGCTTTTGGATATCAGAATTTTGCGGTTGCTACTAGTTTAGTTAAAACAGAAGCTATACTAACCGCCTTGTTGAGCGTATTGATGTTTGACGCCGTATTATCTGGATTTGGTTGGTTCTCTGTCATCGTGGGTGTTATTGCGGTTCTAATTTTAAGTAAAACGGATAAAAATTTAGTCTCAATTTTTAAAAGTCCAGCGGCTTCTTTTGGTGTGGGTGCAGGTCTTTGTTTTGCATTAGCTTCCCTGTGGATTAGACAAGCCAGTTTGCTGTTGGAAACAGATTTAATATTCAGTGCAGCTTACACCTTAACTTTTATGGTGACTTTACAAAGTCTTTTAGTTCTAGCTTATTTGCTTTATAAGGATAAAAAGCAAGTCACTGAAATGAAAAAGCACTGGAAACTATGTTGTTTTATCGGAACTACCAGTATGTTTGGATCAGTTGGTTGGTTTACCGCATCTAGTCTACAAAATGTAGCTTATGTTAAAGCGTTGGGTCAAATAGACTTCTTTTTTACCCTACTGATAACATTAAGAGTATTCAAAGAAAGCATTAGTATAAGAGAATATTTTGGGATGTTTTTGATTATGTTGAGCGTATTTATTCTACTATTACTCGCATAGCTTTAAATTAAACCATTGAAACCTTGCACAATAGGCTAATCGCCTTACAATTCAGCACGACTATGTTAAGAAATACAATAGAACTACCCAAGAATTAATATGGAGCATATCAATGAATAAAVTTCTTTTHGTVTHDADHBHGCTTTTGACGGGATTCAATGCGCAAGCGGTTACAGAATTAGACGATGTTAAGTCTTTTACCCTAAAAAATGGCATGAAAATAATGGTATTGGAAGATCATTCAATACCAAATGCCAATATGTACCTATTTTGGAAAGTCGGTTCTCGTAATGAATATCCAGGAATCACAGGATTGTCCCACTTTTTTGAACATATGATGTTTAACGGCTCTAAAAAATATGGTCCTAAGCAGTTCGATAGGGTTATGGAAGCAGCTGGTGGCGCAAATAACGCATACACAAGTGAAAATATTACAGCTTACACGAACTGGTTTCCTACCAGCTCTATGGAAGTAATTTTCGATTTAGAAGCGGATCGTATTGAACATTTGGCTATCGACAAGAAAATGGTTGAATCCGAACGAGGTGTTGTCACATCTGAAAGAACCACAGGTTTAGAGAATTCGAATTTTAGAATGTTATTAGAGCAAGTCAAAGGTTCTGCCTTTCGCGCTCATCCATATAGTTGGGGTGTGATTGGGCATCAATCTGATATTGATAATTGGTCAATGGACGATTTGCGAAATTATCACAAAACCTATTACGCACCGAATAATGCCGTGGTAGTAATTGCGGGTGATGTAACCGTGAAAGAAGTGAAACGCTTGGCTAAGAAGTATTTCGAGCCTATTAAGGCACAACCTGAACCACGAAAAGTACATACGGTAGAGCCTCCTCAAACCGGTGAAAGAAGAGTTTATGTACAAAAAGAATCGGTAACTTCGGCTAATATTTTAATGGGATTTCATGTTCCAGAGACCCAACATAAAGATTACTATCCACTAACCATGTTAGCTTCTATATTAGGCGATGGTAACAGCTCTCGTTTATATCGCTCGTTAGTGGATGAAAAACAATTAGCGACCAGCGTTTTTACTTACATGCCAGACTCGTTTGACCCTAATTTATTTTATATTTATGCGACTGCAGCGAACGGCGTTGATGCGAATAAATTAGAAATGGCAATGATTGCCGAGATTAACCTTTTAATGAGTGAAGGTGTTAATAAAAAGGAGTTAACTAAGGTCAAAAACCTCGCACAAGTTAATTTTTATCGAACGCTTTCTACCATCAATGGTAAAGCAAATACATTAGGAACCTACGAATTGTTTTTTGGAAGTTACAAAAAAATGTTTAGTGCAATTGATGATATGAAGGAAATTAGTAAAAAAGATATTCAAAGAGTAGCAAATGAATATTTAATTCGATCCAATAGAACGGTTGGCGTTTTAGATTCTGCAAAAGACAGCAAAGAAGGAGATAAATAAAATGAAAACAAATAAAATCATCCTGAGTTTCTCTATTTTATTTATTCTCGCGAGTCAATTTGCATTAGCAGATTTCAAAATGCCAGAATACAAAAAACTAACGCTGAAAAATGGATTAACGGTTTACTTGATGGAACAACACGAAGTGCCACTAGTCGATATTCGAGTGGTTACAAAAGCGGGAGCTATCAATGATGGTAAGCAATACGGACTAGCCAATTTAACCGGGGATGCACTCAGTTTAGGAAGCGGAAAATTAAGCAAAAAAGAAATTGAAGATCTCTTTGCTTTTTATGGCGCTCAACTAGGTGGCGGTGTTGGATTAGAGTCTGCAAGCACTAGTCTGTCAATTGCTAGTAAAGATGTTGATAAATTATTACCTGTTTTTAGAGATATCATAACCAAGCCATTATTCAACGAAACAGAGTTTAATAAACAGAAAAAACGTTATATCGATCAACTAACTCAAAGCAGAGAAAGACCTAGAAATGTTATCGGCAGTGCATTTAACAAAATGTATTACGGCGATCATCCGTATGGAAATCCTGTCGAAGGTGATGCTTCAACCGTTGAAGCTATTACTTTAGAGCAAGTTAAATCTTTTTATAAGAATTTTTATTCTTCTAATAATAGTGCGCTAATTATAGTTGGTGATTTTAAAACTAGAAAAATGGTAAAAAAGATTAAAAGACTTTTTAAAGGTTGGAATTCAAATAAAATAAAAACGATTGATCTAACTCAGTTTAATCCGCCTAAAGAATCTAATGTTTGGTTGATCAATAAAGAGGATGCGATTGAAACCACCTTTATGATTGGAGGAACAGGAATCCCTTCAAATCATCCAGACAAGGTTGCACTGCAAGTCATTAATACAATTTTAGGTGCTCGATTTACCTCTTGGTTAAATGATGAGTTACGGGTCAATTCTGGTTTAACTTATGGTGCGAGAAGCCGACTTAATAGTCAGTCAAAATTTGGCAACTTTGTAATTTCTACTTTCACTAAAAAAGAAACAACATTTGAAGCGTTAGATTTGGCGATAAAAACTTATCATAGACTTTGGAATAAGGGCATTGATAAAGAAACATTAGACTCGGCAAAAACCTATGTGAAAGGGCAATTCCCTCCTCGGTACGAAACTAGCGGACAATTGGCTAGACTTCTTTCTACCATGTGGTCTTTGGATTTAGACAATTCTTTCATCAATAATTTTCAAAAAAATGTAGACTCACTCGATGTTAATAAAGCGAATAAAATTGCTCAATCAGTTTTCCCAAAAAATAATTTACAATATGTACTAGTTGGAAAAACTAGTGAGTTAAAAGAAGAAGCGAAAACCTATGGGAAAATAAAAGAGATGGAAATTAAGACCTTTAAGTTTTAAGCATTAGTAATGTAGGGTGGGCAATTTTTTCTGCCCACCAGAAGATTCAAACTTTATACAATCGGTGGGCAGATAAAACATGCCCACCCTACCAATGGAAAACAAATGTCCAATAAATTTGAAAGCTTGCCATTAGAAAAAGCGTTGTTAGAAAACCTTTCTAGTTTAGACTATAAAGAAATGACGCCAATTCAGGCTAAAAGTTTACCTTTGATTTTATCGGGTAAAGATGTCATTGCTCAAGGAAAAACAGGGTCAGGGAAAACTGCAACGTTTGCGCTCGGTATTTTACATAATCTTGAAGTTAAACGATTTAGAATTCAATCTTTAGTTTTATGCCCAACGCGAGAGCTTGCTGATCAAGTTGCCAAAGAGATTAGACGGATAGCCCGCTCAATACATAATATTAAAGTGTTAACGCTTTGTGGTGGTTCACCTCTAGGCCCACAAATTGGATCGCTAGAACATGGCGCACATATTATTGTAGGAACGCCCGGTCGAATTGAAGACCATCTAAATCGTGGTCGATTAAATTTAGAAAACGTTAATACTTTAATACTAGATGAAGCGGATCGTATGTTGGAAATGGGTTTTCAATCGGCATTAGATTTGATTTTTTCGATGTGTCCAAAAAAACGTCAAACACTTTTATTTAGTGCCACTTTTCCCGATGAAATTAAGCCGATTGCTAAAGCGATAATGATTGATCCATCCACGGTAAAAGTTGAGTCTACTCATGATACCAATACAATCGATCAACATTTTTATCAAGTATTAGAGCATTCTGAAAGATTGACAGCGATTCGTTTAATACTACTAAAAAATCAACCAGAATCGAGCGTCATTTTTTGCACAACAAAAATAGAAACTCAACAGGTGGCTGATGAATTAGCGATGTTTGGATTTAGTTGTATCGCGATTCATGGAGACTTAGATCAGAAAGATCGTGATCAGGCGTTAGTTAGATTTGCGAATAAAAGTGTTTCGATCTTAGTCGCGACGGATGTAGCCGCGCGTGGCCTGGACATTGAAAATTTGGATGCAGTTATTAACTACCAAATTTCAAGAGATCCAGAAGTTCATGTGCATCGAATTGGCAGAACGGGTCGTGCTGGTAGCAAAGGAACAGCCTATTCCATTATTGTAGAGAAAGAAATACACAGAATCATCAAACTAGAAGACATGATGAAGCAAAGCATCAAAATGGAAAAGCTTCCAGATAGAAATATTTTAGAGAAAAAACCAAACAAACCAGAAATGACAACTTTACAAATAGATGGCGGTAAAAAACAAAAAGTAAGAGCCGGTGATATTCTTGGAGCCTTAACAGCAAAAAAAGGAACAGATGATATTCAGGGAAATCAAATTGGAAAAATTCAATTATTTGATAATCGCTCGTTTGTTGCAGTTCATAGAAGTATCGCTAACGACGCGCTGAATAAAATTCAAAATGGAAAGTTAAAAGGGCGATCATTTAAGGCTCGGTGTCTTTGGGGGTAGATTACATACGCTATGGATTATTAATCTACTAGGTAGGTTCAAGCGGACGGTGTTGGTTGTTTAACCCCGGTGTCATATAAATTAATTGAGTTGTTTTTACTACATTGACTTTATGCCATTCGCCTTTTTTTATAATACATGATGCTCCAGCGCCAAGTGTCAATGATTCATTAGGATTAGAGTCGCTGGTCAAATTAATCTCGCCAGATATAATATATAATACCTCATCACCATCTAAATGAACCTCACCGTTATTCATTGATCTTTCCAATGTGACGATTCCAACATTTAAACCATCAAATTGTTTAGGTGGCCCTTTATGCATATTCGGTACAGAAATAGAGACTTCCAAATTTCTATTGATTTCAAATGTGTTTTTAGTTGCGTCTACTTGAATAATGTTTTTCATTGTCACCTCGGAATTTAGATAGATTATTAACGTTTTAGATTTTATCGATAGATACTTCTATAGGTAACGAATCATTATCACCCCACTCACTCCAACTACCGTCATAAACGGCAATATTCTGATAACCACACTCATTAGCCACCAGAGCCAAAATACTAGCCGTCACCCCAGAGCCACAGCTAAAAATCAATTCTTTAGCGTTGGACTCAATTTTTGATTCAAAAATATTGACTAATTCATTTTTTGTCTTAAAAAAACCATCTAGCATTGTTTCAGTAAATGGTATACATTTTGAAGCTGGAATGTGTCCACTTTTTAACCCTGCCCTTGGTTCTGGTTCAATACCTTTAAAACGGCCGACGGAGCGTGCATCTAAGATCTGAATTTGATCACTGTCGATTGCAGACAATACTTCTTTACTAGATTTAACCATTGAATGATTAAATTTAGACTCAAAATTTCCTAACTCATTTGCAGATGTATTCGAATATTCTTCTGTTGTTGGTAAACCTGCCTCAATCCATTTTGGCAAACCGCCGTTAAGAACGTAGACTTCTTTATGCCCCATTGTTTTAAACATCCACCAAGCTCTTGGCGATGAAAATATTCCCATTGCATCGTAAACCACAATGATTGAGTTAGCTGAAATACCGAGTTCTCTAACCGAATGTTGAAACTCCGATGGCGTAGGTAGCATATGAGGTAAATCAGTATTTTGATCACAAATCTGGGTATCAAAATTAAAGCTTTTTGCCCCCAGTATTTTAACAGCGGGCGTTGGAATTGACTCACCATTTGGTTTTTTCTTCATAGTGGTGTCAAGGATCACTAGATCGAGGTTCGTTAAGTTATTTTTTAACCAGTCTATGGAAACAATGTTAGAGTATTTTTCTTGTGACATTTCGATCCCTTTGCTATTTTATTGGAGAGACTGAAGCTCTACTTTAACAAATTAGCTGACATTACCCTGTCAGTAGCAATGATTTAGAATAACATAAAAATTACAACATCTTTAAATCTTACAGAACTAGATAAATATGAGCGTTATATAAAAATGTCGGAATCATCTAAACAACCAACCTTACTAAAAGACTATTATTCAATTGAGCTGGTTAAGTCAATAGCTAAGAACTGTAAAACACAATACAGGGACTTTAACGTAACGCCCTTTGAACAAAACGTAATAGCGGATGATTGGAAACAGTTAGAGCTTAAAGATAGAATGCATCGTATTGCAGACGTTCTTGGAGAGTATTTGCCAAAGAATTATAAGCAGGCAATATCCATTGTCTTGAAAGTGGCCAATCATTATTCTGGATTAGCTCATATGTGTTTTCCTGATTTTGTAGAAAAATTTGGCTTGAATGATTTTGAAACTTCAATGATGGCTCTAGAGAACCTTACTGAAGGTTCAAGTTCTGAATTTGCTATTCGTCCTTTTATTATTCGTTATCCTGAATTAACGATGAAAAAAATGAAAGAGTGGGCGAGGTCTAATAATTATCATGTTAGACGATTAGCGACTGAAGGGTGCAGACCAAGGCTTCCATGGGCGATGGCGTTACCGAAATTTAAAAAAGATCCAACGATTGTATTAGAAACAATAATGAGCCTAATTGATGATGACGAGCGGTATGTCACACGCAGTGTTGCCAATAACTTGAATGATATTAGTAAGGACAATCCAAAAACAGTTATTAAGGTTGCGTCAGAGTATCTAGGGCGTTCAAAAGAAATTGATTGGGTTATAAAACACGCGTGTCGTGGGTTATTAAAGCAGGGGAATAAAGAAGTTTTACAGCTTTTTGGTTTTTCGAATATTGATCATATTAAAGTCTCTAATCTTAACTGTGACGAAACGGTATGCTTGGAAAAAAAGTTAAATTTTTCATTTGATATTAAATCATCTAAAAATGGATTAGGGAGGTTAAGAATAGAATTCATTATTGATTTTATGAAAGCTAATGGAAAAATGACCGGTAAAATATTTAAGATCTGTGAAGGAGACTATGGGGAGGATGTTAAATCGATTAATAAATACTTTTCATTCAAAAAGATAAGTACTCGAAAATATCATATCGGCGCTCACCAATTACACATCGTGATAAATGGTGATGTTTTTGTAAGCAAAAAATTCTTACTAATATGATCTTTGGTTTGTCCCCCTCTTTGCGAAGAGGGGCTAGGGGAGATTTGTCTTTAAGGTTATCAATTAACAAATATACGTTGATAAAAACAAATCCCCCTCAGTCCCCCTTCGCAAAGGGGGAGGTTATAATAAAGTAGTCGTGTTGCTCATTATTTCTGCAACTTTTCTACTAGCATCTTTATCTTGAGATTTTAAGCCAGCTATTAAACTATCTATATTTTTTTGATCCTTATTTTGACTCATTTTTGATTTTCCAGAAATTTTTGTAATATCAATTTTAAAGCCAACAATCGCTTTAAGCATCGCGTTGGTTTTCTTCTCAGATAATTTATCCATTGTCCAAGGTTGTTCAAATTGTTCTTCATGTATTGCTGAAAGTCGAGTAATGATTTTTAATGTTTCTTCTTTATTTAAAGTTGTAGCTTTGCCCTTTACTACCACCGTTTGATAATTCCAAGTAGGAACTTGGTCTCTTGTGAGATACCAACTAGGTGAAATATAGGCGTGTTCACCTAAAAAATTGATAGTCACTTGAGTAGCCTCATCTAAACCTTGCAAGAGTTCATTCTTTTTCGCGACATGACCATACAAACACATTTTTTCAATATTCAATTCAAAAGGGATAAATGTTTGAATGATCTCGCCTTTATGTACAAACATTATTTGACCAAATGAAATTTTTTTAATCAGATTGAGACTTTCTGATTCAGATATTTCAAAATGAGATGGTGTATACATGATTTGTACCATTCTTTAATTTATAGCAGTTACTTCAATAGACTATACTGTAAGATATCACGTGGTGAAATGAAAAAATGGTTTTACAACCGATTAGTTAAGAGTTAATAAGGGATATTTAATGGACAATAAGAAAGCAGATACTATCTATAACGTTAGCCCAGAAAGCTCTTTAGAGTTGTTATCGGTTAATGAAATGCATTGGTTAATTGAGCAATCTCAAGGTGAAAAACATGAGCTAATTAGGCGTTGTGTACTCGCGGTTTTAAATAGCGGTTCTAAGCTTGATAATGCTAAGCAAATGTTAGATATGTATCAGGATTTTGACGTTAAGTTAAGCTGGCAGAGAAGAGGTATTCGTTTTGAGTTAATCAATCCACCCATGCAGGCGTTTGTGGATGGAGAGATGATTTTAGGCATGCGTGAGCATTTGTCTGCGGTAGTTCGCGATCTAGTTTATAGCCCAAGTTTATACGAAAGCCAGTATAATGGTGATCTTTCCCAAGGGAAAAAGATAACCGACTATATCTTTCGTATTTTGAGAAATGCAGAAACAGTTCAACGTGGTAAAAAACCAAGTTTGGTAGTTTGTTGGGGTGGACACGCTATTTCTGATAATGAATATAAGTACACTAAAAAAGTTGGTTATGAATTAGGGCTAAGAGGTTTTGATATTTGTACTGGATGTGGTGCAGGTGTCATGAAAGGGCCGATGAAAGGCGCTACTATTTCTCATGCAAAACATCGGAATCCAGACGCTTTATATTTAGGCATTACCGAGCCGGGGATCATTGCATCAGAAGCGCCTAATCCAATCGTCAATCATTTAGTGATTATGCCTGATATAGAAAAGCGACTGGAGGCTTTTGTAAGACTATCACACGCCATTATAATATTTCCTGGTGGTGCAGGTACTGCTGAAGAATTACTTTATTTAATTGGTTTATTATTGCATCCAAAAAATAAATCTATTCCATTACAGGTGATTTTGACAGGGCCAAGCTCATCTAAAGAATATTTTGAACGACTTGATCAGTTTGTTAAAACAACTTTGGGTACAGAGGCATCTGATCTCTACAAAATTATTATCGATGATCCGGCTACTGTTGCTAAAGAATTAAAAGCAAGTATTAATGAAGTAACGGAGTTTAGAATCAAACATAATGACTCTTTTAATTTTAATTGGCGCTTAAAAGTGAATGAAGAGTGGCAGATCCCTTTTGATGCAACGCATAAAAATATGAGTGAGTTAAATTTATCAAAAGATCAGCCAATTCACGAGTTAGCACTTAATTTACGAAAAGCTTTTTCAGGAATTGTTGCCGGTAACGTAAAGCCAGATGGCATTGCGGAAGTAGAAAAACATGGTCCGTTTATTCTTCACGGTAGTAAAGAGATCAGCGAACCACTGAATAATTTATTGAAATGCTTTATTCAGGAAAACAGGATGACATTAGCATCCAATAATTATGTTCCGTGTTTTAGATTAGAATAAGACTTTATCAATAAAGTCCTGCCAAGTGGTGTTAGGCGTCCAAATTTTTAACAGATCTTTTTTTGCGGTATCTTTTTCGATACCGAGATTAAGTACGCGATGTAAAAATACGAAAGTGGAAGCTCTATAATTCGCTTGGCAATGAACATAGACTTTCTCTTTACCGTAGCTTTTCATCAACTTAGAAAAAGTTTCGAAATTTTCTAATGATGGCTCTGACCAATCCACTTGAATTTGTTCATAACTCAATCCATGAGATTCGACAATATGCTTTTCTTCTTTCTGATCACCAGGAATTAAATTAATAACGTGTTTAAAGCCGTATTGTTTTATTAACTGGTATTCTTCCATTTTTAAATAACCAGAACTAGCCAAATCCTTTGAAACGAAGTGGAAATTAGTTAGATTTTTAAATTTTGAATCAAGCTTTGAATAATCTATTAGGTCATCAGCCAAGCTAACAAGGGAAAATAATGATAACGAAATGGCGAAAAGAAATTTGTTGATTCTAGACATGTTGTTTCCAGCACTATATAAATTCGTGTTCTATGTACGAGGTTATTTAATGTTATAAGCCTACCTTAAGGCTTTTTAGTAAACTATCATTAATTTGTAACTTTTTTCTCGATTAGCCAAAAATAGCGCCGTTCTTTATCGGTTTATCTGGTACGGCCAAAATAACGCTACCATCATCATCATAAAAACCAGTAACTAAACATTCAGACATAATCGGACCAATCTGCTTGGGTGGAAAATTGACTACGGCGACAACTTGCTTGTTGAGTAACTCTTCTTTTGTGTAATGGACAGTAATTTGGGCGCTAGACTTTTTAATACCAAACTCTTTACCAAAATCAACATGTAAAATATAAGACGGATTGCGCGCCTGTGGAAAATCATCTACTTTAATCACTGTGCCCACACGCAGTTTGATTTTCTCAAAGTCACTCCAGCTTATACTTTCCATTGTATTATCTTTTCTATTAAACTGATATTTCTAGGTTGAACAGTTTGAATTGAGCTTTAAAGTTTGATCAACAACTTCAAAAACTTTGTCATAACCACCCGCTTTGGTCACATCAAATTGGTACTTGTGGTTAACGATGATGGTTGGTACCCCTGCGATTTTGTACTTTGACAATAATCGGAAGCTTTCATCAATCGCCGTTTTAATTTTTTCGTCAGATTCGATAGCCATTGTCGCTTCTTCCTGATTAGCGCCTAATGAGACTAGAAATGCGATCGCATCATCCGGAGAGCTAAATCCTTTTTTCTGATTATGTATTCGATCAAATAACGCTGGAGTGGCTTTTTCTAATAATCCAAGCTGGTCTGAAGCATGATGTACAATCAAAAAAGAGCCAAATTCTTCTCTTCCTAAATGTGTTGGGATGGCTACAAAATTTACTTTTCCTTTATTAGCATCTTTCCACTTTTTTGCTTCTGCTTCCAATGTATAACAATGAGGGCATTGATAAGCAAAAAATTCCATTACTACCGGCGCTTCGCAGGTTTCATCTGAGTCTATACGGGTGAATGGTTCGTCTTTGAGTAAGCTAAAATCGGTCGATTGGCTCTCTATTAGCTTAGATTCGACTGCTTTTGTATCATTAACATCTTTGCTAGTTATATTGCTCGCCTCAACCGGTTTCGGATCGTTTGATTCTGATGATTGACCGCAACTAGTGATAGAGATTAATGCGAAGAGAGTAATAAATAATGTTTTGACGAGCTTGGACATTCAAATAACCTTTTAAATACAATAATTAAACGGATTGTATCAGGTTATTTGAGCCTTAAAAACTTTATGCTTAACACTTTTTGTTTATAGCGAGTTCAAAACTTAAGGCTTAAAACTGCTTAGTGATAGATAACATCAATTGAGCTTTTCTTTGTACGCCTTTTTTGGCTCTATTGAGACTCCAAAGCCTTGTTTGATTGCCCGCTGTTTCATAGATGCTTCTACCTTTTAAAGTAAGCATAATGACCGCCGGTATTGTATTGGTGTAACGATTTCCATTTCGAATCTTAGGCTTGCTAAATGAGAGTAGATTGGGCTTAACCGAGAATTTAAAGAGCGAAATCTGTGGGTCAAAGTGTAAAAAATTGGACTCTGGGTAAACGTCGTGACCCAAACCTTCACTTTTTATTTGCCATTCGTTGGTTGCCGGTAATGCTGAGGAGCGACTAAATAAACTGATATTGACTCCTGATGTTTCAGAGAGCTTACGCCCAATAATAAAAAACACGTTATCGCCATTAGCTTTAGTTTCGTGTCCACTAAAGTAATAGGCTTTGGCTAGCTCCCCAATAGACTGAGGAGTAAAAGACGCTTGCATATCGTCTTTGAACGGCACTCTCGGCTTTTCTATACTGGCGACTTTAATGGTACTAGCTTTCTGGTGATCAGAAGCAAAGCAATTTGACGACAGTATTGGAGCTAATACAAACGCACCAACTGTAGCAACAGTTTTTAGCCAAGATTGCTTAATCAATGCTTTTTTCAATATACTCGGAGTGACATAATTAAGTGAAACAAGTGCCTCACCTAATCTCATTTGATTTTCGTTTTGGTAGGATAATGCAATTTTAAGCTGGCTAGGAGTTAGGACTCCTTTTTGAATCAATAATGCGCCAAGTCTAAATTTTTGGTCATTCTTACTTAATCTCGTAGTTTCAGCTTGGGCTGAAATGGGATCAAATGATAACCTATTGGTTTTGTTAAATTCTATAATTGATTGCAATTTAATAGTCCCCCCATATTCGGCAGAGAAAGCCGATAAAATCAATTCCTAAACTAAAAATGGTGCCAATTTCAGGAATAAGTACAAATTCATGCTAGCGAATCAATAGATTAGTGCCTGATAAATTATTAATCGGCGGGATCGTAAAATCCTTAATCTATTTTTTAGATCAAATTGGACTTAAATTTGAATTATCTATATAGGAAAGATCGAAAAGGAGGAGGAACACTTTAAATCACAGTAGAGACTAAGGTAAAAGTGCTTCTAATTCAAGGACTAAGCTCTTACGTGCTTTTTCTAACAAGGTAGACGAGTCATCATGTTTTTCCCAGTGAGCGACGCCAAAAACAAGTTGAGTAGACAAGTTAGCGGATAAGCTTTTTAGTTCAGAAGATATCGCTTCTTGTAGTTTTTGTTGCAATGCCGTTGTTGATTCTTGGGGCGTTTCAGGCAACACCATTAAATAACTACCCTGTTGCGTATTGCCAATCATATCGGCCCAGCGTAATTCGTCCATCAGTGTATTTTTTACACAAGCTTGTATGTCATCTTCATCTATTTCTTGAGGATTTTCTGATATTAATAGGTGGCACTTCATAAGAGAGAGAGGGTTTTTATATCTTCTACTACGGCTCACTTCATAATCCAGAAACTCAAGCCAGTTAGCACGCTTTGGTAAACGAATATTAGTTTTAAGTTTCGGTGAGTTAGTTAGGCTAGATACTTCGTGTTGCAGAATAAAGTAATGAATTCGTTGTTGCTTTAAATCTGCCGAGCTAACTTGCCAATATTGAAAAAACTTTCTGACTTGGGTGTTGGTATCAAATAGCTGTAGGTTGATGCTTTTGCTAGCATCATTAGAAAAACCATCACCCTCAATAGGTAAAGAAGCAAATAACCGACTGATGATGTCTTTTTTATCCAAATCACTGTCGTTTAAAAATTGGTCATTACACCAAGTCATTCTAGTGTTTTTATCAGTGATTATTATCCCCATTGGAGATAATTCTAATATTTTATTTGCGTTTTCTTCCATTTAAATCGTCCGTCTTATGAAGTAATAAATAAATACTCCAATTAACATTATGCAAACTATACTTATTAGTGGCTGTGGACTTAGGAGCCTGCCCTAGCCTGCGTTGTCTTTTTAGACCTTGAAGTCGGTTACTGAGCGAGCATTAGCGACTGGTTATTAGATTAATTGTAGCATATGAGACGTAGAATAAATTGAATGAGATAGACAAAAAACATTTAAAGAAAATAGAGAATGAGTTTTTAACCCTTTCTCGGATTAGATTTGACCGAATGTTGGCTTCATTAACGCAGAAACAACAAGATTACTTGCGACTACTGCCATTATTTTTTCATGTTAACCACCCGATGCTTCCTGGTTACCATGATAGCTTTACTCCCTGTGGAATTCCCAATTACTCTCCCACTAGTTTAGAAAAACAAATTGTAAAAACAGTCAGTCAGAGTTTTGATTATCAATCAAAAGCGTATCACTCTTTTGCGATTGCCAGTCTATTTCTAATGGGTAGTATGGGTACGTTAGGGCAATCTGTATCAAGCGATATTGATCTGTGGATTTGTTTTACCGATAAACTTTCTGACGAACTAAATCAAAAGCTAACTAAAAAAGCGGAAAATATAAAACTATGGTTTGCAGAAAAAGGAATAGAATTAAATTTCTATTTGGTACACAAAAATGATTTTAGCCAGGTAAGTAGTAAGCAATTAGGTGATGACAACTGCGGAAATACACAGCGTTTTCTTTTGCTGGATGAATTTTATAGAACGGCTATTTGGTTAGTAGGAAGAAAACCTCTTTGGTGGGTAATACCAGAATCAGAAAATTATTCAAATTTTTCTAATAGACTGATTAAGCAGAAACATCTTGATGATCTTGATTGGATAGACTTTGGCGAAGTTAAAATAATTCCTGCTGTAGAATACTTTACCGCAACACTTTGGCAACTGTATAAGTCAATTGAATCGCCGTATAAATCTTTTGTAAAATTGATGGCGCTGGAAGTCTATGCAAAAAATCATCCATGCGGAGGTTTATTGTCTTCACAGTTAAAATCAATTTTGCATGCTAATCAATTGAATTCAACTGAATGCGATCCTTATCTTCTATTGCTACAGTTTTCAGAGGCATCGCTCAAACAATCACCGCAAAAGTTGGAGTTTTTACGACGTTCTTTTTATCTTAAATCGGGTTTAAAAATTAAACTAAATGTTCGATACGAAAAAACCAAAAACTGGCGTTATGAATTGATGAAGGGACTAGTTAAACAGTGGGGATGGAGCAGTGCAAGTTTAGAGCGCTTAAATAACCGTCCCAATTGGAAAATAGATAGCGTTGCAGAACAACGAAAAGATTTAATTAAAGAATTAACTAGTTGCTATTATGCATTATCAAATTTTGCTCGAGTCCAAGGAGTAATGAATAAAAGTATAAAGCAGGAATTAACGCACCTTGGTCGACAGCTTTATGCATCTTTTGAAAGGCGCAATGGAAAGGTTGATAGTTTAAATAACGGGCTGGCAAAAAATGTCACAGAAAACACATTAACTTTTTCCGAAAATGATGGTGTTTGGTCCGTCTATCAAGAACAGATACCTAGACAGGAATTGCCTATCAATCAATCGATTTATGTTTCCTCTTCACTATTTGATTGTTTGACTTGGGGTTGCGTTAACAAAGTGATTGGAGCTAATACTCATTTCCATCTTTATACGGACATTGCCTATTTTAATCAGGACTACGCTAAGCAAACTACGCGCGAAATATTGAAATGGATTTCTATAGAAAAAACTAAACACAGCAATTCAAATTTTAAGGAGTCGGCTAAACCCCTCTCGCTAGGTCTTTTTATAAATACCGGCGTTGATCCATTATTAAATGAGAAAAACCGTGATAGATATTTAATCGCAAATAATTCAGATTGTCTCTCTCTGAGTTCTGAAAAAAACAATTTAGTATTTTCTTTTCATGTGCTTTCACTTAATAGTTGGGGCGAAATTGATTTAAATTATTTTCAAGGTAATGATGCAATCCCTCTATTTTTTAAAGAATATAGTGATGTAATCACTCAGCTATATTCGCTAGAGAAACCTTCATTTTATTGTCATGGGTTGTTGCAAAATAAAGCCATTGTTGAGCGGTTAACTTCTTTGCTTCAAGATTGGGTAAAGCTTTTATCAAAAAGTAGGGTAGATAAATCAAGAATTTACTATTTAATGTCTGTTGGGAATCAATTTTTATCGGTTAGTTTTGATAACAAACAAGTCGATTATAAACTGAGCACAAATAAAGAGATGCTTATTAATAGTGTTCACTATATTGATAAAGAAAACCTTCAAGATAAAAAAATAAAGGTTCATCTTGATCCCTTCTTACCTCTAAGAGCGATTGAAGAGCTGGTTTTATTGCGTCGCTCAAACAAAAACCATCAATGCTTTATTAGTGAGGGTAAACATCAAACGATAGAGGTGCTTTTTAAATCTAATTTGGGAGCGATTCATGCCAGAAAACATGAAAAATCTAGCTTAAAACAAATAATTGCCCATTATCAACAGTTTTTTATGAAGGCTGAAAATAGAATAGGCGATTTGAAAACGTTAGAAGTTGATTACTTTAGATGTGAAATAGCCGATGTAGATAATGAATCAATACGAACATTTAAATCTCAAGATAAAAAGCAATTGCCAGCAGTCAAGTTGTTACCTCTAAAAAACGTTCATTCAAATATGCACAATTTTAATTTGATCCAAGCTATTAAAATGACTAATAATTCGAGCCCTTTGGCATTCAATTTTCATTCCAGTGAAAAAGACTATCTTTTTGGGATTGATAAAGAAGGGATCTATACAAAACTAGCTCAAGATATACTTAAAAGACGGAAAACGAAAGAGCAATACCCTATTTATATCACTGATCTTGATCTGGGAAAAGAGCGTCATCAAGTCAATATTGTAGAGTTGCTAAATGTAAAAAGAGATTTAGAAAACAGGCTTAATTTAATATTATCGAAGATTAATCAGAGTTAATTGTTCGTTCGATTTTCAGAATTACATTATATCAGTCTAATATTCGACCAAAACATTCCTATTTTATTGCTGATCCTTTAGAATCATTGTAATTAATTGATAACTATCTGTATTTTAAAAAAATCGCAGAGATATAGCGCTTTTTGGCTGTATTAGAGGGTAATTAAAAATGGACGTTAAAATAGCCTTAAAGCAATATCTTGTATTGTTAACAAGTGTTGCTTTCATTGGTTTGCCAGCTATAGCATCAAGTTATGCGGAAGATAAACGGGACGTGGCTGTCCCCGGAAGTCTTCCTCCAGAGACTATTCAGAACCAAGTACGACCTTTGCTTAATGAGGTGCGAAATGCACAGCAGAATAAAGATTTGCAAGGTATAAAAGACAATGTCGATGATATTCTCGAACATCTAGGCGATTGGGCTGGTAATCCGGATATCGCGCCAATCTATTTTTCCCCTATTGAATCTACCACACCTAGTCGTAAACCCGTCGGTATGTTGTGGCACTCAATCAATGATGGTATCCATAACAAGGTTATGTGGCGTTTTGTACCTGATGGCAATCCGGAAAAGATGAGGAGAGGTTTGCGTGCTGCGGCCCGTCCGGTTCTCACTTATTCGCTTCTATATTCTTTAAATACTTACAAACAGCAGAAACATCTAAATATTGTTATCAAAGGCGCGAACTATTTACTGGGATTACAGCAAGAGAACGGTTTATTTCCACTGCCTGATATGCGTGGCAAAGATAAGCGTCAAACAGCTATCATTAACAGGATATTGCGCAACAATCCTCAGGCTGTCAAAGACGGTTGGATAGTCTCGGATCACCGGGGAGAGCTTCTTTTTGATCATTCGACTGCTGGCGTTGCAATGGTAGAGGCATACCGTATTACCAAAGATCAAAGATATTTTGATAGTGCCAAAAAGGCCAGTTTATGGGCAATGTCTCAAGCCATTGATACAAACTGGAGCAATAATGCTTTTGCGGCTTGGTTATTAGCCGAGTTCTATTCAATCAGTGCGCAAGAAATAATGATTAAGTCAGCGATAGACAACATTCGTTATGGTGTATTGCCTGGGCTGTTGGAAAGTGGGCGTTGGTTAGATCCTTTCAATTCAAAACTGATCTATCACTCTATTAATGTTAGAGGAATGCTTGCGGTATTAAGGCAACTACCGAAAGAAGATTCTTTTAGAGAAGAGCTAGTCACGCAGATTAAAAAAGCAATTGATAATGCGTCTCGGCAGATAACATCTTATGGAGCGTCTTCGGTTTCTACTTCTACAGAAATGCTGATAGATGGGCTAGAAGAGTTAGGTTTTAACCAGAAATGGATTGATGCGCTCAATATCAATATAAATGCAACTCTAAAACAGCTACAGAATATCAGAGTATCTGATGTTGGTGTGTATTTGCCAAAATATATGAGATATATTGAAAACCAGAATCAGAAGAAGAGCAAATGACCTTTCCCTCACTAAATTGGTTTATATTACGTTTTATCATCGTTTGTAGTTTTTGTTTATTACTTTGTAATTGCGGAAATAAAAGTGCTCTGTTTCTAGAAGCATCTGAGCAAGTTGAAAATAGAGACATTAATAAACTGGATAAAACTGAAACCGAAATTGAAACAAATAATAGTCACTCTGAAGTGGATTCACCCTCTAAAGGAGAGCAAACACCATGATGTTAAGTTTTGCTAAAATGCATGGATTAGGCAATGACTTTATGGTGGTTGATGGCATCTCACAGAATGTCTATTTTAGTGAATATCAAATTCGAAAACTAGCGGATCGAAATAAAGGTGTTGGCTTTGACCAACTTCTTTTGATCGAAGCGCCACCGCAACCGGATGTAGATTTTCATTATAGAATATTTAATGCGGATGGAAGCGAAGTTGAACAGTGTGGAAATGGCGCAAGATGCTTAGCAAAATTCGTAAAAAAAATGGGCCTTACTTGGAAGCATAAATTTAGAGTGAGTACTCAAAAAGGCATCATGAGTGTGCAACTTATGAGAAATGGTTTAGTTAGTGTGGATATGGGAATTCCGGAATTAGAGCCTCAAAAAATTCCGTTAGCAGAAAACCAAGAAGCGGTCAGTTATCAAATCGAGTTAACAACGCAAACCATTTCATTTGGATCGGTTTCAATGGGTAATCCACATTGTGTTATAGATATAAATGATTTAGAAGATGAGTTGACTGATAAGGTTGTTGAAAGCCTCGGGAAAGAAATTAATCAGCATCAAATGTTTCCTAAAGGTGTCAACGTCGGTTTTATGAATATTGTTTCAGAGAGTGAAGTAAGGTTAAGAGTCTTTGAAAGAGGAGCCGGAGAAACTTTGGCTTGTGGTACGGGCGCCTGTGCAAGTATGGTCGTTGGTAGATTGCAAAATAAACTCAGCCAAAGAACAAAAGTGTTTTTACCCGGTGGACATTTACATATTGATTGGGCAGGTAAAGGCGAATCTCTAAAAATGATTGGGCCAGCCGATTTTGTTTATCATGGTTATTTAGAAATTTAGTTTTAAAAATGGCAAATATTCAACCTGTTTCAACTGGCTAGTTAGAAATAAAATTTGAGGAATAAAATAATAATGACAAATTCACATAATCAAACTTTAGCAAAACAGGCATTAGAATCAATTAAATCGATTCCAATACAAATAAATAGTGAAGACTTGGATGTAAAAGATCAATCAAAGAGTAAAATTAACCTCGACCGATTTAATAAAATGATGGATGAAGCCGCCGTTAGGCAATATTTGTGCGAGAACCCAGACTTCTTTGATAAGCAACCCGATCTATTATCGCATCTTGATTTAAATCATAGTGGTAGTGAAGTGCCTTCTTTAATAGAACGACAGGTTAAAACGCTAAGAGAGAAAAATCAGTCGCTTCAAACACAATTAGTTGAAATGTTGCAAGCGGCATATAGAAATGAAGAGCTACTTAATAATTGTAATCGATTTATGCTACATCTACTTCAAGCAGAAGACTTAACTAGTTTAGTGAATAGAGTATTGACCGGAGTAAAAGAAGAGTTTGATCTTGATGCCAGCGCTCTCATTTTAGTAGGAGAATTTAAGCCTTGTCATCCTGCTAGAGTACTTAGTGACCCGAGTGAAGTTAAGCAGTTGTTAAACAATCAGTTCCCGGATAACTCGCCTCTTTGTGGTCGATTAGAAAATAACACAAAATTAGAACTATTCGGCGAATTGGCTAATGATTTAAAATCCAGTGCTTTGATTCCGTTAGGTGAAAATTGTCGCCACGGGTTATTAGCCTTAGCGAGTAAAGATGACTCTCGTTTTTCTCCGGAAATGGGGACTCTTTTTCTGGATCTAATTGCCAAAACAATTACTGGTTTATTAAAAAATCATAATAATTGGCCGAGACTCACTCAATTAATTAATATTAAAGACTAATTAAAATTCTTGCATTCGTATAATAGCTGCATTGTGTTAAATACAAAAATAATAAAAGTAATTAGTTTTGATTTAGATAATACACTGTATGATAATTCTCCGGTTATTGCTCTAGCTGAAAAAAAAAGTCAAGAATACTTAGCTTTAGAATTTAGAAAACAAAATCAAATTTACGATATTAATGTTTTTAAAGAGATAAGACAGACACTTTTTGAAAGCAACAATATCGCTTTTGATAATTTAACGTATTTACGTGAAGAATGTTTAAGGCGGGTTTGTTCAGAACTTCAGAAAGCTGAATCAATTGTTCAACAAGCAACTGCAATATTTATTGATCTGCGACAACAGGCAATCATTCCAAAAGAAATTATTAGAATGATTGAAAGCCTTTCAGAACGTTATACGCTTGTCAGTATTACCAATGGCAATTGTGAAGCAAGCAACTTAGCCGTTGGTAAATATTTTAAAGAAAACTATTCACCACAGCAAGGTCATAGAGCGAAACCTCATACTGCAATGTATCAAAAGGTATTAGATAATTTTCAAATAGATGCCGAACAGTTATTACATATAGGTGATGAAGAAAAATCTGATGGTTTAGGCGCAAAAAATATCGGATGTCAGTTCCACTTGTTTCAACCGTTTAAAAAATCTGAGTGTTTACAAAAGTCGATTGATAATCTAATTTTTGCTACTCAATAATAATCCTAGAATAATGACTTTGATCGAAGTAGGTATTTTAATCCGCAATTAAGTTTAGAAGGATGAGCTTTTTTATTCACTCACCCTAACAGTGATTAATTATTCAAAAAACATCTTCTCTCGCTTTTTTGGATGGTTGCCAATTTCATTCATGGTATCAGAATGATATAGACGCCCATTGACCATCACACCATGGACTTGATCGCTCGAATAAATATCCTTTAGTGGGTCGCTATCCAAAATGACTAAGTCAGCCAATTTACCAATTTCTAATGATCCAATGTGTTTATCCATTCCAATGTATCGAGCGCCGTCAATAGTCGCTGCTCTAATGACTTGCAAAGAAGTCATTCCGCCCTGTGCAAACATCCACATTTCCCAGTGAGCGCCTAAACCTTCTCTTTGTCCATGTGCACCGAGTTGAACGCTTACGCCTTCTGTTTGAAGCTCCATTGCCACTCTCGCATTATTGAAGTGGTTATAATCTTCTTCCGGAGCAATGGTTCTTCTTATTGAGCGGGGATAAAGAACTTTTTGAGGTACGTACTTACTCAGCAACGGATGCTTCCAAACCTCATCATGTTGATACCAATAATTTTCACCCCAAATACCGCCGTAACCGACCACCAGTGTGGGTGTATAACCGGTTTCACTTTGTTTCCATAGTTGCTTCACATCTTCATAAATGGCTGCCATAGGAATGGAATGTTCTACTCCCGTATGACCATCAATAATCATGGTTAAGTTATGCTGGAATAATGACCCACCTTCAGGCACTACCATCATATTGGTTTGTCTAGCGGCTTCTAAAATTTGTTGTCTCTGATCGCGCCTTGGTTGGTTATAACTCTTAACTGAAAAAGCACCTTGAGATTTTAGTCGTTTCAAATGTTTGGTGGCATCTTCAAGTCCATCCACTTCCGCAGTAATGTAGGTGGTTGCACCATACAAAATTCTACCTGTTGAAAATATTCTTGGTGCTACGGTTAGTCCCTTGCGAGCCATTTCAGCGGACGCAAAAATTTCGCCAGTATCATTTGATGGATCATGAATAGTGGTTACTCCAAAAGCTAAGGATGCTAAATTCATCCAATTTTGTTGAGGCGTAATTTGGCTACTGCCTTGACTACCATGCCAATGCACATCGACTATACCAGGCATGATGGTTTTGCCTTTTAGCTGAATGGTTTTTGCATTATTCGGCGCGGTTAAAGTACCGCTTTTTCCAATCGCTTTAATACGATTATCAGTTATTAAAATCTCACCATCCGCAAAAACCTCATCACCTTTCATGGTTATAATTTGCGCGCCGGTTAATAAAATACTGCCAGTAGGAATATCGCTTTTCACTTCAAAACTTAAGCTGGTTGTGGTTGGCTCTAACGACTCTGATCCTGACTCTGAATCATTTTTTGATTTCCAATCGGCAATTTTAGGCAATTTTAGTTGATGAAGCTTATCACCCAACGACCAATTAACCGTTTTGCTAGTTTTGCTCCAAGAGATATTGTTTCCACCTAAATTACTAATTTTCAGCAATGGAATATTGGTCGCCTTTGGTGATAACTCAATTGATTTTGACGCTGAAGTAAAAGGGGTCACAAATAAATGGTAACGCTCTTTAAAGGTTAAGAATTTTTCATTGGGAGACAAAGCAAATTCTAACGCCCATTCACTGCTGGCATGAGTCTTAGCATCGTGCCCTTTTAGGTTTACACTGACCAAATGGGTTTTCTTATCTGAAAATCGAGTGACAAAAATTCTATTATCATCTTTTGCAAAAAATGGTGTGTTACCTGTTTCAGTTATTAAAGTAGACACCCCTCCAGATGAACTCACTTTGTAAATCCCAGGATTTAGATCAAAATCAGATGATAACAAGCGTCCCGCAGTTACTTTTTGATAAACAACATTCTTTCCGCCATTGGAAAAACGAGGTGAAATATATTTGCCGGATTGTTTAGTCAACTTTCGGTTACTTCCACCCTTCGATCGAACTTTTCGCACAGCACCTTGCTCGTCATCGCTCCAACTAACATAAGTGATCCACTTTCCATCTTTCGAATAGGATGGATAAAAAGCTAATTCATTATCTCTGCGAGTTAATCGTTTTGCTTTGCCTTTAGGCAAGTTTTTTGTGTAGAGCTGACCAAGAGCCTGGAATACAACTTGCTTACCATCCGGTCTAACTTGAACCCAGCGCAACATTTTAGTATCGAAACTATCCGGCCCTGGATTTTGTTCAAAGCGAACCGCTTTACGCATAGATTTAGTCGTTTTTACATGAAAAGGAATATCACTTGCTACTCCGGTAACACGACTGACACTGTGTAATTTACCGCCCGCCCATAAAACAATATTTTTGCTATCTGGTGTCCAAGCAATGGTTGGGTAAACGCCATGTATTGCCCAAGTTTCTTGCATATCTCTATCTAGCTTTTTATATAATGGTGTTTCTTTACCGCTGACTAAATCTTTTATAAATAAACTTGATTGATTTCTTATTCTTCTCACAAACGCTAAATATTTTCCATCGGGAGAAGGAGTCGGTCTAACCGAACCTCCCATGCCTGAAACTTCTTTTTTTATTTGTCCATCGTTTCTATCAATTGAAAAAATTTCGTAAATGACATTGTTAGAATCTTTACTGTATTCAAAAATCGCGCCGGGAGTAGAGTCTCGAGAAAAGTAGACCTTCTTTCCGTCAGGAGAAAAACTCGGTTCACCTAAATCTTTTTGTTTATTTGGTTTTTCATTTAATTGTAAACCAGCGCCACCGACTTTATGGTACAGCCAAATTTCACCTGAGCCGATTGAACGTTGTGATGTGAAGTGTTTATGGGCTGCAATGTAGTCACCGTCTGGAGACCATGTTGGACTATTTAATAATCTAAATTTTTCTTTAGTCACTTGATGTTGATTTGTACCATCTATATCCATCGTCCAAATATTATCCGCGCCATCTTGATCCGAGGTAAATACTAGTTGCTTGCCATCGGGGCTAAATTGAGGCTGCATTTCCCAAGCGATTGAGTGAGTAATTGCTTTCGCTTCTCCGCCTTTGATTGGCAGTGTATAAATATCACCGAGTAGATCGAACGCGATGGTTTTCCCATCAGGACTTAAAGTCACATTCATCCATGTGCCTTGAGTGACATCAATGTTAGCTAAGTAGGCTTCACCTGGTGGATTATTAACATCCCAAGTTGGTTTTTCTGACTTGTTCTCTACTTTAGTTTCGTCTGTTTTCTTACTTTCTTCCGCGATTAATGAGGAAAAATGACCGAGACTTAAAAAACAAGCTAAGCCAAAAGATAAGAGAATTGATTTGTTCATAGTGAGTCCTTGTAAGCTAATTTAAAAATTAGGTCTTGATCCCCTCTCCCGTCAAGGGAGAGGGAGCTTAAATAAACAGCTTTAATTAAACGGCTTCAATTGAAACAGGAACACCATTTAATGCAGCATTACCTGTTAATTTATCGACAAATTTCTCATCCGTCAATTCATTTACGCTAACGCCCTGATGCGCATTAGCAATAGAAAGATTTGTATCATTTTTACCATGACCCCAACCATGGGGAATTGAAATCACGCTTGGCATGATTTCATTGGTTGTTTCAACAGGGATTTCGACTTGTCCCACCCGAGAGGTAACGCGGATTAGTTGACCATCCTCAATACCTATTGATTTTGCATCTTCATCATTGATAAGCGCAATACAAGCGGGTTTACCTTTTACCATGCGATAACTATTGTGAAGCCAAGAGTTACAAGTTCGAGGTGCGCGTCTGCCAATTAGTCGAAATTTAAATTTTTGGTCTGGCTTTGAAGTTAGATGAGTTGTATCTTTTAATCTTTCTAGATCTTTTAAGTAGATTTCTGGGGCTAGATTAATTTTTCCATTGGCGGTTAATATCTTTTTAGGGAATTGTGGAGTCAATTCACCAAGGTCAATCCCATGTTCTAATTCACTCAGTTTTTTAATATTTAAGGTATTAGCATAAGGCCCTTTTTTAAGCCCTTTCTCCAGCATGCCTTTAACCCCTAACCGTTTTAAAACCCACTTATAACCTTTTGCTTTTATTCCTGAAATTAAATCCTTGTTTGCCATTTTTTCTCTAAGGCTCATATAGATTTCCGATTCAGACATTTGGCCTTTTTTTCTTTCAAAAAGAGGCTTGGAATAACGAGCGTAATTTCTAACCGCTAAATGATTAAAGATTAGATCATAATGTGGACGTTCTAGCGCAGAGGGTGGCGGTAAAATAATATCGGCTTTACGCGAGGTTTCATTTAGGAAAAAATCGAGACTAACTATAAAGTCTAATTGATCAAACGCTTTTTCAAGCATGGAGTTATTCGGTGTGGAGAGTAATGGATTACCCGCACCAATAAACATGGCTTTAATTTGTCCTTCACCAGGGGTTAAAATTTCTTCGGCTAATGCAACTACAGGCAACTCGCCAATGGTTTCTGGATATTTGCTCACTCGACTATGAAAACGAGCAAACTTCAACTTTTTTGCTACTTTTGAGCCGACCACATCGATAGCGGGATTGGTTAACATTAGTCCACCTGCCTCATCAAAACAGCCGGTCAGTATATTGAATAAATTAACCAGCCAATTAACCACAGAGCCAAACTCATGGGTTGAAACGCCAATTCTTGCGTAAAGTACTGCGTGGTCAGCTTTAACAAAATCAGCCACTAATTGACGGATATCATCGGCTTTAATGCCTACATCAGAAGCGACAGTATTCGCATCAAATCCCTCGATCATTTTTTCGACTTGTTCGATATTCTCAACATGATCGGCTAATCGAGCTAGATCAACTAATTGTTGATCAAATAAGAAATGGATCATTGCCATTACCAATAAAGCATCGCTACCTGGAGTAATAAAATGATGCTGATCCGCGATTTTACTAGTTTCTGTAAAACGTGGGTCAATGGTGATTATTTTTCCACCTCGGGTTTGAATGGCTTTTAATCGTTTTTTAACGTTAGGAACCGACATAATACTGCCATTAGAAACAATCGGGTTGGCTCCCATGATTAGCATGTGATCACAGTGGTCGATATCGGGTATCGGCATTAAAAGTGGATGGCCAAACATCGTCATAGCCGCTAAATGATGAGGGAGTTGATCAACAGATGTGGCGGAGAATTTGTTTTTGGTTTTCAACGACCGATAAAAATCAGATCCAAAAAGCATAGATTCAAGGTTATGTACATTAGGGTTACCCAAATAAACGCCTACCGCATCATTACCGTGTTGCTTTTGGATAGATTTAAAGCCTTTTGCGGTGGCCTCTAACGCCACTTTCCATGAAACCTTTTTCCAACCATCATCAGTTTTCATTAATGGTTCGGTTAGTCTATCTTTATCACTATATAAATCCTGCAAAGCGACAGCTTTTGGACAAATGTGGCCTTTACTAAAGGGATCTTGTTTATCGCCCTTTATAGAGATGATTTTCCCTTGAGAGTGTGTGATTTCGATACCACACATAGCCTCACATAGAGTGCAAGTGCGGTAGTGGAGAGATTTTTCATCGTTAGAAGTGGTATCAGACATCTTTTTTGATTCATATTTATGAAAAAAGGTATAGCATACTAGATCAGTTGACTAGGAATTGTAAATTGAAAACCGCTGTGCAGAACAAATAAAGTGAACGAATGTTCGTTTTATTTGCAAGCTTGATTAATTAAAAGGAATTGATTTAAGGAAAATAAGGTAAACAGTGTATGTCAGAGCAAATACCAAATAGAAAACTATCAAATAAAAAGCACTCAGAAAACTCATTAGCCGAGTTCTTTTTACCCGATTTTTGTAATCCACAGTCAATATTAATGGTGATATTAATTGGTGAGTTACTGGCGGTCATATTTACTTTACTTAATACTGAACCAAAAAGTGATTTGTGGCAATTATTAGGACTGTATTCGATATCTTTACAATCAGTAGGTTTAAGCTCGGTTGGTATTTTGTGTTTAACTCGAAATTACCTTTCAACCCTTAGCGATTTTTTAGCGGGTTTGGTTAGCGTGATGATTATTTTATGCGCTACCTTTGTTTTTACCTATGTCTCGATTGTGTTTTATCATGGCAGTCTTTTTGATCTTAGCTATCATCTACAATTTCAATATTTGATCAAAAACTGGGTGATTGCCGGATTAATTGGTAGTGTTTTATTACGTTATTTTTATTTGCAACAACAATACGTCAAACAAATTGGATTAGAATCAATCGCGCGACTCGATGCGTTACAAGCAAGAATTCGCCCCCATTTTTTATTTAATAGCATGAATGTAATTGCGAGTTTAACCCAAATTGATCCTAAACTTGCGGAATCAGCGATTGAAGATCTTAGTGATTTAATTAGAGCAACTTTAGATAATAACGATGACTTAATTCCTTTAAGTAAAGAGTTATCAAATGGAAAAAAATATTTATCAATAGAGTCCTTACGATTAGGCGATAGGATGAGCGTTGAGTGGAATATCGAGGAGGGTTGTGATCGAATATTGGTACCTCCTTTATCAGTTCAACCTCTTTTAGAAAATGGTGTTTATCATGGTATCCAATTGCTGACTGATGGTGGCGAAATAGAGATAAATGTTTCCAAAAATGTTAATGATTTGTTAATCCGAGTTTCAAACCCTATTCCAACAGACTCTAGCCAAATGAAACGGCATAAAGGTCAAGGTATTGCTTTAAATAATATCGAACAGCGACTTGATGTGATTTTTAACGGTAAGGCATCAATTGAGACTTTACAAAGCAATGGTCTGTATAGTGTAGAAATGAAAATACCGATAGAAAAGATTTTTTAAATATTATAAAAGCTGTAGCGTCGGTTGTTGTGAAAAACAAGATATTTGATTATTACCACCAGAAATTATTGGCTCCTGATGGCAATTTATTAGCTAGTTGTATTTTTAACGTTTATTGAATAGCATTAAAAATTTAGTCGTATGCCTACACTAGAAATCTTCAAATCATCAATGGTATCATAATCAACAGTCATCTTAACTGAGTCACTCAAAGCATATACTAAGCCAAATTGATAGCCGGAATCTGATTCGTCACCAGCACCAGCATCATCAATTTCATTACTTGTAATGCTAGCATTTAATTCAAGTAATTCTGAAATGTTCTGACGGAAACCTAATCGAAGAGTATTGAAGTCTAAATCTGAGCTTCCGCCAAAAGTGCTACCAATTTCCCATGTATTCAATGTATAACTGGCATATATCGAACTTTTATCACTTAAATCATATTTCACACCACCACCAAATCCCGTAGAAACGAAATCTATATCGATGTTAAATCCTGATACAGTACCCGTTGTATCGCTATAATCAGCAGTGATAAAAAACATTTCTCCAACTTCAACAGATCCCTTCAGTTTATACCCTTTTGGTTTAAAATCGCCAACATCATAACTTGTATAACCGCCCTCAATAAAAGAATAAGACGGTGCATCTTCAGACATTACTAAAGGTGAGATAAGCATCCCAGCAATGGTTGCAACAATTATTTTTGTATTCATTTACGTTGTATATCCTTGTTTAATTTAAAACACGACTTTGTGCTAACCGCAAAATATACCATTTAATTTGATAATGCAATAGTTAATATTAACAGTATTATATCGCCTCTAGTTTACTAGAAATATCCATCCATTCATTTTCTAAATCGTCAAGTTTGGTGCTGAGATCTGCGGATTGTTGCATACAGTCAGCTAGTGCTTTCTTATTATTTTCTTCATAAATTTCGCTATTGGATAGTTTTTCTTCGCAGTCTTTTTTTTGTTTTTGTAATAATTCAATTTCATTTTCTATTTTTTTGATTCTATTAGCCAAAGGAGCCTTTATTTTTCTTAATTCAGCGTCAATTTTCTTTTGTTCTTTTTTTGACAACTTGTTTTTTGACTGATGGGATTGGCTGTTTCCATTGTCGTTAGTTTTCGCACCATTAATTAAACTACCATCCTTTTTTTCTTTTCCCCAGCGGTTTTCATTTAACCACTTTTGATAGTCTTTTAAATCGCCTTCAAAAGGACCGACTTTTCCATCGTTAATTAGCCAAAATTCATCTACAACGCTTTCTAACAAATTCTTATCATGCGCTACAAGAATGACGGCACCGTCATAATTTTGTAAAGCTAAAGATAATGCTTCTCGCATTTCAATATCAAAATGATTGGTTGGTTCATCGAGCAACAATAAATTAGGTTCAGTCCAGGTGATCATGGCTAAAACTAAWCGKGCTTTCTCACCACCRGAAAASCCTTTSACTTTRTCTAAAGTYTTATCGCCATTAAAGGCAAARCCMCCTAAGAAATTKCKAGCGACYTGTTCACTAATKCCTTCKCCTAAAGATTGAATATGCCARATMGGMGATTGGTCTAAATTWAGTTGCTCGACTTGATGTTGRGCAAAATAACCRGCTTTRAARTGYTTRTTTCGKGAAATWTYWCCTGMTTGGCTTTCTARYTCTCCRCAGATTGCTTTTATYAGYGTWGATTTACCYTCACCRTTTCKSCCTAAYAAKCCAATCCTTTGYCCCGCCATRATTCGCATGATKACTTTRTTKAGAATCGTRSTCTGSTTATCACCYTGACCATAACCAACATCCACTTTATCGAGATCAATTAATTCTGTAATGTTTTTATTAATTTCCTTAAATTCAAATCCAAATTTTTGTCTAATTTGAACAGCACTGACTCTATCCATTTTATCAAGCGCTTTAACACGGCTTTGTGCTTGTGTTGCTTTGCTCGCTTTGGCTTTAAATCGATTAATAAAACTTTCTAAATGTTCAATTTCCTTTTGTTGTTTTTCATACTCAGCTTGTTGTAATACTTGCTTGGCTTGTTTTTGTTTTTCAAATTGAGAATAGTTACCGCTGTAACAATTAATACCTTTGTTTTCAAAATGTATTATATGCGTACAAAAACTATCTAAAAAATCTCGATCATGGGAAATAGTTAAAAGCATGCCTTCATAACTTCGCATGTAACTTTGCAACCAAAGCACTGCTTCTAAATCTAAATGGTTAGTCGGTTCATCCAGTAATAACAGTTCTGCGGGTTGAATCAAAGCCTGTGCCAAATTTAAGCGCATACGCCAACCACCAGACAGCTCACTAACAGTAGTATTCATTTGTTCTTCGGTAAAACTTAAACCGGTCAACATTTTTGCGACTGACGCTGGCAGTGACCAACCATCAATTGAATCGAGTTTGGTATTTAGGTTAGCTATTGCAATGCCATCTTCAGAGTCTTCGGCGATTTTTAAGTCTTTTTGAATTTGTGAGTACTCACTATGACCAGAAAGCACATAATCAATAGCATTTAATGGACTAGCTGGAGTTTCTTGCCTTGCGCTACTAACACGCCATTTTGGTGGAAATTCCAATTCACCTTGCTCAGGCGCTAATTCTCTGCGGAGCATTGAAAATAAACTCGACTTTCCACAGCCATTTTTGCCCACTACGCCAATTTTTTGATCAGGGTAAAGTGTTTGATTAACATCTTGTAAAAGAGGTAGGCTTCCTTGATAAAGCGAGAGTTTTTTAAATCGGATCATTGTTCTTTGGTCTGGTTTATAAAGCAGTCAAAAATAAGAGAGGGAGTATACAGGGGTTGGAGGTACTTTAATTTAATTTTGGGTATTTAAGCAATGCATCTATTTCCAAAAATAACTTATTTACTATTCGAGCATTGGTCTCTTAATAGAATAAATATGATTTAGAGAGCTTTAAGTAACATCGTACATATTAGTGTTGAGGTGTGTTAAAGCCTTAAAGTACCACTCCAACACTTAGGCTTGCAAAACTGGAAATTTACATCTAGTATCTAATATGTGTTATTGGGCAAAAATGCTATATTTGATAATTTAAAAGGATGTTTTTAAAGAAAAAGTCGATTAATTAATGTAAAAACATTAAGGAGAGTATTTTGGATAAGAAAAAAGAACATATAAAAGAAGACGATATTGAAACTAAAGAGTTACCACGTAGAAAGTTCATGTTAAATGCTACGGGGACGGTGGTTGCAACAGGTATAGCGTTGACAGGTGTAGCGTGCGGTAGCAGTACCCCTTCTGACGCTTCTAATGCGGATACAGGTAATAATGCCGATCCTCGTTTTAGAGATGCCGACGTAGTTGCTTTAGGTGGTGATCTTACCCAAACGACAACAGATGTTAACGATGCTGATTAAGTTGTAAGTTTGTATTGTGGATAACTTCGTAAAACAGTTGTTACACCCGTTGTCTCAGCAAGATTTTTTTTCAACTTATTTTGAAAAGAAGCATTTGCATATAGAGTCGAAACAATCTGATCGATTTTCAGATATTCTTTCTTTTGAAACACTCGATTCAGTACTTGGGCAACATGCGTTGGATTCTAATAGTTTAAGGGTTGTTAACTCTGAAAAAGAGTTTGATGTCAGCCAATATACTTGGAATCGTGGAAAGGTTGACGCTATTAAAGTGGCAAAATTTTTCGCTGAAGGAGCTACAATTATATTTAACCATTTACAAAATCATGTATCGGAGTTAAATGAGTTATGTAATAACATTTCAACTGATATTAATAGGAAAACGCAAACCAATATTTATTTGACACCTGCAAATTCACAGGGATTTAAAACTCACTGGGATACACATGATGTTTTTATCATGCAAGTAGAAGGGAGCAAAGTTTGGAAAATATACAAAGAACACTTTAAATTTCCATTTGATCCTGATAAGCATGGTTTTGAGCCCGGAGTTATTGATGCAAATAATATTATCGATGAGTTTGTATTAAATGCTGGAGATATTTTATATATTCCTCGTGGAATCATGCATTCTGCGTCATCAACAGATAGCAAATCATTACATATTACTTTTGGGATTATGCCATATACGATCACCGAAGTAGTTAGAGATTGTCTTGATATCGCATGTGAGGATATTGTTGACTGGCGTTCAGAAGTTCCTTATGGGGTTAAATCAGAAAGTGATTTGAGAGAACTTATAACTCAAAAGATGACTGATATTGTTAATGATTCAACACTAGCAAAAGCCTTGAAAAGACATGACGTTCGAGTTAAAAGTAACCATAGGCCATTTAATTCACATTATTTACAAGAAGCTATTAACCCAACAAAATTGAAGTTTGAGGATCGTATATTGCCTTACAAGCATGCTCAGATCCATATTGTTGAATCTGACGATAAAACCAAATTACACTTGGACGATGGCGAAAAAGAAATAATTCTACCTATAACGGCCAAAAAGACTATCGATCTCATTTTTAAATCGAGCGATCTAAAAATTGGCGATTTTGATGATGATGTCGATTGGCAAAGCAGGAAAGTGGTTATTTCAAAAGTGCTTAAGGAAGGATTTGCTTACCGTAAGCGCGCCTAAGAAATAAAATTTTAAATCAAATGAGGAAATAGAATATGAAGGACAATCAAACGAACGAAAGAAGAAACGCATTACGTAAAATGACTGGACTATTCATTGGAGCTGCCGCAGCTGCCTCAGTAGTTGCTCCTAGCGTGCAAGCTTTTGAAAAAGATAGCAAAATTGTAAAAGTTGCGCCATCACAAAATCTTGAACGTAATCCAGAATCAATTTTAAACAAAGCTCGTCAAGATTTTGGTTTATTAAATCAAGATGACATTACTGACTCCAACTTAGATAAAAAACGAATTGGTGATGATTTAAATAAAACTTCGTCACAACATGATTTTGAATCGCAACGCGAAACTATTAGAGTTAATCTGTTTTATGTTGTTAGCAATTTAATGAATACAAATAAATATGAAATTCAAGCACAATCAGACATGAAAGTTTTGTACTTGGAAACAAAAGACGCGTTATTCTATACCTTAAAATCTTTAAACGAAGGGTATATTAGTGAAGATACTGCGAAAATGGATGTTCGAGTTAGCGTTGGTGGTTATCTAAGCCAATTAGAACAGTTTTCTTGGTCAAATTAAAGAACACTATAAAACCACTCCACTTTGGGAGTGGTTTACCATAAAGAATCTATACGCTTGATTGTTAGCTAAACACTGTCTCTTTCACACCAGCTAACTTATGAACAAGTTGGTTATCAATTAATTTTGATGGTGTAAAAGTGCCACCTTTGACATCGTTTGATAGTAAAAACTGTGCTACTTCAACCGCGCCAAGATAAGTGAGTTCATAACCATTACAGGTTTCTAGTTTAGCTGTAATCTTGTCACCTTTCGCATTAGTGACTTGACCCCAAACATAGGTGTTTAATTTAGCGCGTTGTTCTTTATTAGGTCCTTTTGAGCTAGCCTCAATTTTCTTTTTCATTTGATTCTGTACAAAATTTAATTTCAATATCCATCTAAACATATTCATTCGTTTCATGTTTTTAGCGGCTCTCGGCGACATAGGTATAAAAACCTCAATATTGGGTATGCCTGTAGAATGATAAGCTGTAGAAACGTCGCCCCATGGAATCGTAATCGCATTTTTAGGACCGTTACCAAAATCGATGGTTTCGCACTTATAAGCCATAGGTACTCGAATGATGTTACCGTCTTTACGAATTCTTCCGCCTTCACCCAATCCTTCGACAGAGGTTTTTGCGGTACCGGGACTAAAACCGCTGGCCGAATCAAAGCCCAGCTGTAAATGAGTAGCGTCTGGCATTTTGTCTTTCAATTGGCTGGCTAAACAATCGGTTGGTATTACATCAAAGCCAACTCCTGGGCATAAAACAACGCCTGCTTCTTGAGCTAATGAGTCTTTGTCTTGAGCCATTTCAAATATTGCAATTTCACCAGTAATGTCTGTGTAATGAGTTTTACTGGCGATGCAAGCGTCCATCATTGGCTCAGCTGTTGCAGAAAAAGGTCCCGCGCAATGAATCACAGTATCAATATCTTTTAAAGCATTCTCAATAGTTAGAGCAAAATCTAATCCGAATACGCGACTTTCTAAATCTAACTTTTTGGCTAAAGACTCAATAGCATCTCTGTTTCTTCCAGCTAAAATAGGTTTTAATCCGCGTTCAATTGCAAATTCTGCAATTAATTCACCGGTGTAACCGTTTGCGCCATAGATCATTAAATTTTTCATATTTTTATCTCTTTTTACAAAACTTGGCTATTATGCTTTTCGTTTTTGCCTACTTGCAATTATTTGAGGTACTTTTTTGCAATTATTTTTAATAAAACGCATGGGGAAAAAACGCTTAAATCGATAGGCTTTTCTAGCGTAATCATGGCTAATCACCATTAGTTTATTTTTCTCAATTCCATCAAGAACATCATCTGCAACGTCATCTGCCGTGACTTTCGAATTTTCCATCCACTTTTGAACTAAAGGTTTTAGTCCTTCTTCACCTGGTAACATAGAATCTAAAAGATTTGTTTTGAAAAAAGCTGGGCAAATAACAGAGACGCCAATATTACGATAGGCTAGCTCGGCATATAAGGTTTCACTCAACGCGACAACACCAGCTTTACTCACGTTATAAGACATCATTGAAGGTGCCTGCATTAATCCTGCTGCTGAAGCCGTATTTACAATGTGTCCCGGACCATCTTGACTCATCAACGGCAACCAGTAATTACAACCTCTATATACGCTAGTCAAGTTAAGGTTAATCGCTCTATCCCATTGCTCAGGAGGACAGTCAACCATCATCCCAGTTGTCGCTATTCCAGCATTGTTGACGATAATATCTAATCCATCCCATCGACTTTTTAAATCTTTAGCAATTGTAATAAAATGCTCATCTTCACCGATATTACAATAGAGGGCAATGGCTTCTGCACCCATTTTATTAGCATCTTCAGCAACTTGTTTAGCGCCATCAATATTGATATCTACGACAGCTATTTTCCAGCCTAACTTCGCAAATTTCATGACGATAGCTTTTCCTAAGCCACTTGCACCGCCGGTAATCAAAACTCGCTTTTTTGTAAATCTTGCTAACATTCAAATGCCCTTAATCTATAAATGGGTTAATCGACACATCATACACGAAACAATACAAAAAGCGAACGTTCGTTCGTTATTGACTTTTGATTGCTTGATACGTTAAGCTAAATACACAATAGAAGCATCAACGATTAAATCACAATAATGCAACATATTTATCTTATTCGACACGGTCAAGCTAGTTTTGGTGCGGAAAACTATGACAAGCTTTCCGATCTAGGAAAACAACAGGCAGGTGTGATTGGAGATTATTTCGCTCAGCAAAATATTGCTATTGAGCGGATTATCCATGGAAAAATGTCTCGCCAGCAAGAAACAGCAGAAATCATTGCAAAAAATGCAGGATTTAAGAAAAGCTTAATTCTTCATGAAGGAGCCAATGAGTTCGATAGCGAAAATTTAATAAAATACTATTTGCCGTTACTTGCCAAGCAATCAGAAGAACTGAATAAGATTATGCAAAGTGGAGCTCATTGGTGGGCGACCGGCGAAAATTTTGAATTATTTTTCCGTGGATTGGTAACCTTGTGGCAACAGGATAGCAACTGCCCTTTCGAATCTTGGATTGATTTTAAAGAGCGATGTATTAATTGCTTAACCGATATTGCACAAATGAATAAGCAAGGTACAAAGGAAAAAGGCATCACTTTATTGGCTACTTCCGGAGGATTAATTTCAGTGACTATGCAGTCCATATTAAGTTCCGATAAGAGTCCTTTTAACGATCAAGCCTTTATGGATATGAATCTGACAATCAATAATACCAGCATTAGCGAAGTGGTATGGCAAGCGAATCACTCGGTTGATTCTAATAACAAACCCATATTGAGAAACCGTAACCGACTATTAAGTTTTAACAATATTACGCCATTACAATTAGCACAAAAACCTGAATTAATTACTCGAAAGTAAGGATAAAATTATGAATTTTGAAATTGAAGATTGGTTAAAAAATCAATTAGAAGAAATACAGCAGTTTGTTGATGAGGAGTTAATCCCCATTGAGTTGGAAATTCTTCACAGTGATTTTTTCGAAGTAGAACCTCGTTTAAAGGCATTGAGAGAAAAAGTGAAAGCGAAAGGCTTGTGGGCGCCTCATGTCTCTGCTTCTATTGGTGGTTGTGGTAAAAGCCTAATGCAGTTAGGTTTGATATCCGAAGTGCTAGGGCAAACGATGATAGGCCATTACGTATTTGGTTGCCAAGCGCCCGACGCTGGTAATACTGAGTTACTACATAAATTTGGAACGGATGATCAAAAAGAGAAGTGGATGAAGCCTTTAGTTAATGGTGATATTAGAAGTTGTTTTGGTATGACAGAACCTGCAACTGCAGGATCGAATCCTACTTTATTAGAAGCAACTGCAGTGCTAGACGGCGATGAGTGGGTTATCAATGGTCGAAAATGGTTTACCTCATCTGCTGACGGCGCTCAATTTTGTATCGCTATGGTGGTGACAGATCCCAATGAATCAAAGCATAAAAAAGCGAGTATGATTATTGTTCCTACCGATAATCCTGGCTATAAATTTATTCGTAATATTCCAATTATGGGTGATGTTGGTTCAGGTTATTTTTCTCACGCAGAAGTTGAATTTATTAACTGCAGAGTTCCAAAATCAAATATTATTGGTACTGTAGGCAGCGGTTTTGCCCTCGCTCAAGAACGCTTAGGGCCAGGTAGAATTCATCATTGTATGCGATGGCTCGGAGTTTGTAGGCGCTCTTTAAATGAAATGATTAGTTATACCAAAACCAGGATGATCACTTCAAATAAATCTTTATCCGATCTGCAAGCCATTCAAAATTGGATTGCCGAATCAGCCGTCGAAATTGAAGCCGCGCGAGCACTTGTTTTACAGACCGCTTGGACCATTGAAAATGTTGGTTTTGAAGCCGCGAAAAACCATGTGTCGATGATTAAATATCACGTAGCTAATGTGATGCAAAACGTAGTTGATAAAGCGCTACAAAGTCATGGTGGATTAGGAATGACGGATGATATTATCTTGGCGCATTTTTATCGCCACGAAAGAGCCGCACGAATATATGATGGCCCTGATGAAGTACATAAAATGGTCGTTGCAAGAAACTTACTAAAATAGAACACTTATTTTAGTAAAAAAATGCCAAAATAGCTTGGACAAGCACCTTAATTATGGAAATACTATGACAGTCTGGAATGGCGAAAATGACTTCGCCCTTTTTAAAAAAAGCGTGCCTATTAGTAGCCAAGCTATTTGGACGGCTTTTTATCATTTGCACAAAGAGAAAGTACAAGTACAAAAAGAAAATGTGGCGATTGAAAAACTGCGAATAATTATTAAAGCGACGTTTAAATTATCAAACCAAAAAGGTTTTTCTCTGATGAGCCTTCGTGATCTGAGTCAAGCAACTAATATGAGTATGGGCAGTTTATATAATTATATTGGTAGTAAAAGTCAACTAGCGGAAATGATCCATCAATTTTTGCCCCATATTTTTAATGCCTGTATTGGCGAGCAACTTCGATCCAGCGATGCCCCAGATGTTAAACTAGAAAAATTAATCCGTGGTCATATCTTTATTAGTGAAGCTTTACAACCATGGTTCTTTTTTGCCTTTATGGAAACCAAGCATTTAAGCCGAAGTGTTAAAGAAATTGCAAAAAGTAATGAGATCTATTCTGAAGAATTAATAGAGTGTTTTATTGCGCAAGCTATAGAACAGAATATTTATCAATCGTGTAATTTGTTTTTAACCAGCATGATGATTAAATCATTACTTCAAAACTGGTATATCAAACATTCGAAGTACAAAGCTTCTGATGTTAGTTGTGAAGGTTATTTAGAATACATAGAACAAGTAATTAAGAAACAACTCATACTTAACTAAATAAACTATTTATAAAATCTATCTTTAGAATGAATATTAGGAATAATCCTTAATGAGTGAATTCACTTTAACGCAAGACTCTAGAGAGTCGGATAAACTTCCGATTGAAGACTTGGCTCATTATCTAACAGATAAAATGCCAGAATTTATTCAATCCAAACAACTGCATATCAAGCAGTTTTCAGCTGGCGCATCTAATTTAACTTATCAGCTAACTAGCTCCGAAAATTCTGTTATTTTAAGAAGGCCACCCAGCGGAACTAAAGCTGCATCAGCACATGATATGGTAAGAGAATATAACGTTATCAAAAATGTAGGTGCTTTTTATAGTCTATCTCCCAAACCATTGCTTTTATGTGAAGATGAAAGTGTAATTGGTGAGAAATTTTTTATCATGGAACAGATTATTGGATTGGGTATTGATAAAAACTTGCCTATAGAGATGAGCAACGAGCAACAATTAAAATTGTGTAAGAACTTTGTCATTGGACTTTCTCAATTACATAACATAGATATAAACTCTAAAGAGTTATCTCACTTAGGTAAACCGGAAGGTTATGTTGAAAGACAGTTAGAAGGATGGCAAAAACGATTTACAAAAGCAAAAACGGATGACGTTGGTTCTAGTGAAAAAATATACCAATGGTTATCGAGCCACTTGCCGAAAAATTCTGGTTATCAATCTTTAGTACACAATGACTATAAATTTGATAACTTAATATTAGATCCAGATAAACCAGAAAATATCAAAGGTGTTTTAGATTGGGAGATGACGACGCTTGGAGATCCTTTATTAGACTTAGGTTGCACTCTAGCTTATTGGGTTAATGCTGACGATGATGCAGGCATGCAAGCTATACGAATGATGCCAACTCACCTTGCTGGAATGATGACGAGACAACAAGTATTTGAATATTATTGTTCTCTTAGAAAGATAGAAAGTTTTGACCTAGCACCATACTACGTATTTGGTTTATTTCGTTTAGCGGTTATAGCCCAGCAAATTTATTATCGTTTTTACCATGGACAAACAGATAACCCAAAATTTTCAAAATTTGGTCAATTAGTTAATATTTTATTAAACAAAGCAGAACAAGAAATAGCGTAACTAGCGAACTGAAACAATAGAACGAATAACTTAATAAGCACGCAGGAGAAAAATATGAACGAAGCATTATTTAATTTAGATGGGAAAGTCGCATTAGTTACTGGAGCAAGCCGTGGGATTGGCGAAGCTGTTGCCCGTCTTTTTGCAAAGCAAGGTGCTAAAGTTGTTATTGCCAGTAGGAATCAAGATGCACTTGATGAACTTGCAGGAAAAATCAATAGCGACAATGGCAACGATAATGTGATCGGTATGGCATGTCACATCGGAAATTCAGAATCTGTTACAGAATTACTCAAAAAAGTGACTGAAAAATTTAGCAAGATTGATGTGTTAGTCAATAATGCCGCTACTAATCCATTCTTTGGAGAACTTTTAGATACACCAGAATCGATGATTGATAAAACCATTGATGTGAACATCAAGGGCTATTTACAAATGAGCCAATTAGTCGGCAAGGTAATGAAAGAAAATGGTGGCGGAAGTATTATTAATACGGCATCAGTCAATGGAATTAAAGCGGGACCAATGCAAGGAATCTATTCAATGACCAAAGCGACAGTAATTTCGATGACTGGTGCAATGGCTAAAGAAGTGGCTAGATACAATATTCGAGTGAATGCTGTTTTACCTGGTTTAACCGATACAAAATTTGCATCGGCATTAACTAAAAATGACAAAATGCTTAACTCAATTTTGCCACTAATTCCAATGGCAAGAATGGCACAACCAGAAGAAATTGCTCCCGCATTTTTATTCTTAGCGTCTGATGCGTCTTCTTATATTACGGGAATTAATTTGCCTGTTGATGGTGGATTGTTGGCTTAAACGCCACTTTATCTTTCAATAGGTAAATAAATATCTGTCACCATTTCATTTTCAGTGACATCAGGAAAAAAACTTACGCGGTGAAAAAATAAAGGGAAGTCTCTTAATTTTTCATCGCTTTGCTCCAACCAGTTTGAGTACAAAAACTCTATTGCCACGCCAAGCTGAGCATCTGCACCGATGACTCTCAATAATGCACAACGTCCTTGAGGAATTATTTTATTAATTATTCCAGTGCTTCCCTCCTCAATTTTTTTCGCGACACTACAAGCTAAGTCAAATCTATAGTCATCAGGATTGGTTGTTCGAGGATCATCATAAACAAAATTAAAGGTGTTACTTTTTGACGGCGGTAATCTATTTTCCTTTCTCCATGCAATAAATTTTTGAATACTGCGAGCAACTAATGCTGGGCTTCCTTTGTGCTCCAAAACGGCAACTCTGGTTTCATGAAATTCGACAATCTCGACGTTCGATATTAGAAATTCAGTTTGCATAGACTTTTTCCTTAATTGATTTAACTGGCTAAAATTAGTTTCCCAAAAGCTATCAGGCGGATTCTTTCGAAACTCACGAGGCGAAAAATTGAATGCTTCTTTAAATGCCCGCGAAAAAGATTCGGACGATTCATAGCCCGCTTCGAAAGCAATATCAATAATTTTGATGTTATTCCGAAAAGCCAATTGATAGGTTGCGCGTTTAAATCGTAATGCTTTCACAAATGAGAATATAGAAATACCAAAATAAGCATTAAACTGGCGTTGCAAGTGATACTTAGAAAAATTAAATTCGACGGCTAAGTAACTTAACGATAGATCGCCATCAAGATTCATTTCTATATAAGAATATAAAGTTTTTAACTTGGGTTGGCCAGTCTTATTATTTAGTAGGTTCTTACTCATTGCTTGCATTCATGTTAATAGCTATAATTATATTTTAATTTATTTTGTTTGCTTAATAAAAGATATGATAACCTTTATTAAAAATAAAATATGATATTTATTGTTATTTTATCTAATTTTCATATGGACTATTATCTATGAAAAAGATCATCATAATTGGCAATTCAGGTTCTGGAAAATCCACGCTAGCGAATGAGTTATCGAGTAAATACTCGCTAGTGCAGTTAGATCTAGATTCTTTAGCCTGGACAAATGCAAAGCCTCCAAAGCGTAAAGAACTAGCTGAAAGCTCAAAAGATATTCGTCTATTCACCGATGCTAACGAAAGTTGGGTCATCGAAGGATGTTATGCCGATCTAATCGCTTTGGTAGTCTCAACAGCAACACAATTGATTTTTGTTAATCCAAGTTTTGAGACGTGCATTAATAATTGCAAGAGCCGCCCATGGGAGCCTCATAAATACAAAAGCAAAGAAGAACAAGATAATAATCTAAAAATGTTAATTGAGTGGGTAAAGCAATATACTGAAAGAGATGACGAATTTTCCCTTACCGCTCATCAAAACTTGTTTGATCAATTTGACGGCGATAAGATTGAATATAAATCTAATGAGAGGTTTGAGGCTTGAAAACTGGGTTATGGATTATAGAATCTGAATAAAATTGACTCCGTAGAAAAGTAACACCAAGTATTAACAATTATCACCAAGTATCAATGCAAGGACGTTTTTTTCCTTTTCTTGGGCTTACAGGTAATGTCGCTTTTAATCCTCTTATGATCCATTCACGGCTTGACGCTGGATCAATCACCGCATCTATTTCCATGTAGCTTGCTATATTGATGGCTTTACCTTGTTCATAGGCCTTACTGACTAACTCATCAAAAAACTGCTTTTGTTCCTGAGGATCTTTGATTGCTTTTAACTGTTTCGCGTAAGCTAATTTAATTGCCCCTTCAATTCCCATTGCACCAAATTCACCGCTTGGCCATGCTGCGGTGAATACAGAAGAGTGAAAGCTTCCGGCTGACATTGCTTGTGCGCCAAGTCCATATCCTTTTCTCAGTACCAGAGTAAAAAATGGAATGGTTAAACTAGATGCCATCACAAAAATTCTAGAAATATGCCTAACCGTTGCTTGTTTTTCCGCTTCGGGACCCACCATAAATCCGGGTGTATCGCAGAGAGAAATCATAGGAATATCAAAGCCATCACATAGTTGCATAAAACGAGAAATTTTATCGCCAGCGGTCGCTTCAATGGCGCCACCTAAATGCCCCGGATTATTAGCAATTAAACCAAAGGCTTTGCCCTCAATTCTGATCAATGCGGTAACTAATCCGAGTGAATAATCTTTTCGTAATTCTAAAACAGAACCGGAATCAGCAAAGGTTGAAATTAATTTTCGAATATCATAAATTTGTTTTCTATTTTTGGGAATACTGTTTCTTAATTTTTCTTGATCTTCACATTTCCAATCTTTTAAATCTCCTTGAAAATAAGAAAGATATTTTTTGCATAACTCAATCGCTTCTTTCTCATCTTTGACTAAAATATCAATCACACCATTGGGGCTTTGCGTTGATACGGGACCGACGTCTTCTGCCGTATAAGATCCTAACCCTCCGCCTTCAATCATTGCAGGGCCGGCCATACCAATAGTTGAATCTTCAGTTGCTATAATGACATTACACACTCCCAATAATGCAGCGTTTCCAGCAAAACACCTACCAGCTACTATGCCAATAGTAGGGACTAAACCCGACAATGATGCCAACGCTACAAAGGTATGACAGTCTAATCCGGTGACCCCATTAAAATCCGTATCAGACGGTCTACCGCCACCGCCTTCGGCAAATAAAACTACTGGAATTTGTTGTTCTTTGGCAAGCAAGAGCATTCGATCCATTTTTTTATGATTCATAATACCTTGAGTACCTGCAAATACGCTGTAATCATATGCCATGACTAAACATCGGCTTTTCGTTTCCGAAAAAATAGCGGAATTGATTGAGCCTGTACCCACAACCAATCCATCAGCCGGGCTTTTTTCAATTAATTCATCTTCACTAAATCGACGGCGTTGCCCTGCCAATAACAAAGCACCATATTCATTAAAGCTATTTATATCAAGAAGGTTAGCAATGTTTTCTCTTGCGGTACTCATGCCTTTTGCATGGCGTTTTTTTACTGCTTTAGGGCGTCCGTGGTCAGTGGTTAATTTATGTCTTTGAATTACTTCTAGTAAATCGGCTCGAAGCTGAGTAGAGTCTACTTTATGCAAATCATTTTCAATTTTTTGCTCAACTTCTGAAATAATCAATTTAGCTATTATCTGTTCGTGGCTTATTAAATCACCAACATTGCATTCTATGGCATTTATTTTTCCGCTAAATTGAGAAGTGACTGGGTAAATCATTTTCATCGATTCCAGTTTTGCTATAACGGCTCCTTTAGCGACTATCGATCCTTTGTTGATTAAGAGTTCTATTAATACACCTGTTGAAGGAGCAACGAGATCGTAAACTTGGATATCGGAATCCGTTTCTTTTTTCCGTTTAATAATAGTTGGCTCAATAAAATTTTTATTTTTTTCTACCTCAAATTTATTTTTCTTACCCGACATACAAAAACACCCTCAACTCTATTTACACCATGATAAACCCTTTTGCAATTTGAGTTCAATTATTTGTTGGCATATTTATTGCTGTATCATCAAACAATTATTGCACAATCAGTACATTCTTGTTAATACAGGTGAACCAGATGAATATTACAAATCAAGGGCAACACTTTTCTCTTTTGANCTWAHAWAABGNAAATANGKTGCCSGHAAATMDCGAAATAGTAAAAAATAATTCAAGTGAAACTCAACGTTTAATCACTCAACCAATAAAAGAGCAAAATGATCATAGGGGGTTTATTGAACCGATTGGAATTAGAAACGAAATAGTCAGTGATAGACAGGAAACAACAATAAGGCTCAACCTACGACAAGTGACACTCAATGAGGTAAGAGAGATTTTTGAAAATGAAGAAATTAAAGGTGCCAATGAAATTATTGGCGAATTAGACGTTATGCCATATTGGGAAACTCCCTTAGATAAATTGAATAGTAATCAAACCAAATTACCTAACCAATATTCTCAGCAAAAAATTGATTTGTTAGGCAATATTGAAAATATTATCGAAATAAAGAAAAACAACAATCAACCAACAAATCTCTTGCAAGAAGCTCTCGAAAAATTAAACCGCTTTAACGAAACAGTTAACAGCGTAAAAATCGATTTTTTAACTTAGCTTGCCGACTAAATCTTTGAGTAATCAAAAATAGAAAATATTTGTAAGCATTTATCCGTATAAGTGGATATATTTTAACGCGGTCATTCTATGATAGTGTATATTTCTATAGCGAACTTCAACTGGTTCAGGATCCACTATTTCGATTGGAATTTCAAATTCCATAGCTGTTTCTAATGCCATTTGAGTAATGTTGACACTAAATGATGTGCCCATAAAGATGATTCGATCGGCGTTTTGCATCCTTTCCTGTGCTTCACTTATTCGATAAAGTTCGGTGTAATACTCATCAAATAATAAAACGAAAGGTTTATAGGAAATATCTAATTCAGGTTTTTGATTAATCGAAAAAAGCGACAGTAACTGTTGGTTAAGTTTAGTATTGTCGATTTGCTTTTCATCATGTTTTTTATCATTGTCTTCAATTTCATCCCAAGGTGTATCGATGACTGTAACCGGGTCACCTTGAGTATGAAAAAGCGTCATTTGATCAAGGCGACCATGAATGGCAATATAGTCTTTATTGCCAGCCTTTCCATCTAAGCCATCAATATTTTGGGTGATGAGATTTTTATCCGCTAGCCAATAATGAACTTCGTTTGGACCGTGATTTCTGTAGGTAGCAAATCGATGATAATACCAGCGCAAAAACTCGGTAGGGTTATTTTCGTACATATGGCGGGTTGCCATTTCCTGTGGGGTGTAATTTTCGCTACCAATCGTCCAATAACCATCGCGGCCACGAAAGGTGGGAATGCCACTCTCTGCGCTAACGCCAGCACCAGTAATATAGAGAATATTTTCTGAAGGTTTATTTTTCACAAATTAATATTCTCGTGTTCTCTATTTTTAGAAGTTTTGTATTCTAGCTTTTTACTCTTAAGACGCTAACTTACCATAAATTCCTTTTGGATTATCGATCAACCAATCAGTAATACCTGCGCCTAACCACATAAAAAACAATGCGACCCATGCAGTGATGGACAACAATGCTCCGCCAGTTACACCAGCGCCAACCGCGCAACCTCCGGCTAACATACTGCCAAATCCTATCATACTAGCGCCAATCAAATATCTAGATTGTCTGGTTTCTTGGGTAAATTGTTGCCACTTAAATTGTTTTGAAATGACAGAGGCTAAAAAAGAACCTAGAAACACGCCAGGAACCAACCCAACATCAAAACTGAAAGGCAAACTAGGCCGATTGATCAATCCCATTAATGTATCTGCTGAAGGGCCCGTAAAGCTGATGCTTTTAATTGATATTATGCCAAAGGTATTATCTGCTTGCCATGAGGTTAAAAACCAGCCTAGGGCAACGCACGAGCCGGTCAATAAAGCAGCTACTCCCTGCCATCGGTTTAAATGATATTTTTTTGCATACACAATACCAATGATCAGTAAAATTATTCCTAGTATTAATCCGCCTTGACTTGGTAACCAACTTGAAAAACCTCTTTCGTGTGATTGTAACGTCCAAATACTTGAAAGCGACTCTCTGAATGGTGATAGTCCTCCTCGTAAAGAGGCTTGGGCCACTAAGGTGATAACCAGCCCGGCAATTAAGGCTCGCATATTTCCCGTGGCAGAAAGGACTAACAATCGACTGGCACAACCTTTAGCTAAAATCATACCAGAGCCAAATAATAGCCCACCAATAATTGCTCCTGATAATGAACCTACTGCATTAAGTTGACGGATGCTACTAATGTCTAAAGAGGAAGTGCTTATTAGTAATTGAGTAGCAATAAGGGCCGCAGAAAAGGTGAATAACCAAATGGCAAATGTCGATTTTGCTTTACCTCGCCAAAATTCCACACAAGCGGCACGCAGACAAAATCGACTTTGTTGGGCGAATATACCAAATAATAATCCAACAAATAATCCAATGATACCGGCAACATTTTCATCGCCCCACACATCAATTAGTTCTTCGATATTCACATCAAGTGCCTTTATTGTTAACTAAATAACCTTTTGTTCCCATTATAATCCTTACAACCGTAGAATATAAGGATTTGCTAATATAAAACGAATTTATTAAGAATAATTGCAAACCTTCTTCAACTTGGTGTCTACTAAGTAATTAACCATTGATGAATTTACTCTTAACTACTAGTAAACCACTTAAAACATAAAGAATATAAACATTGCCCGAAATAAGCTTAATCAATGAAAACGAATTAATTATCAAAGCTCAAAATGGCTGTATTAGCTCTTTTGAGCAGTTGATAAAAAAAATCGAYAAGAAAATGCTCTCACTTGCGGCGGGCTTAGCATCGACTCATGATGAAGCGGAAGACATTTATCAAGAAGCCATGTTAACCGCGTACAAAGCGCTGCCAAAATTTAGGATGCAGAGTCAGTTTAGTACATGGTTATACCGCATAGTGGTTAATACTGCGATATCGAGTCGACGTAAATTACGGAATAAGATTAATTCGCTTATTTATGGTCACTCGCAAGGTAAAAGATCAGATGAAAACAGCCGAAATGAATATGGTGAAAATTACGAAAGTTABGAATCTTATACTGCCGGTGAACAAATTGAAGAGCCTGATTCAGCCATGATTAATCAACAACTCAGTAAAGCGATTACAAAGGCTTTGTTAGAGCTTAGTGAAAGAGAGCGGGTCGCCTTTGTCTTATGTCACCAGCAAGAGATTAAAATGATTGATGCCGCACAAATTATGCAATGCAGTGATGGCGCAATAAAGAATTATTTATTTAGAGCAAGGCAGAAAATGCAAGTCGCTTTACAGGATTATATTTGAAGATGAAAAAAATAGATGACAATATTCAAGAAGAGCTTGAATCCAATCAACCTTTAGATAAAAAACTATCTATTGCAATGAAACTTGGTAATAAGCCTTATATATCGGATCAACGAATGGAGGCTAACCGCTGGCAATTGAAACGAACGTTGAGAGCCGAGTCATCAAAACAAAGCTCTTTGATCGGTCGTTTTTCTTTTACTCTAGCGACTAATAAACTACAAATCGCTGGCATGTTTTTAACTTTTACCGTTGGTTTTTTACTGGCATCAAATGAAGATGTTTCGGGTCAAATTATTAATGATGAAGCTAATAAAATTGTATATAGTAAAAAAGAAAATACAAATACAGTTGATGCAAGAGATCAAATCATCAACTTTAAGATAGATAAGAATCAAAATTCGACAAGTCCATATAAAGTAAAATATACGACACTTAGACAAACAAAATTAAATACTAACCTTGAAGATAGAAACACTATCTTGCTACTAACATCAGCAATGGAAACCGATTTAAATGACGCCACTCGATTAGAATTAGTGGATATATTGAAAGAACATCTTGAAAATGAGGAGGTAAGAAAAAGTTTAAGCTATAGCCTGCTAAATGATCCTAACCCTGGTGTCAGAATGATTGTTGCTGAGTCTTTAGCAAAGTTATCAAGTAGTCAATCAGTTCGTATGACGTTAAGACAAGCCTTAGTTAAAGACACTAATCAAGGCGTTAGAATTTCAGCTTTTGAAGGTCTATTAGAAAATTTAGATGACGAAACGATTAATCTATTCAAATCTAGAAGTTCACAAGATAGTAATTATTATATTCGAACTAAAGCGAAGAGCATTGTTGAAGAAATTAAACAGAAAAAAGATTTAGAAAGACGTTCGATATAAGAGAATAATTTTTATATCGATTATATTTACAACTACTAGTTAAGCATTTAAAATAAAGAGGAATATTATGAAACATTCAACACGAAAATTAGCCCACTATTTAATTATTTTACTATTTTCAACTTTTGCACTGGTTGCCAATGGCGCTRAAGAAGTCATCAGTAAATCTTATTCAGTAAAATCAGGAGGTTCTCTTTATATCGAGAGCGACAGTGGAAAAATAGAAATTGAAACATGGGACAAAAACAAAGTAGAAGTTAAGATCACTAAAAAATCAAGAAAAGAAAAAAGACTCAGCGAGTTTAAAGTTGATATTGAACAAAGTGGTAATGATATTTCAATAGAAGGCGAAGGAGAGTGGAACAGCCGCGTTTCGGTTAGCTATTTCATTAGAGTACCCAAGAAATTTGATTTAGATCTTAAAACAGGTGGCGGATCTATTTCTGTTAACGATATAAGCGGAAAAATTAAAATGAAAACTAGCGGTGGCGCGATTAAAGTGGGTAACGTCGCTAAAGGAAACGTTGATGTCAAAACATCTGGTGGCTCAATAACAATAGGTAATGTCAACGGAGATCTAAAAGCAGACACCTCTGGCGGAAGAATTGTTGTTGGCAAAATAACTGGAAAAAGCCAGCTAGATACATCAGGAGGAAGAATTGAAATTACTCATTCAACAGGCAGTTTAAAAGCTGACACCTCCGGTGGTTCCATTACTGTTGGCACAAGTGACAGTGATGTTGATGTAAATACTTCCGGCGGTCGAATAAAAATAGGTATGGCACAAGGAAACGTGAAAGCAGACACTTCTGGTGGCTCTATTACGGTTAAAGGAAGCAAAGGGAGCGTAGAAATTGATTCGTCTGGTGGAAATTTATTTGTTGGAGAAAGTGGTAGTTATGTAAAAGCAGATACATCAGGCGGAAATATAACCATTAAAAAAGCCAATGGTTATATTGAAGCGGACACTTCTGGTGGACGTATTGAAGCAGAAATGATTCAAACTGATAATAGTAAGGATACTCATGTCAATTTAGAATCATCTGGTGGTTCAATCACCTTATACGTTCCAAAAGGAATTAAAGCAACCGTTAATGCCAGACTTAAAATAACTCACCGCGCTAGAGAAGATTATAGAATATACTCTGATTTTCCATTAACCATTAAAGGGCAAGATAGCAGTCGCGTCAGTGCAAAAGGTAAAATTAATGGCGGTGGCGATAGGATAGATATCAGCACAACTAATGGTGATATTTATATTAAAATGATTGAAGATTAAACTGTCTTTTAAGAAAACATTTCACAGAATTAATTATAGTTTGATAAAACCTCTCTAAGTCGAGTTAACGTAACTGGCTTAGAGATATAATCATTCATTCCAACCGCTAAACAACGTTTTCTGTCTTCTTGCATAGCGTTTGCAGTCAACGCAATAATCGGTATTTCTCCAAGCTTGCCATCTAATAGACGAATTGATTTTGTTGCTTCAAAACCATCCATTTCAGGCATTTGACAATCCATTAATATAATATCAAACGAATATTGATTAGCCATTTCAACGGCTTCAACTCCATTAGTCGCTAAACGAGTCTGACATCCCAGTTTTTCAAGCATTTTTAAGGCGACTTTTTGATTGACCAGATTATCTTCGGCTAACAAGACATTAAGATTAAATTGAGGTTTTTTGTCGGTAATAGTGGCAGATTTTTCGCTCGTTCGAATATCTTCATTTTTATCGTGAGAAATATTGGTCTGCTTTTTAAATTGAACATTAAACCAAAAACAAGATCCTGCTAATTCATCACGATTAAATTTTTCAGATGAGCTTGATTTAGACGATACTAGCGGACTCTTTGGCGGACTTTCTATTCCCATTTGTCCGCCCATCATTTCAACAATCTGTTTAGAAATGCTGAGACCTAAACCGGTTCCGCCATATGTTCTTGTTGTTGATGAGTCTGCTTGTGTAAAAGCATCAAACAATTGACTCTGAATCTTTTTTTCTACTCCAATACCTGTATCTGTTATTTGAAATTGTAACTCTATAGACTCAATACTTTCTGATATTTTATGTACGTTTATTTCAATTGAACCATGAGGTGTAAATTTTATCGCATTATTAACTAGGTTGATTAAAATTTGTTTTATTCGAATAGGATCGCCACAAACAAATCTATCTTTATCTGAAAGAAGTTTATAGGAAAAGTTAATACCTTTCTCTTCTGCTTTTAGTTGTAGAAGTTTAATTATTTGTTGCGTTGAGTGATTTAAATCGAAATCGATCAATTCTAACTCAAGTTTACCCGCTTCAATTTTTGAAAAATCTAGAATGTCATTGATGATGGTTAATAGACTCACGCCGGAATCTCGAATAATTGAAATGAATTCGAATTGGTCTTCAGTGACATCTTGTTCCATTAGTAATTCGCTGAAACCAATAATACCGTTCATAGGTGTTCTAATTTCATGACTCATATTGGCTAAAAAATCACTTTTTGCATGATTCGCTTGTTCAGCTAATTCTTTAGCTAAAAGCATTTCATTTTGAAAAGTTTGTCTTTCTATGAATACCGAAATGTTATCCGATGCAAAACTAAGTAACGCGATATCATCTTTATCATATGCCTTTGGATTATTATAAGATTGGACAACTGCAACACCGGTTTCTCCGTAAGAAGTTCTAATTGGAACGCCTAGCCATACAGCCGATTCACTACCAACCAAATCTACTTCGCCGTCTTCCATCAATTTGTTATGTACTTCTTGATTGGCTAATAATGGCTTTCGCGAGCGACGTACATAATCTGTTAGGCTCGCTTTTAACTCTACAGGGCTAAATTCGTCTTCCTCTTCTTCTTCGTCAATACAATAGGGAAAAGAGTAGAGCGATGTTTTAGGATCGTAAATAGCGACATAAAAGTTTTTACTTTCTATGATATTTAGCAACTCGTTATGAATTGTTTTTATTAGCGCTTTTAAACTTTTCGCTTTATTAGTCGCTTCTGAAATTTTAAGTAAAGAGGACTGAACCTGCGAGCTTTTTTTGCGCTTTGAAATATCAAGAATTAAAGCTGCGAAAAAACGTTTATCATCCATTTTTTGAATTTGTAGGTGAACTTCAACGTCATAAACACTGCCATCTTTTCGCTTATGAACGGTCTCAAAAATGACGTTCTCTTTATCACCGGATAAAAGTGGTTTTATCAGTGCATCAAATTTCTTCCGATCAAACTCAGGCTTTAAGTCTAGAGGTGTTAATTGACGTAATTCTTGCAGATCATACCCAATGTTTATCTGCGCGGCGGGATTGACTAAGATAAAACGCAATGATTTGATATCAAAAAGATAAATTTCATTGAGTGAGTCTTTAAATAGACTTGAAAATTGGTTAATTCGTTTTTTCTTGCGAGTGGATTTATTCGAGACCGATTTACTCGAGACTGATATATTAGAAACAATCAGCCATGATACCATTGCTATGACTAGCGCGGAGGCTAAAAGGAATAAAGCGGTTTCAGTCATTGGTGTCGATATTCCTAAATTAGAAGGAGTTTTTGACTCTTACAATGAGTTTAGTCGTGAATTTATCCAAAATCAATAATGAGATAAATAACCGGTATCTTTTATAGTAACATGTCTATATTACCTTTAATGGCAATGAACGAAGTCGAATATTTACGGCATCATATATCGCATTTGCAACTGCGGCGGCAACGGGAGGAGTGCCGGGTTCCCCTCCGCCTCCTAAAGAAATTCCACTATCAATAATATGAACTTCAATTTCCGGTGACTCACTCATTCTTAGTATTGGATAACTATCAAAATTACCCTGTTGAACAGAGCCGTTTTCAATCGTAATTTCACCAAACAAAGTGGCGGTTAAACCATAAATAATACCACCTTCCATTTGCGCAATTAGTCCATCGGGATTAATCGCAGTTCCAGCATCAACAACACAGGTGATTTTTTTAACTTTAATTTTTTGATTGATGACTTCAACTTCTGCGACTTGCGCAACAATTGTATTAAATGATTTATGAATAGAAATCCCGCGTCCCTGTCCGCTAGATAAAGATTGTGACCAGTTCGATTTTTCTGCAACTAGTTTTAAAACGTTTTGCATACGAGGTCGTTTATTGAGTAGTTCGAAACGAAATTGATAGGGATCTAGCGAATTTTTATTTGCGATTTCATCAATAAATGATTCCGTAAAAAAAGCATGGTGAGAATGATCAACACTGCGCCATGGTCCAAAAGGAATATGAGTCACGCTATCGGTATAATGAACCCATTGATTGGGAATATCATAAGGACTATGAGGCGCTTCCTCTGGTTCGTGTTTATCAACATATTGATTCACCCAATGGGTAGGCATGCCTTTTTCATTAATTCCGGCTTTAAATCGACTAATATTTGCCTGTCGATAAAAATCCTGTCGAGTATCTTCTTCCCGTGACCAAATTACTTTGACTGGAGTATCTAACTGCAAAGCGATTTTGGCCGCTTGGATTGCGTAATCTGCAATCGCTCGTCGCCCAAAACCGCCACCAAGTAAATGATTTTGCACACTAACATTTTCTACATCGAATCCGATCGCCTTGGCAACTTCTGCTCTAAAACCTAAAGGATTTTGACAACCGGTATAAATAGCGCAATGACCATCTTTTATTTCCACCGTACAATTTAATGGTTCCATAGTCGCATGGGCTAAATAGGGGACTTTATATTCTGCTTCAATTTGCTGGTGAGATTGATCAATTTGCTCTTCACCATCACCTACTTTTATATCTGTTTGCGCATCGCCATTTGTGATTGCATCTTTCATTGATTTTTTAAATTGGCTAAAAATATTTTCGCTGGAGATTAAATCATTTTCAGTTTCACTCCATTTAATTGTCAAAGACTCTAAAGCTTGAGTCGCTTGCCAATAACTACTACTAATAACGGCTACCGCACTTTCCAATTTTATGATTTTCGAATCTGGATATTTTGTTGAGTTTTCCCCCAAAGTGTTATTATCAATCTCTAATAACTTGCCCCCAAATACAGGTGATGATTTAACCGCCGCATAAACCATGTTGGGCAATTCTTTATCAATTCCAAATTGAGCCATGCCATTTATTTTATTAGCTATATCTAAACGTTGAGGCGAAGTACCAATGATTTGATACTCGGATGGATCTTTTAAAGCCGGATTTGACGGAGGTGTCATTTTTGATGCGACAGTCGCCAGCTCTGCGTAACTTAATTTTCTTTTTGATTGTTCATGTAAAACAAAATTATTTTTTGCTTTTAATTCATCTTTTGATACTTGCCAAACGTCGGCTGCAGCATCCATCAACATCGCTTTAGCCGAAGCGCCAGCCACTTGCATTGCGTGAATACCCGTGGTTCTAATAGCAGTGCTACCACCGGTAATTTGAAGATTTAACATTTGAGTTATTTTTAAGAATGCACCGTTGACACTTTGCACTAATATTTTTGGAATTTTGACATCGCCAATAATAAACCCTCGACCTAACGCATAGTTTGCATATTCAGCATGTGCAGGAGCCTCTAACACGTCAACACTTGACCAGTCGGCATTTAATTCTTCTGCCAACATCATTGGTAGGCTAGTGTGAACGCCTTGCCCCATTTCACAATGAGGAACAATGACACAAATACGGTTATCGGGTGTTATTTTTACCCAAGCGTTAACTAGCATCTCATCATCTTGAGAAACTAAATCTTTTAAACTTGGCACTCGATTTCCTGGTCTAATCGCTACGCCAACAATCAAGGCGCCACTCGAAAGTATGCCTGCGGTAATAAACGATCTTCTAGTAATTTTTTTCATAATTTATTCACCAAGACTATTCATAAAGCATTATTAAGCGATTAAAAACTAACCCGGGCACCAATCGATATAATTTTCAACTTGTCAACGGTATCATAATCAAATGTCATTTGTATATTATCACTAACATAATATACAGCACCAAACGAATAGCCAGATTCTTTTTGAGTATCCTCTATTCTATTTGAAGTATAGCTAGTATTTAATTCTAAATTTTTGGATAAAATTCGGCGGTAACCCACTCTGAGTGTATCGACATCAATATCTGAGCTCACGGCCTCAAGATTCCATGTGTTAAATGTATAGCTTATATAAAAAGAATCGTCATATCCTAAATCTGCTTTTGCTCCAATGCCATATCCTTTAGTAGAAAAATCAACATCAAAATTATTAATTTTTCCCTTTGTATCGTTATAATCAACTACCGCGAAAAAATAGTCACTAATCTCGATAGAGCCTTTTAATTTTATTCCTTTAGCCTCAAAACCTGAGTCATCAAATATAATATATGCAGTCTCTAAATATGTGTAATTAGGAGAGTTTAAAGCATATGCCGATGGGGAAAGAAGAACATTAAGTATAATAATAAGTAATAAGTTTTTGTTCACTTGTTTAGTCCTATTAGTGAGGTGAAAACACCCAAATTGGAAGGTATTAAGTTATAAAAAAGAATAATTTGCAATATAAATTATTCTTTTTTATTTTTATTGTTCTTGAATCAAGGTCAAATGGTTGCCTTTTTGACGAAATTCAATTTGTTTTAATGCACTCATTCCTAAAAGAATTTCTTCGCCTTCCATACTAGGATTAATCGTTGCTCTAACGTTATACAGAGTGATTGCGCCAATGCTAATGCTATCGATTTTTGTATCATAAGCTACAGCTGTTCCGTTGGCGGTATTAACCAAATGTTTTTGACCCCGCTGTAAATTAAGATAGCTTTCTAGCGCACCTGGAATAGCAACGTTAGTTGCGCCGGTATCTAATAGAAAAACAACCGCCTTACCATCGACTTCCCCATTAGTTACGTAATGTCCGTAACGATTTCGTTTTAGTTCAACTTTAATAATGTTTTCTTGTCTTTCGCTTGATGGAGATTGGTTAGGATTTACTTGTCTTTCTTCTACGCCTGCAAAAAAATAAGTTAATAATGCAATCGCWATAATCCAAGCGATTATTGTCATTCCTTTTCCTAAACCTTCTRTATTTGCATCATCTTGCATTTAAAAYCTCACTTCAAGCACTTAAAACTCTAACTTTTTATTCATCTCTCTTCGAGCCAGCCACAAGCTAATAAACATTTGAATAACTACCGTTGAAACGGATAAATACCAAACATGAATAATTTGAAAGTCGGGTTGTTTAGAAGCCCAAACGGCGGGCACAACAAATAATACCATTCTTGATGTCATGCTATARAAAGCMGGCCATGTATTACCAAGTCCCTGYAATAGACCTGAACAACAAAATATGATYCCAGASGGWAYATAATTAAAAGCAATAATTTGTAAAAACATYACACCMACGGCAATYACTTCTGMATCTTTTGAAAATGGYGTTAATAAAACATCCGCAAAATACATGCTYAACAWTGYYAAAACCAWCAATAAAATAGAGATTAAAATGAYGGTAGWTTTAAACGAYTGAATSACTCTTTCTTTTTGTTTAGCTCCAAARTTTTGACCWACWACCGCGGGTAATGCAAAAGCTAATGCTAGWGCRGGWACAAAAATMGCYTGCATRACTCKAGARCCWAGYCCAAAWCCGGCTTGYGCYGAWGGACCAAATCCTTTAATRAGCCAAAAWATAACSGCGGTATAAAAAAACATYAACAAGAATTCGCCACCGGCAGGAAAGCCRATACCAATAATTTTTTTCCAATAAATCATTTGTGGTTTAATCARTTTTTTGGAAACACCAACATATCGYTCAAGCTTATGAAAATASCGCCACATRATGACAACYGCAATMGCWATYGAAATAGARCTYGCTARWCCYGCACCRGCAACRCCCATTGGAACSCCRGTAAWCCACCCTTTWATTARGATRGGMGATARRATGATATTAAGCCCTAAACCRATTAGYTGWACGATCATYGCRGGTTTGACKATWCCTGTTCCGCGTAAAGCWGAACCCATKGCRACYAAAGCRAACTGTAAMGCTAAGTTAGGCATAAACCAGTAGAGGTAGGTTAATCCTTGCTCAATCGTGGCGGCATCGTCAGATATAGCTTCTAGATAATTGATGGAAAATGAATAGCCCGCACCAAGCGTGACTAAACCACAAATAAAGGCTATTCCAATCGATTGATTAAATATAATGTTAGAGGTTGCTCTATCTTTTTCACCCACCGCTTTTGATATTAACGCCACTGTTCCGACCGCAAGGATTTGGGAAATACCAAAAACAACAAAGGCTAAATTGCCCGCCGCATTAACACCGGCTAAAGCATCTTTCCCCAATTGACCGACAAAATAGAGATCAACTAAATAATAAACAGTTTGTATAATCATACCGATGGCAATCGGAATTGCCATGTTGATTACGTGCTTAGTGATTGAGCCTTGTGTGAGATCTTTCATTGAAAAAATTATGTGTGTGCGAAAACGGAGATTCTAACATGTTTGTGGCGTTCAAAAATCAATCGGGCTTTTTACTCCCGCATTTCCTTGTTTGATTACATGAGTATAGATTTCTGTGGTGGATACGTCACTGTGTCCTAAAAGCTGTTGAACTGTTCTGATATCACTTCCTTTAATAAGTAACTGAGTGGCAAAGGTATGGCGAAAAGTGTGGCTTGAGGCTTTTTTATTGATCTCGGATTTACGAATGGCTAACATGATTTGCCGGGAAAGAGTTGCTTTATTTATATGGTGCCTACGCCTTTCTCCACTTCTAGGATCCGTGCTAATTACGTGAGACGGAAATAAATACTGCCACTTTAGTTCTTTTGCGGCGTTTTGGTATTTTCGCGAAAGAGCATTTGGTAAGTAAACTTCACCATGACCATCACTAAGATCTTGTTTATGTAAAATGGAAACTGAAATGATTTGATCCTTTAATTGCTCTTTAAGTCTTTCTGGTAGAAGTGTAATCCGATCTTTATCGCCCTTTCCGTTTCGAACAATAGTTTGGTTCATCCCAAAATCAATATCCTTAATTCGCAATCGAATCAACTCTGAAATCCGTAGACCGGTTCCATACATTAGCTTAGTCATAAGTTTATGGTTGCTATTCAAGTTATCAATGACGGAAAGAGCTTCTTCATGAGTGAAAACCGTCGGAATACGCCTATTACGCTTAGATGTTTTAAAATTTAGTTTCCCTAAATCTTCACGCTGCAAGAATTTTGAAAATAAAAAAATAAGCGCATTTAACGCCGTCCGCTGAGTAGATTTAGAACAATATCGTTGTAAAACAAGATAATTTAAAAAGTCCTCAATTTCTGTTTCGCCCATTTCTTTTGGATGCTTTTTATCATGAAATCGAATAAATCTTAACACCCAAGAAACGTAAGTTTTCTCAGTCGCATAGGCTAAATTTCTAGAACGTATGAAAAGACGTAATCTATCTATGAATCGAGCAGATGAGTGATCGATGTAAACAGGTATATCATTCATTTTACCATTCCCTTGAAGTTATAACTACTCATTAAAATAGTACTTATACCTAAACTTGTCAAGGGTTAACAAATTAAAATCTAAATGGTTTAAGATAACAATCAAACAGTTTGATGATTGGTTAGCTATTTCAGAGAGTAAATGCAGATAAACCCGAAGTTACTGGTCTCCATACAGGCCACTCAATATGCTACCGCTAGTATCATTCAAAAAAACTATCAAACAGTTTGAGCTTTCATAATTAATTATCGTATTGAGTGATAACTAACTCATTGATTTATTGAGGTAGACTAGTTATATTTAGAAAATCTAAAAAATTAATCTAGCAATCAGGTATCAATCAAACTGTTTGATAGAATCTACTGTTAAATCGCTATAATTGCAGTAGATATTATTCTGAAATATCAGATGAAAAACAAAGGTTTAGTGTGCTGTAAAATGCAGGCTGAAAGTCTTTAGTAAA
>NVVT01000017.1 GCA_002733465.1 Kangiella sp.
CAAAAGGGATCGAGTAACGGGGGTTTTACAATATGGTTTAGAGCCAGTTTTAAATTAGGTACTTAATTAGAAATTCTTAAGTACCTACTTATGACATCCATGTAGGCAACACCGAGAAATCAAAGACATAGAATAAAGCGAACTAGATTGCGGTATGTTTTCTAGGTTTTAATATAATATAGTCTTTCCTCTGTGCAGCGTAGCCTCTGTTGCCTACATGGATGTCGGTACTTAGGTTTGGTCTGGAACTACAAACCTGGTCCTCTGTGGTGAACATCTTTAGTCTTTTTATTTGCCTTTAATTCGAGTAATTCGCGTAATTAGCTGACGATCTTTTTCTTTTGGGGTTTATYTTTCTACTCTGCCATATCTATCTTCAAATCTTACTATGTCGTCTTCACCCAAATAGGAACCTGATTGAACCTCTATTAATTCTAATTCTACTTTTCCCGGATTTTCTAATGCATGGACTGTTCCTATGGGAATATAGGTTGATTGATTTTCGGTTAGTAGGATGGTTTGATCGCCGTTGGTTACTTTGGCGGTGCCGGAAACGACTATCCAATGTTCGGCTCTATGGTGATGCATTTGTACAGATAGTTTTGCGCCGGGTTTTACCGTAATTCGTTTGACTTGAAAACGATCGCCATTATCCACCGAATCATATTTTCCCCAAGGACGGTAAACTTCTCTGTGAAAAGTGACTTCAGGTCTGTCATCGGCTTTTAATTGATTCACAATTTCTTTTACATTTTGCGCGTGGTCTTTATGTGCAACTAAAACGGTATCTTTGGTATTCACTATGACTAAATTATCAACGCCAACGGTGGCAATTAATTTATCATCACTCATGATTAAACAATTATTAGTATCTACGGTTTTAACATCACCGCTAATTGCATTATTATTTTCATCTTGAGCGGATATTTCCCATAGCGCTTTAAAACCACCAATATCATTCCAACCGGCATCAAGCGGAATAACAACGACTTGTGAATTATTGGAATAATTGGAATTATTGGAATCACTTGATTCGTTATTTTTTGAGCGTTGGGTTAAAGGTTCCATCACCGCATAATCTATCGAGTCACTTGGGCAATCCATAAAAGCTTGCTTGTCGACTCGTACAAAATCCATATCTTCATTTTGAACTTGCATGGCTTTTTTACAAGCCGTCACAATGTCAGGACTAAATTGTTTTAACACGTCTAAATATCGACTCGCTTTAAACATAAACATGCCACTGTTCCAATAATACTCACCAGATTTAACGTACTCTGTTGCAGTATATAAATCAGGTTTCTCAACAAACCGATCCACAAAAAAGGCATCTATCTTTTCACTTTCTACTTTATCCTTTCTACTTTCACCTTTCTCTTCCCCACCTATCTTTCCCCTCGAAGCTCGTAACTCGCCACTCGAAGCTATAGGCGCTCCGCGCCGTATATACCCATACCCCGTTTCAGGGCTGTTAGCCACAATACCAAAAGTCACTAATTTATCTTGTTGTGCGAGTATTGCGGCTTGTTTTACCGCGGTTTGAAATGCTTCAACATTTTCGATGACATGATCAGCGGCAAGAACCAGTAATAAAGGATCGTCTTTGGTGCCTGTAGCATCTGAAATATCTGTATCATCATTGACTTCAAGTGCATGAATAGCGGCTAATGCAATTGCTGGAGCGGTATTTCTACCAACAGGTTCTAAAAATATTCCGCCATGTTCTACGCCAAGTTGACGCATTTGTTCCGCAGCAATAAAGCGATGTTCTTCATTGCAGATCAACATTGGAGGCTGGTTATTTATTCCGTTAAGTCGAGAGATTGTTTGTTGTAGCATGGTTTGGTTATTTGATGATAAGTTATCATCTAAACAAAGGAATTGTTTTGGGCGTTTTTGACGCGACAAAGGCCAAAGACGAGAGCCTCCGCCTCCGGCCAAAATTACAGGTAATAGATTCATTTTGAATTAAAACCACTCAGCTTTAATTAGATTATTTAGAACATCAATATTATTTACAAACATTAATGTCCACCGCCTTTAAGTATTAGCTTAATACCTCTACCGATAATTTGTAAATCCAACCACAAAAGACCGAAAGATGAGCGCTTAATATATTGATCAATATATTCGTACTCATAAATTGCTTTTCCCATCTCAGAGGTACCTTTTTCTACATGACCAAGCCCAAGCAAACCACCTTTAAGCAAAAATCGAGTTACATTACCTTGTTCACGATCTCGTTCGTAGTGAATAACACTTAAAGGCCGAGGACCAACAAGGCTCATATCACCTTTAAGTACACTGTAGAATTGTGGCAGTTCATCCAAATAATAGTTTTTTACAAATTCTCCCACTCTCGTACGGCTATCTGGAGTCCATTCTGCAGAAAATGCTATCCAATCGTGTCGCGCAGCTCCTTCAGGTTCTATATATTTCATTTTAATCAGTCTAAGCTTATATTTAGGTACAACTTTACCGCCGCTGACACAGTTATAATAAAAAAACATTGGCCCTTTACTTTCGGGATCAATCCATCCTTCAATCAGGTATGCCACTTTTAGCAATAGCAGAATAGGGATAGAGAAAGATAATAGAAATAAAGCAACCACCTTATCAAAAAGCCATTTGAAAACGCGAGGTTTTAATGACATTTCAATCGCGAAAAGGTGAGCATACTTTTGCTTAATTTCATCGGTTGGCGGCTTGTATAAAAAAGCTTCTTTTGGCTCTACAATACCTGTCACTGAGTCTGACTTTTTACTTATTTCCATTTTTAGTCCTTCATAATCCTATAACACGAATAATATTTTGAATGTAATGAATCATCAGCTTTAATACCTGCCAAGTTTTAGTTGGAATATAAATCTCACCAAATGAATCTGTCTCTTTATCCTAGAGGGTTCTTTCAACAAACGATAAAGCCACTCGAGTTTATGTTCAACCCACCAGCTAGGCGCACGCATGACATTGCCTATATAAACATCAAAGCTACCACCTAACCCTTGGTAAAGTGCAGAATGTTTTTGGCTCATATCTTCCATAAGTAATTCTTGCTTAGGCGAACCCATAGCAACAAAAACCACATCAGGCATTTTTTTAACAATATCATTAATCAAAAACTGTTTCTCTTTCTCAGTTTTCAAATAACCATTACGATAGTTAATTATATTAATACCTTTAAATTCATCTCTAAGCTGAGCTACGGTTTTCTCTACAACATCATCTTCCCCGCCGACAAGATAAAAACTTTTATTTCGATAGTGCGCTTTAATAATATCTAACCACAATTCACAACCTGGAATTTTAACCACACTTGTTAAGCCTTGTTGCTTCAAAGCCATAATGGCTCCAATACCATCAGGGTAACCCACATTACGATTAATAATATTTCGAGATTCATCTGTAGCATGCAAAATCTTTTCTGCATTCACCGCTACCAACAAACTATTGTTGGCAAAAGAAAAATCTATTAATGCTTTACGTGATGAGGGAGCGTATATAACTACCCCATTAATAATTTTACTTTCCATACTCTTCCAATAAAAAATAACTTAATGCATTAAACATAAAAGCATTACTCCAACGCATATACGATATTTTTGAACTAACGCCTTTTTTAAGTTGATAATAAAAAAAACCTTTTTTATCCTGCATATGATTAACTGTCCAATTTAAAACTTTCATCGATAATTCATTATTATCACTCCATTTATTCAAGGTTCCTAAAGTCACCCATAACTGACCTGGACAGTGAATATCAATCGGGTAGGTTTTATTATGGTAATACTTGGGGGTACCATCCTCCAAAAAAAAGTTACTTAAATAAAAATCAAAACCTTTAGTAATATTTTCATTGTAGGAATTATCGTTACAAAAACGTGCGTAAATAGCTATAGCGTCAAGATTATAACCGGTATGAAAACTATCGATCCATGATTGAACCGGTAGTAAACCATAAACCCAGGATCCATCCTCCGCTTGGCCTTTGCAGACAGCATTAACGATTTGTTTAGATATGTTCTTATACTCTTCGTTACCCGTATAGTGAAAACAATAACTTAATAACTTCGCACCTAATAATGAGGCGTTATAAACTGTATCATTACCTTTTAATACACTATACGAAAGAATAAAACCACCTTCACATTCGGTACGGTTCAAATCCTTTAAAACGAATTCCGCAGAAGATAACGCCGTTTTTAAATATGTTTTATTTTTAGTAATTTCATAAGCTTCAAATAAAGCGCTGGCGCAAAAAGTCGTCGCTACCACCGTCGGCGTATCTGCAGGGAACAGAAATAGACGCCTTGCTTGCCAATCAAAGTTATAGCCCCAACAAGCACCGGAGTAATCCCTATTTTGCATACTAAGTAATAAGTCCGCCAGTTTTGTAATTTTACCTAAAAGTTCGGATTCACTACCGAAACGTTCGTCTCCATTTTTAGCTAACTTATATAAATTACAATAACCATTTAAAAACAAACCTATACCTTTTGCATTATGCTCTTTAGGCACTAGAAGTAATTTCCGTAAATTAATCGGGTTGCGTTTGAATGCTTGAATCCAGGCTAAACGAGCAATATCCCAATGCTTTAAAGGGGTAGACTGAAATATTCTGGATTTAAGGCCGTCATAGGGATCCCATCCTTTATAATTCTCAGCTTCGCAATACTTCTGCAAAGAAAGAAAGCTATTTATTAAGTTCGATGGCATTATTCAAATCTATTATTAGTCAATGTAATCAAATATGACTGTCTTATACAAAAACTAGTAGAAATACTATAAAACGCTATCATTTCATTATATCCTTGAAAATCACCTCTAAATTTTTGGCCACCTGCGATGCAAGAAAATTTCTTAAAGAGTATTCACAATTGTATTTTCCAATAGCTCTCAATTCATCTCTATTATTTAATAACTCATTTATTCTATTACTATAAACTTCTGGAGAAAAACTTTCTATCAAGAAACCCATTTTCCCCTCTTCAAAAAAGTCATTCAACCCGCCTACAGGGCGAGTAATCAACGGCAATCCGAAGGCCATAGCTTCCAGAACTGAAGTTGGCATTCCTTCTCCATGCCAAGTTGGCAATATATAAATATCTGAATTTTTGAATGTTTCAATTAAATGCTCACCTGATATGCTCCCCAAAAATTCAACATTATTAATTCCCTCATCTTTTACAAAGGCCTGAGCAGATATAAAAGCGCCTCCGTTTCCAGCAACCTTAAGTCTCAAATCCTTGCGGTCACGTTGTAATATTTGAAATGCTTTTAACGTAACAAAAATCCCTTTATTCTCCTCCACTCTGGCAAGAAATAGCAAGGTGTTACTGTCTTTTTTATCCTCAAAAACAAAATTTTTAACTAACGTATCATCGACCTTGGTCGTAGTTAAATAAATAGGACTAACAATTCCCCAAGAAATCATCTCCCTTTTAAAAGATGAAGAAAGCACTAAAAAGGCATCTGCAAATCCGTAATTTTTTAAAAACCATTCTGGAGTTCGCGTTATATCCTTAGCTATATCCTCTTCCCATCCGTGGAAAAATACAATTACCTTTATTTTGAAAAATCTCGCAATTTTCAAAAAGAGCGCATCTCTTTTAAGTGCCGTTTTACCTAAAGATGGATTTAGTAAGACTAAATCGAAAGAAAGAAACATCAGTTTTAGCGTAAACAATAACAAATCAAAAATTAATATAACGGGACCGGGAATCCCTTTCCGCCCTCCAATAAAATGATAACGGACGTTTTCAGTCCAACAAGGAAGCAACCCCTTATAATGATTTGCTACACCGCCAAGTTTGGAAATGTCTGGCGTGTTCACTAAAATATTCATACTAAGAATAATTTCTCTTTTTGTTAGGTCGATTTTGTTTCATTATCGAGTTATAAATATTCATATAGCCATGTACCATTGTATGCAAAGAGAAGTCCTTGTATATTCTTAGTGTTGCCATTTTAGCCATAGAGTTACGTTCCTCGTGATTATCTAATAGAAAGAGCAGCTCATCTTGCATTTTATCTTTCGGACAAATAACACCATTTAACTTATGCTCAATTAATTCTTTAGAACCGCCATCTATATCATTAGTAATAACAGGTACNACCATTCGCCATAAGCTCTATGATTGCATTTGAAATCCCTTCAGTATATGTGCATAAGATTCCTATGTCACAGTCTTTAATTAGCTCATCAGAATCTGATCTGAAACCCAAAAACTTGATCCTATAATGCTTATTATCCACATACGGAACAGTAAGTTCTTTATACTGAGGAAACACTTTTCCTATAGCAATGAATGTCACGTCATCTCTGACATTCAGTACTTTATGTGCTAAATCAATAAAAGCCTGGTAATCTTTATAAGGAGAGACATTTGCTAACATTACCACTTTATATTGTGTGGTTATACCTAGCTCATAAAGCTGATTTTTTTTGGAGCTGACTATTCTTGCTGGATTAAACCCATTGTAAATTACTCGTCCTTTTTCAGCAGGTGCTTTATATGCTTCCAGACCAGCTTTAGAATTTCCAACGACCATATCTGAAGACTTGAAAACAATATGCTTAGCAAGAAAACCGAAGAGTTTACTAAATCCAAAAGTATCAGCAATAAAACCAGATACGAATTTATATCGATGGACAGGCTTTAATAGTGATGAAAAAAAGGCTGTTTTAAACGACCAAGCATGAACAACATCGGGTTGAATTTTTTTGAACAGTCGGGAATATTCAACTAGCATACCCGCATTAGAGCGATCACGTAATCGATGAAGTTTAATAGGTAATGCGAAAAATTCCTTATACTCAATAGTCTCTTTGCTGAGGGCAATATGTAAGTCAACAGATTGAATGTTTTGACACAGACCTTTTATCAACTCAACCAGTCTACGTTCTTTCCCGCCACCACCTAGTTCTTCAATTAAAAAAAGAATCTTCATTTGAATTTTCTTTTGTAATAGAAATTAGCTAACAACCTTATAACTTTAAACCAATACTTAGACAAAGGTTTTTTCGTGTATCTATAAAAATAGAATTTCATCCACATACTATTGGCAAAAATAATTTTAGAATCGAAATCCTCTTTGCCATTAAAATATATTATAGGTGTAAATCGCTTTACACGATCCCCACCTCCCAAAACATTCTTAATACTATTCCGCTCTTCGATTTTCATGTCACGGGCGGAGTTGAAAAAATTGTACCCCAAATCTCTCGCTATCTCCATGCCTACTTTAGTGGCACTTCCACCCGGCCAGCAAAGAAAAGTAATTTTTCTATCAAGCTTTTCCTCTAATATTACTTTACTGGTTAAAAGCTCATGCTTGATTCTTTCATGGTAGTTGATTTCACTTTCAAATGAAACTTGAGTGCTGTTATTACTTCTATAAAGTTCAACCTGTTCATATAACGTGACTCTGTAATTTTCTCTTTGAAAAAAATCATGCCCCCCATTCTTGCATACGAAGTCGACCAAAAACGCATCTAGGCTTTCATCTTGGTACATCCTTCTTTTTAGTAAGCTTTTCTCATTTTTATAGACTGGTTGTCCTAATTTAACCAGTTCAAAATTTTCAATTTGCAATGAGTGTTTCAGGCCCTCATGAGCATTCCAAGTCATCCATTTATATTCATCATTAGGGTGCCTAAAGTCTATTATTTCTTCAGATACTGGATACCAAGTATGAGTTAATGCATGGCTTTCAGAATACACAACCCTTTCTACGTCCATTTTCTGAATCTCTTTCCACGACAAAAAACCCGAAGTAGGCACCCCTGCGGTATGTCCGTCGCAACAATATAACGGATTTAGTTCTTCTCGGGGATCCACAAATTCTGGATTAATAAAAACTGTGCCACACATATTATATTTTTTAAGCAAGGGATAAGCGTATGACCAAATATCCGCATAACCATCATCAAAAGTAATTACAATAACGGCCTCTGATAACTTTTTCTTAAGAACCATATAATCATAAAGTTCAGATAAAGATATAGTTTTTAAACCTAAATCTTTTATTGCTTTCAATTGTTCTTCAAACTTTTCGAAAGGACAGGTCAGGTAATTCCAATTCCAATCTTTTCTTGGCACACCTATAGAGTGATACATAAGAATCGGAACGTTATAATCATTGTTAATTTTCACAATACATCCTTAATATCGCTAAGCATCCCACCATAGGAAAAACAACTATCATAATGTTGCTTAGCCGCTAATTTCTTATCACTGAAGTCATGATGAATTGCTAACTTTATAATTTCAGCTAACTCTGCTGGTTTTCTATTATTAAATAAAAAGCCTAAATTATCAGAACAAAGCGTATCCTTAATCCCACGAACATTAGAGCCTATAATTAGTAGCTCGTTTTTCATGCCCTCTAGCATCGCTATTGGAGTACCTTCGAAGTCGGAAGATATAATATAACTGTTGCTCATTTTATACAGCTCATGAATTATATCTCTTGGAACATTCCCCATTAAATTAATGCAAGCACTTAATCCGTTTTTATCAATAAATGTGTCCATCCCTTTTCTTAAATGTCCATCACCAGCAAAAATAAAACTAACATTATTATCTTTAAGGTACTGATGACCGATTTTTTTTGCGGCCTCTAAAACTGTCATCGGACGTTTTAAATCTTTCAATGAACCTACAATCAAAAATATTTGATCATTATTACCATAACCATACTTTCGTCTAAGCTCTTGCTTATCAAAGCTATCATTATTAAATGGTATCAATGGGGGTAAAAATCTAACATCCTCTCCCGTTCTATTACTATACTCTTCACAAATAGTCTCTGACACCCCAAATACTGCTTTTGCCTTTCTGAAGTAAAGTTCATAAGGAAGCTTCCACTTCCAATGCATTAAGCCTCCTCCGTGAATAATAATCACATATTTCTTATTGAACAACATTGCTAGAAGAGGATAAATAATAATAAAATACCATTTAGTGCGCATAAAAGAGTGCACGATTGTATTAGCTTTAGTCATTCCGATAAGCTTTAAAATGATACGCAACTGTTGCAAATGATTTTTATTCTTATGCAACTGTATTTTTCTGGCCCCAAGTATACTTTTTTCGCATGCAGTCATATAACTGACAGTACAGTCCTCCCTTAAAGCCCTAATTAAATAATAATTGAATATTTCTGCACCACCTATTGCTTTAGGGTATAGCCCTGGCACGATAAACATCACTCTCTTTTTCATCATTTATTTAACTCTGAATGTATCCATTTAAATTTACCTGTTGGTGATTTCTCTAGTTGTTCAACTACAAATATTTCAACATGGTTATCGCCCAACTTATCTTCAATTAGTAACTTTATTTTTTCTTCTTCTTTCATTGTGAACAAAGTATTGGTCTTGATATTAACCGTTAAACTGTAATCTTTATCTTGTCGAATCTGAAAAGATTCTACACCTAGCACCGAATCTCGAAAGCTAAGCGTCCAAAAAGAACCAGAAACCTTATTTCCATTCACTCCATGTACTATATCAAACGACCTACCAATAACAGAATTAAACTTTGGCAAAGAACTCCCGCATTTACAAGAATGTTCTTCAGAAACCATTCCCATATCGCCAATAACATATCGAATCATAGGAAATGTATAATTCTTTAAATCTGTTATTACAATTTGCCCTACATCACCGACTTTACATGGATTACCGTCATTATCAATAATTTCTATAATAAGATCGTCTGCATTATAGTGATAGCCATCGTGCGCCTCGCATTCGTTTGCAATATGTCCAAACTCTCTACAACCATATCGATTATAAACAGGCGCATTAAATGCACTTTCTATTACCTTTCTTTGCTCATCATATAACATTTCTCCAGAAGTGATAATCCCTTTTGGAGTATGAGTTAATTGCACGTTTTTATTCACAATATCCTTACCAATAAACTGTAAAGCAGAAGGATATCCAACAATTGTGACGGGTTTATACTTATTAATTATCTCTACATATTCATGCAAATCATCTGCTTTTAAATTATAAGTGGAGAGTGTTTGCTGTTGATATATATACTTGTGGAAAAATGATTTAAGTGATTTTTTGTGAAGAATATCCCTTTCTGCTCCCCAAAAAATAAGCTGTTTATTTAAAAAACTATATCCCTTTACGTATTCATCTCCTCTATATGCTCGAGCATCACGCCCCCCTCTAATATCAGAATAAAAGTAACAAGCTTCTCCAGAAGATCCGCTGGTCGAGTTTTCCATAGCGTTTAATAAGTCATGTTTTTTTTCAGACAGGATAGTATCTCTATTTTCCTTAATTTTCGCCTTCGTCAGGAGTGGAATAATTTTCAAATCCACAGCGTCATCGAAGTTCTCTAATAACACTCTATAATATGGAGAATTTTCTTTTGCATGCTTTAATAATGATTGAATATCTTTCTTATTTGTATCGCCACCATAAAACTTAAAGGAATATTTTCTCTTGCGGGACTCTAACAGTTCAGCGTAAATCTTAGGTTTTAACAATCTAAATATTACTTCTCGTATCATGCGATTATCGTCCTTCGACTTGGATAAAATCAGCCGTCTCATTTTTCAAAAATAAAATCATTAATCCATAGATTATTGCTATAGAATAAGAACTATATAAAAATAAAGTTGTTGATGAAAAAAATAGCACTGCGACAATAAAAGGGAAATAGTTATACAAAATGGAAATGTTTGACTTCCTTTGTCTCAAAGAAAAAATAGCAACTATCACTTTTGACTGAAAAGCTATATAAATAAATATCCCTATCAACCCCAATTCCGCCAACTGAATCATTACTTCGGGATGAAGAACAGTAGCATAATAATTGTATTGAAAATTTCTTAAGCCAATTCCCGTAGCAGGTTCATCCAAGAATGCCTGCCATCCTATAATATAATAAAGTCCTCTGTCGCCATAATATTCGAATATCGTACCTTCAGCAGATTGATCTGTTAGCTGTTGCGATTCTTCACTAGAATTTAAGAGCCTTTCACCAACTACTGTTTGATTGAGAATGTAGGTTAACACTATAATTGCTATTGGTATTAATACCACTACACGCTTGAAAGAAATCACTTTATTACGAGTTACAAAAAATAGCCCAATTAAAAGCATGCCAGTTCCTACAACCCCCATACGGGAACCTATTTGTACTGAAAAGTATAAGGGTGGTAGCAATAACAAAACTGTTTGCATAACAGTTTGCTGTCTCAATAAATAGCTGATTGTGATCAAAATAATTAGTAAATATACGATCAGACTCAATTCATTAGGGTCAATCAAACTCACATTTAACCTCCCATTAACCACGTCAGCATAAATAAACATCAATAGACAAACCACATAGACAGTGTACTTCAGGCACTTGAGAAGAAGCATGATCGACTCGACTCTTAATGCAGATAAACTCGACATTAATATGAAGGGAATTACTAGATTTATGGATATAAAGGTGAATGTAGATACCTCATCCGAATTATATTTTATCGCAGAATTAAGCACAGCATACACACACCAGAAAAGTCCTATTCTAATAATAGAGTTCTTCTCAATGAACTGCTTTCGGTAATGGCTATTAAAAAATAAATTAATAAATAACAATATTAAGGCTAATAAGGTTACAAGCCTACCGGCTCCATCGAGACCATCTGCTATAGTAACCTGAACCCCTTGCCAAAGAAAAAGCAGACAAATTAGAAAAATATTAATTCCAGCTATTTGAAAATTCACTATTGAAACCTAACTGATATATTTAATTTTTTTAAGTATTTGTCGATAAGCTCACGCTCGATGAAGAGCAAATCAAACCTATACTCGAGAACCACAATAATTGCCCCAAACACGCATGAACAATATAAGAATGAAAAAAGCGTTACATCGAAATAATGAGAATGAATATAAAGTGGTATAAAAGCCAAACAAGTAATACCAGTGATTGTTGCTATGTTTTTCCAGGGAAAGAAATCAGAAATCCGCGTATCTAGTAATTTAATATTGTAATACAGGAGAAAAATAGTAGAACTTATTACTGAAAAAACGGCGCCTAAAACGGCACCTAAAGCCCCGAAATGAACAATTGAATAGTAGGTAAATGGAATTGATAAAATCAACGCGTAACTATTTCCTCTTAAGATCAACTTGGTCTCTCCGCTAGACCTCAAGACTACATCTGACGCCAAAACAGTAAACAAAAAAGAAACTATATATACTCTAAAAAGGTCAACAGCATCTTTATAAGCTTCTGTAAATAATAAAGGTATTAAAAAATCTGCAAAAAAAACAAATAGCACACATAAAGGAATCGTAAATGACGTACTTTTAGAGACCAAATTTTGGTATATAGATATGACCTTGGAAAACTCTTTTTTCTTATAAGGCTCCACCATTTCCATCAAGTAAACCTGGACAAGCGAATCATAAATAGCCATAACGCCAGGAATAGGTGTGGAAGCGACAGCTAAGCTTGCATAATTTGCTGTGGACAAGAATGAAATTGATATTAATTTGTCGAACTTATTAGATACCTCCCTAATAGCCGTTGAAATACCAAAAGGCAAACAATAATAAAGTTGATCTTGAAACAACTTAAAATCAACTAACATTTTCCCCGGCAAAGCTTTTAATTCGAACAAAACATATAACAGAGTGATTAAAAAAAGAATTAGCAATGTAATCAATATAGCTATTATAGCAGCCTCTAATGTTTGGAAAGCGATTACCATAGACAGAACAATTACAGCCTTTAAAATGACAGATAAAGCAGGATAAAACATACTAACAAGCATATCTTTCCTGACGATATAAAGTGTTTCTGCCAAATTAGAAAACATTTGCAGTATTACTGCTAGTACAATTAGATTGATGTACCCCCTCAACTCATTCTGCCCAACAATATAAACATTAACTACATCGTTGATAGAAATAAGTGCGGCAATAATGCTAAAACAAAGAAGAGCGATAACTGTTTGAAACAAGGCTATACGCACCTTTTCTTTAGGTAATACTTTATAGAAGTATAATAAATTAGATCTTATTCCAAAAGAAAACACCATCGAAAGAAACAGAAAAATCATATTAAATTGATTATATAATCCATAATCAGATTTTGTTAATACTCTAACTAAAAAAATTGGTACTATAAAACTTATCAATAATGATAAGATTTTGCCTAAGCTTAGTAATAAAGCCTGTAGATTTGAATCACTACTCATCTCTTACCTCAAGTGACAAATACATCATGGTTCTCATTTACCGGTACCCTTTTATGGTAAAGGCCTATATACCTTGTTTTATCATAAGCGGAACTCACTACAAACGTTTTTTGCATCCTATAATATTCCGCGAGTATCAATCACAACTTTAGACGCAAACGGCATTTTATCCGCCAATTTAAATTCCTTATGATCAACTAACACTACTACAACATTTGCTTTTTCTAACGCATCTTCCAATGATGTTAACTCAATACCTGACTCTATTCCTGACTCCAACAAACTCTCTGGCAAAACATTAACATTAGGTTCTACTGCTAACATTTTGGCAATATTATTCTTAGCAAGTTCTTCAACAATCTGCAACGCTGGACTCTCTCTCAAATCATCAATGTCTGCCTTAAAAGCCAAGCCTAAACAAGCGATTACAGGTCGCTTAAATTCATCTGCAGCTTTTATAACTTGGTCAATTACATAATGAGGCTTTGCATCATTGGTTAATCTAGCTTGTTTAATAATCTTGGCATCATCCGGGCAACTATCTACGATAAACCATGGATCTACAGCAATACAATGTCCACCTACACCCGGCCCTGGTTTTAAAATATTAACTCGCGGATGTCGATTAGCTAACTCAATTAACTCCCAAACATTAATTTTCAACTTATCACAAATAACCGACAACTCATTGGCAAAAGCAATATTCACATCACGAAAAGAATTTTCAGTTAGCTTAGCCATTTCCGCCGTTCTAGCGTTAGTGATAATGCATTCACCACGAACGAATATTTTATAAAGCTCAACCGCCAATTCACTACAAGCTTTACTCATGCCTCCAACAACGCGATCATTAGAAACTAGTTCTTGCAAAACATAACCCGGTAAAACTCTTTCTGGACAATGAGCCACTTTAATATCAGCCGTATCACCTTTTGTTTGAGGAAAAGATAGATCGGGACGAGCTTCTGCTAACCAAGCAGCCAACTTTTCTGTTGTACCCACCGGAGAAGTTGATTCTAAAATCACTAAATTGCCTTTTTCTAAAACCGGTGCAATGGCTTTTGCTGCCGACTCAATATAAGAAAGATTCGGTTTATGACTGTCATCATCTGCCTCGATAAAAGGTGTTGGCACTGCGATCATAAAAACATCCGCAGTTTCTGGAACCGTTGTTGCCTTTAAATTCCCCGTATTTACAACCGCACGAACAACAATATCAAGATCAGGTTCAACAATATGAATTTCACCTGCATTGATGGTATCTACAGCCTTTTGATTAACATCAACACCAATTACTTGCAACCCTCTAGAAGCAATGACTGCTGCGGTCGGTAAACCGATGTAACCTAAACCAATGACCGATACTTTTTTGAATGGCATTCTATATCCTTTTTAATTTATTTTTAGCTTGAGCATTATTTATCAAAATGAAGCTTAATTTTTTTAATAATCCTTCCACACGCATCACCATCCCCATAAGGATTATGCGCCCTGCTCATTTCATTATATTCTTGCTCATTAGTCAGTAAACTTTGTACCGCACTAATAATTTTGTTTTTATCCGTTCCCACTAACTTAACCGTACCGGCTGTAACGGCCTCTGGTCTTTCCGTAGTATCACGCATAACCAAAACAGGCTTACCTAAACTAGGTGCTTCTTCTTGTATGCCACCTGAATCCGTTAATATAATGTCGGATTGGTTCATTAAGTAGATAAAAGGCAAATAGTCTTGAGGTTCAATTAAAAAGACATTATCAACACCTTTTAAGATTCGATTAACAGGCTCTCTAACATTTGGATTTAAATGCACAGGATATAAGACTTGTACATCATGATTATTATTGGCAATTTCTACAAGCGCTTCACATATTCTTTCAAACCCGCCACCAAAGCTCTCTCTACGGTGRCCAGTTACTAAGATTAGTTTTTTATTTGGATTGATTTCAGGGAACTGTTCTTTTAATTTTATATTTAATTCAGCGTCATTTTCTAGTTTGTGTTTAATCATAAATAATGCATCAATTACCGTATTACCAGTGGTCTCAATACTTGTTTGATTAATACCTTCACTTAGCAAATTTTGTTTTGATGTTTCTGTTGGAGCAAAATGAAGTGTCGTAATTGCCGAAGTTAATTTTCGATTACCTTCCTCAGGCCATGGCGAATAGATATTTCCTGTACGTAAGCCCGCTTCTACATGTCCTACTGGAATTTGATGGTAATATGCCGCTAAACTTGTTGATAATGTTGTTGCGGTATCACCGTGAACTAAAACAATATCGGGTTTAAATTCAGATAAAACAGGTTTAAGACCTTGCAGTATGTTTGTAGTAACATCTTCTAAAGACTGCCCGGGTTTCATGATATTTAAATCATAATCGGGGGTGATTTCAAAAAGGTTCAAAACTTGATCAAGCATTTCTCTGTGCTGAGCGGTAACGCAAACTTTAGCATCAATGCCATCTGCTTTGGCTAAAGCATGAACAAGCGGAGCCATTTTAATCGCTTCGGGTCTTGTGCCAAAGACACTTAAGACTTTAATGCTCACGACATTCCCGTACACATTGTTAAAGGCGTCAGAGCAACTGGATTTAATCTTACAGAACTAGATATAACTGGGGCATATATAAATGAATCTGGCGAATAGCCATGCATGATTTGAGATTTAGTCACCATATTAATCACGTTCTTATTTCCCTATTATGCAACAAGCTATGTTACAAGCATTGCTACCATTACCCACTTCCCTGATGCTCACGATGGAACTGACTTTAGTTTAAACCAAGATGCTAGATGCTATCTTGAGGACGCGCATTATACTACTAACTTAACCAAGACCCATAGCATTAGAATGTGCAAAAATACCACTATTTGAGATTTTTTCAAATTAAAGGAACTATCCAGAAGAGATTCCGAAGAAAACGGTAAATACACACAGATTAAAACTCCAAAAAGACTTAAAAGAATTTTTACCACCGAGGGCACAGAGGCTACGCTACACCGAGAAAAGATTATTAGTGTTAATACCTAAAAACTCTGTGCGCGAAGCCTCTGTGGTGAATATCTTTTGTCTTTAGTCCTTAAAATATTTAAAACGAATTTACCACCGAGGGCACAGAGACGCTGCGCTACACCGAGAAGAGAAGAAGATTATTACTGTTAATACCTAAAAACTCTGTGTGCGAAGCCTCGGCGTCCTCGGTGGTGCGATTCTTTTTCCTTGGTCTTTAAAATATTTAAAAGAATTTTTACCACCGAGGGCGCAGAGACGCTACGCTACACCGAGAAAAGATTATTAGTGTTAATACCTAAAAACACTCTGCGCGAAGCCTCTGTGCAGCGAAGCCTCGGTGGTTAAATACCTTTAGTCTTTAGTCTTTAATCTTTCATGTACTAACTCGTTTAATCCCATGCATTAGTTTAACGACATTGAAATTAATCAATAAGCCTGTTTTTACGTCTGATAACTTCAAATAGCTTATTAGTTGTGCTGTATGAATGGGAGCAAGTTTATCAACCGCTTTAAGTTCAACGATTAATTTACCAGGAATTAAAATATCCAGTCTGTAACCTGCATCTATCACGATATTTTTATATTTAATAGGTAAACAAACTTGAGATTTAACATCAATACCGGCTTGCTGCAATTCATAGATTAAACAATGCTCGTAACTAGATTCTAACAATCCAGGCCCTAGCTCTTTATGCACCGCAATTGCGCAACCAATTACTTTTTGTGTCAGAAGATCCTTATCCATTAGAACTCCAAAATAAATAAAACATTTAAAACGAATTTACCACCGAGGACGCCGAGACGCTGCGCTACACCGAGAAGAGATTATTTGATATTAAAACCTAAACACAACAATCTACCGCTATCTAGTCCTATTTATCCCATATCTTTTGTTTTCTCGGTGTGCGAAGCCTCGGTGCGCGAAGCCTCGGTGGTGATATTCTTTTATCTTGGTCTTGCCTTTAATTCGTGTAATTGGCGCAATTCGCTGACGATCTTTTTCTCTTTAAGATCTTTAAAAGACTTTTAATTAGCTAGATAGGTAAATTTAGAAAGCTTATCTGGTTCACTGTCGAACCAGATAAAGGCATGAGTATCAAATAAAAGATTCATTAAAGCTTAGTGCTCTGCCCCATCCAGAAATCATCACCTAATGACTCATTGAAATCATCGCTCATTTTGATCGCGTTTTGATGTAGTCCCGCCACTCGTGACTTACTTTTACTTGGGCAAGCGACCAATTTAATCCTGGCTTGATTGCGATGAGTGATCACCACTTCCTCCCCTTTTTCAACGAGTTCAATTAACTCCGCTAAATGACCATTTGCTTCATCAACAGTAACACTGTGTACAGACATTGAGTTCACCTATTTTTTCAAATTTTTTCTGTAATGCATCCATAATAGCATGTTAAACGCCAACTATCTTATTCTTGGTTTTGTCTTTAATTCGTGTAATTGGCGTAATTCGTTGACGATCTTTTCTCTTTAAGATCTTTAAAAGACTACTTGTCAGCTAGATAGACTGAAATAGAGAGTGGGCGAATTTAGCTAATTTTAAAAGACAAAAAAACAAAAACAGCTAAAACAAATTTACCACCGAGAACACAGAGACGCTGCGCTACACCGAGAAGAGATTATTACTGTTAATACCCAAAACCTCTGTGTGCGAAGCCTCTGTGTTCTCTGTGGTGAACATCCTTTATCTTTTTATTTGTCTTTAATTCGAGCAATTAGCGTAATTCGTTGACGATTTTTTCTCTTTAAGAGCTTTAAAAGACTACTTGTCAGCTAGATAGACTGAAATAGAGAGTGGGCGAATTTAGCTAATTTTAAGAGATAAAACAAAAAAGATATTTAGGTATTCTCTCATTCTGGTCTTTGCCTTTAATTCGTGTAATTAGCGTAATTCGTTGACGATCTTTTTTCTTTAAGGGCTTTAAAAGACTACTTGTCAGCTAGATAGACTGAAATAGAGAGTGGGCGAATTTAGCTAATTTTAAAAGCACAAAACAGATGCTAGATGCTAAGAATTTAGTCCTTATCTTTAATTCGTGTAATTAGCTGACTCCTTCTTTTGATTTTGGATCTTTACAAGACTTAAAAGCAATCTTCACTTAAATTAGTTGCCTTCTTTTTTATAGAATTCAACATCAAGCTGATTAATATGCGCAATCAGCTGGTCGTTCTCAATCTTTTCAAATATGGATAAATCAATAGTATACGGCGTCATTAAATCGTCTAGTTCAGTTTCAATTTTAAGGATGTCCGAGTAACTAACATTGCTGTTTTTAATGGTTAAATCAATATCTGAACCATTACGGTAATTGCCTTTTGCTCGTGATCCATACAAGTAAACTGATTCAATTTTGCGGTTGTTTTCGAAAACCTTTTGAATCTTTTTTATAGTTTGATCGGTTAATCCATTTTTCTTGTCTTCAACTTTCATTAGATAACTTTTGCATATTGTCTTTAAAATGATTAAATAAGGGGTAAAAATCATTGAAAATTCTATTTGTCACCTCAATCGCGGTTGCTTCGTCGTAGGTATGGACGGCTTTATTGCGATTTATAATCATATCCATCCAACCGTCACCATCCATTATGAGCCCTAATTTAAAAGCATAACGAGTCGCATCTCTAGAACCCATTATATGGCTTTGACCTTGATAAAAAGCGTAATCTTTAATAACGTTCCATGCTAATTCATGAGTAAACTCAAATGCCTTAATTAAGCCTTGTTGTTCTAATCGGGATAATTTTCTTTGTTGCTTAAGTTCTACGGCTTCAGTTAATCGAGCAAAAGCTTTTAAAAAACTGTCTAAGCGCTGCTTCCAACGAATATCATCATTGTTTTCAATCATTTAGATACCTGATTTGACTGTGTTTAAACATGCAATATATTAACACGTATAAAATCAAAGCCACAAATCGTTAAAAACTAAAAGAATTTTAAAGCACCTGTCAGCTAATTACACGAATTTAGCTAATTTTAAAAACCTAAAACACTTAAACACTTAAACACTTAAACACTTAAACACTTAAACACTTAAAACAAATTTACCACAGAGGGCGCAGAGGGCAAGGTTTGCAGTTCCAGACCAAACCTAAGTACCTACTTATGACATCCATGTAGGCAACACCGAGGAAAGATTATTTGATATTAAAACCCTAAAACCTCAACTATCAGTTATTGTCATCCTATATCTTTGATTTCCTCGGTGCGCGAAGCCTCTGTGCGCGTAGCCTCTGTGGTAAAATATCTTTTGTCTTGGTCTTGTCTTTAATTCGCGTAATTCGCTGACTCATTTCTTTAATCTTTAGGTCTTTAAAGCAGTTATTCTTTAAAAACTATAACGCTACCAAAATTACCGTTTATACTTAGTCTAGAATGCCTGTTAACTCGATACCCTACGCTTACTAGGAACCTGATTGAAGAAGTTTATACTCATCATTAGTGCTATCACGTTATTACTTAATAGCGCTTACTCGATGCTGATTAAGGACTTTTTTAATGATGCGTTTTTTTTCAAAGTAAAAACAACCTATGGAAAACAGGCGGTTAAGCGCGCACATAGGTGGCATGAGGTAATAGAAGACAGTCGTGATGAAAACGAATGGAAAAAGCTTAACAAGATTAATTATTTTTTTAACCAACAAATCAGTTATCAAAATGACCTAGATTTGTGGGGCAAAAATGATTATTGGGCATCCCCACTCGAAACTATTGGTCGAGGGTTAGGTGACTGTGAAGACTTTGCCATTGCCAAGTTTTTTAGCCTTACCGCGCTAGGTATCCCGGAAAAGAAATTACGGCTGATGTATGTTAGACAATTAACCGTAAACGAACCCCATATGGTGCTGATCTATTTTAAAACGCCTAAATCGATCCCGCTGGTATTAGATAACTATCACCCGAAGATATTGGCGGCTAACAAACGCCCTGATCTTAAACCCATTTACAGTTTTAACGGTAACGGCTTATGGATGTCCAAAGCCAAAGGCCTCGGACGTAAAATTAGAGAAGGAAGCGGAGTTTCTAACTGGGATAGATTAATAGAAAAAATAGAATTAGAGCAAGGTCAAACAGAACGTAACGGATAGGACTAAAAAGATATAAAGATATTTTACCACAGAGGACGCAGAGGCTTCGCTACACCGAGAAAAGATTATTTAATATTAAAAAACACCTCAGTCAAAGCTCATAAAATTCTATTTATCCTTGTCTTTGGTTTCCTCTGTGCAGCGTAGCGTCTCTGTGTCCTCTGTGGTGAAAATGTTTTAGGTTTTAGGTTTTAGGTTTTAGGTTTGAAAAAAGAGAATAAATACATGGAAAGTAAATCGGGGTTTAGTCTTAGAGCCCAATTATTTAGTTTAGTTATTTTAATTACCTTAATTAGTTTTATTGGTTCTTTGTGGAGTAGCATTGAGAGCACTCGCAGTTATCTTAACCAACAGATGCAATCCCACGCGCAAGATACAGCTACCAGTTTAGGTTTGTCTATTTCACCCTATATGAATCAGCAAGTGGATGGTAATTCCATGGTAGTTGCCACTATGATCAGTGCTATTTTTGATAGCGGATATTATTCATCAATTAATTTAACCGACATCGATGGTAAAGACATATTTAACCGAAGTAACGGGTTACTGTTTGAAAACGTACCGACTTGGTTTATTGAATCATTCAGATTAAGTTCGACCGCTCAAGTCAGTGAGATTAATGATGGCTGGCAAATGGCTGGAGTTTTATCCGTTAAAACTCATACCGGAAGTTCTTACCAAAAATTATGGCAACATGCGGTTCAAAGTTTTTACTCAAGCTTAGCTATTGGCGTACTGGCTTTACTGCTAGCGCACTTGCTCCTTAAATCGATATTACAACCACTTAACAAGTTAGAACAACAAGCACTCGATGTGACTAGTAGACAATTTCCTATTATCAGCCAATTACCATTAACTCGCGAACTGCGGATAGTGACCTTAGCAATGAATAATATGGTCGCCAATATTCAACAAAACTTTGAGCAAATGACCGAACACGCTCAAACACTCGCAGACGAAGTGTATATTGATCACTTAACTAAATTGGGAAATAGACGCTCGTTTAATAATCAGTTTTCTGCTTTTCAGCAAGAGTTGAATAGCAATGATTTGGCAACATTAGGCTTAGTACAAATCACTTCCTTACAAACCGTCAACAATCAACAAGGATTTCAGCAAGGTGATGCCTATGTCTGTGAAGTCTCCGAATTTTTAACCAACGCTTTAAGAGAACACCCTGGTAGTTATTTGTTTCGCGCGAATGGCAGTAGTTTCTTTTTTATGATTAAAGGTGCAGGTGAACAAGTGGTTTCTTTTTGTGAACACTTACAGCTTGAATTGAATAAACGTAATAACAAACGCTACCCGCATGGATACGCGAATGTAGTTGCTACTGCCTACGACTGCAATAACAAAATATCGGCTATTTTATCTCAATTGGATACCTGGTTAACTCAAGAACGATCGATTACTAAGTCTGGCGACGTTTATCATTACTTAAGTCAAAACGCTAAAAACCAACAAAAGAAAGAGACAGGATGGGGGTTACGAGAGTGGTCTGAATTGATAGAAAATCTTAAGCAGCAACAACGTGTTGAGCTATCCTTTCAACCGATTCTATCGTTCCTATCGATCCTAAAAACACCTATTGTAAAAGCGTCCACCGTGAAAGCGTCAACGGCTAAATCGTCAACCCCAAAAAAGTCTATCAATAGAGCGTCAGTAACAACGCAAGAAGTCATCTATTATGAGTTGTTTAGTTTATTCGAATACCGAGGTGAAGCTATATCAAATAACCAATTGCATGCCATGGCGGAGCGATTAGAACAATCACAACAACTTGATAAACTGGTATTAAAACATTTGGCTACGGAATCAGGTAATGGTTTTAAATTTAAGGCTAATGCTAAAGTGGCGATTAATTTATCTCATCAGTCACTTTACAGTGGCGACTTTAAGGATTGGTTGGTTGATTTTATTTTGACCCACCAAGCTCACCTACCCGCACTGGTATTAGAGCTTAACGAAGAAGATCTGCTAAGTTCAATTAAATCCAGCCAAACTTTTATTAAGACATTTAAACATCTTAATGTTGAAATTTGTATTCAGCGATTTGGCGCCAGTGTTAGCTCATTCAAGTACTTAAAAGACTTGAATGTGGACTATATTAAATTGGACGCGAGCTATATTAATGACTTAGAAGCACATCACCAAACCAATCATTTTATTCAAGCGGTGACTCAAATTGCGCATGGTGTTGGGATCCGCGTTATCGCCCCAAATGTAGAACAGTCACAAACATTGCATATGTTAAAAGACCTTCATTGTGATGGTGTGCAGGGTAATATCATTCAACCAACGCTTAAACTAGATCCAAATTGGTATAATGTCACAGAAAATAAACTGTGTATTAATTCACCAGTTGGTGTAAAATTAGATTAATTATTTAAAAACAACTTAGAGAAAAGGAAACTTCCATGAAAAAACTCACTATTGTGGCACTTGCACTTGCTTCAGTTGCCAATTTTTCCGTCATTCCTACCGCTTTTGCTAATTCTGCTGATGCAGAAAAAGTTTTATCTGCCAGTATTGTAGCCAATCCTGCTGATGGCTCTGCTTTATTTACTGCAGCTATTGAAAATGCTGGTGTAGATAGCACAGAGGCTGAATCTCTTTTGGTTGCCGCTTTATTAGCGGTAAAGTTTGACGAGAAATCGATTACTAATATATTGGACGCCGCGGTAAAAGCGGGAATGAAATCAGATACAGTAACAGCCTTAGCTATTGCTAGCGGTGTAGACGCTAGTATAGCATCTGTTGCTACAGCCAGTGGTGCTAGTAGTAACAATGCTAATAGCAATGGTTTACAAGCTAATAGTGGCAATGCGAACTCTAATGCAGGCGCTGGTAATAACAATGCTGGCGGCGGCGGAAATGGTGGCGGCGGTGGCGGTGTATCTGGCAATCTATAAGTTAGACTGTCGATAAACAAATCAATCAGTAAGTCGTACTGTTAAAATAATAAAAAAGGGTTCTTTTAAGTAGAACCTTTTTTTTTGGCTGGCTTTATTTACTGTCCTTTCTTTGCTGAACTTTTATGGCTAACTATTTTATGGCTGACCGCAATTGCGTACATTTTTATTTTATTTTTTATTAGTGATTATTATCTATGCTCCTATTCCGCTAGGTGCTAACCGCATTTGGGCCAGTTCTAGTATTGAGTTCTTGATTTTTTTAGCATTCATTGGCCATTTATTTCTATCTTTTAAAAACGACATCCCTTTATTTCCGCCCCGCTTTGCAAAACTAATACTAGTTCCGTTAGTATTAACGCTCGTTTGGTTATTGATTCAAATGACCCCTGGACTGGCCACTCTTTTAAGCCGTTCGACACATGAAAACATCAATGAAAACATTAATGCTACGCTCTCACTTGACCCTTCATTAACCCATATTATGTTTTTAAAGACCTTGGCATTTACTGCTTTTGTTTGGATGATTTTTTGTTATGTGGTTAATCAGTCAACACTAAAAAGATTGGCCTTTACCATTATTGTTACCGGCTTGTTGCAAGCACTGTATGCCATTTGGTTAAATTTAAATGATAACAGTGCCAGTCCAATTTTTAATTTCAGTTATACCAATAGAGCCAATGGTAGTTTTGTTTATGCCAATCAACTTGCCAACTATATTGCATTATGTTTATCGATTGGTATTGGTATTTTGGTCAGTCAACTATCACTAAGTGCCGCCAGTAGTCGTTTAAAACAACGCGTAAGAGATTTGGCTAAAGCATTATTAAGCCCAAAGATGATTATTCGATTGACGTTAATTATTATGATTATTGCGTTGATTTTGACCCGTTCAAGAATGGGTAACTCCGCTTTTTTTATAGCGTTAGCTACCGTTAGTTTATATGGTTTTTTTCAATACAAACGTAAACCGCGTAATTTGAGGCTGTTGATTATCAGCTTTTTTGTGGTTGATATGATTTTAGTAGGGAGTATTTTTGGCATAGAAAAAGTCAAAGAACGATTAATAGAAACCAGTTTATCTTCTGAAACCAGAGACGAGGTAGTGCGAGATTCATTGCCAATGATTCAAGATTATTGGTTAACCGGTACTGGAGGCGGGAGTTTTTACTCGAGTTTTCAGAGTTATCAACCTGAATATTACTCAGGCTTTTACGATCACGCTCACAATGATTATATTCAATTTATGGCGGAGATTGGTGTGCCAATAACACTCATGTTAGGCGCTATGATGTTGTATTGTTTGTGGATTGCTCTAGCTACTGTGAGAAAACGCAGGACACCTTTATATCAAGGTGTTGCATTTGGTTGTTCGATAGCTATTATTCATATGCTGCTGCATTCTACGGTTGATTTTTCATTACAATCACCCGCTATCGCATTATTATTTTTAACTATTTTATCAATGAGCGTGATTGCTCATCATCTTTCATCGCGCTCCAGAAAGTAATTCTTTATCAAACTAGCTCTTCATACAAGCAACGAACGATAAAATAGTCAGTCTGAAATAACTAATCAAGATTAAAACGTATGCCCTGAGCCAGTACTGGTTCATCACCCCAAAAAATAGTATTGGTTTGACGTCTCATATAAGACTTCCAAGCATCTGATCCTGCCTCTCGACCGCCACCGGTTTCTTTTTCGCCGCCAAACGCGCCACCAATTTCTGCGCCGGAAGTTCCGATGTTGATGTTTGCTATTCCGCAATCACTGCCCGCATAGGACAAGAATTTTTCGGTATTTTGTAAGTTGCTCGAAAACAAAGCTGAAGACAATCCATGCCTAACCCCGTTATTAATGGCGATAGCTTGTTCTATTGTTTCAAAACTCATCAGGTAAGTTACCGGAGCAAAAGTTTCACTCTGAACCGAAGCGTATTCATTTTTAGCTTCTACTATTGCCGGGGTGACGTAAAATCCGTCACCATCAATCGTCTTTCCTCCGACTAATAATTTTCCCCCTTCGCTTTCTGCTTTTTCGATAACTTTCAGATATTGATCAACCGCTAACTGATCAATTAAAGGTCCCATATGATTAGATGGATTAAGTGGGTCGCCAATGGTTAATTGTTTATATGCTTCAATCAGTTTTCCTTTCACTGTTTCATAAATAGATTGATGAACAATCAATCTTCGAGTGGAAGTACAACGCTGACCAGCAGTTCCAATTGCGCCAAATACTGCCGCCGGAATGGCGTGTTGTAAATTAGCTGTTTCATCAATTATTAATGCGTTATTGCCTGATAACTCTAATAGGCTTTTGCCCATGCGTTCCGCAACTTGCATTCCGACTAATTTTCCCACGGTTGAAGAACCTGTAAATGATATTTTTTTCACTCGAGTATCTTGTATGAATTTTTCTGCTAACTCATTTTTTGAGCCGTCTATAAATAGCTGAAATATAGGCGGTAAGTTTTCTTCTGCGAGTACTTTGTTGCAAAGCTTCTGAACTGCAATGGCGGTTAATGGTGTTTTAGGGCTTGGTTTCCAAATCGTCACATTGCCACAAATTGCCGCAATAAAAGCATTCCAAGACCAAACGGCCACAGGGAAATTAAAGGCCGAAATAACACCCACAATTCCCAGTGGTTGCCACTGTTCATACATACGATGTTGAGGCCTTTCTGAATGCATGGTTTTGCCGTAAAGCATTCTTGATTGGCCAACCGCAAAGTCTGCCATATCGATCATTTCTTGAACTTCACCATCACCTTCGGCCTTGCTCTTTCCCATTTCTAACGAAACTAGACTGCCTAGTGCGTCTTTATTTAACCGCAACCTTTCTCCAATTTTTCTAACCACTTCACCGCGTAAAGGTGCGGGAACAGCGCGCCATTTTTCGAAGGCTTTTTCTGATGATTGTAAAACATTTTCATAGTCTTGTTGATTGGCGATAGTGACCGATGCGATCACTTTTCCATTATGTGGATTGATGGAGTGTATGGTTTCTCCAGATTCTAAAGACACTAAACCTTCGGAATTTTTAATCGATGACCAAACCATTTGATTAGAGTCATCTCCCCAACATGCGCCTGAATTATTTTCAGAAATATCTAACAGATTTAAAAGTTCCATAGTGGTTCCTAGGTTTTAATTATTGACGCTTATCTTATAACTCTGAGCTTTCAATGTTATTAATACGACAGGCTTGTTGCAAGGTGTTTTCTAGCAAGCAGGCAATCGTCATGGGACCTACACCGCCGGGAACCGGAGTGATTGCGCTAGCCACTTTAGATGCCGATTCAAACTCTACATCGCCAACTAGCCTTGTACCGCCGCCTTCTTTTTCGATGCGGTTAATACCAACATCTAAAACCACAGCACCGGGTTTTATCCAATCGCCTTTGATCATTTCTGGACGACCAACGGCTGCTACTAATATATCCGCTTTTTGACATTCTTCTTTTAGGTTTTTTGTTCTGGAATGAGCGATGGTAACCGTACAACTTTCTTTTAATAATAAAGCCGCCATGGGTTTGCCGACAATATTTGAACGCCCTACTACAATCGCTTTTTTACCTGAAAGCGAACCTAGTCGATCCTTTAACATCATGATGGAACCTAAAGGCGTACAGGGGATAACCGCTTTATCTGAGCCTGTGGATAGCAAACCTATGTTGGTTAAATGAAAACCATCAACATCTTTTTCAACCGAGATTGAGTTAATCACTCGTTCCTCATTAATGTGAGCGGGTAAAGGTAATTGAACCAAAATACCGTGAATGGAGTTGTCACTATTAAGTTTTTCAATCACCGCTAACAAATCACCTTCTTTGGTATCTTCCGCTAACTTATGTTCAACTGATTTCATTCCAGCTTCTAGGGTTTGTTTACCTTTATTACGCACATAAATTTGGCTAGCGGGATCATCGCCGACTAAAACGACGGCTAAACCTGGAACGATAGCGTGCTTTCCTTTCAAAATAGCGACTTTTTGTTTAATCTTTACTCGTAACTTGGCTGAAAACTCAGTACCGCTTATTATATTGCCTGTGCTATCGCTCATTTTGAATACCCGTTATGGAGGATTTAGATTGAATACTTAGTATTAAAGATCTAGTAGCTATCGGCGCGCATATTAACAATATGTCGGGTTAAAAACGACTAAAATGTATATAGATTATATTGTTCATCCTTAGCAAAACCAATTAAAGTTAATCCGAACTGATTTGCCGTTTTAATCGCCAGACTACTAGGCGCACCCAACGCAATAATGGTTGAATAACCTGCCATGACGACTTTTTGCACTAATTCGAACCCAACTCTACCAGACAATATTACAACGCCAGGTTTACTTAGATTATTATCGACTAGCTCGAAACCGATTAGTTTATCCAGAGCGTTGTGTCGACCAACATCTTCAAAACATTTAGCACTAACGAAATCTAAACGAGCTTGTTCATCGCCAAGCATTTTATCAGCGTCAGTTTCATAGACGCTAGTTTCATCAGCATTAGTTTCATAGACAACGCCAGCCACATGAGAACCTCCAGTACCACTAAATAACGGTTGTTTCGATAAGATTTCTCGCGCTTTTAAAATATCAGAACACGACAAGGTTAATTGGAGCTTTCTTGGTTGGCGTGGATTTTTTAAATTTAAAGCCTTTAGGCTTGTTTTACCACAAATACCACAACCAGAATAACTAGCTAGTCGCCGAGCTTGGTCATCTAAATTAAGAGCGATTGAGGCAACTATTTTCACCGTTAATAAGTTAGCCTCAACTACCTCTTTTACAGTTGAGTTAGTAATAGACTCAATATCAGAGGCGTGACTAATGACATTCTCTGAAAACAATAAACCATAGGCCAAATATTGGTCGTTACCGGGGGTTCTCATGGTAATAGAATAGGTTTGAAGTTGGTTATTGTGTAAAAGCTCTATTTGCAAAGGTTCCTCAATCACGACAACATCATTTACGCTACATTTTGATTCAGGCTCAATCTTAAATCGAGTAATGTTAGTTCTATCTTCTCTCATGGAAAAAGAGATTAAACTAAAAACGCCCCAAAGAAAATCTTTGAGGCGTTTTTTTCTAATAATTTAGACCTTATTTAGTTTAGGCCAAAATTCAACATTGCTAAATCCCTCTTACCAAAAGTAGATCCCATCAGGGAACCCCTCGACAATTTCGCCTTGTATTGCTAACTCTTTGTTACAAACAATGAACTAAATAACGCATGCATTTTCATTTAGGGGTTTATTAACTGCGTTTGATTCCAGCATTTGTTATCATCTGTTGGTCAAAACTTATAGGAGTTAATAATGAGTTGCCCCTACTCATCTGATCCAACAAATACTAGAGCGATGGAAGATTCCATTCATACGGATTTTAAAGACGATATGTCTTATGGTGATTATTTAAATCTCAATCAAATTTTATCCGCACAAACTCCTTTAAGTGCTGAGCATGATGAAATGTTATTTATTATCATCCATCAATCAAGCGAGCTATGGCTAAAGTTAGCAGGACATGAATTATCATCTGCCATCACAAACATCCAGAACGATGAATTTGGCCAAGCATTTAAAGTGATCTCAAGGGTTAAACAAATATTTAATCAATTAACTCAATCTTGGAATATTCTTTCTACATTAACACCTGTGGATTATTTGAAATTCCGAGATGCTTTAGGTCATTCTTCAGGCTTTCAGTCCTTTGGTTATCGCAAGCTAGAGTTTTTATTAGGTAACAAGAATTCAGATTTAATGGCTGTACACAAATCAAATCAAACTACATACGATGAACTGAATACTATTTTAAATGCGCCGAGTCTTTATGACGAAGTGATTAAAGTATTGCACAAAAAGGGTCTGGGTATTAATCAAGGAATGTTAGAACGAGACTTTTCAGAATCCTATAGATCCGATCAATCGGTATTAGATGCCTGGTTAAAAGTTTATAGAAACTCCGATCAATATTTTGAATTATATGAGCTCGCAGAAAACCTGGTTGATATTGAAGATGCCTTTCAACAATGGCGATTTAAACATATGTATACTGTTCAAAGAATTATTGGAAATAAGATGGGGACGGGAGGTTCTAGTGGCGTTAACTTTCTGAAAAAAGCGTTGGATATTAGTTTCTTCCCAGAGTTATTGGAATTACGTACGCATTTGTAAAGATTAAATCTCCCCTAACCCCTCTTCGCAAAGAGGGGGATCTGTACCTCCCCCTTTGCGAAGGGGGACTGAGGGGGATTTGTTTTTGGGTTTTTATCTTTCTAACTAAGAGATTCAACAATCGAATTCAGAGTATCACTAGGTCGCATGCTAGCTGACGTCTTCTCAACATTAACTAAATAATAACCTTCTAAATCCATTTTTTCACCCTGAGCTGAATTTAACTCTTCAACAATTTTAGTTTCATTTTCAGTTAACTGTTGGGCAATGTTTTTGAATTTTCCCGCCAACTCAGCATCTTTAGTTTGCTCTGCTAATGCTTGAGCCCAATAAAGTGTTAAGTAAAAATGACTGCCTCTATTATCGAGYTCATTBACTTTTCTAGAAGGAGATTTGTTTTCTAATAAVAAYTTACCHGTTGCTGAATCTAAAGTTTCAGCYAATATATTAGCCGAVGCATTATCATTAACGATTGCTARATGCTCCAGWGAWGCBGCYAGTGCTAAAAACTCACCTAATGAATCCCATCGTAAATGGCCTTCTTCCACATACTGCTGAACGTGTTTGGGCGCTGAACCACCTGCGCCGGTTTCGAATAAACCGCCACCATTCATTAATGGAACAATGGATAACATTTTTGCGCTAGTGCCAACTTCTAAAATAGGAAATAAATCGGTTAGGTAATCGCGTAAAACATTACCGGTTACAGAAATAGTATCTTCGCCTTTTCTGATCCGTTCGATTGAAAAATTAACCGCATCAACTGGTTTCATTATTTTAATATCTAAGCCAGTCGTGTCATGCTCTGGTAAATATTGATTCACTTTTTTTATTAACTGAGCATCATGTGCTCGATTTTCATCTAACCAAAAAATAGCTGGAAGCCCTGTCGCTTTGGCGCGAGTAAATGCTAACTTTACCCAATCTTTAATCGGTGCATCTTTCGCCTGACACATTCTCCAAATATCGCCTTCTTCAACTTTAATATCTAATAAAACATCGCCTGATTCATTAGTGACTTGAACTTGCCCTGCCGTTGGAATACTAAATGTCTTGTCATGAGAGCCATATTCTTCTGCTTTTTGAGCCATTAAACCTACATTAGAAACGGAACCCATGGTCACCGGATCATATGCGCCATTTTTAATACAGTCTTCTATCACTTGTTGATAAAACTCTGAATAGCAGGTATCAGGTATCACAAATTTAGTGTCATATTGTCCACCATCAGCTCCCCACATCTTTCCAGAAGAGCGGATATAAGCGGGCATTGATGCATCGATAATGACATCGTTTGGCATGTGTAAATTGGTAATACCTTTATCAGAATCGACCATTGCGATTGCTGGGCGATTGTCGTAACAGGCTTTAATATCGGCTTCGATTTCTTCGCGCTCTGCATCAGGCAGTTCTGCAATTTTTGCAAACAAAGACGCTAATCCATTATCAGGATTAACGCCCAATTTTTCGAAAGTATCTGCGTGCTTTTTAAAAGCATCTTTAAAATAAACGGAAACCACATGACCAAACATGATGGGATCAGATACTTTCATCATGGTTGCTTTTAAATGAACCGAAAACAAAATGTCCTGTTCTTTCGCATCCTGCATTTCAGCTTCTAAAAAATCTCTTAGTGCTTTTTTACTCATTGAAGATGCATCAACAATTTCATCTTTTAACACCGCAACAGATTCTTTTAATATTGTTTTTTCTCCATTGGTTGCCACTAATGTAATCTTTAGATTTCCAGCATTTTCTATCAAGACCGATTGTTCGCTATGATAAAAATCGCCATCCGACATATTAGCCACGTGTGATTTTGATTCCGAAGACCAAACGCCCATACTATGGGGATTATTTCTCGCATATTGCTTAACTGAAGCCGGTGCACGGCGGTCAGAATTCCCTTCGCGCAATACCGGATTAACAGCACTACCTAATACTTTTGAATAACTTGCTCGATCTTGTTTTTCTTGATCCGTTTGTGGATCCGATGGAAAGTCTGGGATAGCGTATCCTTTACCTTGCAATTCTTTAATCGCCTCAATCAACTGAGGTATTGATGCGCTAATATTGGGTAGCTTAATTATATTAGCCTCTGGAGACTTTGCTAGTACACCTAACTCAACTAAAGCATCTTCTACTTTTTGAGAATCATTTAAGCAATGCGGAAAGTTAGATAAAATCCTTGAAGCCAAAGATATATCGCGGGTTTCAACGGCTACATTTGCCTGTGCGGTAAACGCTTTTATAATGGGTAGTAATGAAAATGTCGCTAATGCTGGTGCTTCATCAGTCAATGTGTAGATTATTTTAGAGTTATATTGAGTCATTTTATTTCCAAATAAATTAGTCAGTTAAATGAGTAGGTTGCCAAACGCGGTATAAACCAGTAATAATATGACTTCAATTATACGTCAAATTCTGCGGTTCTGTTGTGAAAAACAAGATAAATTTTTCAAAGAAGCTATCTCGATCAAATACCAGCATCTCCAATCGAGATTACGCTTTAAAAAATAGTCATAAGATAAAAATTGAGCCTGAAGAAACGATTTTAATCGCTTTTAACAAACCATTTAATACACTCTGCCAGTTCAGTGGTGAAGAAAATGATATTACCCTCGCTAATTTCATTGATGTCAAAGAAGTGTATCCAGCTGGACGTTTAGACAAGGATTCTGAAGGTCTTTTACTGCTTACTAATAACGGTAAACTTCAAAATAGAATAAGTGATCCTAAACATAAAACAGAAAAAACCTACTGGGCGCAAGTTGAGGGAGAGTTAAATAATAAAGCTATTGTGGCTTTAGAGTCAGGTATTGCTTTGAAAGATGGGAAAACTAAACCAGCTAAAGCAAGGATTATTAATATTGATGATGAATCGAATAGTGCTTTTGGCGCGCCACTTTGGGAAAGAGAGCCAGCCGTTAGGTTTAGAAAAAACATTCCGACAAGCTGGCTTGAGCTGAAAATTAAAGAGGGCAAAAATCGTCAAGTTAGACGAATGACAGCGGCGGCTGGTTTTCCTACTTTACGTTTAATTCGGGTTGCCATTGGAAAATGGCATTTGCAAGATTTACAGCCTGGAAAATATAGAAACGAAAGTTTATAAAACTTGGACTATCGCATCCACGTAACGCTGATTTTCGAACTCTAAACCGATGCTAATTCTTAAATGGTTTGGCATTTGATAATTAGCAACAGGTCTTACAATCACACCTTTGTGCAATAATTTTTCGTAAATTGGCATTGCATTTTGGCCGTAATCAACTGTTAAAAAATTACCCGCAGATGGAATAAAACTTAAGCCTAAATCTTTACATGAGGCTTTAATTTGTTCCATGCCATTTTGATTAACTACTATCGCTTTTTCGAGATAGGCATGATCTTCTAACGCGGCGATACCTGCAGCCAACGCAAAACTATTCACATTAAAAGGTTGTCTTAATCGATTTAACAAACCACAAATAATTTCACTCGATACCGCATAACCCACTCTTAAAGAAGCTAAACCATAAGCTTTTGAGTAAGTTTTAGTGACCACTAAGTTTTCAAATTCGGACAACCAATCAATCGTATGTGGGATAGAGCCGTCGGTAACATATTCGGTATATGCTTCATCCATCACCACAATAATATTCTTAGGAACTTTTTGCATAAACGCTTTTAGTGGCGCTTCACCTAACCAAGTACCGGTTGGATTATTAGGGTTTGCGACAAAAATCATTTTAGTTTTATCGGTGATGGCTTTTAACATGGCATCTAGATCATTGCCCCAATCTTTAGCAGGCACTTCAACCAAGGTTGCACCAATTGCTTGGCTAACTAATGGATAAACACAAAAAGCATGTTGTGAAAATATGACTTCGTGATGTGGCAAAACAAAACAGCGAGCAATCATTTCTAAAACATCGTTAGAGCCATTACCCAAAGTGATTTGCGAAGTTTCAATACTAAACTTTTCAGCTAAAGCTGATTTTAAATAGTGACCGTTTGCATCAGGATAACGACACCCATCTTTGAACTCTTTTTCAATTGCTTGTTTAACCTTCTCACTCAATCCATTAGGATTTTCATTGCTGGCAAGCTTTACAATGTCAGAAATGCCGAGCTCACGTTCTAATTCACTAACCGGTTTACCTGCTTGATAAGGATGAAGTTTTTGAACACCTGGATTGGCTAATTGAATGTAATCACAAGACATAATAATGACTCTCTATATTTAAATCAAATCTCCCCTAACCCCTCGACAATTGCTCCTTGCATTGTCCTAATAAACGACATCCATGTCGCGATCTTCGCAAAGAGAGGGATCTGCTCCTCCCCCTTTGCGAAGGGGACTTCCCTCATGGGACCCACTTTTGGGAGGGGGATTTGACTTTTAATGTTTTATAAATTCTTTTTAATCTTCAACTACTTCAAACCTCCCCTAACCCCTCTTCGCAAAGAGGGGGATCTTATCCTCCCCCTTTGCGAAGGGGGACCGAGGGGGATTTAACCGTGACGAGCTCTAAAATGCTCCATAAAACTAACCAATACTTTCACCGCATCAACAGAAACCGCATTATAAATACTGGCGCGCATGCCACCAATACTACGATGACCTTTTAAACCAATTAAATTGGCTTTCTTTGCTTCACTTAAAAATAAATCATTAAGCGATTCATCTTGTAAAGCAAATCGAACATTCATTCTAGAACGATGCTCTTTTACAATCGGATTTAAATAAAACCCATCACTATCAATTAAATTATAAAGTAATCCAGACTTCGCAATCGCATTTTTTTCCATTTGCGCGACACCGCCCTGCTCTTTTAACCATTCAAAAACTAAGCTGGCTAAGTACCAAGAATATGTCGCAGGTGTGTTGAGCATAGATTCTTTTTCTGCTTGTAATTGATAATTAAATGTTTGTGGTGAACTATCAAAATTCATATTTTCAAATAAACTTTTTTTGATAATAACCACCGTCATTCCGGCAGGTCCAATATTTTTTTGTGCACCGGCATAAATTAAATCATAATCATCAATGTTAAGGACTTCCGACAAAATAGATGAAGATAAATCAGCAATCACCGCGCCATTTGTTTTAGGTACACAACTAATTCGAAAACCTTCGATGGTTTCATTGGGGGTGAAATGGGTATAAACAGGATCTTCGCTTCGCTGACAATCCGCTAAATCAGAAGTGTAATATTCTCCTTTATCATTTTGCCTAACAATATCAATCGAGTTAACTTTTCCGAATCGTTTGGCTTCTGCAACGGCCTTTTCAGACCAGACACCATTGGATAAATATTCTGCTTCTCGATTAGAATGCGACAAAAGCGTCATTGGGATATTTGAAAATTGCTGTGTAGCACCGCCGTGCAAAAATAAAACAGCATGAGAGTCACCAATATTAAGCAATTCCCTAAAATCAGCTTCTGCCTTTTGTGCAAGCGCTTTATATTCAGCTGAGCGATGGCTAATTTCCATCACCGAAGCACCCAAACCTTGCCAGTCTAGCATCTCGGCTTGGGCTTTTTCTAACACAACTTTTGGCAAGCCGGCTGGGCCTGCACAAAAGTTATAGGTCTCCGATTCAGATATTTTCAAGCCGGACATTTGATCTATTCCTTAGAGTCGCTCTCTTTAGAATCAGTCTCGTCTGAATCATTCTTAGCTTCAGTCTCAGCAGTTGTCTCACCGTCAGTATTTTCGACATTAGAAGTTTCAGCGCTAGAATTTTCTGAACTAGACTTTTCAGATACAGAATCCTCAGTTGCAGAAACTTCACCTTCAACCGCTTCTTCTTCAGTTTCTAACTCATCAATTCTCTGCAATCCAACTAATGATTCACCTTCTTGTAAACGAATTAATCTAACCCCTTGCGTATTTCTACCCATGGTTCTGATTTCATCAACGCGGGTTCTAACTAAAGTTCCGCCTTTACTAATCAGCATGATTTCATCGCCGTCTTTAACCCGAACAGCGCTGATCGCTTTACCATTCCTTTCGCTTAGAGTGATAGAGATAACACCTTGTCCACCACGCCCTCGAAGAGGATGCTCGGTCATATTAGTTCTTTTGCCGTATCCATTTTCTGTTACGGTTAAGATTTGGCTATCATCATCGGCTCTTACTAAAGCAATGACACTATTTTCTTCGGATATTCTCATGCCTCTAACACCACGAGCGGTTCTTCCCATTTGACGCACTTTTTCTTCGTGGAATCGAATCACTTTTCCGGCATCACTAAATAACATCAAATGATCTTCGCCATTAGTGACAACGGTACCAATTAATTGATCACCTTCGTCTAATCTCAATGCAATAATACCGTTAGCACGTGGACGCGAGAATTGCTCTAGCGAAGTCTTTTTAACCGTACCGCTTGAAGTCGCCATAAAGACGTATTCATCTTCTTTATATTCTTTTACTTGTAATATACTGGTAATTTTTTCATTTTCTTGTAACGGTAAAATATTAACTATGGGTTTACCACGAGAGCCTCGACTGGCTAAAGGTAACTCGAAAGTTCTGAGCCAATAAACTTTACCAATACTTGAGAAACACAAAATTGTTGCATGGGTAGAAACAACTAATAGTTTCTCAATAAAGTCTTCTTCTTTCATCTTTGTTGCTGACTTACCTTTACCACCCCGTTTTTGCGCTTCGTAGGTAGTAAGCGGTTGATACTTCACATAACCTTCATGGGAGAGCGTTACAACAACATCTTCTTCTGGAATTAAATCTTCAATCAATAAATCGGCTGAACTGTTAGTGATTTCTGTACGGCGCTCATCACCGAACATTTCTTGAACTTCGACTAATTCTTCGCGGATTATTTCCATCAATCGTTCTTTACTGTTTAAGATTTTTAATAATTCAGCAATTAACTCAATTAACGCTTTGTAATCAGCAATGATTTTTTCATGTTCTAAGCCAGTTAAACGATGAAGTTTTAAATCTAATATCGCTTGAGCTTGAACCGGAGACAAATTATAACGTCCGTCAATCAATCCAAACTCTTCACCTAATTCATCTGGACGACATGCATCAGAACCGGCGCTATCTAGCATGGTTAAAATAGCCGTGGCATCCCAATTTTTTTCCACTAACTGTTCTTTAGCCATTGCAGGACTTTCAGCGTTACGAATTAACGCAATAATTTCATCGATATTGGCTAACGCTAACGCCAAACCTTCTAAGGTATGAGCTTTTTCACGGGCTTTTCTTAAATCAAAGATTGTTCGTCTAATAACGACTTCTTTACGATGCTTAATAAATGCCTCAAGCATTTCTTTAAGGGTAAATAATTTTGGCTGGCCATCTTGAAGCGCAACCATGTTAATCCCAAACACGGTTTGCATTTGTGATTGTGAGTAAAGATTGTTCATTAAGACGTCAGAATTTTCACCACGACGCAATTCAATCACCAAACGCATDCCATCTTTATCTGATTCATCHCGAAGCGCGGTAATACCGTCGATCTTTTTGTCTCTGACTAATTCAGCAATTTTCTCGGTTAATCGCGCTTTATTCACTTGATAAGGCAATTCGGTTACTACAATGGATTCTTTACCATTCTTGTCATTAGTTTCGATATGATGCCTTGAACGGATATGAATTCGACCTCGACCTGTTTGGTAAGCTTGTAAAATACCCGCTCTACCATTGATGATGCCTTGTGTGGGAAAATCAGGGCCTGGAATATGCTCCATAATTTGYTCAAGATTKATTTCWGGATCATCAACCATSGCYAAACARGCATTRATSACTTCDGTRAGATTATGAGGCGCAATRTTAGTCGCCATTCCTACCGCTATGCCTGAGGAGCCATTGATAATAAGGTTAGGAATTCTGGAAGGAAADACTTTAGGYTCGCTTTCTGAACCATCGTAGTTTTCTGCCCAATCAACGGTTTCTTTATCTAAGTCACTGATTAAATGATGAGCAATCTTGTCCATACGGACTTCKGTGTAACGCATGGCGGCDGGTGAATCACCATCGACYGAACCAAAGTTACCTTGACCGTCTACTAACATRTAACGCAAAGAAAAWGGCTGAGCCATACGAACAATYGAGTCGTAAACAGCGGTATCACCRTGRGGATGATATTTACCGATDACATCGCCGACAACACGGGCTGATTTTTTGTAGGGTTTGTTATAGTCATTTGAHAGGACGTTCATAGCGTATAAAACACGTCGATGAACTGGCTTTAAGCCATCTCGTACATCGGGTAACGCTCGGCCAACAATAACACTCATKGCRTAATCGAGATAAGAGACTTTCAGCTCATCTTCGATTTTAATTGGTATCACTTCTTTTGCAAAATCACCCATAAATAACCACTATTCCTTATAATTTTACTATATAGTCTTACTATTTTTATAATCTTTTAAACTTTGAATCGCTGAATTTGAAGTTGTTTTTAATTGCGAATCAGTCAGAGCCTTATTAAACAACTGTCTACCATAACTGAATCAGTTTTTGATTAAAAAACAACCAAAAAGGACTCAGTTAAGACCAAAATTGCTTACTAATTAGCATTAATTTAACGACTAAATAGCGATGCTACTGAAGCCAAAAATTATAACATATTTAGCAGGGTCTACGCCTAGTTAATTTGGCTAAATAAGGGTAGTATTTGCTTCATAATCACCACTGGATTAAAACCTTAAGACAATGCCTGACAACATGGAACAATCGACCTTTAGAATCATCTGCGCGGACTGKAYTTYKYCMMYKACRTYGYMGGTTTTTTTATCGCATGAAACAAGTCAATTAACGACTCAACCGGACTTATTAATTGATCATGCAATTGTAATTAGCAAGGATACAATTGTTGATTTGATTCCGCAAAGCTCTATCGCCAATCTCTATCCAAAAGCAGAATCAAATGCAGAAATAGAAAACCTAGGTCAAAGCCTTTTAATGCCTGGATTTGTGAACTCGCACTGTCACGCAGCAATGACGCTTTTACGCGGTGTGAATGATAATTTATCTCTGCAAGATTGGTTGAATCATGTCATTTATCCCTTAGAGAAAAAATTTGTAAGTGATGAGTTCGTATACCAAGGAACGCAGCACGCAATTGCCGAAATGCTTCGGTCTGGCACAACTTGCTTTCAAGATATGTATTTTATGCCCGGTCAAGCATCTAAAGCAGTGCATGAAGCGGGAATTAGAGCAAACATTGGCTTGATGGTAGTTGAAAATAAAACCAGCTGGGCTAACGATGCTCAAGACTGTATTAATAAAGGCCTTAGAGTTAGGGACGATTTTAAGCAATTGGATCTCATCGATTTTAGTTTCGCGCCTCATGCTATTTATAGCGTATCTGAGAATACTTTAGAAAAATTAGTCATGCTGAGTAATGAATTATCGATTAATTTGCAAATTCATTTGCATGAATGTCCAGCAGAAATTAGCGACTCATTAGAAAAGTATAAACATAGGCCTTTTGAACTTGCTGTAAAACTGGGTCTACTTTCACCTCAATTTAACACCGCACACATGACCCAACTAATTGATAGTGAAATAGAGCAAATCGCTCAATCTGGTACTCATGTTATCCATTGCCCTCAATCCAATTTAAAACTGGCTAGTGGTGTTTGTCCTGTTGTTAAATTACTCAATGCCGGAGTTAACGTAGCGATAGGAACCGATGGCGCTGCCAGTAATAATGACTTAGATATGTTAGCTGAAATTCAAAGTGCGGTTTGGTTATCCAGCAGAGCGATCCATGATAAATTTAAAAGTGACGCTAATGTTTTAGAAAAAGTTAATTTTAAAGAGAATGGTTCAAAAGAGAAAACATCATTAACCGCTTATCAAGGATTATATGCGGGTACTATGGGAGGCGCAAAGGCGCTAGGAATTAGTGATAAAATTGGTTCTTTAGAAGTAGGAAAACAAGCAGATTTTATTAGTATTGATTTAAGTAGCATCGAAGCTCAACCGGTTTATGATCCAATCTCTCAAGTGGTTTATTCAACCTCGAGAGATCAAGTGACTCATGTTTGGGTGGCAGGGAAATGTTTATTAGAGAATAGGCAACTCACTACTTTAAATGAATCGCTAATTATTAAAAACACTAAAGAATGGCAAAAAAAAATAGCGTCTTACTTAAAGAGTAATTGAGTAAAACGTAGGATGGGCAATGTTTCTTTTAAAGAGCCTACTTTTGGTTTTGCCCACATTTTTTATAGTAAACATTAAAGTATAGTTTCAATTTTTGGTGGGCAGAAAAACACTTGCCCACCCTACACTAATCAAGAAACAGAAAAGCGAAATAAAAATGACTATCGAAAATTTAAACATCGACAAAGCTGAACTTAAAAAATTCTCCGATATGGCTTCACGTTGGTGGGATTTAGAAAGTGAATTTAAACCTCTACATGATATCAACCCGCTTCGATTAAATTATATTCTTAAAAAAGCCAATGGTGTGAGTGGAAAAAAAGTCATCGACATAGGTTGTGGCGGCGGAATTTTAGCTGAATCTCTGGCTGAAAAAGGTGCAACGGTTACTGGCATTGATATGGGGGATGGACAAATTGCCGTAGCAAAATTACATCAGTTAGAATCTGGATTAAAAGTTGATTACCAATTAATTACTGCAGAAGAAATTGCAGACAAACACCCAGAAGGTTTTGATACAATTTGTTGCATGGAGATGTTAGAGCATGTGCCTGATCCAAGTTCAATCATTGGTGCTTGTTCTAAATTAGTAAAACCGGGCGGTGATGTTTTTATATCAACCATCAACCGAACCGCTAAAGCCTTTGCATTTGCCATAGTTGGCGCAGAGTATATTTTAAAAATGCTGTCTAAAGGTACTCATCAATACGAAAAATTTATTAAACCATCTGAAATTTCAAACTGGGCTAGGCAATGTGATCTGGAATTGCAGGATATTATAGGCATGCATTACAATCCAATCACTAAAGTTTACAAATTGGATAAAGGGGTTGATGTTAACTATTTAATGCATTTTAGGAAAAACTAGATACTCGCCTTTCCCCCTGCGACTTATCTAGATTTTAAAAACTCATGGGTAGTCGGTTCAATCTCTAAAAGTATGCAAATTTTCGACTTTCACCCAGTATATTACTCTCTGTTATTTTGGAAAACCCCCAAAGTAACCAAAAGGGTTCCGTTGAATATAGCTAATTATAAATGTTGTAAAAGTTCAAATATATCTTTGCTTTTTTGCTAGCTGATAGCGTCACTTTGGGTAAAAAAAGACTCGCCGATAAAGACTGGCTCAGACAGTTTTTTTACTTTTCCAAAGTGACATCAATTTTACGAGTCCGCTATAAAGCCACTCGGGCAAAGTCAAAAAACGAACGCCCCCCAGCGGCTTATCGCGAGTTTAAAAACATTAGACACCGATAAAGCAATAAGCTGTTTGAGCCAGTCTTTATCGGCGAGTTCTTATTGTGCGGTGACTTACTCTATGTCAAATCGGATTGAATTGACTGCATTAATACTAAAACAAAAAAAGAAAGAGCGGTACTGAGCGAAAGCGTCCTTTTGGTTACTTTTGGGACGCAGACCAAAAGTAACTCGCAGCAAAGCGCAGCGCTGCGAAACGACAATTCAAAGCTAATCCAAAGTTTCTGTTATACAAGTGCATCTTTACGTATTATGTTTTTGTGAAAAAACGTCCACTACCAACTCAAAACAAACACCACGCCACTCTCATCTGACAAATTCTCAGCCCTAATTTTAGCCTGATGAAAATCAGCGATCAGTTTGACCACATAAAGTCCTAACCCTAAGTTAGCGCCCGAATCTTTACTTTTATCTCTAATAGATACCAGAGAGCGGAATATACGTTTTAAGTTTTTCTTTTTAATCGTTTTTCCTGAATTACTTATTTTCAGTTGGTATAACGAATCACTTTGCTCTAAGCAAATCCTGATCGGTTGTTTGTTGTCAGAAAATGAAACAGCGTTAGAAATTAATTTATCCAGCATTTCAGCAAATAAATCTTTTGATATTTCATGGTTGCATTGTTTAGTTTCAACAATTAGCTCAAATTTTTCTTTTGGATAAGATAATTCATACCCTTTAATAAACAGCTTCAAAAACTCTTCAAGATTAGTCTCTTCTTTAACTGCCGATTGCATCGCTTCTTTTATACCTGAAGCATCTTTCATTCTAGAAATGATTTCACCTAAACGTTGATTGCCATGTAACGCTCTTTCTATGATTTCTATTTGCTCTTCATCTTTTTCATTAAGCAACAAGTTATCTAAGGAAGAACGAACTATCGCAATTGGCGTTCTTAGTTCATGGGATAATCTTGATGCTAGTTTTTCTAAATAGTCATTATACTCAAACAGCCTTTCACCCATTTGTTTAAAAGAATAAGCTAGCTGATCAAGTTCATCACCGTGATTAGGTGAATTTGCGTTTTGTGAATTCGTTTTTTGTAACGCTAGCAAAGGTGCTTTCTCTTCACTCACTTTTATTCTTCCATGATTATCAACGGTTTGATTAATTGCATTTTTCAATTCTTTTATCCGACTCACCAAACGAGACACATACCAAAAAATCAACCACATAACGCCAATCAGAATAACTAAATTAACAACAAATAAAGTCGTTAATGTTTTCTTTTGCAAAACCTGAACCTTAGCGACATTTTCTTCTAATAATAGAACACCTAATGTTTCATTGTTAAATTTGATAGGATAAGTCGCTACTGCAATCGCTTGATCCGATTGTTTTGAATATTCAATTAAACTGCTCGCCTTCCCGTTTAAAGCCGAACAAATAGCCGGCGAATGGAGTTGTAATCGAGACTTTCGATCGTCGACTATTTGAGTTGATTGAATTGATAAAATCCAATTTAATAGCGGATTACTACTAAAAGACATTCTTGAAGTATCAATGTCGCCTTTCGAACTTAAAACGCGCCCATATGAATCCAATACCCACAACCTTTGTGCTGTGGATAGTTTGATGGCTGATACAAAACTCTTAAAGTTCTTATTTGGCCATACAACTGCATTTAAGTCATACTTGCTAGAGGCGATTATTTCTTTTAATCCAAAAGCGTTTTTCTCTTGCTCACTTTCTCCTATTCCTGTTTTTGTTTTTATTTCTATTTTTGTTTTAATTTTTACGACATCATAGTATTTTATCTTTAACATTTGAGGCTTAATACCTGATGGAAATAACAACTCAACCGAAAATCCTTTTTGTGTATTTTTGGAAAATACTTTATAACGCCAATCAATTTTATCAATTGGATTTGTTTTTGATTTCTTAATGATCCTTTTAACAATGGTTTTACCGGCTAGCCTTGGTTCAACTTTAATTCGTTCAAAAACATCTCCTTTGGTTTTATATTCAATTTCTAGATAATCAAATTGATTGTTTAAGGAAGAATTAGAATTAGCATGGGGTAAAATTAATTCTTTATCCGATACACGAAGATTTAAAACCAATCGCTCATTTTCACTACCCACTAATACCGATAAAGTACTTTGACTATTTGCCAATTTTGACTGGTATACTTGTAGATATTGTTCAAAATCCAGCCACTCATGTTCATAACCATCTATTGCAAATTCTGAAGGTAGTGGAAACACATAAAAATCATTGGATAGCGAATCTTTAGTGTCGGGCAATAAACTACTTTCAAACCAGTCGGGTTGGTTTTCTAATTGGCTACCAATAATTTCCGCAGTTAAACTGAGTTTATCTTGCAAACCTTGAACTAAGGTTTTTTCAATTTCTTTTAATAATCCGACGGATGCAAAAGGAATTAAAATAATAATGAAAACCAGAGACGCAAATTTTTTATTTAACGACCAGTTTTTAGGATTGATTAAGCCGGYTTCCATCGATATCCCATTCCRTAAACCGTTTCAATCTGRTCAAAWGATGGTTCRWAKGCKACKATTTTTTTTCTTAATCGTTTGATATGTGATGTCACCGTACTATCATCAACAACCGCTTTGGCGGCTTCCATTAGTTGCTCTCTGGTTTTTACGTGACCTGGTCTTTTGGTTAAAGCATTTAGAATCCAAAACTCGGTTAAGGTAAYTTCAATTGGCTKGTTATCCCAGCTCGCKGTRTAGCGATTAAGRTCTAACTTYAACTTATCCACYTCRATAAATTCATCTTKYATCGCATGGYYAGTTTCCATWGCKCTAATTCGTCTAAAMAGCGCYGAAATTCTCRCCATCACTTGAGTTAAGCTGATATCTTTTGTTAAATAATCATCCGCWCCAAGACGYAAACCRGAAATGGTATCRAAYTCRYTATCRAGTGCGGTTAAAAATATAATCGGYAGCGAAGAAGATTGTGCTCGMARATATCGACAAATTTCAAAWCCGCCTTCYGGWTCATCATTAAGYCCAACATCTAAWATRGCTAARTCAGGCAAYCTAACCGCAAAKGCTTCCAKTGCTTCATCTTTAGTTTCATARCAAAAAACTTCATATCCTTGTTTACGCAAGGATGAAGCATARTTWTCTCTAATTGCTTTTTCGTCTTCTACTAGTGCGATTCTYTTAGCCATTTTTYTCTCCGGATTCYATTTTGCCTCTAAAGWAGAAGCGCTGATAACTAACGAATACCGATTTAAGCATGTTTATTAAACAAATATTGCKGATTTAAGMCATTGCCATATTTTTGCCACATTCTAACATGACAAGACCTTTTTCAAGTCGATTTAACGCCCAAAATTCATTGTTTAATAGATTCAAGTTCAAAACAAACGAAGTAGATGAACTTTCAGCAAAGAACTTTTATAACAATATAGATAGATTTAACTGAAAAATTTTATTAACCACTAACTTTAATTAACGAGGATTTAACAATGAAAAAATTAACTTTTGTAGCAACATCTATTTTGGCTTTAAGCTTAACCACTTCAAACTTGCAAGCTAAAGAAGCGAGCACTGAAGAAAACGTCGGATTTTTTACCGGTGCTTTAGCTGGCGCAGCCATTGGTGGACCGATTGGTTTTATCATCGGCGGTGTTTCTGGCGTTCTAATGGGTGACCAAGTTCATCAAGCTAATCAGGTCGAAGGATTAGAAATGAAAATCAGTCAACAAAATCATCTTAACTCTGGTTTGAACCAGGAACTTGACGCTTTACAAGCTAGTATTGAACAAACCAACCAGATGTTAGACGCTAAAACTCAATTTCTTACCCATGAGCTAACCCTAAATTTAATGTTTCAAAGTAATTCATCTGAGTTAGCCGATAAAGACTTCGCTCTGGTTGATAGAGTATCGAGCATATTAACTGACTTTCCTGAATTAAATATACAGCTTGACGGCTACGCTGATCCGGTTGGCAATCCAGAAGATAATTTGAGTTTGTCTTATGATAGAACATCTAATGTAAAAGAAGCTTTCGAGTCATTAGGCATTAATTCTAGCCGTATTCAAATGAACTCTCATGGCGAATCTCTAACAGCTATTGAAATCACAGACATGGATAGCTACGCTTTAGAGCGCAGAGTAAGCATTAATTTTTATATTGATGATAGCTATGCAGATGTTAAAGATGAGGCAGATTCTAATTTAGTAGTTGAATTTGAAGCTGATACAACTGAAGATTCTGATGTTTTAGCTATTAACTAATTGAGTAGTCTGTCGATATAGAGTTAGAATGTTTAACTCTCCGTGTTGGCGTAGTCTTCGGGCTACGCCTTTTTTATGTCCAGGGGACGGTCAGGATTTTGCTCCCGGCAAATCCTAAGTACCTACATCCCGTGTAGGCAATTCCGTAAGGAGCCAAGGATCGCAAAACTCTTTACTCATAGTATTACCGATGGTTAATACGTCACATTTTATTATTGATTGAAATAGACTATTATCTTAAGAAGAGCAAGTGGACTATATAAAACAATCTACGGAATGATTATTTTGCCTAAAATATTCACAGGAATGAAAATCACTTTAATCAATGCGGTATTGGCATCGATTTTAATCTTTTCGAGTCAATCAACTCAAGCCTCTCATAATCATCGGAAGAACTTAACTGAGCAACAGGCTTTTTTTCTAAAAGCCGAAAATGCACTCGAAAAATCTGACTGGAAATCATTTAGAACGCTAGTCGACAATCTTGATGACTATTCTCTCAAACCTTACTTAAGACGAGATTATATACTCAAGAAATGGAATGCAAATCGGCATAACTTGATGCTTCAAAAACATATAACTGAATTTATTGAAGAATATGCACAAGATGTTGTTAGTAGAAAGATTAGAGCTAAGTGGTTACATTACTTGGCTGATAATAACAAAATTGAAAGGTTTTTAAATTATTATCAGTCGGGTTATGGTCAAAAATTAGACTGCAAGAACGCCGAATTTAAGTTGAAGCTCTCATCTACTAATAAACTAGAGCAGGATTTACAAAAGCAAGTCGAGTCAATATGGATGGTAGGAAGCTCATTACCCAAATCCTGCGATAACATGATTAAGGAATGGAAACGCTTTACTTACCCCAATCAAAACCAGTTAGAACAACGCGTCATTTTAGCGATTAAAAGCAAACAAATTAGATTAGCCCGATATTTAGCCAAACAAATTAATAAGCTTAACCCGAGTTATCACGCTCCAAAAATACTATTTTCTTCGCGCCCTTTAAAAACCATTAAGAAAAAAGAAGCTACAGATAGTCTTAGCCAGCAAATACTTACTAGCGCGTTAATCAAACTAGCTTGGACGGATGCAGACAAAGCGATCGCTTACTGGCAAAAGAACAGTGAGAAACTCCAATTCAGTCAAAATCAGTCACTCAAGTTAAAACGAGCGATTGCCCTTAGTCTTTCAATTGAAGGACAATCCCATGCTAAAAATTGGCTTGAAACACTTAACGCCAATACCGATCCCTCGGTAAATCAATGGTTATTATCCGTTGCTATTGATGAGCAAGATTGGGATTTGATTGAACATTTAGCACGATTGAAAAACAAAAATTCCTTGGATGCGGATAAATGGCGATATTGGCGCGCCATTGCGGTTGAACGCTTAGGTCACAAAAAAGCGTCGACTAGACTATTTAAGAACTTAGCGAAACAAAGAAGTTATTATGGATTTTTAGCGTCAAAGGAAGTCAAACAACCAGCTCAATTAAATAGTCTTCAACAGGAAGTCGATATCCTTCTGTTCTCTACTTTAAGTCAAACCGACGAAGCCAAACGCGCTTATGAATTTTATCATTTAGACCGACTCAAATTAGCACGGAGTGAATGGAATAATCTTAAATCTAAAACCAGTCATTCTCAGTTAGTGACGCTGGCACAAATTGCCCATGATTGGGGATGGAATCATCAATCTATATTAGCCTTCGCTAAAAGCCGTAATATTGATGATATCGACAAACGTTTCCCACGCTATAAATTAAGCAAATACCAGCTAGAAAGTAATCAGCACCAAATTCCATTGAGTTGGGCTTACGCGATCACTCGTCAGGAAAGTGCTTTTAAGGTGGATGCAATCTCCTCTGCTGGAGCTAAAGGTTTAATGCAATTAACACACAACACCGCTAAACACGTGTACAGAAAAAGCAAAAAATTCATTCACCACCGATATTCAAATTCCCGTCAATTATTAGATCCCGATACAAATATTGAGCTGGGTATCGCTCACTTAGGCGAGCTATTGAAAACATTTAATGGACACCTCATTTTAGCAACCGCGGCCTATAACGCAGGCAGTCATCGAGTTGARCAATGGTTACGCAATAATTCMGTTAGCGATCCGATWTTATGGRTAGAGCAGATCCCTTACAAGGAGACYCGAGAATACGTYAARAATGTWCTGACYTATCARGARATTTATAGTCAGCTCACCGAWTCTGAYGACAGTTTTTTRTCWAAAACACCCTATTTTCCTATMCCKRYATCTWMKCARAYAAACYYAAATGTMGSCYCTCRYTAAASWTWCYTCTAACTCYYTGTATTTRTTGMSWTATTAGCMAKCRTGCCAASTRTKTWATWATTCKATAACATTCTATACAGWCRMTTTWWTATAAYCAAWYARTCCTTTATTTTTTRTCRAAAATRGACAAAACTTARACTATAGAATAATTMRRTTWAYCCATTTAGTRCCCCATTTAATTAACTCAATTAAATAAAATAGTCAWAAGAGGAGAAAGGTTATGATGTCTGGACAAGTTTCTGCTGAAACAGGTCACTGGTACCACTCTCAAATTAACAAAAACAATTTTGAAGTGGTCGATGTTGATTACGATGCACAATCAATCGAAATTCAATATTTTGATGGCGAGACCGAGAATATCGGTTTTTCTGGTTGGAAAACCATTGTGCCTACTGAAATTTCAGCGCCACAGGATTGGAGTGGCCCTTACGAGTTAAAAACTATGGATCCTGCATTTGATGAATATGCAATTAATGAGGTTTTGAATAAGTTTTCTAATCCTTTATAAAGACTTAACTTTTATGGTTTTACTGGTTTTTGACGACAATCTAAAACTCTATAAACAGTAATAATGTTTTGACTCTTTTTGTAATAAATAGCATAAGGAAAACGTCTTGCTAACAATCGATAAAAGCTAAATACTTTTGGATGTATTCCTGCATATAAATTCAAAGAATCGATATCTGAAAGCACTGAATTAAGAAAATAATCCCCTAAATTATCGGCTTGTTTTTCATAAAAACATCTACCGATCTTCAAATCATCAATTGCGGAAGTTAATATCTCAATTTTCATTTAAATTCATTTCGTAGCTCTTGTTTAGCTTTACTCCAATCAACTCCTTTAATATCGCCTTCTTTTACGCTCTTTTCAGTTTCAATAAGAACATTTTCATGCCAGCCAGGTGAAATATAACTTGAATCATCAATAGTGATTTCTTCCCACAAAAACTCCATCACTTTCATTTTCTCGCTTTTTGGAAGCGCGTGAATGCTTTCTAACAAAGTCATAGTTTTCCTCCATAGAACCTATTCGAGTTTATTTTACACTAATTAAACGAAAAAAAGGAGCCGAAGCTCCTTTGTAATCAACAAGTAAATTCAACTATTTCATCAACAGTCGATTCATTCTTTGTGTAAATGCTGAAGGATCTTCAAGCTGTCCACTATCAGAAAGCACGGCTTGGTCAAATAATAACTCAACCCAGTCATTAAAATCCTCACCGATTGAATCTTCCGATAATTGTGTCACTAATTTATGTTCAGCGTTGATTTCAAAAATCGGTTTCATTTCTGGAGCAGATTGACCAGCTGCTTTCATCATCCTTGCCATTTGCAAACTCATACCGCCTTGACTAGAAACTACGCAAGCAGGTGAATCAGCTAAACGACCAGATATTTTCACATCTTCTACTTTATTGCCTAAAACTTCTTTAATTTTAGTAATTAGATCAGAGTTATCTTCATTGGCTTTTTCTACCGCTTTTTTGTCATCTTCAGTTTCCAGAGCACCTAAATCTAGGTCGCCTTGGGTGATTGCTTGAAGTTGTTTACCGTCAAACTCTGTCAAATGGCCCATAGCCCACTCATCAACACGATCCGTCATCAATATAACTTCAATACCTTTCTTTTTATATATCTCTAAATGAGGACTACTTTTAGCCGTCGCAAAATTATCCGCTACTAAGAAATATATTTTATCTTGTTCTGGCTTCATGCGGGATACGTAATCTGCTAGTGAAACACTTTGGGCATCATCAGAATTTTCTGTTGAAGCAAAACGCATTAATCCAGCAACTTTTTCTTTGTTCGCAAAATCTTCCGCAAGCCCTTCTTTAAGCACAGATCCAAACTCATTCCAAAATGATTGGTAATCTTCTTTTTTACTTTTTGCTAGCTTTTCTAACATGCCTAAAACACGCTTAACACAAGCATTTCTTAAGGTCTGGGTTGCGCCTTTATCTTGTAAAATTTCTCTAGAAACGTTTAAAGGAAGATCGTTTGAATCTAAAACGCCTCTTACCATTCTTAGATAAACGGGTAAAAACTGCTCAGCGTCATCCATAATGAATACACGTTGAACATAAAGTTTTACACCGCGAGGCTTATCTCTATTCCATAAATCCATTGGCGCCTTTTTTGGCAAGTAAAGTAAACTGGTATATTCTTGTTTACCTTCAACTTTGTTATGAGACCAAACTAACGGCTCATTAAAATCATGGGAAATATGCTTATAAAACTCTTTATATTCATCTTTTTTGATGTCTGATTTTGCACGAGTCCACAGAGCTGTCGCTTTGTTAATAACTTCAAACTCTGGAATAACAACTTCATCATCTTCTTTTTTCTCATCGTCTTCACCAGACATTGAGCCCATATCCATTTTTTCCATTTCAACTGGTAAAGAGATATGATCTGAATATTTATTGATTACAGAGCGAACTCGCCACGGCTCGATAAACTCTTTTTCATCATCTTTTAACTTTAAGATGATATCTGTACCGCGAGATGCCTTTTCAATCGTTTCAATAGTGAATTCACCGTCACCTTTTGAAATCCAGCTAACCGCTTGATCATTCGCATCGCCTGCACGTAATGTTCGCACTTCAACTTCGTCAGCAACGATGAAAGAAGAATAGAAACCGACGCCAAATTGTCCGATTAGATTGCTATCAGCTTGTTGGTCTTTAGACATCTGCTTAATAAACTCTGACGTTCCACTGCGGGCAATGGTACCAAGGTTTTCCATCACTTCTTCTTTACTCATGCCAATACCATTATCACTAATGGTCAACGTGCCAGCCTCTTTATCCATGCTGATTCGGATCTTAAGATCGCTGTCATTACCGTAATAATCGTCATGTGAAAGTGCTTCAAATCTTAATTTATCAGCGGCATCAGCHGCRTTAGAGATCAAYTCDCGTARGAAAATCTCTTTATTACTGTATAAAGAGTTAATCATCAAATTAAGTAATTGCTTCACTTCCGTTTGGAAACTATGGGTTTGTTTTGCGTTCGCAACTTTGTCAGTGACTTCAGTCATCCTGAAATTCTCCTAAAATCTAGATTGAATGGTTTAATTTGTTTATTTAGCAACAAATTGATGTCAAGTATCTGGGGGGTTATGCCCGTTTTTTCAAGGGGCTTCTACTTATTTTGTACATTTTTTAATATCATTAAAAATTGTAGGTCATTTAAAAAGAGTCTATATTTATTAGCCGATGTCACTCTCCATTCCAAATATTTCACAAAGATAAATAATGACTCAAAATTTGCTAGATTAAATGGAAGCACATAACTTGTAACATATAAATGTTTTTATAGGGAAGATTATAAACATTCATGACATATCCTCACATTTCAAACAATCAGTTAAAACAATCAGTTCTTTAATTAGGAGACACAATCATGAAAATATTAAGCGTCCTCGCTATTTTCTATTTTATTTGCTTACCAGTACAATCGGAATCTCTATCCATACTTGATTATGAAGAACGTGTATGGAACGGTATGAACCAATATAAAGCAAAGAATTTTGAAAAAGCATATAAAACTTTTGACAAAATGTCTAAATGGGGAGATAAGTATTCTCAATATTTTCTGGGTAACATGTACATAAGTGGGCAATATGTGACTCAAGATCTTATTGAAGGTGCTGCGTGGTTGTCTCTAGCTGGAGAAGCTAAAGATGAATGGAAAGAATCTGCAGACCAAATTTTTAATATTTTAACAGATGACGAAAAAGCGGAAGTTAATGTTTTAATTAGTAAATACAAAAAATTGTATGGAATGACTACGCAAAAAATCAGTTGTTTTAGAAAGGCCAGAACAGGTACTAGATTGAAAGCCTGGGGTTGTACAAAGCAAAGAGGCACTTATGCCGGGAATACTATTTTATAATATATTTTATTATTAATTCTAAGTAACTATTAATAGTACTGCAACTTATCGGTAACCTGCTTTCCATGTTTAGATAAGTTGCAAATATTACTTTTTTGCTTGAACAAACCACGATATAGCGTTTTGATCAATCTCTCTTCGCACTTCTTCTACAATAATATTATTAAAACCTTTAGTACGAAGCTCTGCTTTTAAAGTTTCAATATTTTCAATGGAAAAAGCACCATCGATCAGGTTATTCAACCGCTCAGTATGGAAATTAAGAGATGCTTCAAGTTCATCTAATTTTAATATAACAAAAGACTCGTCTATATTTCGTAAATTTAAGATGATGGAACTTGTTACTTCAAAAATATTTGTTATAAAATTAGGATACGAATTCAAATTAAGATCTAGCTTTATTCGACGAAAATATGACTGACCAACACTTATCATATGGTCAATTTTTTCTTGTAATATTTCATTAGAGACACTATTTAAGGTGAGTTTATTTTCAATAATCGTATTTCTAACAAATTTAATTAAGTTAACTTTATTCAAGAAGTATTCGGCCAACATTATTTCATGAGTAGCCCCTTGATAGTAAGCCCCTGTTTTAATATGAATAGCTAACACTAATATTCCATCGACGTTTAGTTTGTCATCAATTGCATTTATGGTTTCTTTCCAGTCGCTATATTCGAACGAGAATTGGCTAGTGACAATATCATATTTATCTTCAAGGAATGAAATGGATGACATGTCTGTTAGTGCATGCCCTTTAAATTCTCCGCCTTTACTATTAATGTAAGCGATTAATTCCTTAAAGCTAAGATCAGCATATTCGATTCCAGTAATATGAAATTCTATACACTTTTTCTCAGCTTCATCAGCAGCCAAACGGGCTATATAACCATTTCCAGTCCCAAGATCGAGAAGTCTAAATGGGCTTTTTACTTGAGAAAAAAAATGCTTCCATTTAATGCCAAGTTGATCATCATACAACATTCCATCGCCACAAGCTGAGACCTGCGAGGTTAACCAATAATTAGACCAATGTTCATTTGCTGTCATAAATAACTCATATTAGATTTTTCCCTGTTCAATGATACGTTATTTGTAAACTCTCATCCAGACGGAACTGTAATTGCGACCAAATTCCATCATAAGCTTAATAGAATAAAATTGAATTGAATTGAATTGAATTGAATTGAATTGAATTGAAGAAATGTCGATCTAAAAGTTTTTAAATATGTGAAAGGTATAAAATTATTTTTGTTTGGGAAATAAAAAAGCCGTAGAAAAATTCTACGGCTTAATTATCTTACTTATGTAAATTTAAACTTTATTATTTTAAGTGTTTTCTTCTAAATACTAGAGGAATACTTAATAACAAGAGCATAAATCCAAGTGAACCACTTCCAGCTGAAGCGTCAGTACCTTCCATAGTAATAGTCACTTCATCAGAACTACTGAACTCACCATCCGAAACATCAACTCTAAATGTATAAGTTCCATTTGGAGCACTATTTGTATCGAAGAACGCGTGAATAGCAGAGTGACCAGATATATTAACATCTGTTCCAGCTATCTGAGTCCAAGTAAATAGTAAAGTAGATTGATCTACATCTACAGTACCACCAGCAGTTAGTCTGATTTGAGCACCAGATTCACTTCTGTTATATGTAGCATCAGGACCTGCACTAGCAATTGGCGCAACATTCACTAATCCAACTGGAGCGCTAAGAGAAAATTCTTTAGCGTTTGCCATATCAGTTTCAACCGTAACAGTTGGTGATATTGGATTGCCTAGCGTTTCACCCGATGTAGATACACTAAATGTTACTGTGTAATCATCGCCACGAACAAAGTCATAACAAACTTGAGTACCAGCTTGAATCAAACCAGTTGTACTTGTTGCTACAGTACCATTCTTATTTTCAATACCGGCTGTTGGGCCATATCCGAATAAAAAGGTCTGCTCTTCAGCATATGCAACGATGTACTCGTACTTACCCCAACCATTATGGTCATCAGAAATACTGTTAAAAGCAAATATTTCGTGACTGATACTAGTTATTGGGAAAGGATTACCCCATAAAGCTTGAGTATCATACTCAATGATAGCCATACCAGCTGAAGAAACACGCGCTGTACGAATACCTCTAGTTCCGATAGAGGCAGGATCTTCTAGATCTCTGTCATCGAAAATATCCATATCTTGCCAAGCTAGCGCAACCATGTCATTCGGTGCTGCAGAGTTAGGAAACTCCGTTTGCGCCCAAGGACTGCCACCAGAAGTACCAGAGAAGAAGATAAAACCATCATCAGTAATACTTAAGCCAGGCGCTCTAGAACCGAACTCTTGCTCACCGTAGTGAGGGAAAACCCACTCTTCAAAAGCTTTTTCAGAGAATGTATCTCCATTTATGCCTAGAGTTCCAATACCGAAGATTTCTAGTGGCAAATATCCACCGAAACCAGCGTTAGCACATTCCTCAACATCAACACTACTAACTGCAACATATTTTAGATCTTGCTGAGTAGAAGTTACACTAAAGAGGAAACCTTCTCCCTTAGCCGGTGTTGTTTTGATGGTAACTGTTACAGGATCTTCTCCAGTAGCACCAGAAGCCCAGTTTTGAACATACAATCTGTATGCACCTTCAACTGGAGCAGATACATCGATTGTTTCCAATGTTGCAGCTGTTGCAGAATTAGCGACTGCAGTTTCATATACGCCATCACCATCGGCATCATAATCTAAGAAAATATCTAGATCAGGAGACGTTGTAGCTATTATGGCAATATTTAAAACAACTGTTCCTTTATCGACTGTAAAGTCAATTATTTGCTGAACATCATTTCTAGGGTCACCGTTGGTAGGATCTTGAGCTAATACAAACTCTTCATTAATATCTAACCCTACAGCGTTTGGATCTTTAACCGTAACACTACCACCCGACGCAACAACACTATCTGCAACAAGAGACGTACCAGCAGACAAATCAACCGATATAGAGTAGTCCATATCATCGTTGTAGAGGTTTCTGTTTACGTGCAACGTATAATCAATCATATCGCCACGAGTAACCATTTCAACATCAGTAACAATCGAAACATCGTCTTCAACGCGATTGAGTATTAGAGGGAAGTTACCTAACACTACGCTACCAGCAGATACCGTGATATCGCCAAAATACGAATCTCCAACAGACAAATCAAAATCCCAAAGGAATTTAATATCTATAGGATCAAGACCATTAGCAGAAGTAGGTGCTACAACCGTAATCATTTGAATTGGATCCGTTACCGGTACAACTTCACGTATATATGTAACTGTATCAGTACCACCAGCACTAGCTGCCCAGTTCTGAATAACTAAACGATAAGTTCCAGGAGCTGGTGAGTTAATAGTGATTGACTCTAATGTTGCACCAGTTGCAGAATTTGCCACAGCTGTTTCAAAAATGCCGTCACCATCCGAATCAAGATCTAAAAACATATCTAAATCAGGAGAGGTAGTTTCTGTAATGGTCACGTTAATTGTTGCTGTATTATTAACAACTTCAAAAGTATCAACAAATACCTGACTAAAATCATCAGCATAATCGCCATTTGTAGGATCTAAATCAAGCTCAAAATTAAAGGTTTCCAATGATCCCGTAGCACCCGCATCAAACATACCATTGAGTACAACAGTAAGAGCATCAGTAGAGGTAGATTGAATTCCTTTAACAGTATATGTACCACTGTTTTGTCCTACATTCATTGTTACTGCATCTGGAACCGCACCATTATTGATTTTTGCATATACAGGCATACGTAAATCAGGCGTGCCGTCTGAAGTAATAGTAATTGCTTCAAACATTTCGTCGCCAGTTTCTTTTAATGCAGCTACTAAAGCAAAATTCACTGTATAACTACTTCCAACTTCCGCATCAATCGTAGCTGGTGAAATAGCCATTAAATCAGTGGTACTAGATAATTGGTATACGCCAGTAGTAGTAGCAGTAAATGTTCTAGTCCATGTACAAACCTGGCTACATGCAAAATCAGCCATGCTAGGTCTATTCAATGTTCTAGGATCGCCACCTAAAGCAGGATCCGCAGCTTCATAGTTAGACACGTTTTCAGACATTACTAAGCCTGCATTTACAGCCAAATTAACCTGTACACGTCCAGCGCCCATATCAAAATAATCAGCAGCGGTAACACCATCTTCCTTCGTCATTGCTGTAGTAGCAGTCATCATTAGAGCCGATCTTATTTGATCTGGATTCCAATTAGGATGAGCTTGCTTAACTAATGCCGCTGAACCAGCGATGTGAGGCGATGCCATTGAAGTACCACTTAGGAACCCAAAATCAGCTGGATTAGTTGCTGAAACATCTAAAAAGGGTTGTTCATCTGCATAAGCAGCATAAACATTAACACCAGGTGCCGCTATTTGAGGCGTTATAATATCAACAAAACGGTTTCTACCTCTAGAGGAGAATGAAGCGATACTATCTTGTTGACCAAAGGTCAAAACAAATGACGCAGCATCACTCGCATCAAAAGTAGCAGTAAGACCAGGCGTTGCAGCTAAACTAGCCACCATACTTGCTCCACTGTTTTGAGAAACCATCACAGAAGGAATCGGAGTACCAGCGGTTCCGCCCATTATAAATGTCGCATCGCCATCTCTGCTATTGAATACGATCACTAAATCTGCGCCAGCGTCAGCCGCATTATTAACTTTATCTGCAAAAGCACATGCTCCACGGCTAATTAAAGCAATAGAGTCAGTAAATGAATCAGCTGCAAAGGCAAGACAACCTTCGAAATTCGCGGCATCTACATCACCAGCATAAACAACTGGTGCGGTAACAACTGCAGGAACTGCTGGCCCTTGGCTCGCTGTAAAGAGAAATGGTGCACCATCAAAAAGTACACCAGGCCCAACTGAACGGCCATGAGTTGAAGCAGCAACAGAAGTATACCAAGGGGCAACTTTAGTGCTGGTTTCTGGACCTGGACCTGAATTACCTGCAGAAACAGCAACAAAGATACCTGCTGCCCGTGCATTTAAAAAGCCAATTTCTGTTGAACTAGTCCAAGGAGAGAAATTAGTAGTCCCACCAATAGAATAATTTATTACATCAACACCATCGGAGATCGCATCATCTATTGCGCCTATTCCAGCAGCCGAATAACAACCACTATATGTATCGCCACGATTACCTGGAAGACAAATTTGATATGAAATAATGTTTGCATGAGGAGCAACACCGGACATACTTGCAAAAGTAAATGCAGACTCTGTACCATCTCCAGTATTAGCACCGGAACCATCATTTGATGTTAAAGGCACGTCAAGTAGAACATTACCACCTGCAGTACTTGAAGTATGCGAACCATGACCGTTGTAATCTTCGCCATTAGCAGGTCTAGTATCGCCATCAAAAATAGGGTCAGAGTAAACGTCGGTTACAGCTGAATAGCTACGAACACCAATTAGTTTAGAATTACACAATGAAGCATCTGCAACACAATCGCCAACAAATACACCTTCGCCATAAGGATTAACAACGGTATAACCGTCATCACCAGTTGCAGCAAATGAACGGTGATCTGTATTAACACCAGTATCAATCACTCCAATGATAGTACCTTCACCTCTGTATTCAGTACCAGTCGCTGTACCATCCCATACACTTCCTGCACCTATTAAAGCTGGTCCAGTATCGGTTTCTAATTGCACTAACTCATCTTGCTCAACAAACGCCACTTCAGGCATACGAGAGATTTTTTGAGCTTCATTAAATGTTAATTCAACGACTAAACCGTTAATCGCATATTTAAGACTTCTCAAAGAACTAATAGAAGAGCCCGTTAGAGTTGTAGCTTTCTGAATAAAGGTATTCTGTTGCTTATCTAAATAAGAAAGGTACTGTTTTGCTTCGGCACTTTTAGCGTTAAATTTAACGCCATCTAGATTACCTTTTTTAGACGTTGTATTTACAGCGTCTAATCCAGCTATTCCACCCTTATAGGTAGTAACTGGCTTATCTGTTAAACGGATTATGTAGCGCTTATATCCATCGTGTTGTTTATTATTTAAATATTCAGATTGAACAGCCGTATTATTTTTAATTATTTTTATAAAATCCGGCTTCTTCTTAATACTTTTAGTGACCTGCTCTAACTCAAATGACTTACCGGCATATATCCCCGGCGATGTCACGGTTACAGCTCCAGCACCAAATGTACAAGCCATCATTGTGGCCGTTACAATTGATCTTAATTTCATTTTATTTCTCCTAGTTTAATTATTGTAGCTATGCTTTCCGTAATTTGTAGTATTGATCTTCCGTGATTACGCCCTACAGGATAATTTAATTTTTATTGAATTACCAGTGATAGTCTTGTGTAATATTGAATGATCGTCAAAAATAACGAAATCTGAGCGATACAAAGGCTTTATTGGCGTTATTTCACTACAATTAGTCGAATTTAAGAGAAATCAGCTGATCTGACTATTAGTAGAATTACAGGTTTTTCACCGTTTTATCAGCTAAAACGGTAATCATTAAAATCTTTTAGGGCTAATATAGTCTTTAGGAGGCTCAAATGTAATATCAAATACAATGATCATTTTTTCGCCCTCACCAAAATGGGGGTGAGCAAAATGCTGTATATTTGCAGGAAATATCAGATTAGTTCCTGTTATCGGAATAATAGAATGATCATAAGGAAAAGATTTTTGCGTTGGATAAGTTGATGCCAAATTTGGATTTATGAAAGTTATTGCATTTTGAGGCGGTCGTGATTTTGGGACTCTTACATAGTAGGTAAAGACACAGGCCATATCCCTGTGAAAATGCGGTGCTTGGTAGGCTTTTTCTGGATAGATAACCGCCCAGCTAGAGTTAACCTTAAAAGAGCTTCCGGGTACCGGAAACCCCGCAATCTGCCTATGCGCATTCATATGCTGGTTTAAGGTTGGCACAAACACTTTATTTAAAAATGACTTCCAAACTGGATCATCTTTAAGATATTCGTGTAACATTATATCAGGTTGATATCCTGAGAAAGTGGTGGTGTCGGCTACTTCGCATTTATTGCTGATATTTTTGTTTGATTTCATTTTACTAACGAGATCAAATAAATAATTATTTTCTGGTATATCGCCAAATTCTGTTTGAGAAACTATACTGGGGAATATAACCGATGTTTGAACTTTAACTTCTTTGTTCATCAATAAAATCCTATACGTTTATAAAGTTAGATTAATTAGCTGTTCTTAACACCTGATAATTCAATGGCTACGTAACGTCCTTGATGCTTCATTTTCCGGATCTTTTCTATATCCCCCCCCTCCTGCTTGATGATTTTTTCAAAGATGCCAAGCCTATCAGAAACCATCGCGGCACTATCCAATTCAAATAGTCGCTGAATACTATTTTTGAGTGCATCTATTGCGAAATCTACACGGCTTTTAACGTCAGCAAAAGACATCGACTTACTCTCAACATATATTTGATTTGATGCGTTTATCACATTTTTAAAATAGTTTTTCTTATGTTCGTTCGAATTTAACATACTGCTAATAATAGAAGATACCCTTACTTCAACCTTTCTAAGCTTATTTTTATTCGATTCGGTTTGGTTTTCTAGCATCTGCTTTTCTAAAAATACTCTCTCGAGAGTTAAATTAAATATTGGCCAATGTGAAAGGAGCTGATTTGAACACTCAAGTACTTCTTTATTTTTGACAATTATCTCGGAGTTCTCGAAATGACACACAAAGGTCCAGCGCCCACTATGTTTAAGAACTCTAATAGCTTCGACCAAACTCTTTTCTATAATGCTGTATTCAATTCCAAACTGGCTAACAATCCAGTCAAATTCATTATTAACAAAAGGCATAATTTCTGCTGATGTATTTGAAATGAAATTAACTGAATGGTCTTTATTGATTAAATAATTACGAAATTTCTGAGGTGAAATTTTCGCTTTATCGATACCAATGATGTCTAATTTTGTCATATCTTTAGAAATGTTTTTTACAAAGAACAATGGGACAACTCCATTGCCAGTTGCTATATCCAATATTTTTATATTATTTCTGGAGTCACTCATCCGTTTTAGTTCAGATAACCAAAAAGAACAAAAAAACTCAGTATATAAAGATGAATGTTCGGGGCAGGAATCAAGTACACCGCTAGACCAATAATCAGTCCATGAATTAGACATCGTCATTTTAATTTACCACAATAAAAATGTATTTATCACATATTTAGAATTAGACACCGGAACCTTTCCTTCATGTCGATACATCCAATAAGGTGGGAATATAAGGAGACGTCCTTTTTTAGGATTTACAGATACACCTAAATCTACAAACACCGTCTCACCACCTACATCGACATCGTTTAAATACCATAAAAAGACCATATATCGATTTGACATATCTTCGGCGGCATCAAAGTGAGCCAAAAAACGATCTTTGCCATTTGCTTCATATTTTTTTATTCGAAGATCGGCTAGCTTTCCACTGTATGGCAAATTGGGAATGACTTTAGCATCATTTTCATAAATAGCTTTGTACTTTAATAATATGTCTACAAATTCTTGGTGTCCTTGCTCGCTCATATAGTTAACTAAATTAAGCTCTTTCCATTGACTACCAGGTAAATGTTCATAGGCCGATTGACCGTTAACCTTTTGATCTTTCGAATTATTTTCGAAAAAGCCAACAAGACTATCACAGACTTTATCACTTAAAGCGTTGTCATAAATTTTTATGTAATCTTCTACGTTCATATAATTCACCAATAAAAAACGGACCCGAAGGTCCGTTTTTTTATACTACACTAGTTCTAAAAATCGTAAGTAGTTCTAAGGAACCAAGAACGTCCATACAATCTGTAAGTACCTGGATCTGTACTTGCATTAAATGCACTATCAATAAACGGAGGAGCTTCATTTGTAAGGTTTGTTAAACCAAACGTTATTTTCGCTCCGTCAAATGAATAGGTACCCGTTATATCATGATACATCTGAAATGGTACATGCTGAACTCTAGGTTGCTGTGCATTACCATTTGCATCAAGTATTAACTCACCAGTAACCGTGTTAGTTAACGGTTGACCTGGAGTGTGTCCTGCAAAACCAAGGAACGCATAGTTAGCAGCTACAGCATCAATGTAATCCATAGAATAACTAGCAGACCAATCTCCGTGAGTCCAATCAACTGAGAATGATGCTTTATTTACGGGGAATGCTCCGCCTACAGTTAAATCATCAAAACTACCTTCTAATTCCCACGGATTTCTAGTTCCGTCAAATTCATACTCAGTACGTTCAAGAAGATGCGCATAAAGTAATCCGATTTGGATATGACCCATTTCGATGTCAAAACCATACTTAAAGTTAACATCTACACCACTTGCATCTCTACCACCTAGGTTTGTTGTATTTGACTCAATAAAATCAATACTACCGTCAGCTCGTCTTGTAGTTTTATCACAACTTGCTCCAATATTGACACAATTGCCTAAAATTGTTGCAGCAGATAAACTAGAGATAACTTCATCAATTTCTATTTCCCAATAATCAAGCGTCATATTGAAACCATCTAAAAAGCTAGGTGACCACGCCATACCGACAGTTAAACTTTCTCCACTTTCTGGTTTCAATTGAGGGTTACCACCAGAACGAGCTCTTAACTGTGTATCAGTCTGAAAATAACCGCCGGCAGGAACTCCATCAGCTATACAGTTTGCTTGCCCTTCAGCACTTAGCGCGCCAAAATTTGTGTCATTACAAGGATCTTGTAATGCAGGGAATCCATCGCCAGACGGAGAAAATAATTCACCAATTCCTGGAGCACGGAAAGAGTCTCCAAGAGTTGCTCGAAGTAATAAATCATCCGTCACGGTCCATCTGATTCCAATTTGTGAGGATGTATTATCAAATCCTAAACTATAGTCATCTATTCGAACACCAAGATTAAGCTCTAAGCTTTGAACCGCTGGTATGTCCGATAAAAGAGGAATGGCTGATTCAACAAAGTAAGATGAGTTTGTATAAGATCCACCTACACCCGCACCAGTATTACCTGTAACTAAACCAAAAGCTTTACCTGAATCAGGCGTAAAACTTGTTGCTAATGTACGATGTTCATAACCTACAGCAATACCCCATGCTCCTGCAGGTAGCTCCATGATTTCGCCACTGATAGTCGCATTTAATATCTCTAAATCAGTACTAAAATAGTCTACTAAATCAGTTCCAACATAATCTAGCATTTCTTGAGTGATATTACCTGGCCCACCAAATAAGTTTAACGATACACAATTACCTGCATCTATTGGATTTGCGACTGTTCCACAAACAACTGTATCAGTTGCCGCATCATAATATGATGGCCCAAGAGCATTTCCTATACGTGAACCAACCCACTGTCCAGAATCGATATCAGTTCGTTGTCTATTACCTTTGTTATAACTAATTTCATAATCCCAAGCATCAAGCAACACACCTTCAACACCAAAAACATATTGATACTGAGTAATATCTTGAGTAAATCTTCGATCATCTTCAACAATTCTTCTACGCGCGCGATTTACATCTTCGCCAAACGGATTATAAAAGTTGTCTGCAGAAATTGCTGCACCACCTACTTCGTTCCATGAAGGATCAAAGTTAGTGTCATAAGGCATTGGAGCTAATTTTTGCTCTGAAGTTCGTTTGTTCATACGTATTTCAGTAAAGAAACGAGTATCACTATTAACTTGATAATCAGCTTCTACGAAAATATTAGTTCTCTCATATGGCGTTTGTAAAAAATTCACAGGCGCGTAATTGTAAGAATCATTGTTTGGATCAGTCTGCGTACCATTGTAACATCTGTAGTTAGCTGGTAAACCAGGCATATTATTTCCGTCTTCAAAAATAACTGAACCACAGTCTCCCGCACCAGAACCTAAATTGAAGTTTCCTCCAGGAATTCTAGAACTACCAAACCCAACGCCTTCAAACGAACCATCAGCTTGAGGAATTAGAAATATTGAATCCTGAACAAAAGCCCAAGATAAATCTGATTGTAATATTTTTTCTTGTTCGTTCCAGTCGATACCGACAACAAAGTGACCTTTATCTCCAGTTGCGCCCATAACCATACTAAATTGCTTAAGATCGCCAGCGCCACTCTCTACTTCTTGAGACGTTGCATATTGTGCTTGGAACTGTAGGCCTTCAAAATCACGACGAGTTATAATGTTAACAACACCAGCCATAGCATCAGAGCCGTAGATTGCAGAAGCTCCATCTTTTAAAATTTCTACTCTTTCAATCATTGCAGCAGGAATTGTCTGAAAATCGCCACCATCAGGAGTTCTTCGACCATTAACCAATGTTAGTGTTCTTCCAAGACCTCGAATATCAACAAAAACGCCACCATTACCGCCGTTATTAACGCTTGTGTTTAATGGAGAGCCTGTTATTTCAGGTAAACGTTGTAACAATTCACCAATATTAGTTACACCTGAACGTAATATATCTTCACGAGTAATTACAGTAACAGGGTTTGCACCTTCTACTTCAATTCTTTTAATTCGTGAACCAGTTATAGTTACACGATTTTCACCTTCTTCAGCCTCTTCAGCATACGCAGTCGGAATCGCCACGGCGATAGCGGCGCTCGCTATCAATGCTGTACGAACAGCTTTTGCCAGTGGGTTGTGTTTATTCAAATTACTCAATTTAATTCTCCCAGGTTGTCATGGAGGTTGTTATTTAATGACCGTATAGCTAAACGTTATATTCGAGTAGTCCAACAATCATCGTTAAGTAGGCCTAATGACCTGATCTGCCAAACCCGATATTAACCGTTATCAAATAGAAAGGTCAACCTCTTGTTACAAATTAATTGTTGATAGGTACAGTGTATTTGGGGGGATTAACGAATATTGGCTATAAAATACACAGCATTCGGCTTTCTAATTAAAATACTAGGTATTCTGAAAACCATAAAACCAAGAGATTGTTAGTGTTTTATTAGCTAGAAACAACACTATAATTTATCAAATTCCTTATCCAGTTGATACTTATTAGAAGTAACGTAGCTTTCCATGTTTTGTAGTCTATTTTCTATTTTTTCAAATACTGATTCAGCTGTCTGTAGCGCGTCAGACGGCGCTGTGCTTTTTTTCCATACTTCTTTCACTGATGCTTTATATTTGGCATTTTCGTCTGCATTTTTCTTTTGTCTTCGTCTTTCTAGACCAAAGCAACCTTTTGTACTTTTGCTTCCGGGCTTAATATCCAGAATAAAGTTTGCTACAAAATAAGCAACAACGATGGTTCCGCCAGAAAATAGAAAAAATGAAACCGCAATAATTCGCACTAACCATTTTTCTAAACCTAAAAAGTCAGCAACACCAGCACATACACCACAAATTTTTGCTTGATCGGGGTCTTTATACAGAGCTTTACGACTTCCAGAAGAATAACTACTCATGCTTTTTTCTCCAATTAGGTGCCTCAGTGTCTAAAATTGATTCTAAAGTCTCTATTCGTTCCATCATAGAATCGGCTATTCCTGTCAACTCCTGAAGCCTTTGGTGTTCAGATTCGGATATTCCAGATTGCTTTGTATTTTTTGAGCGATAATGCATGATGATCCATATGGGTGCGACAATGATCATAAATAAGATAATAGGTGCTTCTAACATTATTTCTCTCCCTTGGTTTTAGAAGTTGCTGACTTTTTAACGCGTTTTTTCAGCGCCGCTAGTTGCTCGTCAATCGCTTCTTCTTTTTCTAAATCGTTAATCTCATCGGCTAAAGAACGATTATTGGTCAAATCGTACGATTCTACCTCGGATTCTAGATCGTCCAACTTCCGTTCAAAGCGCTCAAACTTGTTAATTGCTTCACCTCCAGTATTCTCATACATCGTTTTTTTAACTTTTAAACGAGAAGATGTCGTTTTATGGCGCATTAGCAATGCTTTTTGTCTTGCTCTAGCGTCATTCAATTTTTCTTGCAGTTGGCTCACCTCAGTCGTTAGCCTAGATAACTCAGATTCTAGCTTATCGAGATCTATCTTTAATTCGGTTGCAACATCAGCTGATTTATTTCTTTCAATTAGCGCACCTTTTGCTAAATCTTCGCGACCTTTAGCTATTGCTAACTCGGCTTTACTCTCCCAGTCTGACGCTTCTTTATTTAAATGATCAATCCTTCGTGATAGCTCTTTCTTATCAGCAATAGTTCTTGCAGACGCCGTTCTTACTTCAACCAACGTATCTTCCATTTCTTGAACAATTAAACGGATCAACTTTTCTGGATCTTCCGCCTTATCTAAAAGAGTGTTGATATTAGAATTAATAATATCTGCAAACCTTGTGAATATACCCATGTTATTTACCTCTATATACATTCAATAAACTTAATTAAAATATCTGTTTTTAAAACACTTGTTTTTAAAACAACGCTAATTGCAACATTAAATGAACAACCTGGTTAGGCGAAACTAGCCCCGCGCATTGTGCTTGTAAATTAAACTGTGGTTCGTTTATAACCAAAGATACCAGAATTCCAACAAAACCAATCAAGCCCATAAACAACACGGGCAACTTTTTGGCCGTATCTCGGTTCTTGTACTGAACAAGATTGCTATTTGTCTTATTTGGAAACTCTATTATTGGGAACATTATCAATTTTCCTTTATTTCAGACGTTTTGCTAAATTAAATTTATAAAACAGTGTGGTTAATTTAACTAAATTAGGCATCTATTTTTATTCATATTGATAGTTAATCCATTTATTGTGCCAACAATCAATAATACATCTATCTTGTTGGTTTATATAAAGATATTATTAACTCTGGCTTATTATTGAACTTCTTGAAATATTCGATAACATATTATTTGGTTATTTTAACCAATCAGTTTGTTAATATAACTTCCAAGAAAACGAGATTTATTTAAATTTAATCAAGCATTGCAGGGGATTGAAAAACCGATGCGAAGACAAACAGACAACTTAATTGGTGAATCAAGCTCATTTTTGGAGTTAATTGAACAAGTCTCATTGGTTGCACCTATCAGTAAACCCGTTCTAGTCATAGGTGAACGTGGAACAGGTAAAGAACTTWTSGCCYSASSCSTTCATWATCTGWSYRMTCGSWRRGATSAGMMRTTTRTKRMGMTAAACTGYKCYGCMATMMSKGARAGTTTGCTTGAAACAGAGCTGTTTGGTCACGAAAGCGGCGCTTTTACCGGAGCAAGTAAGAGACATATCGGCCGATTTGAACTGGCAGATAAAGGAACTTTGTTTTTAGATGAATTAGCAAATGCCTCTTTAGCGGTGCAAGAGAAGCTATTGCGAGTCATTGAATATGGTGAATTTGAAAGAGTGGGTGGCAACAAAACAGTCAATGTTGATGTTAGAATTGTTGCAGCCACTAATGAAGACTTACCTACATTAGCGAATCAAGGGAAATTTAGAGCCGATTTATTAGATCGACTAGCTTTTGAAGTACTAACTATCCCACCTTTGCGTGCTAGGAAAAGTGATATATTAATCCTAGCCAATCATTTTGCGTTAGATATGACTAGAGAATTAAAAAGAGAGTTATTTTCAGGGTTTGGTGCAATGGCTAAACAAGCACTTTATGAATATTTGTGGCCAGGAAATGTTCGAGAATTGAAAAATGTAATAGAACGTAATCTTTACCGAACGCCTGAAGATGAAATGGTCAATAGAATCCAATTTGACCCATTTGAATCACCTTATCGTCTGTCAGATCATTCAATATCAAACAATCAATCGACAACCGATATAGAGAACCAATCATTAGAACCCGCAAGTTTAGAAGATTCTAAAGTATCCCAATACCCAATACCTGAAATAGATAGAAATACGACAACTTCGCTAGTGAACTTTCCAATTGACTTGAAACAAAAAATGAATGATTTAGAAATACAAACCATTCAAAACGCCATGAAAGAAGCAAAGTTTAATCAGAAAGTCTGTGCAGAACTGTTGGGTTTAACTTATCACCAACTTAGAGGCTACTTAAAAAAATATGATTTGCTTAAGAATTAATTAACCGCAAATTTTAAAACCAAGATTTGCAAACCAAGATTGGCAACCTCAACTAGGATTAGCAAACCCTTTTTAGTAGAATCGCACCCGCTGAATAACCTGCACCAAATGAGCATAAAACACCATATTGCTCTTCCCGCATATGAGAACGATGTAAATGGAAAGCAATCACTGATCCGGCAGAACTTGTATTAGCGTATGTATCTAATACGATAGGTGATTGCACCGATGTCGCTACTTGACCATAGATTTTCTTGGATATCATTTGGTTCATATTAATATTTGCCTGATGTAACCAAAGTGTTTCAACCTTATCTTTGGTTAAATCCGACAGCTCCATGACTTCTCCTATTAATTTCGCCACCATGGGAACCACTTCCTTAAAAACTTTTCGCCCTTCTTGTTTGAATAATAAATCTTGAGGATTTTCTGCTTGTCTATTTAAAAAACCAAAGTTATTACGGATATTATTAGAATATTGGGTAATCAACTTCATTCTTTCAATAGCATAGACATCGGAACAACCTCTGGATAATGCATCTTCAGCAGATTCAATAATAACGGCTGTGCAAACATCGCCAAAAATAAAATGACAGTCTCTATCCTTAAAATTCAAATGTCCTGAGCAAATTTCAGGATTCACCATTAGCACTCGTTTAGTTTCCCCCGAACGAACCGCGTCAACGGCTGTTTTTATTCCAAATGTTGCAGATGAGCATGCAACATTCATATCAAATGCATATCCTCCGCATCCTAATGCAGCTTGAAGTTCAACAGAAATTGCTGGATAAGCTCGTTCAGTATTTGAGGCCGCCACAATCACTAAATCAATATCAGTAGCATCCAATTTTGCATTTGTTAAAGCTTGTTTTGCGGCATCTACTGCCATCTCGCACATTAAAGACATTTGACCGTCTTCTCTTGGGGGAAAATTAGGTGTCATCTTGCTAGGATCTAAAATATTTTCTTTAGATAAAACAAACCTGCTTTTGATCCCTGATGCTTTTTCAMWARRMRSKYYWSYMGMKKRWMCSRMWTSAYYSMKYYYAYSKYMTGSMMKMRRYKSKKCRKKAWYWSKAYYMRRAMWMKCARSWYACAGGTTAAAGCTTGCTACTAGCTCATCATTTGAAATACTTTCTTTAGGCGTATATAAGCCAGTGGCTGAGATTACTATCGAAGACATACTTCACCTTTTGTTATAATTAGTAGTCGGTTTAATAAGGATGCCTATAATAGCTAAAAAGGTAAAAGATGACCAACTAATTGCGATATCTATACCAATAACGCGTATTAGTTAGTAAAACGCCATTATTCTTTTATCTGGGCTTAACATATCCCGTTAATTATGTCCGTCATAAAAACTTCATTCATTTTTATCATTGAAATTCGTTTATAATAAATACAACTTAACGATCGAGGAAAAACTGTGGCTTCAAAAATAAAGCAAAACGCATTTTACGCACAATCTGGCGGTGTAACTGCGGTAATAAACGCTTCTGCTTGCGGACTAATTGAAACAGCTAGGCAACACAAAAAACATATTGGTAAAGTTTATGCTGGACGCAATGGCATTATTGGTGCGCTTACTGAAGACTTGATTGACACTAGCAAAGAATCAAAAAAAGACATAGCAGCCCTAAAACACACACCAGCCGGTGCTTTTGGTTCTTGTCGATACAAATTAAAAAGTTTTGAAGAAAATCAAGCCGAATACGAAAGGTTAATTGAAGTCTTTAAAGCCCATGATATTGGTTATTTCTTTTATAATGGTGGTGGTGATTCAATGGATACCGCCAACAAAGTCTCTCAAATTAGCCAAAAATTAGGATTCCCAATTACTTGTATTGGCATTCCTAAAACCGTCGATAATGATTTGCCTATCACTGATAATTGTCCTGGTTTTGGCAGCGTCGCAAAATACGTTGCTGTTTCTATCAGAGAAGCTGGCTTTGATGTGGCATCAATGGCGGAATCGTCCACTAAAGTTTTTGTAATGGAAGTTATGGGACGACACGCTGGTTGGATAGCGGCTGCTGGCGGATTGGCTGCTGAAAATGAAGGCGAAGCACCTCACATTATTTTGTTTCCTGAAATTGCATTTAATAAAGAAAAATTCCTTAAGAAAGTTAATCAGTGCGTTAAAAAATATGGGTATTGCGCCATCGTTGTGTCTGAAGGTGTTGCTTATAAAGACGGCACTTTCTTAGCGGATGCAGGAAGTGTTGATAATTTTGGTCATAAACAACTTGGCGGTGTAGCACCTGTTGTCGCTAAAATGGTTAAAGATGCACTCGGTTACAAATACCATTGGGCGGTTGCCGATTACTTACAAAGAGCAGCCCGCCACATAGCATCTGAGACTGATGTGGAACAAGCTTACGCGATGGGTAAAGCTGCGGTTGAATATGCCATTGCTGGGAAAAATGCCGTTATGCCAACTATTGTTCGTAAAAACACCAAAACCTATAAATGGTCAATTGGCGAAGCTAATTTATCTGACGTTGCGAACGTAGAAAAAATGATGCCTAGAAAATATATTTCGTCTAATGGCATGCATATCACTCAAGCCTGTAGTGACTATTTATTACCTTTAATAAAAGGAGAGTCCTACCCTCCTTACAAAAATGGTTTACCTCAATATGTTGTTCTTAAAAATGAGCCGGTAAAAAAGATTTTAAAGAAGAAATTTGTTATCTAGGACAAGCTCCTAAGAACTTGTCCTAGTTGGATGTTTTTGTAGAGAAGGTATTGCAATACCTTCTCTACAATCAACCATTTTATTTAAGCCTCCTTTTCAAGTTGAAATGCTAAAGTCACCTGCTGACTTCGAGCGCTATTCTTAGCCATTTCAGGATCAAACTTCCACTTTTTTAGTGCTTTCATCGCTGATTTTTCAAAGTAACCTCTTGGTTTAGTTTCAATTATCTTTATATTGATTGGTCTTCCAATTTCAGATATATCAAAGCTAAGTGTGACGAACCCTTCAATATTATCCCTAGCAGCTTTCATCGGATAAGTAGGACTAATTCTAACTTTAGGTCGTAATTCATTTCCTCCACCGGAGCGATTCCCCCATGGATTAATACCAATGGAAGGATTTACGGCTACCTTGAAGCCATCATTAGTAAAGTGTAATCCAGACTCGGTTAATGAAGACAGGTTTTTAGGCTGAATTCTGGGGATTTGACTTCTCTCTTTTTTAGGCTCTTGCAATATTTCAGGCTTTTTAAGTAACAGTCGTTTAATTTTCTCTGGCGGTTTGTCATCAATTTTAAATGGTACGTAAGTTACCTCAACAGTCGTAGGGATCGGCTTTTTCAATTCCGGTTTAATTAGAAATGTCATTCCGGTAAAAAGCACAAATGTAAAAAAACCGCCTATTAATAAAAAATATAACTTTTGCATAAGTAAGTCTCCTAGTTTGTAAGTCAATAATAATAAATCAAGCTTTCACAGAAGAAGCTCATCTATTACAAACGTAAGAGGCGTGAGAAAGGGTTAATCGTTAGACGAGTTAATTTTGAAGTTCTTACTTAGTACATTTTTGAAGAAAGGTATTCGGACTTTATCAGACCTGTAAAACGCTCCACTAATTTATCTTTAAATCGAATATTCTTTTCTGCATTAATCGCTTTTACTGCGGTAAATAAGGATTGTTTATATTCCTTATTTTCAGCATTTAATACATGAAATGCAAAATCACAAGATAAACCTAGAACTTGCGCTGCAGGGTGAATATCATTACCAGAAATAGCTAAAGGCATGCCATCGCCATTGTGGTTTTCTAAAGCCTGTAAACAAAGTGACGCAGCAGAGCACCATCCAGACATCCTAGATAATAAACCATGAGCAAAAATAACTTGTTGTAACGTTAATGCGTTTGATTGACCAGACTGTTCCAATCTTTGACTTAAATGCAACGCGATTAATGCAGCTTCTAATTGTTGGTCATCGGCTTTGTTACTTAACATTTGGTTTAATTTAAGCGCTAACGTTTTAGCAATTTTATAAAACGATGCGTGGTATTCTGACGAGCTTTGAATTCTACCGGATAAATACTCTAAAAATTCAAAATCAGTTGACTCTAAAAAACTAAAAGAACTACCTTGAGTAGTATCACCTTCGACTAAGGTTATAGAAAAGTGACCATCTTCGATAGCCGTGATTGCCTTTGTCGCAATCTCTACTTTAGATTCTCTTGGCGCATTTTCTACCTGCTCAAGTAGCAATTGAATTTTCTCTAAAATATCACCGTTAGCAAATTTTTGATCAATTAAACTTTTAAGTTCAATTTGAACAAGGTTTACTATTTTTATCGCTAGTAGGCCATAAATAGGATGATAATCGATATCCTTTGCTCTAACCGCTGAAAATAAATCTTCGAGGCGATGAGTGGCGTCCACAAAGTCTTTTAGGAACACCATATTACAGTTGCCTTTTACTGTGTGAATTGAGCGAAACATACGGTCAATTACACCGTCATCTACTCCCTCATCGGCAGATCCTTCAAGTAGGTTGACGCATTGATTAATGTCATCAATTGCTGAAACTACATCTTCATAGAATTCTTGTTGCACTTCATCCTCTAGCTCAGAAAATGCATCACAAGTAATATCTGCCACGTGAAACGTCCTTTATTTCATAAATAGCATTCAAGTAATTTTAGTATGGCAAATATTCAAATTTTTGCATTTGGAATTCATAAAATAAGTGCTATTTTATAAATCACAGACCTTCAGATACGACCTACAAACAAAAAACCACTCAATAAAGAGTGGTTTTTATAGTTTACATCCAATTAAAATAAGTTTAATTAAACATTAACTCTTTGAATAATAAAAATTAACTCAATAAAGGCGCAATTACCAAACTAACAATCGCCATAACATTAATTAGGATATTCATTGCAGGTCCTGATGTATCCTTAAAAGGGTCTCCAACGGTATCGCCAACAACAACAGCGGTATGAGTATCAGATCCTTTGCCACCTAAATTGCCTTTTTCAACATACTTTTTGGCGTTATCCCATGCGCCACCTGCATTAGCCATCATAAGAGCCATCAATACACAGGTAATTAAAGCACCGGTCAGCATTCCGCCTAACGCGGCGGCACCTAGCGTAAAACCAATCACTGGAGGAGCTGCAATCGCTAAAACGGCTGGTAAAATCATCTTTCTTAAAGCCGCTTGGGTCGCTATATCAATACACTTTGCACTGTCAGGTTCAGCAGTTCCTTCCATAAGGCCTGGAATCTCTCGGAATTGCCGGCGGATTTCCTTAATCATATCAAATGCAGCCGTTCCTACTGCTCTCATGGTAATCGCTGAAACTAAGAATGGAAAAATACCACCAATAAACATTCCCATCAGTACGTAAGGATTACTGATATCCAACGCAAAATCTGGATTGTTCGCTGATACAATTTCGATAAATGCTGCGATGATAGCTAACGCGGCTAATCCTGCGGCACCAATAGCAAAACCTTTGCCGATAGCAGCCGTTGTATTACCCACTTCATCTAAACCATCGGTAATCTTACGTACTTCTTCTCCAAGGCCAGCCATTTCAGCAATTCCGCCAGCATTATCAGCAACCGGACCATAAGCATCTATTGCCATTGTGATGCCAACCGTTGCTAACATTCCAACCGCAGCAATACCAACACCATAAACACCGGCTTCACCGAGTAATTGTGCACTGGCATAAATAATCGCCGCGATTGTTAATACAGGAACTACTACAGATTCCATACCAAGAGCCAGACCGTTAATCATAACGGTTGCAGGTCCCGTTTCGCCTTCCTTCGCGAGATCTCTAACAGGTTTACCGCCGGTGTAATATTCTGTGACTAAACCAATGATACTGCCGCCTACCGCACCAACAATGACGCAATACCAAATATTGATATGCAGCCCCATATTGATAACCACAAAATAAGCCGCTACGACTAACAAAATAGTTGCCCCTAAAGTACCTGTTCGTAAGGCTTTTGCAGGCGCCATACTAGCAGCCATTTTAACAGCGACTATGCCAGCAATAGAACAAATCAAACCCACCGATGCCAACATAAGAGGAAGAGTCATCAAAGCTTCTTTACCTACATTAGGCGATAAAAACTCAAGCGAGGCTAAACTCATGGTTGAAGCAATAGCGATAGTCGCTATCATTGCGCCACAATAGGATTCAAAAATATCCGATCCCATCCCTGCAACATCGCCTACGTTATCTCCAACATTATCAGCAATAACCCCTGGATTTCTTGGATCATCTTCTGGAATGCCTGCTTCAATCTTACCTACGAGATCAGCTCCGACATCAGCACTTTTAGTAAATATACCACCGCCAACTCGAGCGAAAAGAGCAACAATTGATCCGCCCATTCCAAATCCATGGATCGCTTCAGAGTGTTCCGCGCCTAAGAAATAATAAAGCCCACCAAGCCCTAACAGACCCATCGATGCGACCAATAACCCCATCACCGAACCACCATAAAAGGCAACCGTTAAAGCAGCAGCTTCACCTTGTTCTGCAGCCGCAACCGTGGTTCTTACATTCGCTTTTGTTGCGGTTAACATACCAATATAGCCCGCTACCGCAGAGCTAAAAGCACCAACAACAAACGCTCCAGCTGTATACCAAGACTCAAAAGCAACATAGAGTAAAATAGTAATGATCACTAAAAATATTGATAAAATAGAATATTCACGACGCATAAAAACCATTGAGCCATCGTGAATATCTTTAGCAATTTTTGCAGTTTTTCCTTCACCACCTGGATATTTTAGAATTAAAAGATAAATGATAAAGGCTGCTACAAGCCCTACGACACCGAGTATTGGTGGTATTTGCACAAGTTCAATCATACTTCCCTCACTGTTTGAATTTTAATTATTAGTTAGATCAGCGCAATGTCTATGAAGCAATTCAGAAAGCTAGAGTGTTTTACTCCAACCTGATTGCTTTAACCCATTCGCCCAAACATAGACATGCCGACTCCCTTATATAACAAACAAACTCAATCAGAACAATCAACCGATTTATCTATTTTTATCTCCTTGTTTTATAAGCATTTTATTTATTTTAAGCTGAGAGTTTATTTTGCACTGCACTATGGCTATAATACGCGCCCAAATTTGAAAATAATCCTATGAAAACTAATTATGAGCCTTAATATTGTTCCAGCGGGTAAAGATTTACCCGAAGAAATCAACGTTATCATTGAAATACCTGCGCATGCTGATCCGGTGAAGTATGAAGTGGATAAAGATACCGGAGCTTTGTTCGTTGATCGATTTATGTCCACTTGTATGCATTATCCATCAAACTATGGATATGTTCCGCATACATTATCTGAAGATGGCGATCCCGTTGATGTGTTAGTACCAACACCATTTCCATTACTTGCAGGTTCCGTAATTACTTGTCGTCCCGTTGGCGTTTTAATGATGACAGATGAGTCTGGCGTAGATGCAAAAATATTAGCCGTTCCATTAAAGAGACAGTCTCCAACTTATCAAGGTATTAGAGAAACAACTGATTTACCTGAATTGCTTCTTAATCAAATACAGCACTTTTTTGAGCATTATAAAGATCTTGAACCCGGAAAATGGGTAAGAATTGACGGTTGGCAAGATGCCGCAGCTGCAAAACAAGAAATTTTAGATAGTGTTAAGCGTTATGAAGATGCACCAGAGAAGCCAGCATTTTAATTGGTTTGAATTTTTAGTAATATTTCAATATCGACCAATCGCCATACCCACTGCATTCACTACGTTCATGGGGCAAGCTTTCCATGGCTCTTTCCGTCATACGCCCTACATGGATGTAGGAAGTGCAATTCGTGCAGGAGCAACTAATTGTCAGTCCATCCATAGACATAAAAAAACCGATTCTCAAATCGGTTTTTTTATGTCCTAAACTAAATTAGTTTTAGTTTTAGTTACAACATTGCAAACTCTTCTTCGTCTAAGTTCTTAATCGCTTTTCTAAATTCATCTAGTTTAATTTCTAATTGAGCAATAAGATCAACATAAATTGGATCACTTCTCAGATTATCAAAAAGAGGATCCATTTTTAGATTCCAAATTTCGACAAAGCCTTCTTGAATAGCTTGCTTCAATAAATTTAATGAATCAAGCTGATTTCCAGAAAGGTTTGCAATGGCGGCTTGCTGATAGCGAAATTTAATCGGATTAAAGTTCTGTTCTTTTATCAAATAGTCTATTTTTGAGCTAGCCATATTCACATAATTTTCTGACTTGATACTATCTCCTTGCGCTTTCCAGGCTTTTGATAAAAGTAAATTTGTTCGGATCAATAAATTATCATCTAACGGACTAGTTTTTTTATCCACTATTCTCTGTACGAATTCGAACTCCTCTATCGCTTCACTCCACTTTTCGGCATCCAATGCAAAATAACCTCTCCAAAGACGTTCATTCCATTGATTGGTTTCTCGATCAAAAGTAGAAATCCACTTTTTTATCTCGTCGATTTGTCCAGAAGCTAACCATAACTCCGGTTGTAAATAATTTTCAATCATTTTTGATTGAGTATGCTTTGATTTATTATTCATTAAAAAATCAAGGTTAGCTTGCGCTTTATCAAACTCTCCAATTGGTAAATAAATCTGGTTGGATTTTAATCGCCACATCTTATTATCGCCACCTAAATCCCTTGCCTTTTTAAAATGATAATAAGCTTGCTCTAAATCTCCAGTAACTAAACTAATTTCACCAGCAATTGCATAAGCATTTTCATAGTTAGGGTTATTGCGCACAATATTATTAAAAACAATCATTGCACTTTCATATTCACCTTGCCTAATCAAATCATCTGCTCGATTAAATCCGACCACAGCAGCTTGAGGATCTATTTCATACGCTTTTTTTCTCAACTTCATTCCATCAGAGTATTCACCAGATTTAAGTAGAATTGAGCCATACCACATGTAGGCTTCGGCATTAGAAGGATTCAGTTGAATGGCCATATTTAAGTGCCGTTTAGCACTTTGTAATTCCGCTTCTTTATTATCACTACCATCCGCTCTTTGCCAATGAAATAAACCTTTAACTGAGTGAGCAATCGCTAACTCACTGTTTAAACTAAGTGCTTTTTCTATATAATTATTAGCAGCCACTTGCGCATCCGCAGGCTCCGAAAAATCATAACTAGCTTCTAATAAATAAGTTTCCGCCAACATCGCAAATGCTTCCGCATATTGTGGATCGATATTAATAGCACTATTAAAAAAACTTTTAGCATTTTTAAAGTCTTCTTTACTTCGGTTTCTTACAGCTGCCACACCTTTAGAGTATTCTGCAAAGGCAGCAATACTCTTAGTGCCAAGGCTTTCACTATTTGACTCTTTGCCAAGCAATTTTATTTCCAAAGTTTCTAAAACCGATAAAGCTATCTCATCTTGAACTTTAAAAATATTACTTATATCTTTATCCCAAGTAGAAGAGAAAATGTGAACATCTTCATCCGCTTTGATTAGCTGAGCTGTTACTCTAATTTTATCACCTGATCGACGAACACTACCTTCTAAAATATATTGAACACCTAATTCTTTTGCGATGGTTTTAATATTGAGGTTTTTATTTTTGTATTGAAAAGATGAGGTGCGTGCTGCGACTCGAAGAAGTTTATTTTTTGCAAGGACATTAAGCAGTTCTTCCGACAGTCCATCCGCGAAATATTCATCAGATTTGGAATCACTAAAATTTGAAAAGGGTAATACAGCTATCGTTTTTTGATTATTAATATCTTCTGTTAGACTTTTAACGCTCGTTAATCCAAAATCAGTAGTTTCCTTGTTTTTAATTTGGCTGTTGTAAAAAAGAATTCCTGCAATTCCTGCAAAAACAATAATAATTAAAAACTCAACTACTCGTGTTTTAAAACTACTATTTATTGGCTCTACTCCATCTATTGTAGAGACTATTCGCCGATCATTTTTAATATCAATAAGCCAACCAAAAATCAATGCAATAGGAAAACCAGTAAAAGCAATAACGACCATTGAGGACATTAACCAATCAGGGTACTGAAGAACAGGTAATAGAATGTCGGCTATTTGAATAATACCCCACGCAATAGCGGCATATAAAGTGGCTGCGCGAAAGATTCTGCGCCCTTTTACATCCTCCCAAATACTTGTCATGCTCTACCCTACTTTAATAACTAAAACTATTATGATTAATCTTTGGCAATTGGCTAAATCAACGATCAGAACCACACTAAAAATGAAGCCATATTTTATTGATTAAGAAACACTTCAATTTTTAGCTCTCAATCATTTTTAATAACGATTACAGCTTACAAATAGGGCTCCGACAAAGAGTACTGCACTGTTCTATTAGACGCGTTGAAACGAATAAAGGTTTGAATTATTTCAAATTAATTTAAGATTTAACACCCTTTATCTTTTTTTACGCTTATTCAACTCTTTAATATTTTTAAGTCCTACTTTCCCGCTAACAGTATTCATTGTAATACTGGCATTGCCCGCGCCTTCTACAAAATGCTGTTGTTGCGAATTTAAATGTGATTCTTTTCTTTCAAAAGATTTAACTCGATTAATAATTGTACCATCAGGTCCCGTTTCTATCGCTATCTTAGCGTCTATCGAGTCAGAAAAATAAAAAAAACTTTCTCCAGAAATATTTTCAAGCTTGATTATTCCATCTTCGTCCAGTTTTCCAGACAATTTTGTAGTCCCAGAAATACTAAATAGACTAACATTCTCAATTTGATTAGTTATAACCGAGATATCGCTTGAGATAGTTTTTACTTTAATATCACTAGACACCACATTGGCATCCAAATTTCCGCTAACGAGCGATATATCTATTTTTCCAGAAATATCATTTAACACCGTTTTACCACTTATATTTTTAACGTGCAATTTTCCGCTAATCGACTTTGCATTAACCGCGCCACTAACAGAATTAATATTAACGTTCCCCTGCAACCCAGTAATACTAAAATCAGTCGCAATTCCATTAAATTGTAAATCAAGATTTTTAGGAAGCCAAATCTCTAACTTTGAACCTTTGCCATTATTCTTTCCATGAGCATGCTTAGCTGTCAATTCAACTTCTAGCAGAATTAACTCGCCTTTTTTATCGAATATAAAATTGTCAGCCAAATCATCTATTTGCCCTTTAACTAAAACCTCTAGTTTGTCCCAAGTATGTACTTTAATTGATCCTCGATCGTTACAAATCTTTATCTTTGATATTTTGTCAGTCGTCAAGGATTGATTAATTTTCTCGCCGGCAAAAACAGATATAGTGAAAATCGGCAAACTTAAAAGTAGCGACAATGTCCAAGGCAATAGATTAAAGGCGCGCTTTTTTCTATAGCTAAAAATATTTGTATTAAAAAACATCATTTGATAAACAACCAGACTCTTTTCTAAGTTAACGGTGTAAAGGGACTGAATAGCTTAGCTTATTTTATCGTCACTGTATTTTTCTATTTGTAAGCGTTGATTTCAATCAGTTTTTTAAATAAAAACTAACCTCGTGCTAACAATTCTCTCAAATCAATTAAACCAGCATTGGCTCGACTGATATAATTAGCCATCACTAATGAATGATTCGCCATTATACCAAACCCGCTACCATTAAGAATCAAAGGACTCCAAACAGTTTCTTGAGTAGACTCTAATTCTCTAATAATTTGTGCCAGACTAGCATTGGCATTCTTCTTATCTAAAACATCAGCAAAGTCAATTTGTACCGCTTTAAGCAAATGAATAAGCGCCCAACAAGCACCTCGTGACTCATAAAACACATCATCAATTAAAAACCAATCTGTCTTCACGGAAAATGCTGAGGATGTTTTGGTTGATTGTGAAGCTGCTGAATCACCTGAAAGATCGGTATTAATCCTTTCTTGACCAACCGCAGCAGATAGACGCTGGGACAAACCTCCTAGTCGTTTATTCACCAATTCAAGCCATGATCTTAAATTATCAGCTCGCGCATAAAATTGAACGTTTGGATTATCACTCTTATTCAGTTCGATGCGAAACTGACCTAATTTTTCTTTAGCATCTAAATAACTGCCTTCTGCTGTGGGTAAAACCCAAGATTCAGTAGATATATTAAGTAACGGTTCTGCTTTTTGCAAAAAACTATTTTCCAATGATTGAGATTGAGAGCGACTCATATCGTTTCTTAAAACAGAAACCATATCTCTGATTTGAACCACTACACCAAACTCCCATGCAGGAATGTTATCTAAAAATAATGACGGAGGCAGTCGATCATTCGTTAAAAAACCGCCGGGCTTATCCATCAACTCAGAAATCAACTTTTCGGTGGTCGCTAAGGTCGTAAATCCAGTTTTTAGTGGCTCATTTTTATTTTGTAAGGAATCAGTCTTTAGCAAGGATTTGGCTTCAGCCCTTACATCAAACAAGTCAGGCTCTATACTCCAATACACGCCAAGCAAATAGAGACTTACCACAACAAAAAGTGAAGCAAAAAGAATTCTTTTGCTCAATGAGTTATCTTCTTCACTTATTACACTATCAGTTGCAGAAAAATCCTGAGAGCTTTTTAACGTTTCATCGTTTTCAAATAAACCGGCCGATTCACCGATAACGGAAGAATCATCCGTCGTTTTTGAGTCAGTCTGTTTAGATCGTCCAAAACTCCACATAGCTATTTTAATTCCATAAGGTTAAATTCATCAATGATAAGCCTATTATCCTAATAAAACAGTGCACCTGCAACAATGTATGCTAAAAAAGTGGGTGCTGTAAACAAAAATAAAGAAATCAAAGCCACCACCCTAACTAAAGTAACACCCCAACCAAACTGGTGAGCAATACCCGCACAAACCCCCATGACCTTTGAACGAGCTAAAGGCCTACGCCCGTAGCTAACATCATCATAGCGACTATTCTTTCTATAATGACTATGACGATAATTATACTCGCTCTCATTTTCACTATATTTACTCATCATTTATCCCTCTTTCATCAATTAAAGTCGAAATTTAGTTCGGAAACCAACCTTCAATGTTAATAAGACCATTACACTAAGATGCTTTTTTTAGCTTTACTTTCAATTCTTCAAGCTCTTTATTTAAGTCTTCATCTGTTTGTAAACCGTCAATTTGCTGGCATAAACTAACATTTTGCCCCAAATCCATCGCTTCAACTTCAGCTTCCATTTCATCGAGACGCTTTTCAAAACGACTAAATCGATTCAAAGCCGTATCAATTCCAGTTACTGCAATTTTTTGACGGATCTGAATACTACTTCGAACCGTAACATGTCGAGCAACAATCGCTTTTCTTCTAGCAATCGCTTCATTCAGTTTTAGCTGTAGCTTAGAAATATCATGTTCTAACTTTTCTAACGCCGATTCTAAAGCGCCAAACTCCTTACTTTGAGCCTCTATTGCTAAACTAATTCGATGCTTTTCTTCTAATGCTTGTTTAGCTAAATCATCACGCCCTTTATCAAGCGCCAATTCAGCACGTTTTTGCCAAGACGTCACTTCAGACTCAAAGTCTTTAAGTTGTCTTTGCATTTCTTTTTTATTAGCAATTGTTTTAGCTGATTCGGAGCGTACATTAAATAACGTCGTTTCCATTTCGCGGATGATCATGTTGACCAATTTTTCTGGATCTTCCGCTTTGTCTAACATTGAATTAAGATTACTGTTTAAGATATCTGAAAATCGTTTAAATACGTTCATAGTGTTCCTCTCTTATTAATCAATAATGAAATATTAAAGTTTTCATATAATGGGTTTTCATTAAAAGATGTATCAGGAAACGTGCCAGAAATGAAAAATAACGCTAAGCTATTGTTTAATATGGCATTTAATTTATTTTGAGATTGTTTGGGGAATTTTGGATTCCAATAAATAAGCAAAATAACCACCCGTTCGTTATTTTGACTTATCTATAAAGGGGTAAAGAAAGCGTTAAAATTTACTTCAATAACAACAAAGGCGCAGGCTTAGTCACTCGATTAACGCCTCTCCATGATGATAACAACATCAAAGAAAACAGGCTTAAAGGTAGTTGCCACCATAGAGAAAAGTGAAATTCGAATTCAATTTCAAAAATAGATTGATATAAAAAGTAGGTGACTAGTTCAATACAAATTAACGCAACCGTTGAAGATAAAATCGCTATCCATAAAAACTCAAAGCGAAAACTAACGGCTAAAAAATTACGGCTTGCCCCTAGCGTTCTTAAAATAGCTGACTGCTTTAATTTTTGAGCAAAGCTATGTTCCATGGTCGCCCATAAAAGCGCAAGACCCGCCACCACAACAAATACCATTAGTATTTCAATTGCGGAGCTAACTTTTGCAATAATGTTTCTAACCTCATCAAATATTCTATCGAGATCAATCACGATCGAAGTGGGATGCTTTTTGACAATTTCCGCAAGTAGTGATTTTTTATCCTTTGGCAAATAGAAAGCATTCATATAAGTCGGGCTAAAATCATCTAGATCACCCGGTTTGGCAATCACGTAAAAATTAGGCGTAAATGTTTGCCAATCTATACTTCTCAAACTAGTAATCTCTGCAGTCCATTCTCGACCACCGATTGTAAAGGTTATCTTATCTTTTAAGTTTAGCCCTAACATCTCTGCAGTTTTAGAATCAAAAGAAATTGAAGCCATTTGTTTATCATTATTTTGAGTTGCAGATAACCATTCACCTTTAGTTATTTTATTTCCTTTCGGTAATAGTTCTGTCCATGTCATATTTAACTCTCGCTTTAAAGAGTTATGTTCTTGAACAGATTCGGGTAATGCTGTTTTTATTTCTTCTCCGTTTATTTTAGTTATTCTAGCTCTCACCATCGGATACTGCTCCGAGGCAACAACATTGTTTTCTTTAAAAAGAGAGTTTAGAGCCGAAATTTTATCCGGTGAAATGTTTACCATAAAGTGATTTGGTGTATCTATCGCGATACTTTGTTGCCATTTATCCAGCAATTCAGTTCGAACTAAAATAACAAGCGCAATGACAAATAAGGTACTACTAAAAGATAGCAAATGAAGCAACGTTACGCCTTTGTTTGCATCTAATTGTCGTAAGCTATAATTAATAGCGACATTCTTGGTGTAAGATAAACGCCGTACTTGAGACAAAACCAATTTTGCAAAAATGCCAAAAATCAATCCCATGAGTAATAAACCTGCAGTGACTCCCAATACTAATTTCACATCTCCAATCTGCACGTACATCACACTCAATAATGATACAAAAGCAATAAAATAAATCAAACGTACATTGTTTTTCATAGGCGATAACTGCCGACGCAATACTCTCATTGGAGGCACATCTTTTAACTGACTTAGAGATGGCATGGCAAATCCCATCAATAAAATTAAAGACGAAAGAGCCGGAAAAAGTAGTACGCTTAAATCCGGTGCGGGTAATGTTTCAACAAACAACTCGCTTAGCCATTTGACCATTATCCACTGAAACCCCAAACCAAAGAATGCGCCAATCATTATTCCACTGACCGCAACCAAACCTAAAATAATAATAAACACGGTTAACACTTGACGGTTATTCATGCCAAAACATCGCATTAAAGCGCTCATATCAAATTGTTTAGTTGCATAACGATTGGCAGTTATTGCTATGGCAATACCGAGCAGAATTAAGGTCAATATGCTGGAAAGACTAATGTACTTTTTACTTCGAGTAATCGCAGAACCCGCTAAAGGCGTCTCGTCAAAAATGCTGACCAATCTCTGACTAGAGTTAATGATAGGTTCAAGAAATTGTTTGAATTCTTCAATGTCGTTTTTATTGCCTACAAATAAATAGCGATAACTCACTCGACTACCCGGTTGAATTATTTTAGTCTTAGGTAAATCATCGATATTAATGATCGCACTTGGAGCTACATTAAAAAGTGTTGAACCCTGTCCTGGCTCTAACATAATGACGCCATTGACAGTTAAGTCGGCATATCCTAGTTCAATTGAGTTTCCTTTTTTTACAGATAGTTGATTGTATATTCGTGGCGCAATCCAAACCGAACCAAGATCGGGAATCTTATTTGCAATGTTAACGTTACCGTAAGGAATATCAGATAGCTCAATCCTACCTTTCAATGGGTAGTTTTTAGAGACCGCTTTCACACCTGAAAGTTGGATTTCCCCATTAGCAGAAAGAACGCTAGCAAAGCTAATTACATTTGCACTTTGCAAATTAAGTGTTTTTGCTTTAATTAACCACTGCTGATCTATTTCATTTGGCGAAGTGATAACTAAGTCTGCGCCTATAATCTGAGAGGCTTGTTGATCCGTTGCGGATGAAACTCGGTCAATAATTAAATAAATCACGCTCACAGATGCCATGGCAATCGACAAGGCAAAAACTAAAACCGATAGATCGCCTCTCAGCCAGTCACGCCTGAAAATACGAAAGGCTATTTTAAAAAGCTGGTTGAAATTATTCATCGTGGTAAATCTGATTCAATTAATTCGCCAGCGCTTAATGATATTTTATAATCACAGCGTGATGCTAACTTGATATCATGAGTGACCAAAACCATTGTGGTATTGTTTTTCCGGTTCAAGTCAAACATCAACTCAACAACCTTTTTCCCTGTATTAGTATCTAAATTTCCAGTTGGTTCATCGGCAAATAAAACCTGAGGATTACAAACGAAAGCGCGAGCAATAGCTACTCTCTGTTGTTCTCCACCGGATAATTGATTAGGAAAATGTTGAACTCGCTCAGACAAGCCCACTTGTTCTAATTGAGAAAGCGCCTTTTCTTTCGCTTTCGAATCGCCTCGTAGCTCTAACGGCATCATGACATTTTCTAATGCCGTTAAACCATCGATCAATTGAAAACTTTGAAACACAAAACCAACGGAGTTTTTTCTAACTAACGCCCTTTCGTCTTCAGACATTTCAAAAATCGAATTGCCGTCAATGGAAACGGTTCCACTAGTCGGTTTATCTAGCCCGGCCAACAACCCCAAAAGCGTTGTTTTTCCAGAACCTGACTCACCAACGATAGCAAGACTTTTTCCTTTTTCTAACGAAAAGCTTATATCTTTAAGAATTTGAAGTGAAGATTCACCTGTTGCAACTATTTTGTTTAGACTTTCTATTTTCAACATTAACTATAAACTCACTATCATTTCTAACGTATTATTTTGTTTGATTTGAACTAACTGCATTTGGTTATCTACGGGAATATAGGCTTTTCCGTTAACCAATATTACGGTTCTAATCGGATAAATACCTTGTGGCATTCCCATTGGCAATTGAAATATAAATTCATTTTCGAATGTGCCACTGGCATTTGTTTTTGAATTGACTACTTTAATAAATGATTTCAACTCTTTATTTTTGTTTTCATTATCATAAATAGTAATTTTTTCTTCAATAGTTAAAGTGGGCGTACTAGCCCCTCTAACAACTTCTAATCGAGATAATATTGTAATATCATTTCCCGCCGTTACAATATTTCCTGCTTGAATACTAGATTCATAAGCAACAACTACTGGTTCTTCAGGTAATTTCCCATGAGCCAATTTATATTTTTCGATAACCTTATCTTCATCATTAATTAGTTTTGATTGATAATTTACGACCATGTCATAAATTAGTTTTGCAGCAAGCCCTATTGCCGCAATAGCTCCCATTTTCTTTAAGCGTTTAGTATCTAATCCACCGCATCCACTTCCAAACATCAAGGTAATTGAAATTAATCCGACCAATAAAATTTGACTTAAGTTGTTTTGTTCTCTAGAACTGAGTATGTTCATTATAGAACTCCTGTCTTTTTATATTCTGAAAATAAATTTCTAAAAGCGTTTCAATTGATTTCTATTGATTTCTTAATGTTTTTTATAGCGTTGGTTGCATCTCGCTTTAGTTGTTTAGCCCCTTTTAATTTGGGTGCAAACTCTAATGCTGATTCAGATTTAGCAATAGCACAACTATAATTAAATGCTTTAAAACATGCTTGGCCATCTTTCAAAATTCGATTTGCCCTTGTTAAATTTAGTTGGTATTGTTTTTGTGAATCTTTGGCATCATCTTTTATATCTTTAGCCGCTAAATCTTCGGTTTTAATAGACAGTGCGATATTAGCTTGTTTAATCGCACAATTAAATCGTCCTTCTTTGTAACAGGCGTTTGCTTTTTTCATCGATGCGTTATAACGTTTTTCTAGATTTATATCTAACTGTTTTTGTTTCTCTGTTGCTTTCTTGGAATTTTCTAAAAGCAAAAGTCCCTCTTTATTGTTTGGTGAAATGTCTAATGCTTGAATAGCCTTATTTTCTGTACATTGATAATCCTTAACGTTAAAACAATCTTCTGCTTGTTCTATTGCTTGATTAAATAACCATTGTTTTTCAGTTTTGGAAACTAATAATTTTGCTCGTTCGAATGACCGGCTATTTTTCGCGATTTGTGATAGTTTGCCTAACTTTAGTTTTGCACAAACTAATTGATTGTTGGCGATTGGTTTAGCTTCTAAACAGCCTTCAATTTCCGTAAAGTAAGATCTTATTTTATTTTTCAGATCTTCATCTTTTGATAATTGTAAAAGTTTTTTAGCTTCAATATGGTTTGGTGCCATATTTAAAATTGAGCGAGAACTTTCGATAGCACATTGATAATCATTTGTTTGATAACAATAGATAGCTTTAGAAAAAGATTCGTCTATTGCAGCTGTCAACTCATTTGGAGCTAATAGCTTACTGGATACAAACCAAGCTAAAAGGGGAAGTAATACTAGACTTGCAATTTTAAGTATTGGTATTTTTGGTACAAAAGTCATAGCTTCTAGAAATTGTTCGATACTTTTAGTTCGGTCAACTCTTTTTAATTTTAGCGCCGACTCTAACGCTTTCCATTGGCGATTAGTTAATCCCTCTATTGGAGCTGGAGACATCTTTTTTGCTAAGGCCGCTGTCGCAGATAACGTATTAAAAGGATGCTTTCCAGATAACATTTCATAAGTTATGACTGCAGTAGCATATACATCATCACTCTTATCAGGCTCCTTTCTTTGGATCATTTCTAAACTCGCATACGCAGGAGTAATAGCACCTAAAACACCGGCATCAAAATGATCTTTCAATTTTGATTCAAGCGCTATTCTTGCGATACCAAAATCAAGTACCTTTGCACCATCTTCAGTAATGAAGATATTACCGGGTTTAAGATCGGAGTGAATAATACCTTTTTTATGAGCATGTTTTAAAGCGTCACAAATACCAGTGAGAATGAAAAGTGCTCTTTCTTTTCCCAAACCAACACCTTGGTTGCTTTTTAATAATTGGTCAAGATCTTGTCCTACCATCAATTCCATCGTCATAAAAATGGTATCGCCATCTCTATCAAAGTCATGAACCGTCACTATATTAGGGTGAGAAAGTAGGTGAGAACGACTTGCTTCTCTTTGCAAAGTAATAAAGGCTTCTGGATGATTCTTAAAATCAGCATTTAAGATCTTTGTTGCTACATAAGGATTATTATCGCGCGCTTCAACTTTTCTTAGATCTTGTGCTTTATAAACCGTGCCCATCCCACCAGCACCAATTGTAGACTCCAAGACAAAGCGTCTATTTAATATAATTTTATTCTCTGCCAGCGCTTGATCCGCATCGGCTTTCGCTTTCATAAAACCTTGGCTCTTATTATCGGAATGCACAATTTGACTAATTTGAGTCAAAGCCGCACGCTTTTGCTCAGCAGTTAGTGGTGGATTTGCATTTTTGGCTGACGGTTGTTCTGAAGAAGCCATAATGATTGGTGCTTTAACAATTTGAATATTAAAGAGATAATACTACAGCTACTAAGTAAATATCTAAAATATCAACGCAAAATACCCATGATTATCTCCTGATTTTACCTTTGGTCTATATTTACTACCGTTATTTGCAGTGCTTTTGTATACTCGATAGCGATATTCTCTGGGTTATTGACAATGACTGGTTATTAATTAAACAGTTTAAAGCAATAAGTAAGCCTGTAGCGGTTAAATAAAGATGAGCGCTATTGTTCTAAATCTAAGTATTTTGATGTTTTATTTTATAAAAAAGTAGGTGCCCAATATGCTCAACCGTTTTCTATATATTATGTCTACCATTTTATTCATAACTTCCTGCAGTAAAGGCAATGCTCCGGAAATAGTTGGATTTGAGAACAACAAAACCTTAGTTGGCAAATCAGTTGGACTTGTGCTTACGTCAAGCAACTCAAACATTACTGAAATTCAATGGTCACAAACCCAAGGCCCTATCATAAATTTTGTTGGTTCTGACCGAAAAGTGATAGGATTTGACGTTCCCTCAGAGGGTCACTATACCTTTCAAGTTGCATTTAAAGATTCTCAGTCCAATGATGGCTCTATTGAATACTCTTTCGATGCGACATCAGAGTCACCCGTTTACGTAAATGTTAGACTGGATCACGAAGCCAATTCACAAGCAAAAATGTCATTACAAGCATACGAGCAAATGCCTGGAAACATAACATCTATCAGTTGGACTCAACTTGAAGGACCGTCAGCAGTATTAAACATTACGGATCAGTTATCACTCAATTTCACCGCGCCTAAAATAAATGAAGACATCTTATTAAAATTTAAAGTCGATATCACTGACGATCAAGGTAATTCGGCTTCTGATTCTGTCAATATTCTACTAGAGGAAACTAATATAGATGATGATAGCTTTTTCAATGCTGGTCGATTTGCAGATATTTCATTAGCCGATGTTCACCCTTTCGTTACAGATTCAAACTACTTTAATGAGCTTAACGAGTGTATTTATTCAAATACCAGTACCGAACTCTGCAATTTAGGAAAGTTACCTTTTATTGGCAGTCTAACCACCAATCCAACAACTGCCGATATTATGGCTAGAGTTTTAGTATCCCATGATTGGATGGGGGCGAGATTCCAAGAATATTTAGAAACCGTTGATACAAGCAACGATATTAAAAACCTGCTCGGCGCGACTACTAGCATCGTTATTTCATACGATATAAGACCTTCATTCTTTTGGTCGGGTACCGGAGCAATCTATTTGAGTGCACGCTATTTTTGGGTAACTCCTGAGGAAAGAGACAGCATCGATACTACTCAAGATTTCCGTAGTGATTTTAGCAAGGATCTACAGTTCGTTGATCCTTGGCGAGTCACAAAAGATAACCAATATGCTTACTCGACGCCACTAATTGCCTCACGTGAAGTACGTAACTTAGAGAACTCGAAACATAATTTATCTAGAGTGCTTTATCACGAATTAGCTCACGCCAATGATTTCTTCCCTCCTAGAGCTTGGGCAAATGCTAACAATAATGATTTTGCTTGGACCTACTCCAGCACCAACCAGCCAGACTCAACCGGATTAGCGAGCGCGCTTCCATTAGTTAGTCAAGAAATGTATGACTTAGGAAACGTGATGTTTCAAGGTGAAACAGCCACGCAAACTCAGCAAAATTTTACGCCCGATGAAGTGGCCGAATTCTTTTTTCCCTATGAAGCAACCAATACCTATAATTACAGCACTTTAAGAGAAGATTATGCGATGCTTGCGGAAGAATACCTAATGACTTATCGATTTGGCGTTCGATACGATCAAGGAATTACGGGTTTAGCACCTGACTACATTATATCAACAGCAGAACGAGGCCGAGTGGGTCATGATAGGACTAAATCTCGAGCAGAATACGTTGTCGCAAATATTTTGCCAAGCGTAAACCTAGTGGAAGCTTCGGCGCAAATACTTCAACCTTCAACTCTCACTACCGGAATTAGTTGGTGGGATGCGTTAGCGTTACCGACTCTAGGAAAAACCAATGAGTCTTTTATATCTAATAAAGACTCATTGAATAAAAAGCGACCTAAAATATTATTAGGAATTGATAGGAGACATCAATAAACACTGATTGTTTAGTATCACTTTCGTTTAAAATGATATTTAATTTCCCCAACTTTTGCACCGTCAGCAATTTTTAATTCTGTTGGACGGTGTAAATGTATCACGCCTAAAACGCTAGAAGTCTCATCAATTTTTATCACCGGTTTATCGCCTTCGAATTTAGAAAACCAACTATCGTTATCTTTTATCACAATATCGCCTTTAACAACGCTGTTATCAGATAACTCTATATCCCCATTTGAGGTTTTAATATTTTGACTAACAATTACTTGCGAAACTTCGATATCACCATTAACGGTTTCAATACTCCCACCTATAACGCCGTTGGATTTAATAAAAACAGAACCATTAACCGTCTCTACGTTTTTCTCAATGTTGGCGTTTTTTCCAACGTCTATTGAGCCATTGACTGTTTCTGCACTTTCCAGCTGAACATTATCTCCAATTTCAATACCGCCGTTAACCGTCTCGACGTCTCCAGCGGTAGCATCATCGTCAATATCAATTCCGCCATTCACACTAGAAAGATCACCCACCTTTGAGCCGGAATCAACACTAATTCCTCCAAAAACAGAGCTAATATCGCCAGAACTTCCGTGAGCGCCAACGTGGATTGCACAGCTTGAAAAGACTGCTGTAAAACTGATAATAGATACTAATTTAATTACTTTATTCATTTTGTTCTCACCTAAATTATCTTAAAATTCAAAACTATCTTTACAAACCAAGACAAGCAAAATATCAGCCATGTTTTTTATCGTAACAAAATCAATAAGTTGTCTAAATAAAGGAGGTGATGAATAAAAAAATCTGGTCAAAACGATTAATGTTTGAGTATTTACACGACATCTCAACATCTAGTAACAGAAAGTTAGTTGCTTCTTTTTTAAATGAAGTTATATTGAGTTTTTTTAAACCTAGAAAAATGAATCAAATGATGACTAAATATTTATTATTAATAACAATCTTAGCCATTTCAACAGGATGTTCTGAGACATCTAATTCTCCTGTAGAGGCTGACAAATCAACTCAGACTAAACTTGTAAAAAGTAATCTTGTTCAGAATAAGACAGCCCCCTTAGTCTCTGCAAAATGGTTAAAGGAACATCTAAATGATGCTAACTTGGTTTTATTAGATGCTAGCGTTTTGATAGAAATGGATGAAACAGGATATAAATCGATTAGCGGAAAAGATGAATATGCAAAATCTCATATCCCAAATGCCCGTTTTGCTGATTTAAAAGGAAATCTATCTGATCAATCATCTAAGAAAGAATTTATTATGCCTAGTGCAGAACAGTTTCAAAAAGCTATGCGCAACTTAGGCGTGAATAAAAATTCACACGTAGTGATATACGCAAGGGAAAATCAATCTTGGCCAACTAGAATATGGTGGATGCTTAGATGGGCAGGTTTTGATAAAGCTAGTATTCTTAACGGTGGTCAAAATGCTTGGACTGAATTATTTATAGGGTCAGAAAATGCGTTGACTAGCGAAATTTCAAACTATTCTTCAGGCGATTTCGAAATTAATATAAGAAAAGAATTAGTCGCTGATCGTGATAGGGTATTGAATGCTATATCTGACAAAAATATTACGATTGTAGATTCTCTCTCTCCCGCCCATTACCAAGGTAATTTTGCAATGTATGCGCGAAAAGGTCATATCACTAGTGCCATTAATTTACCGTCTTCTAACTTTGTGGATGAGTCTGGGTATTTTCTATCGATTGATGACTTAGATTTAATGCTTGATGGAAAGCGTAAAGATAAAATGATTACTTATTGTGGTGGTGGCATAGCGGCATCTTCCGTCGCATTTAACCTTCACCGTGCAGGCTTTTCAAATGTTGCCGTTTATATGGGATCACTTGAAGAATGGACTGAGAATTCTGAAAACCCTATGAGCATTGGCGATAATCCATAATTCACGCAGTTATTCCTCTACTCTTGCTCACAAACAGCTACTCTACTCTTGTTCATAAACGGCTTACTCTACCCTCTCCAAAGGGTAGAGAGCGCATGCGCCACCAAGTTGACCTTCATATTTATCGATAGGCCATGCCTCATTGCCTCCATTTGCTAATCCAGCAAAAACTTTGCATTTCTTTTCTACCGAATCAAGTCTATCGTCCTTCGCAATATCTTTCACCATACCAGTAAAACTGATTAACTCAGCACTCATGCGCATGCCACCATCTTGCGGTGAATCTAAAATCATATATTTCATTGCAACGTCAGAATCGCCATTCCAAGCGGGCCAATTTAATTGCCCTTGCTCCCGACCAACTCCAGGATTACCACTGTAAGCAAACTCCGCCCAGTAATTACGCATGGTCTTTGATAGTTGTTCACGATTTACCTTATTAGAATCATCATGCATGTTCTGCCAAACTTCAGACTTACTGGTAAAGCCAAAAACAAAAGGGATCTCCATGCCGTGTCCCGCTCCCAACAATTTATCCAATTTGGCACCGTATGGCCTTGCTTGTTCATCCCAATCAAATCGATAAGCCCAYACAGAAGAATTCGATCCTTTAGCCCGACTCTCACTCAGTGCGTTTGCAATTCTATCAACGCCATTATACTTCCACATACGCGTATAATAATCAGCGCTTGCTTCATAGAATTCTTCGTCTTTTATGACGGGATAAAATGAAAAATAGTAATCAACAAATTCAGTATTCCTAAAGAGATATAAACGCATTTCATCTCGATTTGTTCCAATCAACAAAGGGACATCAAGATGTTTTTTAGGATCGGCAAATAGTACTATAGGATCCTCGGTGGGCAGTACAACACCATCAGCAATTAAATTCACGCTTCGACCTTTATTATTCGGTTGTTCGAAACCATAAGCCAACATTAAATCGGTCGCWCTCTTAGATCTTAAGTAGCTTGCTCTTTCAGTCTCATTAAGACCGCCTACCTGTTTCTTTGCACCAGCAACATTCTCAGCGCTACCATCTTGTACTCGAAGATATAGACCTACTTGTTGAGAACTAAACGGATCACCCGGTTCTTTATCATTCTGATAATTCATTGCCTTGCTTATAGGTGCAAGGTTTATCCCACCACTCTGAGAAATAGCCTTATGAAACAACCCTTCCGCCAGTGGACTTATCATCAAAGTTAAAATATCAAATGCACCTGCCGACTCACCAAATACGGTAACATTTTTTGAATCACCACCAAAAACTGCGATATTGTTTTGCACCCATTTTAGCGACTGTAATATATCCAAAGTACCGTAGTTGCCACTGTTATCAAGCTCACTTGCTTCGGGACTGTGCGATGCATGATTAACCGATGAATGGTAGAACCAGCCAAACGGACCCAAACGATAATTGACACTGACGACTATAACTTCCTGCTCGCTCGCAAGCCGAGAGCCATCGTAAAAAGAACCCGCTCCGTGCCGGTTACTACCACCGTGAAACCAAACCATGACCGGCAGTTTCTTTTGTTTAATCTTCGCTTCACTTAGCTTGGGTGAATACACGCTTAAATATAAACAATCCTCATCGCCCACGACAGTACCGGCTTCCCCCGTTGGTCCACCGCCACTACCCGCAAATTGTGTACAAATTGCCCCGTGCTCATTAGCCTCTTTGATACCTTGCCATGGTTTCGCTGATCGCGGTGCTAGCCAACGTAAATCGCCTACTGGCGGTGTTGCGTAAGGTAGACCCAACCAACTATGATTATTATATTCCCCTTCTACACCAACTATCCGACCGCTCGCTAATTGACGCTCACTTATCGGATCAATTTTGAGGATCAATTCTGGTTTGGATTTACATCCAAATAATAAAAGCGACAGACAGGTTACAAGCATTAGGGTTGTTTTGTTTTTAAGTATTTTGTTTTTAAGCATTCTGTTTTTAAACCTTTTGTTTTCATCTTATAATTATTTATGATGAGCTACATAATCTTTTAGAACATGATCAATTCGACCCTGCCAGCCTTTCCCCTCAGCACGAAAATAATCCACAACTTCCGAACTAACTCGAATACTTATTGGAACTTTGGTTGGAGCCTTTTGAGGTCCGCGCTCTCCAACACTCTTTTTGATTTTCGCAAACAAAGAGGGATTAGCTTCAGCAAGCGGTTTAAATTGTTTAAGTTCGCCAGAAGTTAATTCACGTATCTCGCCATCTTTATCAATTAAGGGTTTTTTCTTCATAGCTTTTTACCTCTCTTTTATTGGCTTTACGAAATGAAATAATCCTGATCCCTACGTCAGTTTCTGTGAAACAGACAAAATGCAAACGTTTTTCAAGCATTCCATAAGCGATGTAGCGTATCTCATCATAATCATAGCGGGTATCTTCGTAAATCCAAGCGCTATCCCAATCAAAATCATATATAAATTCAAAGTCCAATCCATGTTTTTGAATGTTAATTTGATTTTTGTTTGAATCATATGATATTGACATTATTTAATTGTATCTACAAATTAATCAATGTCAAGTGGGGGGGAGGGTGTATATATGATATATTGGGTTTGAGTGTTCTAACGCTCGCCTCAACAGAGGCTGTTTTTGTTTATGTCTTCTATTGCTGGCATTGGTTAACTCTTAACTATCCCAGTTCTAGACATGCATTTTCGATACGCTTCCGAAGCTTTTTGGCCAACTGGATCATCAGTATTAGAAAGCGAGATTACAGTATCTTCTAGATGCTTTTGGTCTTTTGTTGGCAGGTTATTATCGTTGTTTTCTGGAGATTTCATATCTAGTTTCCAGTCGGCACTAATTAAATATATTTCCACTGATCTAAACGCCTGTTTTCTACAAATGCGATGCTCCTTTTCATCATAATAATCCCAACTATAAAAACTTACGGCCGCTATCCCACTCACCACGATAAAACTGATAATAATTTTCATTTAGTTTTTCTTTATTGAGTTAACGCTGATTATATGCAGTAAAGATCACCTAAATGATTTCAATTCACTGCATTTCGTTTGGTTTTTTAGTTAAAAAAAGAGTTTACAGTATGTAGCAAAAACAACAAGAAAATATTAAGCGAGTCTATACTCACTTAATATTCCTAAATGTTTATGTAAGCGTACTAACAGCGTAAATTTAACGAACCAACAAAGAATCCAACTGCTCTAAATCGTTCAAAACACGCCACCTCCCTCCTCCACTTTCAACTCGTTCTTGCCAAGCGACTAAACGTTTCTTATAGTCTCTAGGATCAATGTTATCGGAGCGAAGCTTAGTTACATTTAGTGCAACCACTTCAATCCCTTTAACATCAATTGGAAAATCTCTAATATGCCCTTTGGTCAAGTCCTCCTCAAGATCTGAAAATATAAGCACATATTTTTCGCCTGCTTTGGTTTCATTGACAAAATCGGTAGCCTGCATTAATCCACCCGTAATATCGGTATTTCGACTGCCTCGCTTTGTATTGGCGACAAACTCATCAACCATCTGTTTAAATAAACGCTTTTGATTATTGGTAGTGCTCGGGCGTAAATCAAAGGTTGCTTTGGCGATAATATCTTTCTCACTAAAGCTACCGCTATCAATTCTGGCAATGGCAATTGAGTCACCACTATTTAAGGTGGCCAATAAATAATTGATTATGCTTTGTGCTTTTTTCAGCTCTTCCGTATAGGTTCCTGAGGTATCAATCAACAAATAAACCGCTTTGTTTTGAGGTTGATATTCACCACAAGAAAGCAATAGAAAGAAACTAAAAAGCAAACTAACATTTCTTAAATATTTCATGACTTCACTCCTTTTGTATTGGATGTTTTTGAATCAACTTGATTACTATCTTTTGATTTCAGTTGGCTTTTAACTAATCTTTCTATACTCAATGGCAACATAATTAATAAGTCGAAAAAGTGAGTTAGCATATTGAAAAAGTGTCTCGATAATCCGCCCATCAATCTAACTAATATACGCAGTATTCTCAAAACACTGATACTAATAAGACCTATAACAATTCTAAGAGAATGGATAAAAGACTCCAAAGGTATGGCAATAAAAGCAAGTGCGAAAGGTAAGATAAATCCCATTACCATTTGTCCAACAGAGGGTATCCATCTAAATTGTGCTTCTACTACACCGCTACTTGCTCCAACACCAATCAATGATTGTTGCAAAGCTTCTCTATCTAAAGCCAATAGGTCACGCATATATGCTAATGAAGATTCAATACTTGCCAATATCGCCAAAATAGCAAAAGATACCCACATCATTCGGCGTCTCATTTTATCATCCATACTACTGATGATTGGAAATAGATGAGTGATGCGTAAGGATTCTAATAAAAATAGACCCATCGCAATTTCAACTAAAATAATCACTAACGCCGCAATATCAGATGTTTTTAACGAACCAATATAGCTCGCACCACCCACCATTTCGGCCATTGGCATAGCAATTAATTGGAAGTTGATTAAACCGCCTAATACAGCAATCACTAATACCAAACCAGAGATGAAAAACTGAGTGAACGCAGAGGAACCCAGCGCATTAATAGCCACATCCTGATTAGATAAAATATTAGAATAGTTCTCAATTTGCTCGTCAATATTTTTAGAACGTTCAGCTAACCCGCTAATTTTTTCATCGACTATTGTTAGTTTGCCATCTATTTCTCGCCAAACAGGGAGCATACCTTTTAGTAACCGATGGCTTTCTGCACTCGACTTTTTAAAAGCTTTGAGCGTCTGTTGGTGAGATTCATCAACCGCTTTTTTGATATTAGTTAATATTTTATTAACCGTTGGATCGCCATTAGAGGGTAAATTTGCGATAGTCTCAACGACGTTCCCCCAGGCTGGAGGCAACAATGCCACACTAGAAGAACTTTGATAATCAACTTCAATTTTATCAATCGATTCGGCTATTTGTTTATGCAGCGCAGGATATTGTGACAAATCTCTCTGAACAATGTTGGTGATACGAGTAAACTCTCGCTCGATGGTTTTCTCTGATGCTTTTGCGCCACTCGCAAGTAGGATATCTCTATTGCGTTGAGACACTCTATTTTCTAATTGGCGTAAACTAAATCCCCATAGACGCAACGTGGAATATAACCCTTGCCCAGTTGATTTGAACATTTGATGGGCTTGTTTTCTACCTAAATAGAAACTGATTATGATTATTACACCCCAAATCATTAGGGAAGTTGATGGGTTGTCCGACCAAACGGTTAGTAGTTCATTTGACATGTTTCACCTCTTTGTTAGGATAAACCTAGAAAAATCATTTGAATCACGAGAAATAGCACTCTTCCACGAATCCAACTAATTATTCTAGGATTGATTAATAAGAACACCACTAGTGTCTAATATGGCTGTGAAAAATCTGTGAAAAATCCGTAAAATTGGTTAAATTGGTTAAATTGGTTAAATTGGTTAAATTGGTTAAATTGGTTAAATTGGTTAAATTGGTTAAATTGGTTAAATTGGTTAAATATTAATACTGTGATTAAATGAATATGAATAAACAGATATGATTAAATTGTTTTGGGTAGAAGATCAGTTTCATTGGATTGACCGTTTTCAGTCAATACTAGAAAAAGCAGACTTCTCAATTGATTCCGCATCAACGGAAGACAATTCTGCTACCTCTGTAAACGACAACGAGGTGGATATTTACCGCTTTGAAGAATCCGCGCGCCACGAGATCAACCAATCAATCAAACAAAACGATTATCAAATTCCAGACATCGTGATATTAGATGCCAATATGAACGGTGATAACGATGCTGGATTATCCTTGTCAAAATTGATCAATCGAGTCTGGCCTCAAGTTCCGATTATATTTCTATCAGAACACAGTGGAACTTCAACTGAGGAAAAAGTATTTGCGAATTCACAAACTAGAGACTTTATTGCAAAGCATCAAGAAAATATAGAAAAGGTTTTATGCTGGCGAATAAAAGCACTATTGCGAGCAACATTGATCAGTCAATCAACTGGTTTAAATGACAAGAACTCGCTAGATAACGACAAACAAATAAAACAGGGAGAGTTATTGATCGATTTGATAACTTGGAACGTTTATTGGTATGGCGAAAAATTGATGAATCCAAAAAACCAGCAAAGACCATTAGCGCCAACGCCAAGAAAAATATTACGCTATTTAGTTGATGCTTCACCCCATCCTGTAAACACTTCTCAAATGGAAGAAAAATTGAACCTTGAGTGTTTTAACTATGCCAGTTATAGACAACACATTAAAACTTTAAGGAGTTCATTTCAGAATGCCAGCATCAACAATAATAGTAGCAAAAATCAATTAAGTTTTTCTGAAATTTGCGCGAAAGGAGAAGGCATTGTAACCTTTGGTGACGATGGTGCTTACTGCTGGAAACAAATCAAATGATGAATGAAAATAATAACAACGAATCGCAAAAAACGGAACAGTTTGGCTCTCCTATAAATATGCCCGTGAGTGGAAGCTATTTCCCTTGGCTGAGTATTGTTTTCTCATTAGTCTGTATTTATATTTTAGCTAGTCAACTTGATTTCAACTTCCCTTTTAGTTCGGATATCAAAAGCGTAATATTTCATCCAACACATCTAAAAGGATTGTTAGCCAGTCTACTACTAGTTTTTTTACTTGAATTGTTTATTTTTAATCGACATCAAAAAATAAACCAATCGACACTCCAGCGCCTAAGTCAACAAATAGAACAAACGTGGAAACAAAAAAACAAGCAACAACTTAGAGCCAACACTTACTCGGATCACACCAGCAAACTGAAATCATTTATAAGCGATAAATTAATTGAATATATGGATTTTGATGAAAAATTTATTCACTTTAAAGGAATTGCTTCCGAAGTTAGACATAATGGCGTCATTAGTTATGACAAGATCAATATCGCATTAAATAGAGCTATTGAACAACAAAGATTTCTAGCCATTTACGAACAAAAAAATGAGCAAGATGGCGAGTCTACAATAGATGAAAACATTCAACAAACAGAAAGCTCATTGCATGATTACCAATCGGCAAAGGACGCAATCAATTATCTATGGGATTTACTCGATCTCTCCACTGCTGAAAATATGTCGCTTTATATTGGCAACAAGTTAATTGAGTATGAAGAAGGTTATTTTCAAACACAATTAAATGCTAGCCAACATACGGACACTTCCGTAACCATTGGATATCAGCCAACGTTTTATCCATTACAAGCGCTACTCATGTCGTTACAACTATTTACCGATTCAGAAGAAACTCGACATCTGCTAATTAATGGAAAAATCAATTCCACATTATTCAATCAACCTTTCAATTTTAAAAATGAACAGTTCTTAATTCATACTAACATTACCAGTGAATTATTGGGCAATCCAAATCACATCGTATTACTGTTAGAAAACTTGATTAAAAATGCTCAGTTTTTTAGTAACAAAATTCGCCACAAACAAAAGAGTGACCGTATTGTCATTAATATCAATACAACTAAAATAAAAGTCGAAAAGAACTCAGAAGATGAATCAGAATCAATAGAAAACGCCATTTCATTTTCAGTATACAACCGCGGTAATAACATAGCGGATGAAGAATTAGATCAAATATTTAAACTGGGATATACAACACGACGTAAAAAAGATGTTCATGGACGCGGGTTGGGTTTATATTTTGCGAAAGAAATAGTCAAGGGCTATCAAGGAACAATTAAAGCAATCAATATTAAAAATAAGACAACAACTTACAAATTGATACTCGGTTTAGCTAGTGGTGAAAGTTTTATCTATTTTGTCCAATCTCAAAAAATAAATGAACGTATGGTTTCATGTTTTGTGGATTCTGAAAACTCAAATGATATCATTAAAAATATGGAAGAAAAAAAACTCAAGAATGAACTAAAAATTGAACATGACATTCCTTTAAAAACCATTCAAATAATGAATATAACATCAGAGAAGATGTTTTCTATAGATGAATTCGATAGCAAGAATAAAAGCATTCAAATATGGGTTGATAATCAGTCTGTCGAAAATAGCTTGCAACTTCCTGAATGGGAAATATCGCTTAGCGCGTTTAAAAAGAAACAAATTTTCACATTTAAAGCGCTAGATATTACTGGAGTCAGGTTTGATGTTAATATACCATCAGTTATTGAATAATAAATTAAAAAAATTACGTTGAGAGGCTCCAGAATGAGAAATAATCAATTTTTATTAGTAACCGCTATAATTTGTAGTACCTTTATTTTCGGTTGCTCTTCAGCAAAATTAATCTATCAAATTGATCCTGACTTTTCTCAACTTTCATCGGCTCTAGAAAGCAAACAAATTGTTTATGTTGAAGTCACTGATAATAGAGTTGTAGGAGCAGAACCTGCGATCCTTACAGCGGTAGACTCTGATATTCCAGACCATGAAGCGTTGAAATCAAAACTCACACAATTTTTGAAAGATAATCAATTTAAAATTATTAATCGAGTGCTATTAGCCGACATTGGTCTAGAAATAAAAATTATTGACCTCAAATTGTCGATAACCTCTGAGTTTTTTAAAAGCAAGTTGATCGGAAAAAGTGTGCTTGAAATTATCATTCACAAAAAAAGTGAACGCTGGAGCAAAACCTACAATACCTCGCGCACTCAAGATGTTGCTAACCCTGTCGACGAATTTGATGCAACCGGTGTAATGAATCAAATGTTAAGTAAGCAGTTCAATAATATTTTTACAGATAAAGAACTCATCGATTTTATTTCACTATGAGATATACAGTTAAAGTAATCACCATTTATTGTTAATAATTGCCCGTTTGTGAACATTTACTCAACATTACTGCTAGAATTGTTCCATAATAGTTCTAGTTATCGTGTTAGACCTTGATTTAATTCAGTTTTTGAGAATAAAACCAGTTTACAAACGATAGTTAAATCAAATTCAAAATTAAAAGCCTCTAATCAATTAAAGGATAAATTATGATTAACAAACAAACATTAGTCGCAATTGTCGGTTTAACACTTGCCCCTTTCGCATCCGCAGATTTTGCAGGAGTAGAAGTCGGAGCGTATCAATGGACACCTGATTATACTGGTAGTATCGCGTCAGATTCATCGGGCGTAACAGGTACCAACATTAATATTCAAGATGATTTAGGATTTGTTGATGATACTCATCAAGTTATTTGGGCTTCGGTTGAACATCCATTGCCATTTATCCCTAACTTTAAGGTTGTTTCGTCCGATCTAAGTTCAACCGCTACTAATACTTTAACTGAGTCGCTTGATTTTGAAGGACAAACATTTTCGGTAAGCGAAGATGTTACTACCGTGATTGATATGAGTAATATCGAATATACCCTCTACTACGAATTTTTAGACAATTGGATCAACTTAGACGCAGGTTTAACCTTTCGCCAATACGATGGTGTTGTCTCATTACGAACTGACCCCAATGGATCTAATATAGATGAACACGTCAGTTTAAATTTCACTATTCCATTGCTTTACTTAAAAGGCAGAGTTGATTTACCGTTCACTGGATTTTTTGTAGATGGTACTTTAAATATCATAAGCATTGATGGTAACTCTCTTTCAGATACGGAATTTTCAATAGGATATGAAAGCGAAATAGGCTTAGGCGCAAAAGCCGGATTTAGGACGTTTACAATGGATATAGACGAAAGTGGCTTGTTAGCCGATGTTGAATTTAAAGGAGCTTATGTAAGCGCTTTTTTYCACTTCTAAATAATTATTTTAGAAAGTTTRGTGATAATGAAACGGAACCGCTTTAGGTTCCGTTTTCTATTGCCTACGATATTTTCATTATCTAGGAGTTAAACGATTAACAAAGTAAATAATAAACAATACCGGTAATCCCATCGCACTAGCAATAAGAAAGAAATTTTCATATCCCACGGCATCAACAATACTCCCCGAATAACCTCCAAGAGCCTTGGGTATTAACGTCATCAAAGAACTAAATAACGCATATTGAACCGCAGTAAAAGAAACGTTGGTTAAACTCGCTAAATAAGCAATAAATGCGGTGCTAGCGAGCCCTCCAGTAATATTATCAGCTGAAATAACTAAATAAAGTAAAGTAATATCATGCCCTGCTCCCGCTAATATCACGAAAAACAAATTAGTAATAATGGTTGATACCGCACCCACTACCAATATCTTCATAACCCCGTATTTTACCGATAACACGCCACCTAAGAAACCGCCTAGAATGGTCATCACTAAACCAAAGGTTTTGGAAGCTGCCGCAATTTCAATTTTACTAAACCCCATATCTTGGTAAAAGACGTTGGCTATCACACCTAAAACGATATCTGAAATTCGATAGAATGCGACAAACAATAAAATTAACATTGCTAGCTTTGTACCGTAACGATTGAAGAAATCAAGTATTGGAGAAAGCAAAGACTCTTGCACTAATTGTTTTTCATACAAAGTTGTTTTTGAAAATAACAATAATCCAAAATAGCCACTTAGAATGCTTAATGAAATTCTAACAAACTCAATGATTAAATTCACTATTTTTGCATTTTCAATATTATTCTTTAATACTTCTATGAATCCGACTAAAACGGTCGCAGAATAATTATAGGTAAAAACAAAAAGGCTGATTGCCACAACAAACAAAAGAAGGAATTTAAAATATTGTATATTCTTGTATTTAACTTGATTAAGTTTCTTTATGATCGATGGCTCTTTAATCATCAAAGTGGTTAAAACGCCAATTAACATAACGCCTGCCATCATATAATAAGTGCACTGCCATGCAACGTAATTATAGTTTTCTTGAGTAGAGCCAAGACTTTCTGCCATAACCAGTGCCCCTGCTCCGGCTAAGATCATTCCAATCCTATATCCCGCAATATAGGTCGCGGCCATCAATGCTTGCACATCGGTCTTGATTACTTCAATTCTRTAMGCATCAATMACGGTATCYTGAGTAGCGGAAGTAAACCCTAACATCACYACMGCAAAWGCCATCATAGTTAGRTTDGCCTCGCCTGCAGATGGATCAATACTRCCCATCCAACAAATGGCAACAATCACACAAAATTGAGAAAGCAACATCCAVCCTCTTCTACGTCCAAGCCGACGGGTTAAAAATGGTATCGGTAATTGRTCAATCAATGGAGCCCATAAAAATTTGAAAGAGTAACCTAAGGCAGCCCAACTAAAATAAGTCACCGTTGACCGAGCCACGCCGGCTTCACCCAACCAAAGAGATAGAGAGGAAAAAATCAGTAAAATCGGTATTCCAGAAGAAAAACCTAAAAACAACATGCTGATCACTGCTGGTTGAAAAAATTGAGTCAGCATTGCAAATCGACCAGATGAGATATCGGTGACAGCAATGCAATCGTTATCGTTCTTGCTCTCGTTATCAGACAAAGATGCTTGTTTGTTTTCAATTGTCATTAATTGGATCTTGGTTAAACATCGCGTTAATATGGATATTACAAGAAAGCTAGGTCAAACCCAATGAGCATCATTCCTTTCATTAAAATATATACTCATATAAGGGAATRYAAWGAGRASAWTAACCCTTTGAAATTCAAAAGAGCCAAGTAATATTGCGTTATTCAACTATAAACATAATAGGCGCAGGTTGTATTGGGCATTTACTAATGCTTAGATTTTCAAAGGTATTGCCTRCCTATGAAATAAGCYCTGACRCYCTTRCCTCTGGCCMTCCTGAAAGCCWMTCTCAAAGCGAAGTTAAYTTGTACRCAAGARGCRTTAAAAAGAACAKAAATATACAATATCRATCRCCWACAGAAACTTTTGATCTAACTATTCWATATTCTATGTTAAAYCAATGGAAACAGCCTGAYCTCATCATTATCTGTGTGAAATACCCTCAATTAGATGAATTATGTCAGCAGTTATCTAGTTTAAGTACTGGCAATAAAATTGATGATTCTATACCAATATTGATCATGATGAATGGTATGGGCGTAATAGAAATAGTCTCGTCATACTTTCCAAACAACCAAGTATTTCAAGCGGTTACTACCCATGGCGCAAGATTTGAGAAGAATAGTCTATCGCATACGGGTTGTGGAGATACCCAGTTAGGCGGTTACCAAGGTGAAAAGTATAAACAACAAAGGGATGCGCTTTGTAAACTACTCAACACTTATTTACCCAAAACATTCCTTAGCAATAACATTGAGCAGACTCTATGGAAAAAGCTCTTAATCAACGCTGTAATCAATCCGCTAACGACCATTCATAATATTGATAATGGTCAAATAATCAGTAATCCGTCCATTAAACAAGAGTCGTATCTTCTTTGTCAGGAACTATCTCCTTTGCTATGCAAGCTAAATGCATTTGAGGATAGCCAGCAATTATTCGAACAAATTTGTTTTATTGCAAAACAAACCAAAAATAATACTTCGTCTATGTTGCAAGATCACCTTAATCACAAAAAAAGCGAAATAGAGTCCATTACAGGATACCTTTTAAATAAGACCAAAAGGTTGAATATTGAATTACCTTTGCATAATAAAATCTATAGAAAAATCAAAAGACTAGAAAATCATTTCTAACTCTGTCACAATTTCGAKAAGGGTATCGGCTAACCTAGCATTCTTCTGATATCCTTTAAGCTTATATGAAAATAATTATACGAACTCCTGTTAATTTATTAACAATTTTCAATAAAAAATATAAGAAACGGAGTGAAAATATCTGAATAGTCTAAGTTTAGAGTATTTGGATTAAAATGGAGCCATTAATGTCACCCACCAATAAAACTCTCGCTATATTGCTCATTTCAGGGATTATTTTTACGTTATTGGTCATGGGAGGACAATCCTCTCAAATGCCAACTGCAGAAAATGATACCGACGTTGCTGAAAGTGCGGCCTCTCAATTACATTTACAGTTGAATGATAATGTAACGGCCATAGAGAAAGGTCTCAATAGTTTATCCTACAACAGCATATGGCAATCGGCAGCGGTTGTTGAATGGCCTAACTGGTTACGCTCTCAAAAAGAAATCTATCAAGCCGCGGGATTGGATGTGTTAGGTGTATATGCGAAAAGTAATGACACACTTTATCTTGGTAAATCAATGATTTTAAACAAAAAGAGCCTACCTGGACAATTAGGCGAGCTTAATCAGCCTATCAAGCGACTTTTTAAAAACAACACCAGCATTAAACTAATACAACTTTATAAAAAGCAACCATCTATCATACTTTTAATCCCAATACGGTCAATTGAAAACGAAATCATCGGTAGTCTAATCGGCATAAAGGTGATTGATAGCTTGCGACTTAAAAACTTTCATTACACTTCAAAAGCACCTGTGGCAATATTAAATAATAATAATATTCATGCCATAAGTCTTGATTCAGAGCCCGATTTAGACGATTTTGACTTAGTCAAAATTGATTGGCCTAATGGTATACAGTCCAGTATTTGGCAGTTATCAATGCTTGTAAGAAAAAACAGCGCAGGTTCAAGTGGGGTATTTTCTGTAATACTGGCTTTAGGATTAACTTTCATAACGTTATTTTTAGTTTGGCAACAACTACGCACTAGCCAATCCAGTTTGATTAAATTATCTGAAACACTCGACATCGATTTACCCATCGCTGAGCAAATAAAAAGATTATCCAACGTACAAAATACCAGTCACGATCTAACTTTACTAGACTGTAGCCAAGCTATTCGATCAAGATTTGAGCAACTCTCGCAACAAAAGAAGGCTTTTGCAATTGAAGCGCGAAAACTCCAAGAGAATGTTCAAAACCTTAAAACAGACCAAAAAGAATTAACAATTGAACGCGATTCTGCAGTCGCGGCACCTCGACTCAAGTCTGAATTTTTGTCTCGAATGGGCGATGAAATTACAACACCAATGAAGTCTGTAGTTAGCATGTTACGTTTATTATCGGAATACCCTTTTGAACCAGAACCAAAACAACTGCTAAATATCGCTAAACGTTCGACCAGAACTTTGGTCGATAACCTCAATAATATTTTGGATTTCTCTAAACTTGACGCAGAAATGTTAAAACTAAAAAACAATCAATTTAGCGTTAGAGAATTGATCGATGATCTCTCTTCAGAGCTATCTCATTTTGCCAATGAAAAAGAGCTGTCATTACAAGCCAGTAGCGATCCAGAAGTCCCTGCCACCATTCGAGCTGATTTATACCGAATCAAACAGATACTTAGAAATTTACTTGGTAACGCTATTCGTTTCACAAAATCAGGTGAAGTATCCCTTTATGCTGACACCACAATGAAATCGGGTAAACAATTACTTAGATTTACAATAACCGATACCGGAGTTGGAATAACTCCTGAAGCTCAAAAAGGCCTATTTGATTCACTTCAACAAACAACTAAACTCAGTAACAGTAGTTTTGCGGGACGTCTTAGATTGATTGTTTCCAAACATCTCGCGGAATTAATGGGCGGAGAGATAGGTGTCATTAGTGAAATGGGGAAAGGCAGTCAATTCTGGTTTACTATAAAGTATAAATAGAGAGCAATTAATAGCTACTGCAGTTATCTGATACGACTAGCTATTGCGACTATAAAGCTTGTTGAAGCTCACTCTCTTGTAACAGCTCGCTGATTTCATTTCTTAGTAACTCTAATGGCATAGGTTTACTAAAAACACGATCTGCACCCATACCTTTTGCAAATTCTAAATAGCTCTCAGGATCCGCTGAACCGCCACCTGAATAAGCTATAATTTTCAAATCAGGATAGTCTTCACGAACTTCGGCGATAAACTCTAATCCTTCTTTATTGGGCATTAGAATATCGGTAATAACAAGATCAGGCGCCTGATGTTCAAAGCAAGCTAACGCTAACTCCCCATCTTCGGCCATAATTGATTGGTGTCCATCTAGCTGAACCACTTCACTCAGTAAATGAAGCATTTGAGGATCATCATCTACTAGTAAAATTAATGCCATTTTGGCTTACTCCCTGTGATATCCGTATCATTTGTATTAACATCTTTGTTTGCGTCCTTAACTGAAGCTTATTATAGCCTAAAAAAAGTAGTATTGTAGGCACTAAACCAACCGATCGTAACTAAGTTACATAATTAAAACTAAAATAGGATAAATAGTCCCTATGACACTAAAAACGGATGATTTTAAAACGATAGATTTAATTTACGAGAATAATGACTTTATAGCTGTTTGTAAACCAATAGAAATTTCATTTCATAATGAAAATGATACGATCGGCTTTTTCAATTTAGCTAAATCTCATTTTGAAATTCCTCTGTGGCCCGTTCATCGTCTTGATAAGCTGACCTCAGGCATTATTATCTTGGCAAAGAGCAAAAAAGCAGCCGCGCAATTTGGTTTGATGTTTGAAAATAAAAACATTGAGAAAATTTATTTAGCCATCAGTGATAAAAAACCTAAAAAGAAACAAGGTAAAATAACCGGTGATATGAAAAAATCCCGTAATGGCAGTTGGATGTTAACCCAAAGTAAAATAAACCCCGCGCAAACGAGATTTCAGAGTTTTGCTTTGATACCTAAAATTCGACTATTTGTGGTTAAGCCTTTAACCGGCAAAACCCACCAAATAAGAGTAGCACTAAAATCCTTAGGATCTCCAATTTTAGGTGATTCTCGATACGGAGGTAGTGCGTCAGATCGTGCTTATTTACATGCCTTCAGAATCAACTTCACTTGGAACCATGAGACTATTGAACTTGAAAATTATCCAACCCAGGGCAAATATTTTCAGTTGCCAGAAATACAAAGCGCTTTACTAAAACTAAGCTCGGATGCCAATACCTCTACTCAGTAAATAATAAGCTAAAGAAAATAAACTGACTATAAAAAGTAATATTAAGATAATGGCATTTTCTATCGGAATATCTGAAAAACCTAAAAATCCATATCGAAAAGCATTAACCATATACAACACCGGATTTGCCATTGAAACATTTTGCCAAAATTCAGGTAACATTTTAATAGAATAAAAAACGCCCCCCAAATAAGTTAACGGCGTCAAAATAAAGGTTGGGACAATTGAGATATCATCAAAACTTTTAGCAAAGACTGCATTCACTAAACCCGCTGTGGCAAACATCATTGAGGTTAATATAATAACAAAAAATACCAAAGCGTAATTCTGAATATGCAAATCAACAAATTGTGATGCAACAATAGTCACAATAATTCCTATAAACAAACCTCTAGAAACACCGCCAAGAACATATCCTAGTAAAATATAAAGAGTCGGTACCGGAGAAACTAATAGCTCTTCAATATTACGCTGAAATTTCGCGCTAAAAAATGAAGACGCTACATTTGAATAGGAGTTTGTAATGACCGCCATCATAATTAATCCGGGTGTAATATATTCCATATAACTAACACCATCCATTAACCCAACCCGCGAACCAATGAGTTTACCAAAAATAACAAAATATAAGCTGGTTGTAATCGCTGGAGGTAAAAGTGTTTGGATCCAAATTCTAAAGTATCGCGTAATTTCTTTATTGATAATACTCTTTAAAGCTGTAAACGCTTCTTTTGTATACACTTTGTTAGTCATTTGATTGACCCTTTTCATCTCTCAGGTTGACGGTTTGGCGTCCTTTCTCTGTCAATTGAACAAACAACTCTTCCAATCGATTAGATTTATTTCTCATACTAGTCACTCGAATATTGTTTCTATTAAACCATTCAAAAACTTCGTTAAGTGCTTTTTCTTTCGGTAAGTCAAATTCAATTCTATGCTCATCTCTAATTCTAAAATTGACGCCTTCAATTATTGGTAATTCGCTTGGCATACTTTCAACATCCAAAACAAATGTTTCAATATCTAAACGAGAAAGCAATTCTTTCATGCTAGTATTTTCAACAATTTCACCATAATTTATAATGGCTATATTTCGACAAAGCTCTTCAGCTTCTTCTAAATAATGAGTGGTTAAAACAATCGTTGTTCCGTCCTCATTTAATTTTTTCAGAAAACCCCACATGGTTCTACGGATTTCAATATCAACACCTGCAGTAGGTTCGTCTAAAATTAAAATTTTAGGCTCGTGCATCAACGCTCTAGCAATCATTAATCGTCTTTTCATTCCTCCAGATAATGATCGCGCCTGGTCATTTTTTTTATCCCATAAATCCAATTGTTTTAGTACCACTTCAGCTCGCAGAATAGCCTTATTTCTTTTCACACCGTAATAACCAGCTTGATTCACAACAATCTGAAGGCAGGTTTCAAATTGAGAAAAGTTAAACTCTTGAGGCACTAGACCAATACAACGTTTGGCAGATTCTAATTCTTGGTCAATTGAATGGCCAAAAACCCTAACTTCGCCACTAGTTTTATTGACTAAAGAACATATAATACCAATAGAGGTCGACTTACCCGCACCATTAGGGCCCAATAGTGCGATGAAATCCCCCTCTTCAACATTAAACGTTATACCTTTAAGTGCTTCAAAACCATTGGCATAAGTTTTTCGTAATGATGATATTTCTAGCGCGTATTTCTTCATTAAAAGAGCCTATCTGATTAAATATTTATCTTACTGCGTATAAAGTTATTTCTAATTAGCAAATCTTTATTGGTTATCTTTTACATTTTTATCTTTTGCGTTTTTGTCTTTTGTTTTTGCGTAGCCCCATGGTGAAACTATTTTATTTTCGATCTTTAAATGATCAAGTACTCTAGCTGAAACAAAATTCGCCAGGTCTTCTAAACTTTCAGGTCTATTATAAAACCCCGGACTTGCAGGCATAATCGTAGCGCCAGCTTCAGATAAAGTTAATAAATTTCTAAGGTGAATGGTTGAATAAGGCATCTCTCTCGGTAACAGAATTAACTGTCCTCGTTCTTTTAAAACCACATCAGCAGCTCTCTCCATAAGAGTATTACTGGCTCCTGTAGCGATTGCAGATATACATCCCATACTGGCAGGGCAAATAACCATTTGCTTAGGCGCGGCCGAGCCACTAGCAATGGGCGAAAACCAATTCTCTTTTGAGTAAACGGATATAATTTCGGACGATGTTTCGCAGTATTCAGCTAAAGCTGTTTGAATTTTCTTAGGTGACTCGGGTAATGCCAGATCCATTTCTGTGGCTAATACAATTCTCCCGGCGTCAGAAATAACCAGATGAACCTTTTGATAATAATTAACCAAATGCTTCAGTAAATTAATCGCATAAAAAGCACCCGACGCGCCGGTTATACCCAAAGTAATGGAATTATTTTTTATCATTTCGCTTCGCCCCATCTCTCAAAATATTCGTCTCACTATTTATCTTCTTTTGTTTAATTTGATCGAGTAAACGTTCATGAATCCCGTCAAAAGATCCATTACTCATGATTAAAACGTGATCATCGGATTTTAGCTCGTTCTCTAAAAATGCTAAAATTCCTTTAACAGAATCCATTATCATAATTGGTTCATTATTCTCAATTTCAAGCTCCCAACAATAAGATTCTGGAATATGAAAAATGGTAATGTCAGCATAAACAATCGATTTTTTTAGTCGGTTTTTATGGCAACCCATCCTCATAGTATTTGAGCGAGGGTCAACAATAGCGATTATTCTAGCTTTCCCCACTTTGTGTCGTAGCCCGATCAGAGTAGATTCAATAGCGGTTGGATGATGAGCGAAGTCATCATATACACTGATGCCATTTTCGAACCCTTTTAACTCCATTCGCCTTTTTACATTTTCGAATTTCGCTAAAGCCTCGATTGCGTCAATAGGCTTAACGCCAACATGACGTACAGCTGCCAGAGCAGCCATTGCGTTATTAATATTATGATTACCAATCAAATTCCACGTTAATTGACCAATATACTCTGACTTAAAGTATATCTGGCAATCACTAGCATCATCTTTATCTTTTTTCACTTTCCAATCGGCTTGAACTGATTGTCCCTCAGCAACCATTTTTTCATGGGGGCTGGTAGAATTATCTATCGCCAAATCAAATGTTTCAATAGGAGTCCAGCAGCCTCGTGATATCACTCTATCAATCGCTTCAGTCGCAAATGGTTTTATGATTAAACCGTTACTAGGAATGCACCTCACTAGATGATGAAATTGATTTTCAATAGCACTTAAATCATCAAAAATATCAGCATGATCAAATTCAAGATTATTTAAAACACAGGTTCTTGCTCGGTAATGAACAAACTTAGAACGCTTATCAAAAAACGCAGTATCGTATTCATCGGCTTCGACTACAAAAAAAGGAGAGTCCGTAAGCCTAGCAGATACCCCAAAATTTTCCATCACCCCACCGACTAAAAATCCAGGGTTATATCCCAAAGACTCTAAAATCCATACGATCATGCTCGCAGTTGTGGTTTTCCCATGAGTCCCCGCAACCGCTATAACCCATTTGTCATGTAATACGTTTTCTTTAAGCCACTGCGGACCTGAGGTGAATACTTGATTGGTATTTAACATCGACTCAATGATTACGTTACCTCTAGAAAGAGCGTTTCCAACAATCACACAATCAGGGTTATCACCAAGCAAGCGATTATCTTCGTCATCAACAAGTGTAATCCCCATATTTTCTAATTGATCGCTCATCGGGGGATAACTGTTTTTATCAGAGCCGGTTACTTTGAAACCTTTTTCAATTGCCAGTCGAGCAATCCCTCCCATAAATGTGCCGCAAATACCTAAAATATGTAAATGCATGAAAACATTCCTCTCGAATTCAAATCTTAATGAGTTTATCGAATTAATGAGTTATCTAGAAGCTCTATTAAATCGGATTGACAGGTGATGATAATCTATAAAGTAGGCATAAATAAGCACGTATTTTCATAGGCTTATCAGCTTTCTATTAGAATTTGATAACCACACATGTTATTCTTCGCGACAGTAATGACGTACCATATTTAACATTTATAAATTGTACCATGTTGTCCTTTATTGAGTGCTGAATTCGTATAAAAAGTGCACAAGCTCTATCGTATGTAGAAACAATTATTTTAAGAGTTCAATTTTAAATTTGTTTCCAAAAAAGAAGTATCCTAATCAATGTCTTATAAACACTTGCAAAGCGTTAAAGTCTATACCGGCGATCTAGAAGTCGGCATGTTTGTTTCAGCTTTAGATAAACCATGGGAAAAAAGCGCCTTTTTACTTCAAGGATTTGCTCTTCAAGACTTACTTGACGTTGAAGCGGTTAAAAATGAGTGCAAACACGTTTATGTCGACTTCCGAAGCGAAGCTCAACTAAAAAAACATCGATTTAAAACCACCGTATCTAAAACCTATAAAGAAAAAGTTTTTAATCAATCACAAATCGACAACTTTGATTTAAAGGAACACACTAAAACTGCTAGGCGAGTTACTCGCGGTTCAAGTAAAGTGGTTAAATCAGTATTAGACAAGGTGATGTTAGGTGAAGACTTTGATTCCTACAGTGTTAAAAGCGCTGTCAAAAATATGGTCAGAGAAGTTTTAACTAACGAAGAAGCCATGTTAATGATGATCATGATGAAAAATAAAGATGGTCGCATTGCCCAACATTCGTTAAATGTCAGTATTCTATCCATTGGCTTTGCTCGGTTTTTAGGTTTTTCTGAAACTCAAATTGAAGAGATTGGTATTGGTGCAATGCTTCATGATATTGGCAAAGTGAAAGTGGATGAAAAGTTACTCAATATGGAAGACAAACTCAGCGATGAGCAAATGCATGACTTGTGTAAACACCCACAATATTCATATGAAATATTACAAAAGAAAAGCGATTTACCAGCAGCAGCTGTTGATATCGCAGTATGTCATCATGAACGATTAGGTGGTCAAGGTTATCCTAGGGGCTTGAAAGCCGAACAAATATCAAAAAGAGTAAGAATTGTTAGCATCATTGATGCTTTCGAATCATTAACATCCGATCAAGCGCATCGAAAAGCATTTTCAGTCGTTGAAGCCTACAAAGTATTAATGCAAGGTAAAGGTAACCGTTTTGATGAACATCTAGTATTAAAATTAATTGAATGGCGAGGAATTTACCCTGCAGGAACTATTGTAGAAATGCAAAATGGTGAAGTCGGCATTGTTGTCTCTGGCAATCGAAAAGGAAATAAGTTAAAACCAAAAGTATTATTGATTTTAAACGAAGAAAAAAAGAAACGTAAACAACGTCTTGTCGATCTATCATTTATACAAACGGATGCGGAATCCAAGCCCTATACCATTTATAAGGCGTATGAAAGTGAGGCTTTTGGTGTCAGCGTTAGTCAATACCTTGAAGAAGGTTTAATTATCGCTCCGACTCGTTAGTGCTATAATTGACAAGACTAATTGACAAGACTAATCGATTATAAAATTGAAATGACAAGGCTAACGTTTTTGAGAAAAATCTTTAAAATGAGATTATTGAAACTAACATTCATCTTGAGTACTCTTTTTGCTCTGTTCAGTTGCCATGACTCCAACGAACCCGCAAAAATTATAAAACCAAATAAATCGGTCAGTGCTCATTCATACAATAAATTAAATTCTAAAAGCCTCGAAATAAAGAACTTAAAAGATAAAAATAATATTCGTGATAATCTTTTAGTCTATTGCTCAGAAGCCAGTCCTCAAAGTTTTAATCCTCAGCTAGTGACTTCAGGCACAACCTTTGATGCCTCATCAAAACCGATCTATAACCGCCTTGTTGATTTTAAACGCGGAACAAGTCAGGTTGAAGCCAGTTTGGCAACCCATTGGGATGTGTCTGCTGACGGTAAAGAATACACTTTTTACCTACGAAAAAATGTTGCATTTCATCACACTAAATATTTCCAACCAAGCAGAAACTTTAATGCTGATGATGTGTTATTTTCTATATTTCGGCAAAAAAACCAAGACCATCCTTTTCATGCCGTCTCAAATTTGGGCTATCGATACTTTCGTTCAATGGAGTTTGATTCATTGATCACAAAGTTAGAAAAACTAGATGATCACACCATTAAATTTACTTTAGATCATCCAGAGTCACCTTTTATTGCAACGCTCGCTATGGATTTTGCTTCAATTCTGTCTGCCGAATATGCTAACAATTTACAGCAAATCGGAAAAAAATCACAAATGGACCATTTACCAATTGGAACCGGCCCTTTCCAATTTGAAAAATATAACCCAGATGCATTTATAAGATATCGAGCTCACCCTAACTATTGGCAAGGCGAAGAAAGATTAAAGGAGTTGGTTTATGCAATTACCCCAGATCCTTCGTTACGATTTGCTCGACTAATTGCCGGCGAATGCGATGTGATGGCAAAACCTTTACCAATTCATATTAAAAGTATAAAACAATATCCAGAGATTATTAGTTATAGCGAATCTGGTAGCAATATTGCTTATTTATCCATGAACACGCGAAAGAAACCATTTGATAATCCCAATGTTAGAAAAGCAATCAACTTGGCGATTAATAAAAAACGCTTATTAAAAATTGTATACGACAGTTCTGCAATCGAAGCGAAAAACCCTATTCCTCCAAACATGTGGTCATTTAACGACTATATACCGGCAATGGAATACGATCCCAAAGAAGCAAAACAACTTCTGCATAAAGAGGGCTTTACAAATGGATTTAAAATGGATCTTTGGGCGATGAATGTTCAAAGAACCTACAATCCTAACGCAAGAAAAATGGCTGAATTGATCCAAAAGGATTTAGAAAAAATAGGCGTCAAAGTGAGTATCATTAGTTACGAGTTTGGCACTTTTCTAGAAAAAACCAAGCGTGGTGAACATCATGCGGCGCTTCTTGGTTGGATTGGAGACAATGGCGATCCCGATAATTTCTTTTCTTCTCTTTTAGGATGCGCCGCAACCCTCACAGGCGGTAACGCTTCGTTTTGGTGTAATCCTGCTTTTGACAAACTAATTAATCAGGCACGTAGAATATCTGTTCAGGAACACCGAAGTGAATTGTATGAAAAAGCACAGGTCATCTTTAATCAGGAATTACCTTGGGTGCCAATAGCCCACGCTCAACAATTTGTTTTAGCCAATAAACGGGTAATTAATTTTAGACTCGCCCCCACCGATGGGATCCATTTTAATGATGTTTATTTGTTACCCACAAAGCATTAACCAAATGACTAGAGCGTAAATTAATGTTCCGGATTTTTATTCGCCAAATACTTAATTTAACCAGTAGCCTTTTACTGCTTTGCTTTTTTACATTTGTATTATGCGATTATTTTTTCCCTAATGGATTATCTTTTATAGTCTCATCTGATCCATTGAGAATCTCAGAAAGTGGCTTTTTCTCTCAAAGCATTCACTTTTTTAGTCGCTTTTTTGAGTATTTAAACAAGCTCTTAACAGGGCAACTTGGTTTGTCAATTTCGAGAGGCAATAATATCAGTGATGAAATAATTAACTATTTACCAGCCTCTATGGAGTTAGCTATCGTAACCTTAGTTTTTTCTTTATCCTTTGGACTTTGGCTTGGAATCATTGCGGCAAAACACAAAAATAAATGGCAGGATAAGTTGATTTTATCAGCCACGCTAATCGGATACTCTTTGCCAATATTTTGGTGGGCAATGTTATTGGTTTTATTTTTCTCGTTATGGCTAGGCGTTACGCCGGTAGCGAGTAGAATTGGTTTCGAATACGATATCGATGTGGTGACTGGGTTTTTATTAATCGACAGTTTGCTCTCGCCTCGTTACGCACTCGATGCCTTCGTAAGTGTCATTCAACATATGATACTACCGGTTATTGTTTTAGGCACAATTCCACTAGCGGCTATCACCAGGGTCACTCGCTCATCAATGATAAAAACACTGGGTGAAGATTACATTAACAACGCCATCGTTCGAGGAATTTCTGATTTTTCTGTCACTTGGAAACACGCATTGAGAAACGCCTTTAGTCCAATATTAACCTCATTGTCTTTGCAAATTAGTAGTATAATCACAGGCGCTATCATTACCGAAAGTATCTTTGCGTGGCCAGGTGCAGGAAAATGGTTATTGGAAGCTGTGTATAGAAGAGATTTTCCTGTGATTCATGGTGGTTTATTAATCACCGCCAGCATTGTTATTTTTATCTACCTTGCTCTTGATTATATTTCCATGTGGCTTAACCCCAAATTAAGGGATAAAAGCAATTTATGAGCACTAGTTTTTACATACAACATCAAGTCCCCAGCGTTTATCTAAAATGGTGGATAGATTTTAAAAAAAACAAATTAGCACTTAGTGCTTTAGTTATTTTTATTTTTATTTTGTTGGTCGCTATTTTTGCAAACCTAATAGCTCCTTTTGATCCAACAACCCAGTTCGAAAATGCAACACATATTCCTCCAACTTGGTATAACAACGGCGACGTCCGATTTTTACTAGGCACGGATGATCTTGGTAGAGATTTGTTTTCTAGATTGGTTTATGGTGCTCGTCTTTCATTATCACTTGCATCATTAGTCGTCATAATATCTTCTATAATTGGAATTACCCTTGGGTCTTTATTGGCATTTAGTCCATCTTGGATTGATATTCCGACAATGAGAATAATGAGTTTTATTTTATCGTTACCTTCTCTTCTGTTAGCTATCGTCATCGTAGCAATCATTGGTCCAGGTTTACCAAATGCTATTTATGCTGTTATGTTGGTGCTAATTCCACATTTTTTAATTACCACTCGTAGTGCGATAAAAATAGAATTGAAAAACGAATACGTTACTGCGATGTACTTAGATGGAGCAAATAAATTTCAATTATTGAAATACTCTATATTGCCAAATATCTTCCCCAGTATTATTCTGCAATTAGTGGTGGCATTTTCCTCTGCTATCTTAGAAATCGCCGCCTTAGGATTTTTAGGCTTGGGTGCTCAAGCACCCTATCCAGAATGGGGGACGATACTTTCTGAATCACACGATTATTTAGTGTTTGCTCCTTGGAGCGTTGCAGTTCCCGGTTTAGCCATATTTTTTACTATACTAAGTATTAACTTAGTCGCAGAAGGCTTGAGAGATGTTATGAATGTTGAGAAAAATTCATGAGTTTGCTACATATTGAAAATCTCAATGTCTCGTTAAAAATACAAAATAACGATGCACTTATTTTAGAACAATTTTCACTCAGAATGGCAGAGAATGAACGACTCGGATTAGTTGGGGAGTCTGGTTCAGGGAAAAGTACACTAGCACTTGCAATCATGGGGCTGCTCTCTAATAATATGAAACTAACGGCTGATTATATGAATCTTGATGGTGAAGATTTAATGAAAATGTCACTCGAAGATCGCCGTTATTATATTTCAACTAAAGCGTCCATTATTTTCCAAGACCCTTCAGCCAGTTTAAATCCTTGCTTTAAAATTTCAGAACAAATCAATGAAATACTCTCCTTGCACGAAATTCGCGGAAAGAAATTAATGCATCAAAAAGCCATCGAACTGTTAGATGCCGTCGCAATAAGACACCCAGAAAATGTTTTGAAAATGTTCCCCTATCAATTATCCGGAGGCATGAATCAAAGAGTCGCCATTGCAATCTCGATGATTGGTAACCCAAAATTACTAATTGCCGATGAGCCAACTACGTCATTAGACGTCACCATTCAAGCACAAATACTAAAGTTACTCTTTGAGCAAAAACAAACTTCGCAAATGGGCATCATCTTGATCACCCATGACTTCCCCCTTTTAGCAGAAAATACGGATAAAATTGGTGTCATTTATTCAGGTCAAATGATGGAACATGCATCAACACAAAACATATTAAATCATCCTCACCATCCTTATTCAAAAGCACTTTTAGATTCTATTCCGCAAATGGGACAACGACATAATAAAGGAAGTCGTTTGTACGCGTTGAGCGGACAAATTCCTAGCTTAGAAAATATTCCGGTCGGATGTCGTCTCGGTCCAAGGTGTAATAAAGCGGTTAAACTTTGTGTTAATCCACCTCTACTTAAATCAATAGAAAATCATGGCAAGGTGCGTTGTCACTCCCCCCTTTATGAAAAAAAAGAACAATAAGGAGCTAATTTAATGTCACTCCTAGAACTTAAAAACATTAACAAAAATTATACGCTAGCTACTGGTTTATTCGCAGTGTCTCAACTGCAAGCAAATATTAATATTAATTTGAATTTAAAAGCCGGTAAAACCTTAGCTATCGTAGGTGAGTCAGGTTCAGGTAAAAGTACGCTCGCAAAACAGATCATTGGGATTGAAAAGCCATCTAGCGGTGACGTTTTTTTAAATAACAAAAAACTCGATTTTGATAATTCAACACATAGAAGAGAGCGATTTAAACAAATTAGGATGATATTTCAAAACCCCTATGAATCAATCAATCCTCAACTTCGTATAGGAGAAACACTCGAGCATACATTAAAAATCAATACTAGATTGTCGAGTTTAGATAGAATAAAAAAAATTGAAGATACTCTCTTGCTTGTTGGGCTACAAAAGTCACATCAATTCCACTACGCACATAATTTTTCAGGTGGTCAAAGGCAACGCATAGCGATAGCTAGAGCGATTATTTTAGAACCAAGCATAATCATTGCAGATGAACCTCTTTCGGCTCTAGATGTATCAGTACAAGCTCAAATTATTAATTTACTACAAAGTTTGCAGGAAAAACTGGGTATTTCGATTATATTTATATCCCATGACCTTAATGTAGTCGAACATATTGCAGACGACGTAATGGTCATGTATCAAGGAAGAGTTGTAGAAGAAGGAAAAGTGTCTCAAATATTTGACGAGCCTTTGCACCCCTATACGCAAAAACTGTTTGCTAGTACACCTGCTTATAGACACAGATTTCAACGGACTATCCCTAAAGCCCCTGTGATAAAAATTAAAAAAGAGTCGGGGCAACCACATTGTAGTTATGTGGACTTCTGCCATATTAGAGAAGACAAATGCAAAATAAGTTCACCAGAAATCATTCAAACAGATCAAGACTATCGAATAGCCTGTTTTAAGTTTGAATAACCGCTCCGGCATACCCACGGCATTCGCGATCTGCTTCGCACCATCCTTCATGATTCTGTAGTGCGCCAGTCGGTCATCGACGATACGCTCGCGCTTGAAGTGTCGATGGGCAGCGAACTCCCAGGCGCGGCAGCGGCGTTGGGCGATCTGGACCCCCACAACCTCGTCCGAGCCTTGATTCAAGGCGTTCTCCCCAACGGGACATCAGTGCTTCGTCACCCTAGCCCGAACATCATGTTCACACGGGACCTGGGAGTCATTGTAGGCCAGGCACGACTGCTCACCTTTGCCGCAAAGCCGGCCCGGCGCCGCGAAATGCGCTTGAGTCGGGCCCTGATGAGACATCACCCGGTTTTTGGTGACGGTCCATTGCTGGATATCAGCCAACACGTAGCGTCCCCCGCATTGGAAGGGGGCGACGTGCTGGTGCTGTCCGCCGATCAAGTAGCGATCGGCGTCGGCGCCCGCACCGACGAGCGCTCCGCACGCGCCGCTGCCGCCCTTCTCCATTCCACTGGCGTCTCCGAAGTGCATCTCGTGAAACTACGAGCTTCGCGCGCGACAATGCACCTGGACACGGTATTTACCCTCATCGACGACGCGCACTGCCTCGCCTTCGGCCCGCTGGTGACGCAGAAAAGCGCTGCACAGGTCACCACGCTCCAGTCGAATGGCAGCGAAAGCCAGCGAACCGGCTCGCTGCTCGATGTCCTCGCCGAGAGCGGTCTTCCCTTGACGCCGATCTATTGCGGTGACGCGCACCCGATC
>NVVT01000018.1 GCA_002733465.1 Kangiella sp.
TTCTGCTCTAGCTAAAGTAAATTCTACTTCAGCAAGTTCAAGCTTTTCATCACAGTGGATATTGAGTTTGTTTTTAAGTATTGATGTTTCTGAATAGCAGTAAATATCCTGCTGAACACCATATTTATCTTGCATACTTCGCTTTCAGATCGACAATTTTTTTACTTGAAGTGCTTTTTGTTACAGCCATCCCCTCAAGACTTAAACTACCAAGGTAATTCTCTTTTGATTTTTTCTTAAWTATTTATAAAATGTTAAAAGAAGATAGAGATTATTATATCTAAAAAATTCTAATATTAATGGTCAAAAAACTTGAAATTTCAAGCGGGATGTTCAAGTAGGTTTTACAATGTCTAATCAATAAGCTCCTATAAACAACATGACCAGACCGACTCGAATTGAATACGAAGGCGCTTTTCATCATGTGATGAATCGTGGTCGTAATCATGAGGACATTTTTCATGATCAACGTTATTATGCTGAATTCCTAAAATGCCTTCGAGAAGTCAGTGAGCAGTTTGAAGCGGTGATCCACGCTTATTGTTTAATGACCAACCATTACCATTTATTAATTGAAACTCCTCAAGCGAATCTTGGGCGAATAATGCGTCACATTAACGGGGTTTATACACAGCGATACAATTGGCTAAATAAATCAGATGGCCCACTGTTTAGAGGACGCTATAAATCTGTTTTGGTGGATGAAGATGACTACCTCTTGCAGTTGACCAGATACATTCATCTAAATCCCTTGGAAACAAAACCGCCGATGGTGGCAGCATTGGAAGATTTTGAATGGTCTAGTTATCCAGCTTATGTGAACCTTACAAAAGGTCCCATTTGGTTGATGCGAGATAAAACCTACCAAATGCTAGGCCATAAAAATCGTTATAAGAGTTATCAAAATTACATCGCACAAGGTGTTGATGACGATTTAAAACGCTACTGCGGTCATTTTAATTACAGGTACTAGGCAGTGCAGACTTTAAGAAAGAGGCTATTGAATCCTTCGAAGAAACTGAATTAGAGCAAATAAGAATAGCCCTCAATAATAAACCAAGCACTGATGAAGTGATAAGAATTGTTTGCCAATATTGCATAGTTAGTGAGAAAGATATCCGAGAGAAAGCCAGCCCCTACAGAGGATTCGCGATGTACGCATGTCGACGATATGGTGATACGAGTCAAAAACAATTAGCGACGGCTTTTAGTTTACATCATTCAGGCAGTTGCGCTTATTCAATTAATAAGGTTAAAAAGGAAATTATTGAAGGTGGATGGCGAAAATTAATTGATTGGTTTGAAAAACAATTAAACATTGTAAAACCTACCTGACCCCAATTCTTCGTTAACTTGACAGTACCCTTTTGAGGCTTGTAAAATAGGTTTTCAATTGTTAAAGTAAACTTGCTACGTCAATTCATGAAGCAGAACTATTGCTCTAAAACAGAGATGAAAAATGAAATCGTTAATACCTCTATGTATTCTTATGTCACTAATTGGTTGCGGTGCAAGCCCAAAGAAAATCAACAATTGTAATTTTAAGGCGATTAAGGGGGCTGAATTTGTTCTAAGGCAAATGGATTATCCTCACGATCTTAACGCTATTACCCTTGGTGGGCCTCTAAGCGGTTATTTTCTCCATACCATCCCCCGGTGGAGAAGCTCCGATATGCTACGTCTCGAGTATAAAGAAAAAGTAAACACTCATGGAAAGATTTACAAAATGCCTCCTAAAGAAGATTTTCCATCTGGGGTCAAGATTACTCAAGGAGAATTCACACCAATAATACTTGAGGACTGCACAGTTTTTTACTCGAAAAACTATACAAGGTATACACGTAATAAGTTTGTTGAAAATTACGTCGAGCGTGCATATTTTATTGAAGATTTAAAAAGGGCAAAGGGATACATTGGTAAGAATATATGGAAGAAACTCTCATATAGTTCAAACCACCGTAAGCTAGCGACGAATGAAAAGGGGAAAACATTCGATATCTTACCTTATGAGAAACTTGAGGTTATCGGTATTGATACTCGCATTTACAATCATATTGAAGGTTATACGCCATTTTTTTTAAAAGTAAAAGATGGGAAGGGAAATGAGGGATTAGTTAAATATTCTAGCGAGGCTATTTATAGAGAAAATCCATTTAACAACAAAGGGTGGAGCCAAAAGAGCATTCGATTAATAAAGTACGAGGGTGGTTTTGTAGGGATGAACAAAAGTCAAGCAATACTAGCCTGGGGGTTACCCTTAAATACACGTATAACTAAGTCCCTTAATTCAACCAATGAATTCTGGTTTTACGGAAATTTAACATCCATTATGTTTTCTAACGGGATTGTGTCTATGATAAGTATGTAAATAAAATTGTGTTACTGTTCATTGTTAGCCTCGTTGGTAAAGAGTACAAAATGAACCATATCAGGTTTGGACTGCAGTTTTTTTATTAACTTACGGGGCAGATACTGTCTTAAAAATCCAAGAAATATTCAACCCATAATTTAGACCTCACACAACCATTTGATAATTTTCATCAAATTAAATTCTGGGAAATTCTGGGGACACATTACTTAATTATATTGATTGAAACAAATAAGTCATGTGTCTACAGAGTCCCAAACTAATGAGAGTCTACACCTATTCAGACGCAAGACAGAATTTTTCAGATCTTTTGGCTTTTGCAGAACATGAAGAGGTCATCATTAAGCGAAGAGATGGTACACGATTTTCAATTACGGCAAAAAACACAAAAAAGTCGCCGTTCGATGTGCCTTCCATTAAAACGTTGGCATCTACACAAGATATTTTGGATGCCTGTTAAAGAGTCGCGAAAAGATCGCTAGAGTGGTAAATAGTAAAATATACATGCCCTTCTTTTCTTGGGAATGTTATTCCGGAAAATTTCATGAAGAATATTTTGATGAATTATGAGGTTTTGATTGGTGGGAACTAGATCGCTTAATAATTAAGTTATGTACTTCCTGAATTGCCCTGAATTGCGTTCGTCTGAATTTGGTAAGATGACAGTATATTAGATCAATCTGTTGCTTGTCTGGCGTCGTTATCCTCAACAACAACTGCCCAGTTACGCTCAAACTTGCCTAGGCTTGAAGTACTGAAATCACCCTCGGCGGTTACCTGCCACTCAATAAATGAGCGCGTACTTGATAAAAGCCGCCGGCTCAATTCTTGGGTAGCTGTGCAGGTATTAGGAATATTGAACACAAATGAAGCATCAACACCGTGGGCTGTCTGTTTTAAATGCACTGGACCTTCTTCCTGCCATATAACTTCATAGTCGGTGCTGTCCCTGTTCCTATTTCTGCGAGTGCAGGTAATCTTTGCCAAAAATGGTGTTGTAGAGCTAGCATTTTGGACGATATCCTGACTGTTTATGCTGAACCGACCGCCAAGGTGCCCACCGAGACTTGGTACTGACGGATCAAGAAATAGGGGAGTTGCCCCGAAGCGTTTATATGCCTGAATTTGCTTGAGAGCCGCGTAAAGTAAACCTATACCAGCAAATACAAACAACAGCAAAAACAAATCGCTGTATTCCCCACTACGGATGGAATCCGGTAGAAAATGCACTGACGCCCAGACGCCGACTATAAAAAACAGACCACCGAGTGACGCAAGGACCCAACCTTCAGCCTTTTGATCGCTGTTAATGCCACCACCTTGTTTAATTGATCTCTTATTCATAAATAGTTTCTCAACAGATGGCAGATTTTACGCTATTTTTCATAATTCATAGGTAATTCTTCAAAAAGGGAGCAGTTCGTAAGCAAACTATTACAATACTATCAGAAACTGCTCAAGTTAACTGAGGAAAATCTATCACGAAGTGTCCCGTCCGAAACTTCAATAGTCAAAGATTGAAAAATCTAAGATAAAAATTTTAGTTGAACGCTTATATATCAAACGTTTTTAGAAATAAAATAGACACCCCGAATTAAAGTTAAGCGCGAGAGTTTTTGCTTTTTTGCAAATAAAAGGCCTAAATCTTTCTTTAGTAATAATCAATAGAGATAAAACAGAATATTTTTGTCGAAAATATTGTCTTAAAACGTAAATAGTTACGAAGTCGTTGGATAACTAACAAGGGGTATTGTTAGTTAAATTATTAATACCGCGCTCTCTTATACAAACAACAAAGCACTGCCAGCAACCACCAAACCCGCGCCGATCCATGCACCTAGAGCTGGAACTTCTTTGGTTTTAATCCAAAGTATCGGCAATAATATAGCCGGTGAGGTTGCTGTAATGGTCGAGATAATTCCGACCTCACCACCTTCAAGAGCAAATAGAAATAAAGTCATACCAATTCCCATACCATTAACACCTGCCAGTACGGTTAAACCCAATAATTTGGGTGTTAGCGGGTTGGCGCGCTTAAATGCTCTGATGGGGAGTAGCACCATGATGCTAAGCATTATTGCAGATATGCCAACTCTTAAGGCTGACGCGGCTACGGGATCGGCTCCAGCTTCCATAACGGGGCGCGCCAAAATAGAGCCAATGGCTTGGCAGAGTGCTGCAAATACGCCCAAAGATACGCCAATCCAGACTGGACCTTTTATTGCTTCCCATTGATGTTGTTGATCTTTGCGCTTGCCAAACACTACCGCTAAAACAACACCTATGCTCACTATCGTTACGCCCAAAATTTGCAGATAGCTTAAATGTTCGTCTAAGAAAAACCAGCCTAATAAAACTGACAAGGGGGCAGCCAGCGCAAATAGAATCGCAGTACGTCGTGGTCCCATGCGATTTAAAGTTAAAAACAAGGTTGTATCGCCCAAAAATATCCCAATAACGCCAGAAAGTATGAGAGGTTGATAATGCTCCGTTTGAACGCTATTCCATGTGCCCGCTACCCAGACCCAAACAACCAACATCGCGGTGATGATGACCATGCGGATTTGTACATAAGGAATCGCACCCAATTCGCGTGATGGGGTGGCTGAAATCATTCCGCCAAAGGCCCATAATGTGGCTGCTAATAATGCAGCTAATTCATATATAGTCATAATTTAACTCGACATTTATACTTGAGGTTTACCAATGGAAGCTAATGCTAAAAGGGGTAGCCCACCAATATTTTTATGCTGAGCTAGGTGTCGATAAATATCTAAAATATTATTATGGGTACTTTAATGCGACTAATGTGCTAGGTATGCTGAAATCTGCATCTTGAGGTGGGATGGGTACATGTAGTCCAAAAGCGCCGATTTGGATGAGATAACTGTCAGGGTAGGCAATTATTAGAAATTTTCAACGAATTAATAATAATTGCCACCTAAGGGTTGAACCCGCCCTAAGCAATTATCCCTTTTTAGGAATTTTTGGCGGTATTGCTTGGTTGACTTTTTTCTCTGGTACAACTTTTCCAAGATAAAGCCTAAATGCTTGGTCGGGATATTTAGCTCGTATGATGTCAGCCGCTTCATCAAAATCAGCCGCTTCGAATGTATCATCAGGTTCACTTGAACTATTTTTGTTCATTAACGCAGTATAAAAAGCCACAGAGACTCCAAATTTTTAAGTTTTATAATAGGATTGAGCCGTCATCTAACCTACACAGAATAGATTTTCAGACTGGCTAAAAGCTATTTTAACAGAAAACACTCTTTAAAATCGCTTTAGTTCGATATTATTATTGGTAAGGTTTAGACATCACTAGTAATTCAATTCTTCAAGCTATTCTGAGCTATCTAAATTTCGTTATTCTAGCGAATTATTTTGTTTTAGAAACTTATTACAGGCCATCTCTAGAGCATCAATTTCCTCTTTACTCAAATGCCACATCCATTTGTCTTCTTGTTGAACGATGTCAGTACCAATCCAACTGGATTTTGTTCGTATGCTTTTAGGCTGTTTCACTATATTTAGAGAAATAACATCAAGGGAGTAAGTAAACAAACTAAAGGATTCGCCAAGGTCTGATAAAGTAGTGTGTTTGCCTGGATGTTTGGCAATTAAAGGGATAAACTTTAGTGCTCTTGCGTATTAAAATTTGATCATGTTTTTTCTTCTCTATAACCTTTTAATGCTATCCGGTGCAAATGATTTCAGTTCTTTAATTCGGCAAAGCTGAGCTTAAACTCCGCGCCTTTATTACGATTGACTACTTTAATGTCTCCATTCATCGCTAGCGTTAATTCTTTTACTAGCGCAAGCCCGATTCCGGTTCCTTTTGATTCGCGAGTTAATTCATTCCCTATGCGGTAAAAAAGTTCAAAGACTTTGTCGGCTTCGGATTTGGCTATGCCGATCCCATAATCTCTAACAGAAATAGCGATTTTGTTGTTAGAGAATGCACTAAATGCAATGTCAATTTGTTGTTGTGAAGAGTTTGAAGAATATTTTATTGCATTATCAACTAAGTTGATAATTATCTGAATGAAGGCGTCAGTATCAATGTTTATCTTCTTATTTTTAATTGACGGTTCAACGGTGAGGTTATACTTAAAATCACTTTGTTTTATTTGTGAATCTATTTTTGAATCAATTACATTGGCAAGTTCATTTACTGTGATTGCCTTTATTTCAAGGCTTAAACTATTTCTACTCACTTTGGATATTTGTAAAATATTTGTGATGAGTCTAGAAAGCCTTTCTGATTCACTATAGATAAAGTCGTAGTATTCTTCTTTTTTTGCTTCATCAACCCAGCCTTGTTTTAATATTTCACCATACATTTTTATTGAAGTGATTGGCGTTTTTAACTCATGACTGACCGATGAAATAAAATCTTGATGTTGTTGTGCTAACTGTGATTGGCGGTAAGTAAGGCGGAAAAGAGCAAAGGTACCAAAGACCAAGGCTAAAACCAGTAGGGAGGCGATCTGCAATATAAATTGTCCGCCCTCACCATTTGGCATTTGTGTGATATGAAAAACTAAAGAAAGCTGTCCAAACGGTTCAGAGAGGTTTGTTGATGAGAGTAATTCTCCGTTAACGGGCTCGTTTCTAGATCGGTAACTCATAGGTTGTTTAGGGTAACTAGTCAGTAAATTGTTCCCGTAAGTGATACTTAATTGAGTGAATGTCGAAAGAGGTGAGCGCTCAAATTGCATTTTAATGGCTTGTTCAAAAAACTCGTCGACCGATAAAATGGCACCTTGAATAAGGCGGTTGCCATCGCGCCATACTTGTCGATAAGCAACAAAATGTCCACTTTTTAACAAACTGAATCGAAAGGGTTCAAGCTCGCTTTGAAAGAGATTAATGCTGACAGGTCGATCACTCAATACCTCTAAAACTTTGTCATTATCATGTTCATTAGGAATATCTTCGGTTTGTAAGGTTAATGCCCGTTGCGGAATATAATTTTGTTCTCTTCTTTTTGAACGTTTAGGTAACGTAGGTTTATTTGATTTTTTTTCTGATAACTTAAACGCTTTATCTTTTTTTCCTAACAGTTGAATGTCGTATCCTTGTTGCCTTCCAACATCTTGCGATATTTTTCGTTGTTCGTCTGATGATTCTAATTGAGAAAAACCAAAACTAACGTTGCCTTTTAATTTGTCCTTCTTTGCATCGGCTACTCGTTTAAGGTGACTTCCAGTTACCATTATTTTATTTTGTTGTTTAGTTTCTCCCTCCGCTATCTCTTCTTTATCTTCTTCATCCGATGAAATAAGTGTTGATTTATACGATGTAACATTGGAAGGATTTGAAACCAATTGATTTTGAGTAAGAATGTTGTGTATATTGAATGCGAGCTGTTTTCTTAATAATTTATCTTCGCTGGTAAGACCGTAAATATTCCCCTGCATTGAGTTTTTTGGCATTAGTGGCGAGCTAAATACGCCATTTGAATCAATCTGAAAATATCCAATTATTCCCGGAAATTCAGATTCAACTGGATAACGAGAAAGGATAGAGCGTTGTAAAAATTTGGCATTAGGATCGCCTTCTACGATTAGGAACGAATAATCGGTATCCGATCGGATCTCTTCTTTTATGACGGCTTGATTAAGAGCATTGTTGATTTCTAGACCGAGTGATTGTGCGGACTGTTGATACTGGTGAAATGTTTCCCAACGCAGTTTTTCATAGGCAATGTAGCTGATGATAGCGGATGGGATAGCTAAGGCGAGAAAGAAAAGTGTAAATAGAAAACTTAATCGTCTTTTCGACAATCTGTTTTTCGACAAACTGTTTCGAGAAAAATTGAATGCAGAAAGTTGGTTATTGATGAAGCGCTTGATGCTCATCTAACTTACGCTGTCACAAATTAATCGATAACCTGCGCCTCTTACGGTTATCAAAAATTGCGGATTCTTTGAATCTTTCTCTATCTTTCTTCGTATGCGTGCAATGTGAATATCAACGGTTCGTGTTTCTATTTCCATTTCTTCAGAATATCCCCATACAGAGGAGAGTAACTCTTCTCTTGTCACAGGCCTTTGATTATGACGTTGTAAGTATTCTAATACTTCTATTTCCCGTTTTGTAAATGGAATGTTTTCTTTTCCTATTTGAATGCAAAGATTTTGTAAATCGATTCTGCGGTTTCCATTAAGTTGAATGAATGTTTGTTCAGTGGTTTCAGGAACGCTTCGTCTTAATACCGCTTTGACTCTCAAAATAAGCTGAGCCACCGAAAACGGTTTAGAGACATAATCATCTGCTCCTAATGTTAAGCCGTTAATGATGTCTTCATCGGCTGATTTAGCTGTAAGCATGATAATTGGCTGTGCTTTGTCCTGTTTTCTTATTTTTGTACAAATATTAAATCCATCTATATTGGGTAACATTACATCAAGCAATATAAGATCATATTTACCCGTGAGCGCCTTCTCTAGTCCAGATAAGCCTTCTTCGGCATAATCAACCTGATAGCCGTGATATATCAACACATCAACTAGGCCGACACGAATAGCCACTTCGTCTTCAACGATTAGTATTGATGCTGATTTTTCCATAAATTGTGGGTCTTCAATTGATTCTAGTTAGATAGATACTAACACTCTTGAATAAATTCATCATGTAACTTATTTGTAAACTCACTCGCTTAATAGTTTACCAAAGTCTGTCTGTTTCAATTCTTTGGTTGGGTATAAACTTTCTCCATCGATTGCAAATAATAGCCAATAGATACTAACCACAGGTTAGATAAAACGGAGTAATACTATGAAACTAATCAAACGATTTAAGACGCTTATTACCGCTGATGCTCATGCGGTACTCGATTCAATTGAAGACCCACACGCATTACTTAAACAAGCCATGCGAGATATGGCTTCAATTATTGAAGAGAATGAGTCGAGGTTAAAACAAGTTAACTTAAATACTAAACGGCTTGAGAATTACGCAGAATTATTTGAAAAAGAGCAAACAAAACTTAATCAAGATCTCGCTCTTTGCTTTGAATCGGATAACAAGGAACTTTCTCGTAGCATTGTAAAGAAAAAACTAATCCTTGTTCAGCGAGTAAAATTTAACCAAAGAATTAAGCTGACTGCCTTTGAACAACAAAAGCAACTACAAAATCAGTTAGCTTCGAACCAAGACGAGTATCGACAGATTGCACAACAGACGGAAGTTTTATTCAGTCAAACTGAAGAACTAGAGAAACAGAAAGACTCAAATAACCGTTCACAACTTGATCTTGTGATTACAGATGACGATATTGAAATGGCATTGCTCAGTGAAAAATCGAAGTGGGTGGCATCATGAAATCATCAAGTTTAATTGAACAGTTAATGATCGGCTTTTTACTCAGTCTTTTCGCAAGCTTTAGCATTCCCGCATTAATGCTACTGTTTAATGCTTTTGATGCGTTTAATTTGACTGTATTAATGATAAGCATTTTCTATATAGGTGCCATTTTAAAAAATAGTCAACGTGTTACAGGGCGCATTGTTATTTTTTCTATCACTGTAGTTGTTGCTGGATTGTTATGTTTTTTTGTAGCATCAAGCCAATTTATACTTGCAGTTAGTTTATTCAATATTTTACTTGTTAGAGTTGTTTATTATCAAAAACATTTATCAGGAACGGCTTTTGATGTGGTTCTAATTTATTTTGGGTTTTTTATAGCCTCAGGCGTATTCGCCAGCACAGCAAGTTGGTTCTTAGGGTTCTGGTGCTTCTTTTTCATTCAGTCCTTCATCGTTTTTTCTGATGAATTATTCATTAGTAAAAAACAGCGGGGTATCGATTTTGTTCCTGAACGTGATCCTATTATTGAACCTGAAGGTAAACAGAAATACAATCAAAAATTTAACATCGCAAAGCGTAGTGCAAACCAAGCCATTCAACAATTATTAAATCATTAGTTAACCAAGAGTTTATTAACAGGAGTTATACCATGAGAAATAAAACATTATTAGCAATCGTATTTGCTATCACAGCTGTTTCAATATTAGCTGTAAGCAATCAACAAAAATCATTAGCTGGCATTAGAGACGTACCAACGAATCTCAAAGTGGTCAATCCCTTAGTGATTCCCAAGCCGCCGATTAGTGTTCGTCCAAAAATAGAGTTAGTTTTTGCACTAGATACTACGGGTAGCATGAGTGGTCTTATTAATGCAGCTAAAGAAAAAATTTGGTCAATTGCATCGACTATGGCAGCGGCACAGCCTACACCAGAAATCAGTATAGGTTTAGTTGCTTACAGAGATAGAGGTGACGCTTATATCACCAAACGAATTGAACTTTCACAAGATTTAGATACGGTCTACTCCGAGTTACTTCAGTTAAAAGCTGCGGGCGGGGGAGATGGTCCAGAAAGTGTTAATGCCGCTTTATTCGACGCGGTGCATTCAATGAACTGGAGTCAAGATCCTAACAGTTACAAGGTCATATTTTTAGTAGGTGATGCACCTGGGCACAATGATTATCAGGATGATGTCCCTTTTGTTAAAACTCTGGCGCAGGCGGCCAAAAATGGGATCATAGTCAACACTATTCAAGCAGGACAGAACCCAGATATGGTCAAAGCGTGGGATAAGATTGCGACATTAGGACAAGGCGATACTTTCCAAGTAGGCCACGGAGGATCGGCAATCGCAATTAAAACCCCGTTTGATGATGCGATTGTTGCGGCTTCAAAAAATTATGAAAACACAAGAGTCTATTATGGTAAAGCTGAAGAGCAGCGAGTACAGTTAGAAAAAAATAATGTGGTAGGAGCAAGAATGAAGCGATCTGCGTCAACGTCTTCAATGGCGCGAAGGGCGAAATTTAATGCATCAAAAGGAGGCGAAACAAACTTCGCGGCAGGCAAAGAATTATTGCAAGCCATGGAAAATGATGAGTTAGTTTTAGCCGACATTCCTGAATCTGAATTACCAATAGAAATGCGTGAAATGGAAATGGAACAGAAAAAAGCATTCGTTGCTGCCAAATCAAAACAACGAAAAGATTCTAAGAAAAAACTGAAAGCACTCAGTGAAAAGAGATATGCCTACATTAAATCTGAGCTGGGAAAAAACAAACACTCCAAGGATAGCCTTGATAAAAAATTATACGCTACAATCAAACGTCAAGCAGAGAAGAAGGGCTTGGATTACTCTGAGGCTGAAGATAGTTATTAATAGTTGATTTCCCGCTTCTTAAAGAATAGAACTGGCCTTTTTCATCTTATTTGCTAATGTAGCCACTCACAGGCCACTCAGTAAAATTAAGAGATCAAGGTTGATTCTTTTTATTTCGCGAAAGGTTGGAAAATTATATGTTTCATAACTAVTAAAAAGTAGTAAAAAGTAGTAAAAGGGTAAAACTGAAATTTATGAATTTGACACGATGAGCTAGGTAAGGTTGTAAAAGTTAAAAATGGAGAAAGTTATCATTCTCGGATATGCAGTTCTAATTAGAGCGGATATCAAAAGGGCATTTTATTATTAGAATAGTTAGGTATTTAAGTTTAATGTATACTACAACAGTTTAGCAATTTCAACATAGGTGCAGTAAGTAATGTTTGATTCAGAAATCATAAATTTTTATTACAATAATAAAATTAAATAAGGATAATAAACCATGAATAGACTAGTTGCAGTCGGAATTACAATCGCATTGCTAACAGCGTGCCAAAAAGAGAATTCGGATAGTCAAAAGGACAATTTAACGACAAACAAGTCTTTGTCTGAATCCCAAACACAGATAGAAAAAACAGTTCAAACTGAAAGTGAGCGATTGAACCAATGGTTTGAGGTTAAATACGAAGAGCAATTGCAAATGAGTCCTATTGGGCTAACTTTTCTCGGTCGAAAAGATAAATATGATCAAATTGACGAGGCGACAGAAGCGGAAGAAAAACGCCAACTAAAATGGCAAGGTGAAAGTGTCTCAGAGCTAAAGTTAATGTTTGATTATGAAAAACTGAATCAAGAAACAAAAACATCCTATGATATTTGGGTGTATCAATATGAGCAGGCCTTAGAAGGACAACAATTTACTCGTAATGCTTATGTCTTTACTCAAATGCAGGGCATTCAATCTTTTGCGGCCCAGTTTTTGATCAACTTTCACAAAGTTGATAATGAGTCGGATATGAAAGCTTACATAAAACGTATCGCTGGAGTATCTAGGATTATTAGTGATTTCCTCGATAGAGCCAAAGTTTACGCAAATGGCGGTGTGAGACCACCAAGGTTCGCCTACGAAGGTGTTATTGAGCAAGCTCAAAATTTAGTAACAGGAGCTCCCTTTACAAAGGCTACCGATGACGCGCCTTTATGGGCCGATGCAAAGAGTAAAATATCTGCTCTATTAGAAAAAGAAGAAATTAATGAAGAGCAATCTACCCAATTAAAAGCTGATGCAAAGCAGGCACTAATTTCTCATTTTCAGCCATCCTATGAAAAATTAATTAGTTGGTTCAAGAATGATATTGATAATACTGCTGAGATTGGGCAAGGCGTAGGTAGCCAGCCTAATGGAAAGAACTATTATAACTATCAACTAAAAATGAGCACCACAACGAATCTAACCGCTGATGAAATTCACCAAATTGGATTAAAAGAAGTCAATCGTTTAACAAACGAAATGGAGGCAATTAAAAATAAAGTTAACTTCAAAGGAAGTTTACAGGATTTTTTTGATTACATAAAAACGGACCAACGGTTTTTCTATCCTAATACAGATATTGGTCGCCAAGGATACATTACAGACTCAGAAAATTATCTTGCGTTTATAAACCAAGAGTTACCAAAATATTTTGGGATATTGCCAAAAGCTGATTTAGTAGTGAAACGTGTCGAAGCGTTTCGAGAGCAGGATGGAGCAGCACAACATTACTTTCCAGGTACACCCGATGGAAAACGTCCTGGTGTTTACTATGCACACTTATCTGATATGAAAAGTATGCCAAAGAATGAAATGGAAGCAATAGCCTACCATGAAGGAAGTCCCGGACATCACATGCAGATATCTATCGCTCAGGAATTAACCTCTGTGCCTCAGTTTAGAACCCAAGCAAATTTTAATGCTTATGCAGAAGGTTGGGGACTCTATTCTGAATTGTTAGCGAAAGAAATGGGCGCGTACAAGAGTGAATATTCTGACTTTGGTCGTTTAACGACTGAAATATGGCGTGCAGTTCGATTGGTAGTTGATACTGGTTTACATTCTAAAGGTTGGACGGAAGAGCAAGCAGTTGCGTTTTTTACCGAAAAAACACCGATAGCTGAAGGTGCCGTGAAATCTGAAGTTCGTCGTTATATGGTTTGGCCTGGACAAGCAACAGGTTATAAAATTGGTATGTTGAAAATTCTTGAACTAAGAGCCTTTGCGGAAAAGGAATTGGCGGATAAATTTGATATTCGAGCTTTTCACGATACCATTTTAGGCGGGGGAGCGATGCCTTTGACTATTCTAGAACGTCGAGTTAAAGAGTGGGTTGACGCTAATAAATAGAGATTTCAACATAAAACTATATCAATCATAAATATAACTTCTTGACTAAATGGTCAGGATTGAATATTGTCCAGTACCTGTCGAAAAATTAGATTTTAATTTGAGGAATTTGTATGGCCTTAGGACTGTGTAATTTCAATAAAACTGGTACTAATAATAACGCTAATAAAGACGCCCTCAGTAATAACTATGCTGATTTGCATGAACCACTTAGTTTCCTTCAGGCCAAAGCTGAGGCCGACCGTTGTTTATACTGTTACGATGCTCCTTGTATCACCGCCTGTCCCACTTCAATTGATGTACCTACTTTTATTCATCAGATCCGATCCACCAACCTAACTGGTTCTGCGAAAACAATCCTTTCACAAAATATAATGGGCGGAACTTGCTCTAGAGCTTGTCCGACTGAAATTTTATGTGAGCAAGCTTGTGTTTTGAATGTTTCAGAAGAACAGCCCGTTGAAATTGGCTTATTACAGCGTTTTGCTGTTGATTCTTTGTTTGAAAAACAAGCGGCTTCTCAACTAGAACATCCATTTAAACGAGCAAAATTAAAAGAGAAACGAATTGCTGTTATTGGTGCGGGTCCAGCTGGTCTTGCGTGTGCTCATAGAGCTTCAATGCTTGGTTACGATGTCACCGTTTTTGAGGCAAAAAATAAAGCCGGCGGATTGAATGAGTACGGTCTGGCCGCCTATAAAATGGTAGATGATTTTGCTCAAAAAGAAATCGAGTTCTTGCTACAAATCGGCGGTATTCATATTGAAACAGGTCAAAAACTAGGTGAGAATTTGAGCCTTAAAAGCCTATGTGATGATTTTGATGCGGTTTTCACTTCCGTTGGTTTGGGATTATCCAATCAGTTAGGGATTAACGGTGAAGATGATGATCGCGTGATTGATGCAATCGAATTTATTGAAGCAATAAGACAATCTGATGATTTATCTTCGCTTTCAGTAGGGAACAATGTCATTGTAATTGGCGCCGGTAACACGGCAATTGATGCCGCCATTCAATCTAAACGATTAGGTGCTGATAATGTCACAGTCGTTTACCGTCGAGGTGAAGAATCCATGAGTGCGACTCAGTGGGAAATTGATCTCGCACGAAAAAATGGTGTCAACTTTCGTTTCTATTCGGCACCCAAATCTTTTGAAAACATCCAGACCCATAATAGTAATACCGATACTTATACCAAAACGGCAAGTTTAGAATGCGATTACATGCAACTTGATGATGACGGCAAACTAACTACGACGGGTGAAAGCTATAAATTACCAACGGATATGGTGTTAAAGGCGATTGGACAAAAGTTCGATAAATCACCTTTTACTGAGTTAAATATTGAAAATGGCAAACTCGTGGTTTCTAATTATCAAACATCAATGAAAGGATTGTTTGCTGGTGGCGATTGCATTGCATCCGGTTCTGATCTTACGGTGCAAGCAGTGGAAGATGGTAAACAAGCTGCTCACGCAATAGATCAGTATTTATCTAAGAATCAGTATTTATCTAAGAATCAGTATCTATCTAAGAATAGCAATTTATCTAATTTGTCGGAGGAAAAATAGATGGCAAATTTAAACTGTAAAGTTGCAGGCATTGAAAGTATTAATCCTTTTTGGCTCGCATCTGCGCCTCCAACCGATAAATATATAAATGTTGTCCGAGCTTTTGAAGCAGGTTGGGCAGGCGTTGTTTGGAAAACATTAGGCGAAGATCCTCCCGTGATTAATATGGCTAGCCGTTATGGTGTACACAAAAATGGAAATCAACATATCGTCGGAATTAATAATATTGAGTTGATTTCAGATAGACCTTTGCAAATTAACTTAGATGAAATACGCAGAGTCCGTAAAGAATGGCCTGATCGGGTCATTATTGGCTCAATGATGGCCGTTATTGAAGAAAAAGCCTGGAAAGAGCTAGCGATTGCCATTGCTGAGACTGGCGTGCAAGGACTTGAATTGAATTTAGGATGTCCGCATGGAATGTGTGAACGAGGAATGGGATCGGCTATTGGTCAAGTGCCAGAAATGGTTGAAAAAGTGACTAGATGGGTAAAAGAAGTTGTCGACATTCCTGTTTTTACAAAACTTACACCTAATATTACTAATATTTTATGGTCGGCTGAAGCAGCTCAACAAGGTGGCGCTGATGCTGTTTCGTTAATTAATACGGTTAATTCGATAGTGTCTGTAGATTTAGATCAAATGGCTCCAACGCCAGTTGTAGATGGCAAAGGTACTCATGGCGGTTATTGTGGAACCGCAGTTAAACCGATAGCGCTTAACATGGTCGCAGAAATTTCACGTAATCAACCAACTAAAGACCTGCAAATTTCTGCCATTGGAGGTATTGAAACATGGCGGGATGCTGCTGAATTTATAGCCCTTGGCGCGGATGGTTTGCAAGTTTGTACAGCGGCAATGTTGTATGGTTTTAGGATAGTAGATGACATGATTGCCGGTTTATCAGATTGGATGGATGAAAAGGGATATGCCTCGATTGATGATTTTCGTGGCATGGCTGTTGGTAATACCGTCGACTGGAATGAACTGAACATCAATTATGATACTAAAGCGTTTATTGACCCAGAAAGCTGTATTGAATGTGGACGTTGTCATATTGCCTGTGAAGACACTAGTCATCAGGCCATTAAGTTTGATGTATCGAAAGAAGGAAAACGCACGTTTACTGTTATCGATGATGAATGTGTCGGATGTAATTTGTGTGCGCATATATGCCCTGTACCTGACTGTATCGAAATGCGCCCAGTCGATAATGGATTGCCACACATGACCTGGCCTGAACATCCATTAAATCCCATGAATGAACAATAAAGGAAAATAGCTATGACTAAAAAAGCAACACTTAGAGGCGGGATTATTCAGCTCGCTTTAAAATCATCAACCGATAACGATCCAGAAACCATTCGTCAAACGATGATCGAAGCACATATTCCATATATTAGAGAAGCGGGCGAAAAGGGCGTTCAAGTGCTTTGTTTTCAAGAAGTTTTTACTCAGCCTTATTTTTGTCCCAGTCAAGATCCTAAATGGTATGCCAGTGCAGAAGCAATACCTAATGGTCCAACGGTAAAGCTAATGCAAGAGTTTGCCGCTGAATATAAAATGGTAATTGTTGTTCCTATTTATGAAAAAGATGAAGTGACAGGCGTTTATTATAATACCGCGGCGGTTATTGATGCCGATGGAAGTTATTTAGGTAAATATCGTAAAACCCATATTCCTCAAGTGGCAGGTTTTTGGGAAAAATTCTTTTTTAAACCTGGCGCTTCAGATTGGCCTGTATTTGATACTCAATATTGTAAATTGGGTGTTTATATTTGTTATGACCGACATTTCCCAGAAGGTTGGCGAGCATTAGCATTAAATGGTGCTGAATATATTGTTAACCCATCGGCAACAGTTGCGGGTCTTTCAGAATATTTGTGGAAATTAGAACAACCTGCATCAGCTGCCGCGAACGGATGTTGGATTGGCGCTATTAATCGTGTAGGTCGTGAGCAACCTTGGGATATTGGCGAGTTTTATGGACAAAGTTATTTTGTTAATCCGCGTGGTCAAATAGAAAAAGAAGCTAGTCGCGATCAAGACGAACTCCTCATTCATGATATGGATATGAGTATGGTTCAAGAAGTTCGAAATAACTGGCAGTTCTTTAGAGATCGTCGTCCTGAAGCTTACACAAGATTAACTGATTTGGAATAGAGATGTTTTAAATAGATCGAATGTATCAAGGAAAAAGTATTTTAAATGAATAATGAGCAATCCCCCTCTCCCCAGCCGTCTCCCAAAGGGAGAAGGCGTAAAGTCTCCTGCCCCTTGGAAGGGGAGGGGATTTATAGTACGCTGAATAGTTAGATGTTTTTAAAATAATAACAATAAGTTTCAGGAGAAATTATGAGCGATTCAAATGAACCACAAACGCGCACAGCAGACGATCTTTGGAATGAAGATCTAGCTCCTACAACTAAAGAAACTCGTACTTGGGACTGGAAATCTTATGCAGCACTTTGGGTGGCTATGGTTGTTTGTGTACCCACTTATATGCTCGCTGGTGGTTTGGTCGCGGAAGGAATGTCTTGGTGGCAAGCGGTTATAACCGTATTGCTTGGTAACATGATTGTTTTAGTTCCTATGATGTTAATTGGTCACGCAGGAGCTAAACATGGAATTCCTTTTCCTGTTTTACTTCGTTCAGCTTTTGGAACCAAAGGCGCGAGAATTCCAGCGGTTGCAAGAGGCTTAGTTGCTTGTGGTTGGTTTGGGATTAATACCTGGGTTGGTGGGTCGGCAATTTACGTGATTGTTAATGGTTTAACTAACGATTCAATTGTTGGCAATGCTTTACCTTTTTTAGGGATCGATGCAGGACAGTTTGTCTGCTTTTTAGCTTTTTGGTCCATGCACCTTTATTTCATAAAAAATGGCACAGAAAGTATTCGCCGTTTAGAAACCTACGCAGCGCCGTTTTTAATTGGTATGGGACTACTACTTTTAGGTTGGGCTTATGTTCAAGCTGGGGGCTTTGGTAATATGTTATCTGCTCCGTCGCAGTTCATTGAAGGTGGCGCTAAAGAAGGGCAATTCTGGTCAGTTTTTGTAGCTAGCTTAACAGCAATGGTCGGTTTTTGGGCAACCATGGCACTTAATATTCCGGACTTTACCCGTTTTGCAAAGAGCCAGAGAGATCAAATGATCGGACAAGCTATAGGCTTACCTTTGCCGATGGCATTGTTTGCATTTATTAGTGTTGCGGTTACTTCGGCAACAGTTACTATTTATGGTGAAGCAATTTGGGATCCTGTTGCTTTAGCCGCTAAAATGGGTGGGTTAGGTGTAGTCGTCGCGCTTGCTGCTTTAGTGGTTGCAACTCTTACAACTAATTTAGCGGCGAATGTAGTGGCACCGGCTTACGGTTTTTCTAACCTTAGCCCTCATAAAATTAGTTTTAAAATGGGCGGCTATATTACAGCTGGAATTGGCATTGCCATTTTCCCTTGGAAGCTATTAGAAACTTCTGGAGGTTATTTATTTGTTTGGCTAATTGGTTACTCAGCGTTGCTAGGACCCATCGCAGGTATTTTAATTGCAGATTATTTTGTTGTTAGAAAAAGTAACCTCAATCACGATGCGCTTTTTGATCATGATGGAGAATATGGCGCATGGAATAAAGTGGGATTGGGTGCATTAGTGATTGGTATTTTGCCAAACTTACCGGGCTTTTTATTTAAAGCTGGGTTGATTGAAAGCGCACCGACATTTTTTGTTAGTCTTTATGATTACGCATGGTTCGTTGGATTGTTTATTGCGGGTGGACTTTATTTAATTTTGCAACCTAGAAATTAATTTGTAAAATAAGTTTTTAAGAACAGATTCAAGAGAGAATTAATTATGGCTATTATTATTCGTGGTGGAACAATCGTTAACGCTGATCAAACTTTAAAGGCGGATGTATATTGTGACGAAGGGAAAATTAAAGCGATAGGATTGGATCTAGATGTACCTTCCAAAACTGAAGTGATCGATGCGAGCGGGCAATTATTAATGCCCGGTGGAATTGATCCTCATACTCATATGCAATTGCCTTTCATGGGAACGGTTGCAACGGAAGATTTTTTTACGGGTACTGCCGCAGGACTTGCCGGTGGAACTACTACAATTATCGATTTTGTTATTCCTAATCCACAACAAGGATTAATGGACGCCTATAAAATGTGGCGAGAGTGGTCAGAAAAATCCTGTTCTAATTATTCTTTTCATGTCGCAGTCACTTGGTGGGATGATAGCGTTCATAAAGATATGGGGACGTTAGTAAGAGAAGAGGGAGTGAATAGTTTTAAACATTTCATGGCCTATAAAAATGCGATCATGGCGGATGATGAAGTTTTATATAATAGTTTTTCTAGAGCTGTGGATCTTGGTGCGATTGTGACTGCTCATGCTGAAAATGGAGAAATGGTTTATCAGTTGCAACGAAAATTACTTGAAATGGGAATGACAGGACCAGAAGCGCACCCTTTGTCTCGCCCACCAGCAGCAGAAGGTGAAGCCGCAAATCGAGCGATTCGATTAGCGGAAGTAATAGGCGTCCCTCTTTATTTAGTACACGTTTCCACTAAAGATGGTTTAGATGAAATCATTCGAGCAAGAAACGCAGGACAACGAGTTTATGGTGAAGTGTTAGCAGGTCATTTATTAGTAGACGAAAGCGTCTATCAAAATCCTGATTTTGAATTTGCAGCCGCTCATGTAATGTCTCCACCATTTAGATCACCGGAACACCAAGACGCATTATGGAAAGGATTACAATCAGGAAATTTACAAACTACCGCAACCGATCATTGTTGTTTTTGTGCCGATCAAAAAGCGGCAGGTAAAGATGATTTTACACTAATCCCCAATGGCACTGCAGGCGTTGAAGATCGCATGACAATGYTATGGACWCATGGWGTAGGAACSGGACGATTAACGCCACAAGAATTTGTCGCAGTGACCTCAACTAACACCGCGAAAATTTTCAATATTCATCCTAGAAAAGGAGTTATTCAAGTGGGCGCCGACGCCGACATTGTAATTTGGGATACAGAGGCGACTAAAACCATTTCTAAAGATACTCATCATCAAAATATAGATTTTAATATTTTTGAAGGACGAAAAGTTAAAGGTTTGGCGTCTAATACAATCTGTAATGGTGAACTAAAGTTTGCAGATGGAGAGTTGAGAGTTAAAACGAAAACTGGTACTTATATCAAGCGTCCTGCTTTTCCAAGTATTTTTGGAGCGTTAGATAAAATAGCGGTTAAAAATAAGCCGGTTAAAATTGTTAGAAAGTTTTAGAGTATTTTCATGCTCAATTGACAATAACAAGCCTGTCTGTTATTCATACAACTTGTTTTTATGATTTCACATACTTAACTGTTTTTAAAACTGAGCGTTAATCAATTAGTGCTCATGGTTTAAATTGTTGTCTGGCGTCTATTCTGTCGCGTCTGAATTTGGATCAATCACCAATTCGGAGCTAACTATGATAAGAATAATTCGTTTACTAGTTTTTACTATCACTTCAATTACACTTCTATTTTCTACAAACATGAGCTTGTTGGCCAAACCTTCAAAAGATTCGTTGATGACTAGCGATACTTTTTCAGGATTTAAATATTCGTAATATTGGACCTGCTTTTGTTTCTGGCCGAATTGCTGATATTGATATTGATCCAAATAATAAAAATGTATGGTATGTGGGTGTAGGTTCGGGGGGCGTATGGAAAACAACTAATTCTGGCACTAGCTGGACTCCATTGTTTGATAGTCAAGATGTTTATTCTATTGGTAGCGTAACGATTGATCCTAGCAATTCATCAACTATATGGGTCGGCACCGGAGAGAATGTCAGTGGACGTCATGTTAGTTTTGGTGACGGGATTTATGTCACTTTTGATGGGGGTCAAACTTGGACAAATAAAGGATTAAAGAAATCAGAACATATTTCTGAAATTATTGTGCATCCCAGCGACTCCAATACCTTATGGGTGGCCGCACAGGGGCCTTTATGGTCGAAAGGAGGTCAACGTGGGTTATATAAAACCATTGATGGTGGTGACAGTTGAAAGCTAGTATTAGGAGATAACCAATGGGTTGGTGTGACTGATGTTGTAATCGATCCAAGAAATCCTGAGCGTTTATATGCAGTTACGTGGCAGAGGCATCGAACTGTTGCTGCATTAATGGATGGAGGTCCCGGTACAGGTATTCACCGTAGTGAAGATGGCGGAAATAGCTGGATTCAGTTAAATCCTGCCAAACTTAGCAAAAAAACTAAATCAAAGAAAAATGACGAACCTATTTTATCTAGTAAATCTGGTTTACCAGCCTCCGATATGGGTAAAATTGGAATCGCCATTTCGCCGATTGATCCCGATGTTATTTACGCTGCAATCGAATTAGATCGGCGCACTGGCGCGGTTTATAGAAGTAGTGATCGTGGTGCCAGTTGGAAAAAGATGTCCGAAGCGGTGGCTGGTGGAACAGGTCCACATTACTACCAAGAGCTTTATGCTAGCCCCCATAACTTTGATCAGATTTTTCTGGCTAATGTGAGAATGTTGCAATCAAATGATGGCGGAAAAACATTTAACCCGATGGAAGAAAAATTTAAACATTCGGATAACCACTCATTGACCTTTTCCGCTGGTGATAAAGATTATTTATTGATGGGCTCTGATGGCGGTATTTATGAAAGTTTTGATCGAGGAGAAAATTGGCGATTTATTTCTAACTTGCCGGTGACACAATACTACAAAGTAGCAGTTGATGACGCTACACCTTTTTATAACATTTATGGTGGCACTCAAGATAATGGAACCCATGGCGGCCCCTCAAGAACCGATAACAATAATGGCATTCGTAACGCCGATTGGGAAAGCGTTCTATTTGCCGATGGTCACCAACCCGCAACTGAGCCTGGTAATCCCGATATTATGTATGGCGAATGGCAGCAGGGTAATCTAATGCGCATTGACCGTACTAATGGTGAGTTGGTTTACATACAACCTCAGCCTAAAGCCGGTGAACCAGAAGAACGTTTTAATTGGGATGCACCTATTTTAGTCAGTCCGCACAAATCGAGCCGAATATACCATGCGTCACAAAGGGTATGGCGCAGTGAAGACAGAGGCGATAGTTGGACGGTAATTTCACCGGACTTAACTAATAATAGAGAACGCATAGAACAACCAATCATGGGCGGTCAGCCGGGTTGGGATTCAGCATGGGATATGTGGGCGATGTCAATGTACAGCACCATTACTTCTTTAGCCGAGTCACCTCTTAAATCAGGATTAATTTATGCGGGTACCGATGATGGTTTAATTCAAGTAACTGAAAATGGTGGAAAGAGCTGGCGAAAAATTAAGGTCGGTAGTCTACCTGGAGTACCTGATAGTGCCTTCGTTAATGACATTAGAGCAGACTTGTTTGATGCCAATACGGTTTATATCGCGTTGGACAATCACAAGTTTGGCGATTACAACCCCTACTTATTAAAAAGTACTAACCGTGGTAAAAGTTGGAAGTCTATTAGTAGCGATTTACCGAAAAAGCATTTAGTTTGGCGCTTAGTTCAGGATCATGTGAAAGCTAACTTAATGTTTGCAGCAACTGAGTTTGGAATCTTTTTTACTGTGAATTCGGGTGCAAATTGGGTGGAATTAACCGGAGATATACCAACCATATCGTTTCGTGATGTTGCAATCCAGCGTCGTGAAAATGATTTAGTTTTGGCTAGTTTTGGACGTGGTTTTTTTGTATTAGATGATTATAGCGCGTTGCGCGATATTTCTGCAAAATCGCTGCAAAGTGAAGCACTTTTATTTCCACCTCGTAAGGCTTGGTGGTATATCCCGCAAGGACCAATTTCTCGCTTTGAAATAAAAGGATCGCAAGGTGCTAATTATTATAGTGCTCCAAATCCAGATTTTGGCGCTGTATTTACTTATTACTTAAAAGATAAATTAAATACAGCAAAAGAGACGCGCCAAAAGAAAGAAAAATTATTAAAGAAAAAAAATAAGGGTATCCCTTTTCCTGGCTGGAAATCGGTTGAAGATGAACGTAGAGAGTCTAAACCTCAGATCTGGTTAACTGTGAGAAATATTAAGGGTGAAGTGGTACGCCGAGTTAAAGGAAGCAATAACAAGGGGTTTAATCGTGTTGCTTGGGATTTGAGTCTACCCGATGCGAGCGCCATTCTTAAAACTAAAATCGAACCGCTCGATTATATCCCACCAAATTTTTTAACTGAACCGGGTGATTATACGGTAAGTTTAGCGAAAGAAGTTAACGGCCAAGTGACAGAATTACAAGGACCAAAACTTTTCACAGTTGAGCGTATGAATAAAGGAGCACTGCAAGGTGCTAGCGCAGAGCAAACAGTTGCATTCTGGCGCGAGATTAATAGCGTTAGACGTGACTCCAGTGCCACACACCATGTATTAACCTTGGCAATGGATAAAGTGAAAATGCTTAAATTGGCTGTTGCGGAATCACTTGCCGAACCCGGTGATATCGATCAACAAATTCATAATGTTCGCGCCCAACTTCTCGAAATCAATCATCGATTAAATGGCGACCAATCCCGCTCAGAGGTTTATTTATCTAACGTGAAAACAGTCTTAAATTTAATTGATGTAGCAGAAACAGGTACTATTTTTTCAACTTACGGACCAACCCCAACTCATAAGCAAAGTCTGCGACAGGCTAAATTGCAATTGAATTTAGAGAAAAATAAACTACGAAACATTATTGAAGAATTGATTCCTACGCTTGAACAAAAACTCAAAGCTATGGGGGCTCCTTATATCTCAGGTCAAGTTTTACCCTAATTTAATTATTGAGTGAACTATCTTTCTTTAATCACAACATGGTAATGGCGGAGAGAAAGGCAATAATTCCAGCGATTATAAGTAATCCAAAATAGCTAATGAGAATGAAAAAAGTTTTTGGAATGATTAACCAGTAAGTTTGTTGGTAAACTGTTTTTTGAGCTTTGGCCAAATAAATGGGGATGAATATGCTCAAAGCCGACCACCACGGGTTTTGTAAAGCTAATCCGTAAATAATGAGAATGGCTCCCATTAACCATGTTTGAAAATGTAAAAGGAAAATAAGATGATCAAAATATAAACTTCGTTTAAACAAATAAAGAAGCTTTAATATTATTGCAAATAAAGGTAAAAACAGTATCAACAAATTTGGCAATACAGACTCTAAATTATTAAACATGTTGTTGATGGTGATTTGAGCGTTGGTCGTTTTCATTACCTTTTCTTTGTCGTAAATAATATTATTAATCCACTTTTCAATGACGCTCGCTTTATCGCCTGATTCAAACATGATTAGACTAAACTTTTTCAAGTCTTTATCGGCCTTCTCTTTACCTAATAGTATTTCACCAATGTATACGTTATTGTTTGTTACGTTGGGAGAAGGAATTTGAAATATAAAGAAGAATAAAATACTGACTACTAAGTAAAGTCTAACCGGATGTGAAACCGACGCGCGCTTTCCATCAAGAAATTATTTAGTGATTCTTCCAGGTTTAACAAGTAAAACAAATAGACTTTGAATAACTTTGGAGTCGATTGAAAAAAATGTCATCACACAAATTGTTTAGCGACTTGCCAGATTGGACCTCTTCTACTTTTAATCGACTGACCGCTATGAGCGCAAGAGTTTCCGACTAAATCTGATTCGCAGTTAAGATATTGATTCACTATGGTGATTAACCTTTAAAAAATAGTTATATGTGAGTGAGTTATTACTTGCCCTTTACTTTTTAAATTAATGGTGTTATTTCATCTCTTGATGTTTCTCCTTCAGATTTAGTATGTTGAGTAAGATAGTAAAGAGTTCGGTAGTTATCATCTTCTTTAGATGAAATTGCAGCGAAAAATAAACCAGTTAAGATTAAAAGATAGTTTGAATTAGTTCGTTTGAATACAATTATATTTTAAACTGAATAGTTAATGCCTCTGTGCCAAAATAAGTATTTAAGTATTAATGAAACGTAATTAAAATAGTGTGGAAAATATGAATATCGCTTTTTTATATGAGCATCCTACTTGGTCTAATCAATTGATCCAATGTTTTAGAGATAATGGACTAAATATTACTCTAATTAATATTGCTGAACATACTTACGATTCAGGGCAATTAAAAGTAGATTATGATTTAGTGAATCAATAGAGTCAACATAATGCCTTCTTCTACTAGGGATGCTTCAGTCGCTTTTCATACACAACATTTTTTAAATTGGTTAACATTTACTAATGTAAAAGTAATTAATGGTGCGAAAGCGCACGCGATCGGCACTTCAAAAGTTTTGCAAAATGCTTTATTTGCAAAACTAGGATTAGACTTCCCGAAGGCTATCGCCTTATATAAAATAGAAGATGTAGAGGTGGCCGTAGATAAGATCGGATTCCCTGTGATTGTAAAACCAAATGTTGGTGGCTCGGGCAGCGACATTGTCAAATATAAAACTCAAGCATCACTAAATAAAGATATTGCACAAGGAAATTTAACATTAGGAGTTGATAGCACTGGATTGGCTCAGGAGTTTATCGAATCGGATGGTTATGTGTATAGAGTTGAAATTTTGGGTGATGAATTGTTTTATAGTATTCGTCAGAAAATGATAGCCAGCCAATTTAATTATTGTGCGGCGGATGGTTGCAGTGTAGATATCGATGAAGATGAATCTGAGTTTGAATTTTGTGCCGAAGACGACTCTTCTACAATCAAATTATTTGACGTATCTAACGATATTTTGCAGGACGTAAAAAATATTGTTAAAAGTGCCGAGGCAGAAGTGGGAGGTGTTGAATTTTTTATCAATATAAAAACCGGTGCGCCTTGTTATTACGATTTTAATCCTTATTCGAATTTTGTGAGTAATGGTAACGCATTGTTAGGATTTTCTGCAGAGCAACGTTTGTTGACTATATAAAAACACAGATTGCAAAGTGATAGCCAAAAGAACTACAATTTCTAAATAGAATAGTGATAAGCCATTATTTTGATTTTTATTAAGTAATTGAACTAATCAATAGTAACTGTAAGTTTAGTCCCTTCAACGATAACACCGCCTCTATCGCCAACCTTAGTTGTGCCAAATCTTTGAGAAAAATTAGGCGGTAATTCTCGGTCATCTGGAACGGTTAACCAAAGTCTCAAAAGATGTCTTTTTTCCTTTTCCTCTGACCAATCTTCAAAGCCACGACGATCGTGCAAAAGACTATGATTATGGACAAATTGAATATCGCCAGTTTGTAATTGCATGGAAAAATTAAGTGAAGGATCATTGGCTAAACTATCAAAAAGATCTAGTGCCTTGACTAAATCTGTACTGTGATTTTTAACATCGTCAAATCGTTGAGCAGAATCAATATACTGACGCTGATAAATAACACTTAATCGATCATTAAACCAACTAAAAACGGGGATACTAAAATAGGGTTTTTCTCCGACTTCAACTTCGCCTCTTTTATCGGTTGCAATAGGTTTAAATAATAAATTAGTTAAGTTGGCATTTTGTTTCATCATTTCGTTATAAATTGATTCAGCACTCACCAATAATGATTCACCGCCTTGCTTAGCCGTCTTTAAACAAATTAATCCAACTACATCACAACTGTCGGTATGAAATGTTTGTCTCTCATTGGTTTGATAAATACGAGTATTAGTATCATTGGCATCACTACCAATATTACGCACATGACCTAATAAATGACCCGCTGCATTTTGTGAACGAGGCGAACCAATATGCGATCCAATGCCCATAAATATTGTCGCAATTTGTAATCGAGAATAACGAGAAACATCAAGACCGCGAATGACAGTAAAGCCGATCCCATTGGTGAGTTGATTGCGTATTTTTAATAGCTTATTATTTAGACTTGGGCAAATGAAAGTTGAAGAACTAATGTTTTCTAATGCGGAGGTTTTATCTAAAAACTGATTACACGCAGTTTCTAAAGCATTAACTTCCACATCACTTAATTGCCAGATCCATTTATCAGCTTGTTGAAAGATTTCGACGCCAAGCCAACTGGATTCTTCTGATATATGTTTAGGTCGCATCATTATAGATGGAAAGATAACACATGGCGCTAGCTAATTAAACATACCTAATCAAACTCAAGTGTTTAAAATCCAGTCCAATTCACACAGGATTTAACTAACAATTGTTCATAACATTGTCACCGCAGAAAGAAATGCAATAATTCCAGCGATTATAAGTAATCCAAAATAGCTGATGAGAATGAAAAAAGTTTTTGGAATGATTAACCAGTAGCTTTGCTGGTAAACCGTTTTTTGAGCTTTGGACAAATAAATAGGGATGAATATGCTCAAAGCTGACCACCACGGATTTTGTAAAGCTAATCCGTAAATAATGAGAATCGCTCCCATTAACCATGTTTGAAAATGTAAAAGGAAAATAAGATGATCAAAATATAAACTTCGTTTAAACAAATAAAGAAGCTTTAATATTATTGCAAAYAACGGCAAAAATAGTATTAACAAGTTTGGTAATGCCGACTCCAAATTATTAAACATRTTGTTGATGGTGATTTGAGCATTTGTGCTTTTCATTATTGCTTCTTTTTCGTTAATAATGTCATTAATCCATTTTTCGACAACGCTAGATTTTTCACCTGTTTCAAACATGATCAGGCTAAAATTAGGCAAGTCTTTGTCGGCTTGTTCTTTTCCCAACAAAATCTCTCCAATATAAACATTGTTATCTGAAACATCGGGAGATGGGATTTGAAATATAAAGAAGAACAAAAGACTGACAACTAAATATAGCCTTACAGGAGGCAATACGGATGCACGTTTGCCATCAAGAAATTGTTTGCTAAGTTGTCCCGGTTTAACTAACAATACAAATAGGCTTTGTATTACTTTTGAGTCAATTGAAAAGACATCGTCAGAAAATTGTTTAGCGACTTGCCAAATAGGTCCTCGACGACTTTTGATAGATTGCCCACAATGAGAGCAGAAAGAGCCGGTCAATTCTGAATTGCAGTTAAGGCATTTAATAGTATTAGTCATTTATTGTTTTATTTATTAAATTAGATCCTGTAATCAATTTTGTGTAATTAACTAACACTCAATAATATTAACAGCTAAACCGCCTCTTGCTGTTTCTTTATATTTGGTCATCATGTCTTTACCTGTTTCACGCATTGTTTTAATGACTTTATCTAGGCTCACTTTTTGTTTGCCATCTCCTTGTAATGCGAGCCGTGAAGCATTAATCGCTTTTATCGCACCCATTGCATTTCTTTCGATACAAGGAACTTGAACAAGTCCTCCAACTGGATCGCAGGTCAATCCTAGATTATGTTCCATACCGATCTCTGCGGCACATTCCACTTGCTCGGGAGTGCCACCAAGTGCTTCAGTTAATCCAGCTGCCGCCATAGAACATGCAACTCCGACTTCGCCTTGGCAACCTACTTCAGCGCCGGATATCGATGCGTTTAATTTATATAAGATTCCGATTGCAGCGGATGCAAGCAGAAACCTTCTAACACCTTCATTACTTTCTGGCTGATAGTATTTAACGTAATATTTAATAACGGCAGGGATAATACCTGCCGCGCCATTTGTAGGAGCGGTGACAACACGTCCCCCAGCAGCGTTTTCTTCATTAACCGCTAGGGCAAAAAGATTGACCCAGTCCATAGCTGCAAGGGGATCCTTACCTTCATTTTGGTTTGAAAGCTTACGGAATAAAGAAGCGGCTCTGCGTCTGAGTTTTAGGCCACCTTTCAATACACCCTCAGTTTTTATACCTTTAGCGATACAGTTGTCCATGGTTAACCAAAGATAGTCTAATCCATCTTCTATCTCGCTATCAGTACGCCAAGTTTTTTCATTTTTTTGCATCATTCCACTAATACTGAGTCCTGACTCTTTGGCCATTTCTAGCATAGAGTCGCCAGACTGAAAATCAAAAGGGAGTTTTAAATGCATTTCCGTTACTTGTATTACCTGCGTATCTTCACCAATGACGAATCCACCGCCGACTGAATAATAGGTTTTTTCAAGTAAAATATTTTTTTCACTATCAAACGCAGTAAACTTCATACCATTTGCATGTTTATCTAACGTCTTTCTTCTATGAAAGGTAATATCTTGTTTTTCATTAAAAGTAACAGACAGGTCTTCATTGAGTTTGAGGCATTTTGAATCTCTAATCTTCTGTAATCGAGATGGTATGGTATCGGTATCGATTTGATCCGGTAATTCTCCTTCTAAACCTAAAAGAACCGCCACATCTGAAGCATGCCCCTTACCTGTATGACCTAGAGAGCCATATAAATCTACTTTAACACGAGAAATGGTAAATGAGTCATCGTTTGCCTTCGAGAGTAAGTGGTTAACAAACATTTTGGCCGCACGCATAGGCCCAACAGTGTGAGAGCTTGATGGACCGATACCAACAGTAAATAAATCGAAAACGGATACAGCCAAATTATTTCCCCTAAATTGATATTGATATTGATATTGATTGCGTAAAGCAATACTTTATCGGTGTATGCTATCACATGATATGAGCGAAAACGAAAGCATTCAATTAATTATGACACTAACAAAGAATGGTTGAGGAAATGGAGTTTATAGAAGTCTTCAGTGAAAAATGAAACGAAGTTAAAACTGGTGTTGATCTGTTTTAGAATTGAATGGGTACGATAGCAAATTTACGCATTTGTTAAAAAACACTAGATATGGCAATCTTTTATTATATGAATATTATTGCTATTTGGTGATGCAATTGACGGCGCAATACTTTTAGAGAAACCGACTTCATGTAATCCTACTAAACATAGCCCTAAAGTAAATATGACCATACAAGCTCTTTGCTTTATTATTTTCATTTGCTTCATTTCTTTCGCCTTCAAAAAATTATCGATAAAATATATTAAATATAACTTACAATAGGCAATCGGAGTGCCAACTTGAAAGCTGATACTAAGCCTCTGTAATATAACCTTATTCTTCAAAAGTTGACCTTTCGTCTTTACTAATATGTCCGCTTTTGCGGACATTACTTTGTAAAGTGTCCGCAATTGGGACAGTTGTTTTCAGATAATAGCTAGTTGATTAAAATTGCGATAATTCTTTTCATTGTTTAGAGTTTTAGCGTTAAACTCTAATTTCACAATCCAGAAAGTAAATGTAGTGACGAGAGACTAATAAACATTCGTCTGCGACAAAGAATCAGTAATGAAAAGCAAAAGGAAAACTAGATAAATGAATAACCAATTAGAACAATTAAAAACGATGACCACAGTTGTTGCGGATACAGGTGATTTTAATGCGATTGCGGACTTTGCACCCGAAGACGCCACTACAAATCCCTCATTGCTATTAAAAGCCGCAGGGCTGAAAGATTATCAATCGACAATTAACCAAGCAATTGAATATGCACAATCAATAACCGATGAAACAGACTTGCAGGTGACTGAAGCAAGTGATTACCTAAGCGTTTTGATTGGTAAAAAACTTTTATCGTTGGTTCCGGGGCGTGTTTCTACCGAAGTTGACGCTCGATTGTCTTTTGATCAAGCTCAGATGGTGATTAAAGCAAAAAAATTAATTGCTTTATATGAAAAAGAAGGCGTTGATAAATCTCGAATTTTGATCAAAATAGCGTCAACTTGGGAAGGGATTAAGGCCGCTGAGATTTTAGAAAAAGAAGGTATCAATTGCAACTTAACGCTCTTATTTAGCTTTGCTCAGGCAAGAGCTTGCGCAGAAGCCGGCATATTTCTAATTTCTCCTTTTGTTGGTAGGATTTTAGACTGGTATAAAAAATCAACTGGGAAATCAGAGTACGAGGCTGACGAAGATCCTGGCGTTATTTCAGTTACTGCTATTTATGATTATTATAAAGCGCATCAATTTAAAACCGTTGTCATGGGCGCTAGTTTTAGAAATAAGGGCGAAATATTGGCGTTAGCGGGTTGTGACAGGTTAACGATAAGCCCTAATTTAATGCAAGAGTTAACCGACTCAACGGACGTCGTGGAACGTAAATTAATCATTCCAAGTTCTTTTAAGGAAGTTGGAAATAAATTAACGGAAAGCGAGTTTAGATGGCAGATGAATGAAGATGCAATGGCGACTGAAAAAACCGCAGAAGGCATTAGAGCGTTTGCAGCTGATCAAGTGCGATTAGAAAAAATTCTAAGCGCAAAGCTTTAGAATCTAAATTACCTTAAAGCTAATTGTTTTGTTCTAGATTGAGTCTGTTCAAATAAAGTCGTTTAAATTGAATAGGCTCTAGCAAGGCTCCACACTTCAATGTGTTTAGCGCCGTGTTTCAGCGCTAAAGATGCCAGTTCCGATACCGTAGCCCCTGTAGTGACAATATCATCGATTATGGCTACTCGATCGGGTAATGTTTGTTTTATTTCAAATGCATTTTTTAAATTCTTTTTTCGTTGGTTCGCATCGAGCGAAGCCTGACTTTGTGTTTGTCTTGTACGAGTAATGAAATTGCCCGATACGGGAATATTAAAATGCTTAAAAAGGATGTTCGCGATTAGCCTGGATTGATTAAAACCTCGTTTGTTCCTTTTTTTATAATGCAAAGGGATAGGGATTAGTAAATCAGGTTTATGCGTGTTAATTGATGAACCTAAGGATAAAGATCGTTCAATTGCATGAATTAAATAGTCGGTCATTAGCGGAAGTAATTCTAATTTTCCAGCATATTTATATTGAGTGATAAAGTCGTTAATGGGTGCTTGATAATGAAATGCACTAATGGTTTTATCAAAGGGTGGACTATTTTTTAAACAGGTTCCGCAAGGAATATCGCCAATTGTAGATGGCAATCCACATACAAAACATGTTTGTTTTGTCGTTGGGAGGTGGGAATGGCATGCAATGCATAATTTTGCGTTGGGATTTTTTTGCTCTTTGTTTTGTTCTTTACTATTTTCAAGTAAACCAAAAACTCGCTGATTGAAAGGCACATTACAACCGCACAGTAGGCAATCGCTACTTAACTCAAGCAATTTGATTAATTTAAATGGATTAAAGTTAGCTTTCAAATATTAACCTATGTCAGTGTTTGGTTAAAATATGCACAGATGTTATCTTAACGTTCCACTGTTCTTGACAATAGAGCGTTTCAATTTAGAATTCTGCTCTATGATAAACCCTTCAATATTTCCATCTTTGAGATCGCTATGACTAATCTTCATCTAAAGCCCCAAATACATGATTTAACGAAATACGAGCCGATTAGAAATGATTGGAAAATAAACGAAATTTCACAGCTTTTTCATATGCCTTTAAATGATCTTTTATTCAAAGCTCACACTATTCATCGAGAAAACTTCAATCCTAATGAAGTACAAACCTCAACACTAATGAGTATAAAAACAGGAGCATGCCCAGAAGATTGCGCTTATTGTCCTCAAAGTGGTCACTATAATACGGGGCTTTCAAAAGAGCAATTGGTTGCATTGGATGAAGTAGTTAAAGCAGCTAAAACCGCTAAAGATACAGGTGCAACTCGTTTTTGTATGGGAGCCGCATGGAAAAGTCCCAGTGGAAAAGATTTTCCGGTCGTTTTAGAAATGGTTAAAGCGGTTAAAGACCTAGAATTAGAAACTTGCGTCACGCTAGGAAAGCTTAGCAAAGAGCAAACCCAGGCACTCAAAGATGTCGGTTTGGACTATTACAATCATAATCTAGATACTTCAAGAGAATATTATCAGCAAATAATTACCACACGAACTTTTGATGATCGTTTAGACACTTTAGAGATGGTAAGGGATGCAGGTATTAATGTATGTTCAGGTGGTATTTTAGGGATGGGTGAAACTGAAAAAGACCGGTTAAGTTTATTGCAGTCTTTGGCTAATTTGCCTGAACATCCACAAAGTGTGCCTATCAATCAATTGATTGCAGTTAAAGGAACACCGTTAGAAAATGCTAAGGCGATCACTTCATTTGAGTTTATTCGCATGATTGCGGTAGCGAGGATTATGATGCCAAAATCTTACGTTAGATTATCGGCCGGTCGAGAAAATATGTCTGATGAAATGCAGGCCATGTGCTTTTTTGCAGGTGCTAACTCTATCTTTTATGGTGATAAATTATTAACCACCGATAACCCCGAAACCGATAAAGATATTCAATTGTTTTCTGCATTAGGAATTACACCAGAGGGTGGTAAAAAAATACCGGAGCAAACCGCTAAATTAGCTCCTACAAAAAAACTGTTTAAAAACGCTGCGTTATAGTCCGTCGGTTTTTGATGTTTGACTTTGAGCAATTCCTAGACTCTCGATTAAATGCGCAAACTGATGCGGGTTTATTTCGTGAACGATTAACGGTTTCCTCAAAACAAGATAGAGAAATCACGGTTGACGGTAAAAAGTATTTAAATTTTGCTTCAAATGACTATCTAGGTTTAGCTAAAAACAGTCCCGATTTTTCGGAACAAGTGCAAATCGGTTTCGGTAGTGGCGGATCACATCTAATATCAGGTCATCACCAAGTACACTCACAATTAGAAAGAGAGTTGGCAGACTTCGTTGAGAGGGAAAGCGTCTTAACTTTCTCTACAGGCTATATGGCTAATCTTGGCATATTACAAAGTCTTGCCCTAAAAGGTGACTTAATTATTGCCGATAAACTAAATCATGCTTCGTTAATAGATGGCGCAAAGTTATCTAATGCCGATAGGGTTCGCTACCCACATTGCGATCTCGGCGCACTAGTTCGGCGACTAAAAACTAAGCTTAAGTCAATATCGGCTAATAAATGGGTGGTAACGGATAGCATCTTTAGTATGGATGGTGATTTAGCGCCTCTTGATGAAATAGCTTTCTTATGTAAAAAATATCATGCTCATTTAATCGTTGATGATGCACATGGCTTTGGCATTTTAGGCAAGAATGGGGCAGGGGCTTTAGAGCATTTTCAACTAAAACAAAAAGACTGTCCGGTACTGATGTCAACGCTTGGAAAAGCGGTAGGTGGTTATGGTGCGTTTGTCAGTGGCTCTGAAAAACTTACAGGCTATTTGATGCAATTTGCACGCTCTTATATTTATACAACGGCAATGCCAGCGGTTTTAGCACAATTTAATTTGGGGAATTTAAAAAAATTAAAAGCTGGCAGTAATTTAAGGCGTAAATTACAAGAAAATATTCGATATTTTCAAAGCCAATGTGAGAAAATGAGCGTTAAGCATTCGGGTATAAATAGTCCTATTCAAAAAATTGATCTGCTAGGTTTGCAGCAGTTGAAAGCAAAGACTGATGTTTTGAAAAAACAGGGGTTATTAGTAGGAAGCATTCGACCGCCAACATCTTCGACGCCTAGATTAAGAATTACTTTAAGTGCGTCACATAGTTTTAGTGATATTGAATGCTTGGTTAGGTATTTATAATCGTGAACTTTTGTCGCTACTTGTACTTTTAAACTAGATTCGAAAAATAAAATTTAATATGAAAATAATTGAACCCTTTTGCCAGATAAGTCAGATAGAAGCTAAATCTGAAGCAAAGCCAAATCTAGTGTTAATTCATGGTTGGGGTTTGCATGGTGGCATTTGGGAAACACTTATCCCACAATTAGAGTTAGACTATAAAGTCTTCAATATTGACTTACCAGGGTTCGGACGCAGTCCAGTTTCTAACGGAACTTATGACCTTGATTATTTAGTGGAATCGGTTGTTAGTATCTTGCCTGAAAAGTGCAATATTTTAGGATGGTCAATGGGAGGATTAGTCGCAACACAAGTATCACTTAAATATCCTGATAAAATTGAGAGATTAATTACCGTTGCTTCTAGCCCTAGCTTTTTGGCAAACTCAAAAAATCCAAATGGTTTGGATGATGCCGTACTAGAAACGTTTATTCAATATTTATCCGAAGATTTTAGAGGAACCTTAGTCAAATTTTTAAGTATTCAAACCATGGGAAGTAAAACCCAAAAGGAAGATATACAACGATTAAAAGAAACCGTCTTTTTACATGGTACGCCCGCAGAAAAAGCGTTAGCGGGCGGTCTGAATATACTGAAAGAGAGCGATTTAGCTGAAAGCTTAAAATCACTTAGAATGCCTTTGTTAAGAGTGTATGGAAAGTTAGATACTTTAGTTCCAGCAAGGTCAATCGCTTCAATAGATAAGTTAGCACCAAAAAGCGAAAAAGAACTGTTTTTAAAGTCAGGTCACTCGCCATTTTTATCACAAACGCCAGAGTTTATTGATTGTATTAACCGATTTATTGCTAAACCAATTGAAACAGAATGAACAAACAAACATGAATAGATTAGAAACAAAAGAAGTCAGCGAATCATTTAGTAAGGCTGCAAAAAATTACGAATCCTCAGCATTCCTACAGAAGGAAGTCGCTAGCCGGTTGTTGGAAAGGCTAGAGTTAATGAACATAAAACCTGTACATGTTTTAGATGCTGGTTGTGGAACAGGATTTTGTTCAAGAGCATTAAAAAAGAAATATAAAAAATCTAATATTATTGGTGTTGATATAGCTCCCGGTATGATTGAACAGGCAAAACTAAAAAATGGCCTATTTAATAAAATTGATTACCAATGTGCCGATATTAATAAACTACCCTTTGCGAACAATTATTTTGATTTGGTTTTTTCAAATTTAACCGTGCAATGGGTCATGGAACCCAAAATTGCTTTTTTGGAATTGAATAGAGTTTTAAAGCCGGGTGGGATTTTGATTTTTTCGAGTATGGGGGAGGATACATTGACAGAATTAAAACAAAGTTGGGCCTCTGTTGATAAGGAAATTCACGTCAATCATTTTTTTGATATGAAGCAAGTCGGCGATCAAGTGTTTGCATCAAACTTTGAAAATACTGTTATGGATAGAGATATCATCACCATGACCTACAAAACAATGGTGGGTTTAATGAAAGATTTAAAAGCCATTGGAGCCAATAATCTTAATAGTGAAAGATCGAAAGGGTTAATGGGTAAAAGCAAATTTAACCAGCTAAAAGCTGCATATGAAAAATTTCGATGGCAAGATGGGCAACTACCTGCGACTTATGATGTCATTTATGGACATGCTTGGAAGAAGATGGAAGATTTTTCTGGTGGATATCATACTTATAAGGTTAATCTATAACTTTGAAGTGTTAATTTTTTAGTAGGCTTATATTTCGCAGCGCTACGCTTTCCTGCGACCTTCTTTTGTAAAGAAACAAAAGAAGGCAAAAGTTCTTTCCGTTGAATATAGCTACTTTGTTTCGTGTTGATTGTTATTAAAAGCCTTTACTTTATTTAATCGTTGATAGAGGAGCATTGACAAAAAAGAACTCGCTAGCGCTCAGACAGCTTTTTTGTTGATCAATACTCCATTTATTCCACATTACCGCTATAAGCCACTCGGGCAAAAACAAAGCATAAGACTTCATTCTCTGGAACAACAAATGACAAAAAGATATTTTATAACAGGCACGGATACCGACGTAGGTAAAACCTTAGTTATTTGTGCTTTAATTTATGCTTTTCAAAAACAAAACAAAAACATTATAGCTATAAAACCGATTGCCGCAGGTTGTGAAAGAATTGATGGGCAATTAAAAAATTCTGACGCTTTGGAGATTATTCAAGCATTAGATGCCAGTCACTCACAAAAAAACCATCCATATGAATTGATTAATCCGATCAGTTTACAATCAGCTGTCGCTCCACACATAGCTGCAACCGAAGATGTTATCTCTCTATCTGTTAAATCATTACAAAGGTCATGTAACCTGCCTCAATTTAATCAAGACTACATTTTAGTTGAGGGGGCAGGAGGATGGCTAGTCCCACTAAATGAAACCGAAACGATGGCTGATTTTGTGGTTGCAGAATCACTTGACGTTATTCTCGTTGTCGGAATGAAGCTAGGATGTATTAATCACGCTTTATTAACCATTGAAAACATTGAGTCGAGAGGTTTAAAGCTTTCTGGCTGGGTTGCCAACTGCGTAGATGAAGAAATGATGGTTTTAGACGATAATATTCAAACACTCTGTGAGCGAATTGATTCTCCTCTTTTAGGTATTATACCTTTTTTAATTGAAGGGGATAATTCAGATGAAAAGAAGCGAGCCACACTGGCATCTACCTATGTTAATATAGCGCCTCTAATCTAGGACAACTTCCTAGTTGCCACTAATCCTTTTGAGAGTGTAACGATGGTCAAGTTTGGTCAATTTAATTATCTAAAAATTGTTAGAAAAACCGGTAGAGGTACTTTCTTAGCGGGCGATTCGAACAGTGAACTATTTTTGCCAAAAGGGCAGACACCTGAATTTTGTGAAGCGGGCGATAAAATAGAAGTTTTCGTTTATCGTAATTCAGATAATGAAGCCGTTGCTACCACTAAGAGGCCGAGAGCTGAATTAGGGAGTATTGCATGTTTGGAAGTGGTTTCAGTTAATGATGTGGGAGCATTTTTAGATTGGGGTTTGCCAAAAGATTTATTTGCACCATTTGGTCAACAAGCTAAAAAGATGGAAAAGGGTGAGCGTCATATTGTCGCGGTTTATGAAGATAACACAGGAAGAATAGCTGCTAGCTCTAAGCTAAACCGTTTTGTTAAACCAGAGTCTAGAAATATGAAACGAGGCCAAGTGGTAGAAGCTATAGTGGGCGATAAAACCGATCTTGGTTTTAAAATGATCATTAACTCCAAGTTTTGGGGCGTTTTACATAAAAATGATGTATTACAAGTTCCTAATTACGGGAAAAAAATTAAAGCCTATATTAAGACAGTCCGAACCGATGGACGCCTCGATATCTCTTTGACGGAAATTGATATTGATGGGAGTGGAGAATCTCTTCATTCTAAAGTGATTAATTTACTTAAAGAGAATAATGGTTTTTACGAAATCAGCGATAAAAGTTCACCTGAATTGATTTACAACCATTTTGCCGTCAGTAAAAAAGTATTTAAAGCGACTTTAGGAAATCTTTATAAAAAGAAGATTATAAGTTTTGAAAACAACGGTACAAAATTGCTTAAAAAGTAGTAATCAATTTTAAATAAATAGAAATTAATGACATTTATATTTAAGGAGAAAAAATGAAAGGTCTAATTTTATTATTAACGCTAACTCTACTTTGGAGTTGCTCTCAGTCCGATCCGAACCAATCAAAATCTAAAGATGATGGTTTAGTTAAAGTTGCAGGTATTCATCTTGTAGAAGAAGTAAAAGGGCAATCAGGTAAAACGGTTATTCCGTATCAAAAGTATGAAATGGATAACGGTTTAACGGTTATTTTACATGAAGATCATTCTGATCCTTTGGTTCATGTTGATGTTACTTACCATGTTGGTTCTGGTCGTGAAGAAATTGGTAAGTCTGGTTTCGCTCATTTTTTTGAACATATGATGTTTCAAGGATCTGAAAATGTTGCAGATGAACAACATTTCAAATTGGTTACTGAATCTGGCGGTACCATGAACGGTACAACTAATTCGGACAGAACTAATTATTTTGAAACTGTTCCAGCTAATCAGTTAGAAAAAATGCTTTGGTTAGAAGCGGATCGCATGGGATTTTTAGTCGATGCTGTTACTCAAAAGAAATTTGAAGTACAAAGAGAAACAGTTAAGAATGAGAGAGGGCAACGAGTTGATAATCGACCATACGGAAGACTAAACGAGCGAGTTTCAGCTGCTCTTTATCCAGAAGGACATCCTTACTCTTGGCCTGTTATTGGTTTTATGGAAGATCTTAATCGAGCTAATGTTAATGACTTGAAGAGCTTTTTTCTAAAATGGTACGGTCCAAATAATGCCACTATTACAATTGGTGGAGATATTGATGTTAAGTCCACTTTAGAGCTTGCGGTTAAATACTTTGGTTCAATTCCAAAAGGACCAGAAACTAAAATGCCAGAGAAACCTGTTTTCTCTTTGGAATCAGATCGTTATATTTCTATGGAAGACAATGTTCATTTACCGTTAATTTATATGTCATTTCCAACTGTTAGCGTTCGACACGCGGATGAAGCGCCACTCGATTTGCTTGCTCAAATCTTAGGTGGTGGAAAAACATCACTATTCTACAAAAATATGGTCAAAAATCAGTTTGCGGTTCAAGCGTCAGTTAGTCATCCTTGTGCAGAACTAGCTTGTACATTTAATATGTTTGCGCTGCCTCATCCTGCATCCGGTAAAACATTAGCTGATTTAGAAAAAATTATGAGAGATTCTTTAGTCGAATTTGAAGGTCGAGGTGTTGAACCTGATGACCTAACTAAAGCTAAAGCACAAATGGAAGCAGGTTTTATTTTTGGTTTGCAAAGTGTTAGGGGAAAAGTTAGTCAGCTTGCAGCCAATCAAACTTTCACAGGCAACCCAAACTACATTGAAGAAGATATTGCTCGTTACGCTAATGTCACAAAAGAAGACGTTGATCGTGTTTTTAATCAATATCTTAAAGGAAAATACTCCGTCATTATGAGTGTGGTTCCAAAAGGTAAGATTGATACGATTGCTAGTGCAGACAACTTTAAACCGGCTATTCGTCAACTTATTGAAGAAGTAGCAATGTCGGCAGATGAATTGGTGATACGAAAAGCAAAAGATACTTTTGATAGAAGTAAAATGCCTATTGCTGGCGCTAATGCACCTGTTTCTGTACCGCAAATGTGGCAACAGGAATTAGAGAATGGGTTACAAATTTTAGGAACTCAAAGCAGTGAGACACCAACTACGTCTATATTAATTAAAATTCCAGCAGGGCATTATTACGAAAGTACCGATAAAGCGGGTACGGCATCACTAGTTTCAGCAATGTTAAGTGAAGCAACCACAGAGCGTAGTGGTGAAGCGATGAGCAAAGCTTTACAACTGTTAGGTAGTAGCGTGTCAGTTAGTTCGAATAACTTTTTCGTTAACGTTAATGTGAGTTCTTTAACAAAGAACATTGATGCAACCATGGATTTAGTCAAAGAAAAATTGTTTAGTCCTGCTTTTTTACAAGAAGATTTCGATAGGAATCAAAAGAGTGCTATTCAGGGTATTGCTAACAGTAAAAAGAATGCGGGATATCTAGCTAGTACTGCTTTCCGGCAATTAATGAATGGAAAAAATATTGCAGCCATGCCCGGTGGTGGAACGGAAGAGTCTGTCGCTAAAATCTCTTTGGATGATGTAAAGTCTTTTTATAACACCTATCTCAAACCTCAAGGAACACAAGTTATTGTGGTGTCGGATAGAACAGAGAAAGAACTGACGACAACTTTGTCGCGTTTGAATGAATGGAAAGGTAAAGGACCGTCTTTAAAGCTAGAACTTGTCGACTCGATCGCTAAAAAAGGTGTCATCTATTTAGTCAATAAAGATGAAGCTGCACAGTCTGCCATTCGTATTGGAAAACGTGGTATTAAAGAAGATATCACCGGCGAATATTATCGTACTTACTTAATGAACTTTCCTTTAGGCGGCGCGTTTAACAGTCGAATCAATTTAAATCTCCGTGAAGATAAAGGCTACACCTACGGCGCTAGAACCTATTTCTGGGGTAATCGTTTATCAGGTGGTTACACAGCAAGTGCTGAAGTGAGAGCTGACGTGACGGACAAATCCATTGTTGAATTTGTTAATGAAATAAAAGGTTATTATGAAAAAGGAATTACGGAAGATGAATTAAGTTTTATGAAAAATGCAATTAATCAACGTGATGCACTTAAATATGAAACACCTAGAGCTAAATTAGGTTTCCTAGCACAGATTTTAGAGCATAATTTAACCGCTAAATTTGTCGCTGACCGCGCTGAAATTGTTAATAAGATTACGGCTAAAGATATCAATGCGTTAGCTAAAAAACATCTTAATATTGATGAAATGTTGATGGTTGTAGTGGGCGATGCGAAAGTGTTAAAACCACAACTGGAAGCTCTAGGATATGAAGTGGTTGATTATAGTATTTAGGTAAGTTTGGTATTAAAGAAGCGCAGAAAAAAGGCTTATCGTATGATAAGCCTTTTTTAATTATTGCCTCAATTTGTCGGAAAATACCGTTAGATAATTTACATTAAAGAGTATCTAAATCTTTTAATAACTCTTTAAAGATTACTCGTTTTCTGTATCCTTCAAAAAAATATTTATAAACCACTTTCCCCATATTATCAACCACAATAACACCGGGAAATGGGATCCCGTAATGGCGATCACCAGGGTCATTTTCTGTGTTCACGACATTTAATGCTTTAAAAGTTTCAACATTCTGATCAGACAGAAGTGTATAACTTAATTTCTTTTTATGGCTAAATTTTCGCAAAGTTTTGGGCGCATCGTAAGAAATTCCCATTACGCCATAACCTTTGTTTCTAAATTTATAAGCTTCAGATTGCAGTTCAACCAGATGCCTTTTACAAAATGGGCACCAGTCTGCGGATCTGAAAAGAACAATAATGGCACCTTTTGAACGGATGATATTACTTAGTTTTTGCTTGTCTCCAAACTGATCTAAAACCGTCAGTTCAGGCAGTTGAGACCCTAGTTTAGGTCCGGTATCTATTGGCGGTAAGGCCGCGAGGCTAGAAAATGATAAAACCGCGATTACAAATGCACATATTGATAGTTTGAACGGTCTTTGTTGTTTTTATGATTGGTTGATTCATATTTTCCCAATTTAGGTTAAGTTGTATTCAATCATAAAACCAATAAACAAGTTTAAAGTTACAGGAAAGAATCGATTGAAGGAGAATAATTAAACTATTTTGGGTATTTGCCGATAAAACTAACATCTAAATGCAAGTTGAACTCTATTTTGAACCATTAGTTCTGTTTTATTGCAATAGGAGTGATTTATGCTAATAAACAATGTACAGAGTAATTTGCAGAGCAATGCGCTAAATATAGGGCTTCAAGGCTTTCAGGATGCTCAATCTAGAGTAGCAGTCGCGGCTCAAGAGATTGCATCTCAATCCGTTAAAGATCCGTCTATTACTGCAAATAGCTCGCCAAACAGCACATCAATCAATCAAAATGATTTAACAACTTCTTTGGTTGATCTCAAAGTTGCTGAGTTAGATGCTAAAGCTAATGTTAAAGTCATTCAAACTGCATCTGACTTAATCGGATCGTTACTCGATATACGTGCCTAATGTTTATTTCTCACACGCCAAGTAACCTACCAGTTAGTACTGCCAATGTAGCTGCCGAATCTATTGCGAATGACGTTTCTTTAAAACCTCGAATCCCAGAAGCGCCTCCTACCAATCCAAGTTCTAGTTCAAAGCATTCAACTGATTTTTCAGAACAAAATAAGCCTAATTTATTGGAATCATTGATTCAAGATAAGACGATCAAGGAACAAGCAGAGAATAGTAGTGAAGAATCATCTAATGATCAGAAGGATAATAGTGATTCGAAGGAGATTATTAATAACGCTACAGGTGAGCAGGAATTAGATCGAGTCGAACAACAAGAAGTTGCAAGTTTACAAGCCCGAGATAGAGAGGTTAGGGCACATGAATCTGCACACTCATCGGTTGGCGGATCTTTAGCTGGCAGTCCAAATCTGAATTTCACTAGTGGACCCGATGGGAAGCGATATGCGACATCAGGCGATGTTTCCATTGATATTTCAAAAGTAGCAAATGATCCATCTGCCACCATTGCAAAGTTACAACAAGTTCAGCGCGCGGCTTTAGCGCCATCTCAGCCATCTTCACAGGATCGTAAAGTGGCCGCTATCGCTTCTGCAGGTATTAGTGACGCGCAAGTAGAGTTGAGTTTAGAAAGGCTAGAGAATTTAGATAAATCTAAACAAGCTGGCGAGACTCAACCTGATTCAAAACCAGAGAATGAACCATTAAATCCCGTAAAAGCTATACGAGAATCGCGTGCTTTAGAGAAAAAATTTGAAGATTCTGGAGCGCTAGAGAATCAGTCGCCACTTAATCAGCTGAGTTTAATTGCTTAAATACGGGATAAACTGAGGTAACAAGTAACGACTAGATTTTAGATACTAATATTATTTAAAACTAATAATCCTTTCCAATAGATATCCTCTTACGTAAAATAGATTAATATCATTTTAAACTATCGCAAGATAAGTCCTCGTATTAATGAATTCAGAAAGATCAAGACCATTCCTAAAGTGGGCCGGTGGTAAATATCGCCTGCTTGACCGATTGCAACCATTATTGCAAGGAACAAAGTTAATCGAACCTTTTGTTGGAGCTGGTTCTGTCTTTTTGAATCTGCCTTTTGAGCGAAATTTAGTGGGCGACATTAATCCCGACTTAATCAATTTATATGAGTGCTTGAAAAAAGAAAAGCTTAAATTTATTCAATATAGTCGGTCATTTTTTATAGAATCAAATAATGAAAAGGCTACCTACTTAAAATTTCGAGAAGAATTCAATAACGGTGTTAAAGGTCGGCGTAGAGCAGCATTGTTTGTTTATATGAATAGATTTGGTTTTAATGGACTATGCCGTTATAACAAAAGTGGGGGATTCAATGTGCCTTTTGGACGTCATAACAAACCCTATTTCCCCGAAAAAGAAATGCTCCATTTTATCGGCGTTGCAAAGAAAACTAAATTTGTTTGTGGTGATTTTGTTTCTTTAATGAACAGAGCTAGAAAGGGTGATGTAGTTTATTGTGATCCTCCTTACGTGCCACTTTCACCTACCGCAAGCTTCACTAGTTACGCCGCTCAGGGGTTCACTTATGATCAACAAGTTGAATTAGCTTATCGCGCACAAAAGCTCGCTAACCGAGGTGTAAAAGTCGTAATTTCTAATCATGACAATGCGATTACACGACAAATATATCAAGACGCAAGTATTGAGTCTTTCTATGTGTCTCGGTTTATAAGTCGAGATGGCGCAAACAGAAAGGCTGCTAAAGAATTAATAGCCGTTTTCGAATAAATGGTAAATGGAAATAATCTTCATAATCAAGATATTATTCGATATTAGTTAGTAATAATACTGCGCAGTAATCTGTATATGATCATCTCGTCTAAATAAATACAAAGGATCTTGTATTTCATTAGATTCAAAAAATCGAGCATCCAAAGAAACTTTAACACTATCACCAAACCTTCGACTTGCTTCTACTAGTACACTGGTAGAATTAAAATCCAAATCATAACTAAAACCAAATAACACTTCAGTTGATTGAATATCGTTGAGCGCTAATCGGTTGCCAAAAAACAAGTCGTTTTGGAAATTAGAATTGCTATCGGTTCCGCGTTCATCCCATGCATATTCGACTAACCAGCCTAGATCGGCATTGGACTCAAATATTCCATATTGACTGTATTCAATTCCACCCTGCAAAGCCCAATAATCTTCTAGATTATTTTCGTTATGGATTACTTCTAGTTTAAGCAGACTTGATTCCAGACTTGCTTGAAATTCAACGCCTAATTGTTTAATTTGAGCATGATATGGAGTAAGTTCCAGAGCACCTTGATTAGTAATAGACGGAATTAAATTTGGATTTCGGCTCGTACCTTCGAACCATGAAAGTGCGAGATCAAAATCATCAATAGTGTGTGCCCATCGAATAGCAAAATCTAAGTGTTTTTCCTTATCTGTAGATTCATACAGAGGGTTATTGTTTACAAATGGAATTCCTGGTCGTCCTTCAGCGCCAGCAAACGTTCTTTCTCGAAAATAAGGGAGTAAATAAATATCAATAATTCCCCAATCTCTCACTAATGAAAGATTAATCATTGGTTGACCCAACTTATCTTCGTTATCGACATCTTCAACTGAATCACTTTGATTAATAATATCGACTAAATGTTGAAATTCGGTGACCCCCCAAAACTCACGGCGGATCCCTATTCGCGTTTCCCAATCATCTCCAACATGAACCCAACTAAACTCACGAATATCAACATGCGTTCTTTCTTCATCATATTGATCGACACGTGCTGATGGTACAAATTCAAAACTGTCATCACCATTGTTCCAACGCCAGAAAAATTCAGGTGAAGCGGCAAGAGATAATTGCTGGTCATGTTGACTAGAAAATAGCGCATCTTCATGAAAAAAACGTCCTTGAACCTCAAAATTTCCACGGACTTCAAATTCATTTGCTTCAACGCTTGATAGCATGGTTGGTAAGATAAAAAAAATGCCTCCTAGGAGGCAAAACATCGTAGGATGATGAAATTTTTTAAACATGGTTATTCTCGTCATTAATGTTCTTTACTAAACAAAAGCTAATCTAAGTAAAAGACTATTTACTACGAAGGCAATAAGGAAAGAGTTCATTCTTGCCTTTCTTTCTTTTTGGTAAAGCATCTTTAGTTCTGTTCTGTGTTAACGTGCTCTTTTTAATGCGTTTTTGTTGAAGTCTTTTTCATTAAGTCCCGTAGACAATACATACTCACTGAAATTCAATACCGTACTTTTACCCGACTGGTGATTTACCATAGATAATATTTGAGGACGCCAAAATGCTTTATTTATGTGATGAAACTTAGTCATGGTTAAAGTTTTTAATAGCGTATCTTTACGGTCATAAAAATCTGTTTTTCTAATTCTGTGTTCTGATTGATCAATCCAGACAATACGCTTTTTGTAACCAGAGTATTTATCAACAGGGTACTGAACAACGACCCAACAATTGTCTCCATCTACAAGTTCATCTCTCAAATATTTATAGGTGTATTTATCTACTTCAAAAGAGGTTAAATCTTCAAATGAAAATTCGCTTCCCATAAAAGAACCTGACTTATTTCTTGAAGAAATTCGTTTGACTCTTTTTAACGCCGGAAGATATAACCATTGTTCATCGTTACCAACAGGGTGTGAAAAACTTAAAAATGCAGTTCCTTTCACATCTCTAGGTGAATCAAAAATATTTAAACTCTTATCGCCATCACCTTTCTGTTCGATGCTTTTCATACGCATTTTTCGAGTAGACGTTTCTCCGTGTTGATTTTTTAATATCATCTCAAGTACAGCGCTTGAATCTTTCCAGCCTAAATCGATTGCTTTAGCTTCTTGAGCAATAGCTAACCCTTTGTCTTCAGCTTCGCCCGAGAAGACACTAAAAGAAAGCGTTAGTGCGACTGATAGTATTCCGTATTTAAAAAGGTTCATAATTTTTCCTTTGTCATTCAATTGGTATTTTATTCTGAGTACTTATAAAAATTTTACTGTTTATTTTCTTTATCGCTTTTTAACAACATTAAAAGTGGCGGTAAAAAGAAAAAGTCAATAATGAGAGCAATTAGAATAGTTATCGCAGTTAGTAATCCCATCTCAGCATTAACCTTGAATGTTGAGGTTGCCATTACGCCAAATCCAGCCACAAGCACCATGGTTGTTATCGATAAAGCTTTTCCTACACTTGAAAAACTATATCGTATTGCATCTTCTGAGCTAAGATTTTTTTCTCTTCTGGCTCTGACATATTTACTCATAAAATGAACCGTATCATCAACAATTATGCCCAGAGTTACTCCCATTACCACTGACAACCCAAGACCTACTTCGCCAACGAATAGTCCCCATAGACCAAATCCAACCGCAGCTGGTGTTAGGTTTGGAAGTAAACTGATAAGACCAAATTTAAAAGACTTTAGAGCGAAGCCTAATAAAATTGAGATTAATATCAATGCTAAAGAAGAGCCTAAAAGCATACTTTTAATATTAGACTGTCCTATATGTGCAAACATTAAAGATGGGCTAGCCAAAATCAAATCGTATTCAGTATTATGTTTATCAAAATAATTTTGAATGCGTTTTTCCATTTCAATGGTCGTACTTGATTTTAAATTTTGGAATGTCGCAACGACTCGAGTGGAAGATTTTTTAACATTAATTTGGTTGTTAACATCAAGTCCTTGAGGCAAAGATAGTTCATAGAGTAATAAATATTGCGCAGCTAATTCCTGCTTTTCAGGTAACTTATACCAATTCGGATCTTCGGCGTGCATATTTTTATTGAGTCGTTTGAGCGTATCGGTAATGCTACTAACGTGATCAGTTTCAGGTTGGTCTCTTAGCCAATCAACCATGCCAGCAACAAATTTCAAATATTTTGGATTGTTGATACCACTTTCTTTTTTTGAATCAATTGATAATTCGATCATTGTCATACCGGATAAATTTTCTTGCATGTAATCGGTCGCTTGTCTAAAAGGAACTCGTTTATCGAAATATTCGACAAAGTTATCATTTAATTCGTTGGTCGGTACAAATGAAGCGAAACCTACAATAACGATAGTTGAAAAAGGTAATAACCATTTTCGGTTTCCAATAACAAAGTCAGCTAATTTATCCATAGAATCTTTTTTAGTCGTTGTTCTTGCTTTTACCTTTACGGGTAAAATAGCTAACAACGCTGGAAAGATTGTGACCGAAAAAGCAAACGCAAGAGTTACACCAATTGCTACCATTATTCCTAAATGTCCAAAGGGAGGAGCATCCGAAAATAACATGGTTAGAAATCCGATTGCGGTAGTTAAACTAGTTAAAAATATTGGTTGAAAATTAACCCGCAGACTATCTTTAATGGCTAACGATTTTTCAATACCATTGCGCATGTTGAAATAGAATGTCGAGAGAATATGAACACAGTCGGCTACAGCTAATGTCAAAATTACAGTAGGAGAACTAGAGGAAGGACCTGTTAAATAACCACCAACCCATCCCCATATACCCATTGTTCCAACGATACTTAAAAGTATGACTACAAGCGTAGCGAATGTTCCTACAAAAGTTCGTAACAATATCCCAACCGCAAAAATAACGACACCTAACATGATTGGAATCAATATTGATGCATCTGCTTTTGCAGATTCTGGAAAACTGTTGTTCATCATCACCATGCCGGATAGCATGAATTTTATGTTTGGATATTTTTTTACAAATTGATCTCTAATTTCACGTGCTGATTCAGCAACTTCCGGTATTTCTTTCGTACGATCTACACCGGGTGTTCGAATAGTGACATTTACAATGGTAGCTACACCACTTTCCGCTATTAATTTCTTGCGTAAGTTAGGTTCAGCGAGTGATGCAGATTTAACCAAAGCAATTTTTTCCGGATTCAACATGTCAGCTTCGAGGAGTAAATCTTCAATAATTAATTCATCACCATCGGCATAACTGTATTGAAAATTTGTAATAGAATCAACACGTGAATTATGAGTAATATACCAAGCTTCATTGGTTAGTTCCCAAACGGCGGTTAATGTTTCTTCCGTAAATACATCGCCATTTTTAGGCGCAATGATAAATGCGACGTTATCGCTTTTGCTATAAATGTCTTGCAAACCTAGGAAATTAGTTAGCTGTACGTTATCTTCTTTGAAGAATGTTTTGTATTCACTGCGAAATTTTAGCTTTTCAGCACCCATACCCGCAATCGCAACCAAAACTAATGATATAACGACTACTAACCATTTGTTTTTGAGAATAAAGTTTGAATAATTGTCCATATTAAATCTCTTTTAGTGTTTCTTTTTGCCTTGCTATAATTTTGATATTCGCAGAAGTCTGTCAATTAAATATATAAAAAAGGTGCATCCATTTTTTCTAATTCTTTGATTTCAGGTGAGAATATTTCAGTTGTAATTTTCTTTATTGTTTTCTTATAGTCCCAATCTTTAGATAAGGGCTTCCATCCAAAACCATCAAGAATTAAACGAGCATTGGTAAATGATTCTCGCTCTAAAACCATCGGTCCTAACTTTACAGAATCACCTTTACTCATAATTAGAGCCATGGCGCCCCAAGAAGCTGACCACATTGAGAAGGTTACTTGTTCCACTAACATATTTTCAGGAAGGATAAGATCGCCTGACTCAACTGCTTTTTCAATTTGACGGTTCATTAATCCCATTAAACTGGATTCGTGTTCTTTGTGAGTTTCGTTTCGCTCAGTAGAACAACATGCCGCCACACTTGGGGAATGTGCAGCTAACACCGCAAATAATTGAGCAGGGTAGAGCTTTGCCCAAATAACGTAAGATACTTGAACCGCTAAAACTTTTTCACGGCTATTGCCATTAAATTCTAAAGCGCGAACAAACATTTGCTGCATTTCTTTAATACTGGTATTACAGATAGCCATTAATAAATCTTCTTTACTCACGAAGTGTTTATAGATGGTTCCTTTTGAAAAGCGAGACTCTGAAACTAATTTGTCGATGGTTAAAGTCGCTAAACAGTCGTTTTCAACCAGAGAACGCGCTAACGAAATCAGTTCAGATTCTCTTGCTTGAAATTCTTCAATAGAAATACTTCTAGGGCTCATTGGAATTTACACATCTCAATTGGCTTTAAATGACGACTCTATAAATGACGAACCGTCACGTGACGAACCGTCATTATAGGGTTTTAAATTCAATTTTCAAGTCTTTTGAATAAATACTTTTGTAACTTGTTTCACAAATATAGTGATTAAATGCTTCTTTGTTTCGTGCATTAATATGATTAAAGCACTAGAATACAGTGCGTTAGTACAATTAAACTGATTTGAGGAACTTTATGCTTTTTAACAATATTGTTGAGACTATTGGGCAAACCCCCCTTGTTAAATTAAACAAAATTGCAAACGAACTTAGTTGTAATGTCTACGCTAAGTGCGAGTTTATGAATCCAGGCGGTTCTACCAAAGACCGAATTGCTAGGCAAATGATTTTAGATGCTGAAAAATCTGGGCGGATAAAACGTGGGGATACTTTAATCGAAGCAACCAGTGGCAATACTGGTATTGGTATGGCATTAGCTGGGGCATCGTTAGGCTATAAAATAGTCATCACCATGCCCGAAAAAATGAGTAAAGAGAAACAAGTCGTCTTAGAAGCTTTAGGTGCCGAAATTATTCGAACGCCAACCGAAGCTGCTTGGGATGATCTTGACTCACATATTGAAATAGCGAAAAAACTGCAAAAGGAAATCCCTAATGCACACATACTCGATCAATATTCAAATATGTCAAATCCAGAAGCTCATTATTTTGGAACAGGACAAGAAATTTTGGATGATTTAAATAATGATGTTGATATGGTAGTGATTGGCGTTGGAACTGGTGGAACGTTATCTGGCATAGCCAAAAAGATTAAAGAGAAATGTCCAAATGCGATTATTGTAGGTGCTGATCCAGAAGGTTCGTTATTGGCAGGACCTGAAGAAATTAAACCTTATCATGTAGAAGGGATTGGTTATGACTTTATTCCCGAAGTTCTTGATAGAGATTTAGTGGATGTTTGGGTAAAAACCAATGATACAGAATCATTTAAGTATGCGCGTCAATTAATGAAAGACGAGGGGCTTTTGGTAGGTGGTTCTTCAGGAACTGCCATTATGGCAATGATGCAACAAGCCAAAAACTTAAAAGAAGGACAAAACTGCGTGGTGATTTTGCCCGATGGTATCCGTAATTATTTAACCAAATTTGTTGATGAAAACTGGCGTAAAGAGAATGGGTTTTAACCAAGGCAAATTTCGAAATAGGTGATGTTTCAACCAAAACGAATAGATTACAGAAAGAGAAAGTTTAATGGAAATAATAGAAAAATGGCTCGCCTCTGAATTAGGTGATAATACGATTATTTTGAAAGTTTTTATGATTGTATTTGCGACAATGCTTGCTAATTTTATCTGGCGTCGAGTTTATGCACGTATAGAAAAACAATTGAAAAAAACAAAAAATGATTGGGATGATGCTTTAGGCGACGCCCTATCCAGACCTATTAGCTATTTAATTTGGGGGGTTGGCGCTTGGATTATTATCAAATTTTATCTTGAATTCAATTTAGATGATTCAATTAGAGATGTTTACATTGTTATTCTGGTTTCATGGGGATTACTTCGTTTTATAAGAAAAGCCGAAGTTAATATTCAAAACTCCAATAAAAGTCGCAGTTATGATGACAAAATTGATCAATCGACGATAGAAGCGATTAGTAAGTTAATGCGGGTATCGGTGGGCATTACGACAATATTGTTAGTTTTACAAAACTTAGGTGTCAGCATCAGTGCTGTGTTAGCTTTTGGTGGGATAGGCGGTATTGCGATTGGTTTTGCGGCAAAAGATTTGTTGGCCAATTTTTTTGGTGGATTGATGATTTATTTGGATAGACCGTTTTCGGTAGGCGATTGGATCCGATCTAACGATAGAGATATCGAGGGTACTGTTGAATATATTGGCTGGCGTCAAACTCGAATTAGAACCTTTGATAAAAGACCTTTGTACGTCCCTAATGCAATATTTAATAGTATTACTGTAGAAAACCCTTCTCGAATGGATAATCGTCGTATCTATGAAACGTTTGGTATTCGATATGATGACTTGAACCAAGTGAATCAAATTGTGACGCAAGTAAAGGAGATGCTCAGCAATCATATTGAAATTGATATCAACCAAACTATGATTGTTAATCTAAACGCATTCGCTGAATCATCTGTCGACTTTTTTGTTTACACTTTTACCAAAACCACAGATTGGGTAAAATTTCATGCGWTTAAACAGGATATTCTTTTACAAATTGCGGGCATTATTGAGTCTAATGGTGCTGACATGGCTTACCCAACTCAAAGGCTTCAAGTTGAAGATTTACGTTTACAAGGTTTAGCTATAACAAATTCGAGTGTTGAAAGTCTGACTGTTGAAGGGACAGCGAAATGACTGACAAAATAGATATCCCTATCATTACCATAGATGGACCTTCAGGTGCGGGTAAAGGCGCGTTAACTCATCTTGTAGCAAATAAACTAGATTGGCACATACTCGATAGCGGTGCGCTTTACAGGATACTAGGTGTCGTTTCAGAGGCCTCTGGAATTGATTTAGATGCGCTAAATCATTCCGAGGAATTGCGCGATCAAGTTACGCAATTAGCTCGAGAATTGGAAGTGGAATTTAAGTTTAATCCTACAACAGAAGAAATTGAGCCTTTTATTGAAGGCAAGAGTTTATCTAAACAGATCAGAACCGATCATGCGGGTCAATCCGCATCAAAAGTAGCGGTTATTTCTAGTGCCCGAGATGCATTGCTAGAATGCCAAAAAGACTTCGCGAAAATGCCTGGTTTAGTCGCCGATGGGCGCGATATGGGAACCATTGTTTTCACTCAAGCGCCGGTTAAAATCTTCCTAACCGCAAGCGCAGAATGCCGAGCCGAAAGACGCTATAAGCAGTTGATAAATAAAGGCGTTGGTGCTAATATGCGCGCGCTTTTGAAGAGCATTCAAGATCGTGATGAAAGAGACCAAAATCGAAGCGTAGCACCATTAGTGCCTGCGGTAGATTCTTTAGTTGTTGATAGTTCGCTATTARCMATTGAWGARGTTTTCACTCAAGTGATTGATTATGCTACWAAAAAGCAACCTGATTGGTTTGCTTTACCTATTTGATTATCGCTAATTTTAAGTCGATATTAATCTGCTAAAACCTCTCAAGCATTATTAATTTTATATAAAAAGCAGAGCGTAATTCGCGACTGTTTTTTCACTTTTTTTGTTGTTGAACGGATTTAACGACATTTTAACTAAAAATTTCAAATTAATTGGATGTTAATTTGCAATTGATAACCCTGTAATTAGCATTATTTTGAGGCTTTTTACAAACTAGGTATTTAAGATGAGCGAGAGTTTCGCAGATTTATTTGAAGAGAGTATTAAGAAAACAGAAATGCGCACAGGCGCAATTGTTTCTGGTACCGTTGTTGCGATTGACAGTGAGACTGTAACAGTCAACGCTGGTTTAAAATCTGAAGGTGTTATTCCACTAAATCAGTTTTTAAATGAAAAAGGTGAAGTTGAAGTTGTTGTTGGTGACGTTGTTGATGTTTCACTAGAAGCAATCGAAGACGGTTACGGCACTACTCAATTATCACGTGAAAAAGCTAAGCGTTTTGCGACTTGGATTGAACTTGAAAAAGCATGTGAAGCAAGTGAAACCGTTATTGGTATTATCACTGGTAAAGTTAAAGGTGGATTCACTGTAGAAATTAAAGACGTTCGCGCATTCCTACCAGGTTCATTGGTTGACGTACGTCCAGTAAGAGATACCACTCATCTTGAAGGAAAAGAACTAGAATTTAAGGTTATCAAATTAGATCAAAAACGCAATAATGTCGTTGTTTCACGCCGTAGCGTTATCGAAGCAGAACAYTCTGCAGACAGAGATGAATTGYTAGAGAARTTAGAAGAAGGCGCAACCGTTAARGGTATTGTTAAAAACYTAACTGACTACGGTGCATTYGTTGATTTAGGYGGTGTAGAYGGTCTATTACACATCACAGATATGGCTTGGAAGCGTGTTAAGCATCCTTCAGAAGTTGTTCAAGTTGGCGATGAAATTGATGTTAAAATTCTTAAGTTTGAYAAAGAAAARTCACGYGTATCATTAGGYATTAAGCAATTAGGCGMAGATCCATGGGCTGACCTAAACCGTCGTTACCCAGAAGGCGCTCGTTTATTCGGTCGTGTAACTAATCTAACTGATTACGGTTGTTTCGTAGAAATTGAAGAAGGTGTTGAAGGTCTTGTTCAYGTTTCTGAAATGGATTGGACTAACAAAAACATCCACCCAAGCAAAGTAGTTGATTTAGGTGATGAAGTTGAAGTAATGGTTCTTGATATTGATGAAGAACGTCGTCGTATTTCTCTTGGTCTTAAGCAATGTATCGCTAATCCTTGGAATGATTTTGCTAGCAAATTCAACAAGAATGATAAAGTCATGGGTAACATCAAGTCAATTACTGATTTTGGTATATTCATCGGCTTAGACGGTGGAATAGACGGACTAGTTCATCTATCTGACATCTCTTGGTCTTTAACTGGCGAAGAAGCAGTTAAGTCATTCAACAAAGGCGACGAAGTTGAAGCGGTTGTATTGTCTGTTGATTCAGAAAGAGAAAGAATATCTTTAGGAATTAAACAAGTAGACTCTGACCCATTTGGTCAATTTATTGCTGATCATGCTAAAGGTTCAATAGTAACCGGTACTGTAACTGACGTTGATGCTAAAGGTGTTAAAATTTCTTTAGCTGAAAATGTTGACGGATATCTTAGAGTGTCTGAAATCAGTGAAGAACGTGTTGAAGATGCAAGTAAGCACTTCAAAGTTGGCGATACTGTAGAAGCTAAATTTACAGCCGTTGATAAGAAGAACAGAGGCATTAGTCTTTCTATCAAAGCTAAATACAAGCAAGAAGAAGCGGATGCGGTTGCTGAATTTAGTAAAGATGGCGAGTYAAACGCTCCTGCAACTCTAGGTGATTTATTAAAAGAAAAAATGGATCAAAACTAGAGAATGATATTTTAGGTAATTGATGACGTTAATTCTTTAGAATTAACGTCAAAGATTTAGTCCTTCGATATTAACTAAAATGCTCATAATCTATTGATTTTGGGCATTTTTTTTTGCATTTTGAGTGTAAATTGTCTATTGTGTTATGTATCGAATTAAGTAGCGCTAAGATCGCTTCAACTTAGCCGATTAAAGTTCGTATAGTTAAGTTATACAAAATTAAAGGCGGGGCAGTAAAAAATGACAAAATCAGAATTAATTGAACGATTGGCTGAAAGGCAATCACAATTATCTCTAAAAGATGTCGAGCTTGTCGTTAAAAGTCTTTTAGAGCATATGGCTCAGTCATTGGCGCAGGGTAAACGAATTGAGATAAGAGGCTTCGGGAGCTTCTCTTTACATTATCGTGAGCCTCGAGTCGGAAGAAACCCTAAAACGGGTCAATCAGTCGAACTAGAGGGCAAGTATGTCCCTCACTTCAAGCCTGGTAAAGAGTTAAGAGATCGTGTAAATGAAAGTCTAAACGATGATTTAAGCGGGGCTGAAAGTAATTAGTTGACGATATCTGATCATTAAATTTATTTACTTAGAGTTTAGCTCCAAAAATAAAAAAATAAAATAAAGGTTGACTAACACCCCATTAATCAACATAAAATAAAAACAAACCATTTTCCTAGATTAATCAATTAAATAATTAATCTGACCATCATTTTATTAGGATCTTCTCAATTCATGGGTAAATCACTCGTTATAGTCGAGTCACCGGCTAAAGCTAAAACAATTAATAAATACCTCGGCAATGACTACATCGTAAAATCGAGTGTCGGTCATGTTCGCGATCTGCCAACTAAAGCGTCAGCTGGAAGCTCTGATCCAAAGGAAAGAGCGAGAAAAGCGGCGTATACGCGTAAGCTTTCTCCTGATGCTAAAATAATCCATAAAGCTAAAATGGCAAAAGAAGGATTGTTTAAGCGGATGGGTTTAAACCCTGAAGATGATTGGGCCGCCGAGTACGCAACCCTGCCCGGTAAAGAAAAGGTGGTTAAAGAGTTAAAAAAATATGCTAAAGATGCCGACAAAATCTATCTCGCAACGGATTTGGATAGAGAGGGAGAAGCAATTGCTTGGCATTTACGCGAAGAAATTGGTGGTAGTGATGATAAATATGTACGTGTCGTTTTTAACGAAATTACTAAAAAAGCCATAACCGAAGCATTTTCTAAACCTACCCACCTAGATATGGATTTTGTTAACGCACAACAAACAAGGCGTTTTTTAGATCGTGTTGTTGGTTTTATGGTTTCACCACTACTTTGGAAAAAGGTATCAAGAGGTTTATCCGCTGGTAGAGTTCAATCGGTAGCGGTTAAGTTGATTGTTGAACGTGAACGCGAAATCAGAATTTTTATTCCAGAAGAGTTTTGGAGCTTAACTGCCGACACGATTACTGGCAAAAAGGAAGCCCTTAACCTTGAAGTAAGGCGTTATCAAGGCGTTAAATATCGGCCTGTAAACAAAAAAGAGAGTGATGAGTTTCAAACTAAATTATTGAAAGCTGATTTATTAGTCGAAAGTTGTGATAGTAAACCAACTAAAAGTAAGGCTAGCGCACCTTATATCACTTCGACGCTACAGCAAGCAGCCAGTACGCGATTAGGTTATAACGTTAAAAAGACCATGATGTTGGCACAGCGTCTTTATGAAGCTGGTTATATTACCTATATGAGAACAGATTCGACCATGTTGAGCCAAGATGCGTTAGCAATGTGTCGAGACTATATAAAGGAAAATCACGGTGAAAAGTATTTGCCGGACTCACCTAAGTTTTATTCAAGCAAAGATGGCGCTCAAGAGGCACATGAGGCCATAAGACCTACAAATGCTCGCACTCGTACCAAACATATAAAAAATGTCGATGATGATGCCATCAAGCTTTATAACTTGATCTGGGGGCAGTTCATTGCATGTCAAATGACTGATGCCATATACGATGTCACGAACTTGATTGTGAAAGCGGATGATTTTAAATTAGCCGCTAAAGGGCGAGTGGTTAAATTTGATGGTTGGACATCAGTTCAACCGCCTCGTAAGAGTAAAAATGATGATGATACTATTTTGCCTGAAGTTAAAATTGGCGAAATACTCTCGCTAGAAAAGCTCTTTCCAAAACAACATTTTACAAAACCAGCCCCACGATTTAGTGAAGCGGCGTTAGTAAAAGAATTAGAAAAGAAAGGTATTGGTCGTCCTTCAACTTACGCATCAATCATTTCAACTATCCAAGATCGTGGTTATGTCATTGTTAAAAATAGACGTTTTTATGCTAATAAAATGGGTGAAATTGTTACTGATAGATTAAGTGAAAGTTTTGATAATCTGATGGATTATTCATTCACCGCTAAAATGGAAGAAACGCTTGATACCATAGCTAAGGGTAAACAACATTGGAAAGATACCTTAACTAGTTTTTATAACGATCTGACCAAGCGTCTAGAAAAAGCCGAACTGCCTGTCGAAGAGGGCGGAATGGAAAATCAAAAATCCGTTAATATGGATTTAATTTGTCCCAAGTGTGAAACCAATACCATGATGATTCGTAATTCATCAATGGGAACGTTTTTAGGTTGTAGTGGTTTTTCCTTACCACCTGAGGAGCGTTGTAAACATACAATGAACTTGATCACTGACGATGAAATAGAAGCGGTGGATAAGGATGAAGAAGCCGAAAGTCGAAATTTATTGTTGAAAAAACGTTGCCCAGTTTGTGAGTCCGCAATGGATGGATATCTAATTGATGAAGATCGGAAACTACACGTTTGTGGAAATAATCCCGGTTGTAAAGGTTATTTAATTGAAGAAGGAAGCTTCAAAATAAAAGGTTACGATGGCCCCATTATCGAATGCGACAAATGTGGCGATAATATGGAGCTAAAAGTAGGGCGTTTCGGAAAGTATTTTGGTTGTAATAATGAGGACTGTAAAAACACTCGTAAATTATTACGCAGTGGTGAAGCAGCTCCACCAAAGGCTGATCCAATCCCTATGCCAGATTTGAAGTGTCTTAAAGTTGATGATCATTATATTTTAAGAGATGGGGCTGCAGGTATTTTTCTTGCTGCTAGTCAGTTTCCAAGAAATCGTGAAACACGAGCGCCATTAGTTTCAGAACTTTTATCGGTTAAGGAACAACTAGACCCTAAATTTGAATATTTAACTAAAGCACCGGTTCAAGATCCTGATGGTAATAACGCTATGTATCGTTATAGCCGTAAAATAAAAGAACAATATGTTATGACCGAAGTCGACGGCAAAGCAAGCGGTTGGAGTGCTCATTATGTCGATGGAAAATGGGAAGAGACTTTGAAAAAGAAAGTTGTTAAGAAAAAAGCGGCTAAAAAGAAGGCCGTTAAGAAAAAGGCTGTTAAAAAGGAATAAATTAAAATATAACTCTATAAAAAATCATATTAACTAAAATTTAATATGTTTTTTTTTGTTTATTTTGAAGTGCTTAGTTTTGCATCACTCACATAAGGATTACTAGCTCGCTCTGACGCAAAATCTGATAGACCGCCATGTCCAGACACAAATCGAGTTTCTCCACCCAACGGCCACAATTTTGTAGTGATTGAATTTATCAGCGTTGCAAAATCGCCTTTAGGAAAATCGGTTCTACCGATACCGCCTTTAAATAGGACATCGCCGACAAAAGCTAATTTTGATTCAGCATGATGAAATACTAAATGCCCCGGTGTATGACCGGGACAATGATAAACATCCAAATCTTCGTTACCAACTTTAATAGTTTCTCCGCCTTCTAACCATTGTGTAGGTTGACAATTTTCTGCACCATTAAATCCATAGGTGGCTCCTTGTTTTTCAATTCCTTGTAACCAAAATTCATCTTCTTTTTGTGGTCCGATAATAGGTAAGTTTAACTTCCTTGATAATTTTGCTGCACCGCCAGCATGATCGAGATGACCGTGCGTTAATAATATTTGAGTGACATTAATGTTATGTTGTTTTATTTTCGCATTAATTTTTTCGATATCACCTCCAGGATCAACAACCGCACCTTCAAGTGTCTCACTACACCAAATAACTGAGCAATTTTGTTTGAAAGGGGTGACGGTGACAACTTCAACACGTAAGGACATAATACAAGGGTTTAATAGTTAGATGTTGTTATTTTACTTAGACTAATAAATATTAACAACTAGAAAAATCAGATGTTAAGGTTAGTGTGAGGAGTAGAGCAAGGAGAATAGCTCCGTCATAATCCTACCGCCATCTTAGGTAAGGAATACGCAACCATGGACATTCGCAGTATCTCCATACCCACTGCACTCTCTACGTTCATGGGGCAAACTTTCCGTGGCTCCTTACTGCATAGAGTCCATCCATGGACATAAAAAAAGGAGCTGTTAGCTCCCTTGGTACAAAGTTGAAAAATGTTTAGATGTTGATGCTTTTGGGTAACTTCCAAGCACCAAGCATAAATACAACCGCTATAACTGCAGCAACCGCTAATGCTGGAATACTATCCATCATACCGCCAAACTTTTCGATACCTGTATCTGCAATAGTTGTTTTACCACCTGCAATTCCTTCAAATAAACTAGGGAACGTTGAATTAATCCAACTGTAGCTAAGTGTGAAAATGATAGCACCAACTAAACCGCCTAGAACGAAAAATAAGGCATCTTTGCGTCCACCGCCAAAACCGACTAGACAAGTACCAGGGCAATAACCCGCAATTGCAAATCCAATTCCAAATATTAGACCACCAAAAATAACGCCTGAATAAGCAGCTTTAATGCTGATGTGAGACTCATTGATAAGCCCTGTAGCCAAAAGAACAAATAAAACTAAACTGCTACTACCAATTGCGAATAAAATAACTTTTGCTAAGTGAAGATCTTGTAATCTCAACATGTTGATTAAGTTTTGTGGATTTCCTGCACCAACTCTGTGAAGTACAAACCCAAATAAGCCACCAATGGCTAAAGCTAAGATAATAGTCATTTTATGCCACTCCCTTACTAGAATTACGATAAAAGAATATAGCAACTGGAATAGCCGCTGCAAATGTACCAAATGCAAATAAATAGCCACTTAGTGACGTTTGCATCATGCCGCTCATCATGTGTCCGCTAGTACAGCCTCCGGCTAAACGTGCGCCAAATAGAACTAAGGCACCGCCAATAAAAGTGACGACGTAACGTTTACTATGACCAGACTCTCTAAATACTTTAGGGGATTCTTTATCATCAACGCTTATTTTGCTTTTTTGCAGTTTCGATGAAATTAAACCGCCACCAATCATCGCAAAAACAAATAGGAAACCATAATTAATAGGGTTTTCTATATTTTTAGCGTATTTCCCACCGCTCTTATTAAGATATTCGTTATTACTTGCGTAACCACTTTTGCTACTAGGGTCTTCAGAAACAACATCTTCAGAGAATAAATTCCAAACCATGCCATCAAAGATAACAAATTGAGTTGAAACACCTATTGGTTTTACTAGTATTACGGCAATGAGAAAAACAGTAGCGAGTACCACTCCACTTTTGAGCCAATTCCATCTAATTTCCATCGTCAGTCTCCTGATAGTTGTTTTATGAGCCAAATCTATATTCATATATGACTATATAATAAATATATATTGAATGATTATTTAAAATTTTGGATGAACAAAGCTAAGCATTAGAGTTCCCTTTATTAGCATTAGCTTATATTTCAAACTCTGAATTTACATTTATTTTCAGGTTATGTAAAGGAGTTAAACTAACCTTAATATCGACCTATAAGGATATAGCTTGATAGATTGCTATATTCTTCCGCCAATTCAGTGGGTTAGAATGAAAAGGCACAGATATTTATTTACAAAATTATCAGATGAAATTTTAGAACTTCATGTTAATATCGACATTTAAGATTATAGATATAATGTAGAGACTTACATTAATATCACGTAAATTATCCAACAAGAATGTTTAATGAAAGACAAATCACTAAAAATAGATGTAAGAAAGTTACCTTGTCCTCTACCTTTATTAAAAATGAAACAAGCACTTAATAAAGCGGAGGAAGGTGATAAAATCGTTGTTTTAGCAACTGATCCTGCATCACAACGAGATTTCAGGTCATTTATTACTCAAACAAATCATTTACTTACGGTAAAAAAAGTAGGCAATGAATTTCACTTTACTGTGATCAAACAGTCTTAACCGTCTTAGTTGACGGTAAAATCTAAAACTGGAAACTCAAYKRCWRRWAWTKTTGYWARWTGGWWYMRRMKAMRKYYTKCCAATCCCCAATCGATTATCCTCGCAATTTTACTGATTGCTGGTTTTCTGGCTTTGTATTTAATTGGCGAGATATTGATGCCTCTGCTGGTGGCCACTGTATTAGCTTATTTATTAGAGTGGGCGGTTAGTGCGTTAGTCAAAAGAAAATGGCCAAGAATAGTAAGCGTTATTTTAGTGTTTCTTGGTTTTTGTGCAATTAGCTTAGGGATTATCATAGGAATTATTCCTCTTTTAGCTAAACAAGGTGAATTGCTCTTCACTGATTTACCTAACATGGCTAATAATATTCAAGCTAAATTATTGGCGTTACCAGAAGAATATCCCGATCTCATTACTAAAGAGCAGATTGAAGCAATCATTGCACAGTTTGCTTCTAGTATTCGTAATGCTGGCGAAATGTTACTTAGTTTTTCATTAGCTTCTTTCAAAAATATCATTACCATCATGATTTATATGTTTTTAGTACCAATGCTTATCTTCTTTTTCTTGAAAGATAAATCTACCATTTTATCTTGGTTAACTCGCTGGCTACCCGCAGAGAGACAACTTTCTATGCGCGTATGGGGAGAAGTAGATATTCAAATTGGAAATTATGTTCGCGGTAAAGTCGTTGAAATATTTGTCGTAGGGGTAGTTACCTATATTTCATTTATTTTCTTCGATCTGAATTATGCAGTGTTACTCAGCGTATTAGTGGGTTTGTCAGTATTAGTTCCCTATATTGGCGCAACCATTGTAACCATTCCGGTTATTCTTGTCGGATTTTTTCAGTTTGGTACTGGCGATACTTTTTTATATCTAATGATCACCTATTTAGTTATTCAAGCATTAGATGGAAATTTATTGGTACCACTATTGTTTTCCGAAACCAATAATTTGCATCCAGTTGCGATCATTACAGCGGTTCTTTTCTTTGGTGGAATTTGGGGGTTTTGGGGAGTGTTTTTTGCAATTCCTTTAGCCACCTTATTTGTTGCAGTAACCGATGCAATGAGTGAATCGAAAAATAGTGAAATTCTCGAGATAGATTCAAAATAAAAATTAAAAATGGAMWRWRTWTYWAAAATNWRAATANTATCTNAATKMSRRKAMKWKTAWWYKCWMYRWRTSTTYWTMWYKRMRYAWRWRRATYSKGTTCAGATAATAATATTCAAAGTGACCTAGTTGCAAAAAACAAAGATATGAATACCCTCGTTATATCTGATATTCCTCTTGGTCCTTTAGGGAAAAGTGTTATCCCAATAAGTTATCAAATAGAATTGACTCTAATTCCAGAAGAAAAATCGTACAAAGGTAGAGTGATTATTGAAGTAAACTTAATAAAAGAAACAAGCCATTTTTATATACATGGTAAAGATCTTTCTATTAAATCTGTTTTCTTGCATCAAGCAGACAAAAAAATAGAGGCCGAGTATTTGCAAGTTCACTCTAGTGGAATTGCAAGAATCGATTTTGATAATGAATTGATAGGAACCTACGCGTTAACCATCGAATATCATACTGATTTCAGTCAATCGTTAGATGCGATTTATCAAGTGGAAGAATCTGGAAGAAGTTATCTCTTTAGTCAAATGGAAGCAATCTCTGCTCGAATGGCTTTTCCATCTTTTGATGAACCTGGTTTTAAAACCCCGTTTGATATTTCTATAATTAGCGAACAAAAAAACGATGTCATAACWAATACKAAAGAARYTTCACAACAAGTRYTAKCWAATGGWTTARTWAARCATGTTTTTGCSAYCACAAAAAAAYTACCGACTTATTTATTAACKTTTGCKGTKGGTGARTTTGATATCGTWGARTGGGAARATTTRCCAGWKACAGRRGTAAGANRCAAANCCTATTCCATTAAGAGGTATWGCAGTTAAAGGMAAAGGGGSAAARYTAAARTAYGCWYTRGAAAATACGAAACCGATATTGGAAGCTTTAGAAAGYTATTTTAAMAYMYCWTATCCTTATGAAAARTTRGATTTAATTGCAGCACCTGATTTTGCATTTGGCGCGATGGAAAATGCCGGAGCTATTGTTTATAGAGAAAGTTTGTTGTTGTTAGATGAAAATTCACCTACATGGCAGAAACGCGCGTATGGAAGTGTGCATGCTCATGAACTTGGACATCAGTGGTTTGGCAATTTAGTCACGCCAAAATGGTGGGATGACATTTGGTTAAATGAAGCCTTCGCAACTTGGGTMAGTTACAAAGCCGTACAAAAATGGAAGCCTGAATTTGAGTTTGATAGAGGTTTAACGAATAGAGCGCATGGCGCGATGAGGGTCGACGCTCGTTCGTCTGCACGTCAAATAAGAAACCCTATCAATACTAACGACGATATCATGAATGCTTTTGATGGAATTACCTATTCTAAAGGTGGTGGTGTGTTGCAGATGTTTGAAAGCTTTTTAGGCGAAAAGGAATTTCAAAAAGGTGTTCAACTTCATATGCAACGGTACGCCCATGGAAACGCAGACATTAATGATTTTCTAGGTTCTATTGCCGATGGCTCTGGACAGCAAGATTTAATCCCAGCATTCGAATCATTTTTATACCAATCAGGCGTTCCTAGTCTAAAAATTGATAGAAAGTGTGTCGACGGCAAGGAGACGATCACATTAGAGCAAAGCCGATATGTTCCATTAGGAATAGATAAAATAAAAGATCAGAATTGGCAAATTCCATTTTGTTACCGAACGGATACCCAGCTTAAAAATGGAATGTCAACGTGCGAATTATTGACGGAAAGCAAAAATGAAATTTCACTTAATCAATGTTCGAAGCTTTTTTTACCAAATAGTAATGCTGCCGGGTATTATCGCTGGAATCTTAATAAAAGCGATTGGTTTAGTTTACTCGACAGTTTTGATAAATTAAATGGAGCTGAGCAAGTTAGTTTGGCATCCAACGTTATTGCTGGATTTAAGGCAAATGAAATTTCTACTGAGATATTGTTAAAAACATTCTCTAAATTAGTGAAAAGCAAAAGTTGGGATGTGGCGAATATACCCTTGAATAATTTAATTCGTTTTAAAAGTATATTCTCTGAAGTTGACATCGATGAAGATTATAAAGATATTGTCGGACGCTTTTACAAACAAACATTTGATGAATTGGGCTTTATTGCAAATACAAAAGAAGATGCAATTAATAAAGTAGGTACGGCATTAAGACGAATGACGTCTATATCTGCGTTGGCATTGGAAGCGGATGATCAATTGGTTAAAAAAGAATTGTTGCAAATGCTAGATAAGTATTTAGGCGATCTTAACGCATCAAAAATTGAGTTAAATATTAAAGAAATTTCAAGTGACTTAATTCCAATCGCTATGACCGTAGCCGTTAATAGCAAAAATGAAGAGTATATTGGTTTGCTTATGGAGCAAGCGTTAAATTCCACAGATGCTATATTTAGAAGAAACGTGCTGACAGCTCTAACATCTATCAAACGAGAAGACTTTGGTGTGAAAGTAATGAAATCACTCCTGAGTGACAAGAAAGTGAGGTCTAATGAAGCTCAAAGATTACTTAATGGTTTTATGTCTAATCATGTATTACGAGACGAAACTTGGGGTTGGCTACAAAGTAACTTAGAAAAATTTCTGACGAATTACTCTTCATTTTCAATTGCCCGAGTTGTTTCTTCTGGTCAATATTTTTGTGATGAATCCGATAAAGAAAAAATGAAAAAATTCTTTACGGATAACCAATCAAAGATATCAGGAGCGCCTAGAAAAATATTAGAAACAGCAGAAGTTATTGACCAATGTATAGCATTACGTAAGGCAAAATCTATAGAATTCTCTAAAGCCATTGGCGATTTCTTGTAAATCGAAGGTATAGCATCAATGATGCATGTGGGCTGATGGATTACCTATTAAATTAATCAGCATGTAAACGCCAAAAATAACAAAGATTGTGCCCGTTATGCGCATAACTAATAAATTGTTAAGTAATGTTTTTATTTCTATACTTATACCACTGATTAGTAAAGTGCTTGGCAACGTGCCTAAACCAAATGAAAACATAAATGTGGCACTTGATAAACTATCCGCAGTCGCAACAGCATATCCTAAACTCGTATAAACCAATCCGCAAGGCAACCATCCCCAAACGCCTCCTAAAAATAACGCTTTATATGGTTTATCAACAGGTAAAAAGTGTCGGCTATATGGTTTAATTACGTTCCATAAATATTTTCCAAGACGTTCAATGTTGAACGCCCCTACGGGAATCCGAGAAATATGAAGTCCCATTAATATGATTAATAGTGCTGAAAATATCTTTAATAAAGGTACGGACGTTAAATTTTCAACCGATGTACCAAACAAGTTTCCTAGAATTCCTACGATTAACCCCGCTATCGTATAGCTAGATATTCGCCCAACTTGATATAAAAATATAGCCAACCAATTGTTTTTCTTTTGTTCAATATTATTGACTGGGATCTGGTTTTCATCTTGGGTTTTGAACTTTGATTTTGTGGTTACAGACAAGCTCGATATGATGCCTCCGCACATTGCAACACAATGCCCTGATCCCATCAGCCCAAGTATTACACCACTAATAATGATTTCTAACATTTAATCTTCTCTAGTACATTGTGTCTTTTTCTATTTTTGTTTCTTGCTAGTAATGTTGATTGGACTTTGAGATCTTCTTAGTCCGGGTATCGCTTTCGTTAAGTTAATAATATTTTCTATCCTTTGGTTTAAAGGTATTGAAATATTTAAATCAAGTGGCGTTTTTTTTACATTTATAAAATTAATTTTTGGCGATTTTGAAAATTGAAGCATTGCTAGGTACGTCGCAGGTTTCAAAAATGTTAATCGAAATCTATCTTTGTTTTTAAGATGAAAAGAAACAATAAACATTTTAGAAGTAACTGTAGAAATGGCATTGCTCGTTTGCTTATTCAAAATGGCTCTATATTGTAAGGCGATCTTATTGATGCCTTGTTTTAGGGGAACAATGTGAGGTTGTCGCTGCGCACTCGGATGCCCTTTACCATTGATTGCAATCAAATGGAATTCTTTAGAGAGCGTTAACTTTGATTCACTTGCTAGTAGACTGTTTTCTAATACAAGGCTAATAAATATTAGAAGAATAACGCTGAAATAACATCGAGGTTTATTTAATGGGATCATTTTCGATTTTGTTTAGAAAGTAACAATAGTATTACGGCTGACTATAAATGTTCGTCATCATCGAACAATATTTTAGACGCTTCGGCATCAAGATCATCATATTGACCATCTTTAACCGCCCAAAAAAATGTGTAAACAGCCAAAGATAATATAACTAACGTTAGAGGGATTAACCAATAGATACTTGCCATTTCTGCTCTCGGCTAAAAATCCAAAGTCCGCTACTTAATGAGTAAACGACATGGAGCAAATTTCAGACTTCTAGATAGTTTTTAATAGGTTAAAAATACAATTAGTTTTACTGGAAAACTGGTGCCATACCAGAGCCCCAAAATATCACAGTTATTGCTAACATTCCAACTAGGCTAACCATCGATACCGTGAGAATTGAGCTAGAAAATAAAAAAGCTTTTTCTTCGTTTATATTCATTAATAAAGGAACGCCTTTAAACAACAATCGAATTGACATCCCGATTGCGATTAAAGATATAAGCATATCTAACCAAAGAATTGGGAAAGCGCCTAAAAATCCGGCCAAAAATAATGGCGTGAAACTATAGGCAATTAAATTGACACACTGCGCTAAAGTCGGGTTTGCACCGTAGGTTATAGCCATCCAACGTATAAATAGCGACAGGACGAATACAGCTACCAGAATAGCGATATAAGCTGAAACAGATAATAAAAGGGCACTCATTTCTGTCAAAGTGTGGACATTGCCTGAACCGACCTGCCATCCGACATAGGTACTTCCAATAAAAGCCGATACAGGAGGAATTGCCGCAAAGAATATGAGGAATGTTAAATAAATATGAGAAATGCTTTGTTTCTTCTCACTGATGTTTGACCACTCTTTGTTAGGCTCATACATTAATGCTATTGCGTTGGTTAAAGACATAAAACCTCTGATTCTATTTTAGTTATGGCGATTAGGGTATGATAAAAGATTAGTTGGTGTCAATATTCTAGGTGCTCTGATATTGCTATTCGGAGTAACATCTAACACCTTAATACGTTAAAAAATAGCTAGTTAGTTGAATGGCAGTTATAGAGAGTTAATAATTATGGATTATCAAAAGTACGTTAATCATCTTGATAAAGACACAATTAACAAGTTGAAATTGGCTGTGGAAATTGGCAAGTGGGACAATGGAGATAAACTGAGTCAAAAGCAGATAGAAAGCGCGATGCAGGCGATAATGTTGTGGCAAGCTTCGAATCAGATTGACAGTGAAAATGAACCTTTCAAGGTCAATAGCAAGGGCGAATTTAGAATTGGAAAAGGTGCTAAATTAAAGGATACACCGATAGAATATAAATCTATAAAAGATGAAAATGACAAACGGGAGTTAATTTTCAGCGCTAAAATTAATTGACTAAAAATTGACTTAGATCAATTGAGCCCTAATGCTGTCTAACTAAATTTGATGATATTTTGAATCAATCGCTTCAAATGATGATAGGGTAATAACTGATTTTAGAGGACAAAGGACTATAAGCTCTATATAATCCGCAAAAATGCTCATTCCTTATATACCAACTGATAACAATGTTAAATTTACTCTATCCAATCGCTCGTTCATTTCTATTTCAATTAGATGCGGAGAAAACCCATGATCTCACACTGCATTGGTTTGAAAAAATACAAAATACGCCACTAGAGTCTTTAATCTCTCAATCTTTTGTCAAAGATCCTGTTGAATGTTTTGGTTTGACTTTTCCTAATAGAATAGGATTAGCTGCCGGGTTGGATAAGGATGCACGTTGTATCGATGCTTTTGCGGCAATGGGGTTTGGGCATATCGAAGTGGGGACAGTAACGCCAAGACCGCAGCCAGGTAACCCTAAGCCGAGATTGTTTCGATTACCAAAAGCACAGGCTTTAATTAATCGTTTTGGTTTTAATAATCTTGGCGTTGATAACCTAATTGAAAATGTGAAGAGAACAAAGTTTAAAGGTGTTTTGGGAATTAATATAGGCAAGAACTTCGATACGCCGGTAGAAGAGGCAACTCAAGATTACCTGATATGTCTAGAAAAGGTTTATCCTTATGCTAGTTATATTACAGTTAATATTTCTTCACCTAATACTGCAAATTTAAGAGACCTACAATTTGGTAAAGCACTCGATGAATTACTTAGTGCAATAAAATTGAAACAAAAAGAGCTAAGCGAAAAATACGCTATAAAAAAGCCAATTCTTATTAAAATAGCACCTGATTTAAATGATGAAGAAATTGATAGTTTGGTCGACACTTTTCTTAAACACCAAGTCGATGGTTTAATTGCAACGAATACCACAATGTCTAGAGAAGGTGTAAAAGGTTTACCTCATTCGGACGAGCAAGGCGGACTAAGTGGAGCGCCAGTTTTTGATGCAAGTACAGAAGTTGTTAAAAAGCTTTCAGAAAAAATCAACGGAGCATTCCCTATTATTGGCGTTGGCGGTATCGATAATGCCGATAAAGCAAAAATAAAAATAGAAGCGGGTGCAAGCTTAGTTCAAATTTATTCTGGATTTATTTTTGAAGGCCCTGGATTAATTCATTCGATCGCAAAAGCGTTAAAAGACTTTCAATTTAAAGAAACCGAACTTGAAAGAATCGAACTAGAAAGAACCGAACTCGAAAGGAACTAACATGCCACAGTTTTTTGCCACTTGCGCAACCAGTTTAGAATATCTTTTAGTTGATGAGTTAAAAGCACTCGGCGCTGAAAATGTTAAAGAAGGCCTGTCTTTGGTCAATTTTGATGCTGAATGGTCGGTACTTTATGATGTGTTAATGTGGAGTAGAGTCGCCAGTCGGGTGCTTTATCCGGTTGCAAAATTTGAAGCAAAAGGTGAAAAGAGTTTATACGATCAAGTTTCGATCATCGATTGGTCGCAACATATCAAAAGCAACGCTAGTTTTGTTATTCATTCACAAAGTTTTCGTTCTGAATTATCTCATACTCAATTTATATCTCAGCGTATTAAAGATGCGATAGTGGATCATTACACGGATATGGATGAACAAAGACCGGATGTGGAATTTGATAAACCTGATGTAGTCTTGCAATGTCGAATAAGACAAAATCAAGTGACACTTTCAATTGATTTGGCTGGAATAGGTTTACATCATAGAGGTTATAGGGAGCAGGGTGGTACCGCTCCAATTAAGGAAAATTTAGCATCAGCGTTACTAATTAGAGCAGGCTGGCTAAAACGTTGTCGAGAGTTTGAGAATAGCAATGATGGTGATTCATCGAAATTAAGTTTGTATGATCCTATGTGTGGTTCCGGTACTTTCTTAATTGAAGCAGCAATGATGGCTCTTGATATAGCTCCTGGAACTTATCGTGAATATTTGGGGATCTTTGGTTGGAATCAATTTAATAGTGAACTTTGGCAGCAGACTATTGAAAATGCTAACCAGCGTTTTGAGAATAATAAAAATAAAGAAAGTTTACACATCATGGGAAGCGACATAAATCCCAAGGCGATATCGATAGCTCAATCCAATTTAGAAATGATAAATCACTACGATTTATCCAACAATATAAAAATCAATATTGCAGGGATTGATCAAGTGAACCAGATTGATATTCCATCTAGCGGTGTAGTGATAGTTAATCCACCCTACAGTGAAAGACTAGGCGACTTTGACCAAGTTAAAATGCTTTATAGCGAACTGGGTGAACTATTAAAAACTAAGTTTTCTGGTTGGAATGCTTCTGTTCTTAGCCCCGACAAAGTGTTTGGACATTCTTTAGGTATTAGAGCCAAAAAAATCTATAAATTTAATAATGGAAGTATTGCTTGTGAACTTTTAAATTTCGATCTTGAACAGAAAAACTATTTAAAAAAGCGAACGACGGAAGACTCGAGTAAGAATTATAAAGAGCGATTATCTGAAGCGGCACTTCAATTAAATAACCGAATCGAAAAAAACAGAAAGAAACTTAAGAGTTTTTTAAAGAAAAACGATATCAGTTGTTATCGCGTTTATGATGCAGATTTACCAGAATATAATGCGGCGATTGACGTGTATGAAGATCGAATTCATATACAGGAATATCGCGCACCTAAATCAGTGGATGAAAAGTTGGCGGTAAGAAGAATAAAAGATCTACATCGTGTAGTCGCTGGGATCTTTGAATTACCTTTAGAGTCTGTTTATATAAAGCAGAGAAGACAGCAAAAAGGAGATTGGCAATATGAAACTAAAGGGCGAGATGAGGCAGGCCAAGAAATAGAAAAAGACGACTTCAATATTACTGAGTCAGGTAGAAAATTCATAGTTAATTTAAAAGACTATTTAGATACAGGGTTATTTCTTGACCATCGTAATATTCGACAAATAATAGCAAAGGAATGTACAGGCAAATCATTTTTAAATCTTTTTTGCTATACCGGCACTGTTTCAGTTTATGCGGCCAGCGCCGGCGCAAGAAAAACAACCAGCGTCGACTTATCAAATACTTACCTTAATTGGGCAAAAGATAATTTCGAATTAAATGGTTTGTCCTTAGAAAAAAATGAATTCATAAGAGATGATACTTTGCTTTGGATTAAAGAAGCTGTAGATTCTAATTTAAAATATGATGTCATATTTTTAGATCCACCCACTTTTTCAAATTCTAAAAAAATGGAAAATCACTTTGATATTCAAAGCGATCATGAATTATTAATCTCACAATGCGTAAAATTATTAAGTGCTAACGGAACACTCTATTTTTCTAACAATTTCAAACAGTTTAAAATGGAATTTGATGCTGAAAAGTATGAAGACTTGTACGCTGAGAAAATTTTGGTTCACGAAATAACAAAACAAACGACATCCATGGATTTCTTTAGACGGCCATTACATCGTTGTTGGGAAATTAAAAAAACGTCAATATGATATGAACACTCAAATATCTAACAATCAAAGATCTAATAACCAAAGATCTAACAATCATATTACTATCAATCTTATGACGACTTTAGGATGTCATTTATGCGATGAAGCATTGCAAATATTTAATGATTTGTTAGCAGAAAATCCTGCCCTATTTAAGAGATTCGAAATACATTTAGTAGAAATTGCTGATAGTGAACATCTTATCGAATCCTATGGAATTAGAATACCGGTATTGCAATATGACGAGCAAGAATTAGCTTGGATATTTTCTATGGATGATTTAAGCCAGTGGCTACAAAGTTTATAGATAATCTATCTTGTGCTATCCGTTACCTAACAGAAATATGTTGTAACTAATATGAATTAACAATATCTAATAATTTCATATTAACGCTTGAATTTTTGGTTGAAAGTGACCAGTATTCGTAATTGCTAATATAATTATATTCAAGACATAACAGCGAGACTCCTATTTTGGGATCTAAATCTATAAAGGACGTTAGTCAATGCAACCATTAGAGATCGACAATTTATCTTTAGCAACTGATTTATCATCCCACTTGTCGGGTATACAGAGAGGGCTAGAGAAAGAAAGTTTGAGAATACAACCAGATGGTTACCTATCAAAATCGCCTCATCCAAAAGAACTAGGTGCGACCTTAACTAACCCCTATATAACCACAGATTATTCTGAAGCGTTACCCGAATTTATTACACCGCCTTCAACAGATAGAAACGCACCGTTAGATACTATGTATGAACTGCATCAATTTGCTTACCAATATTTGGGTGATGAGGTACTTTGGGGAATGAGTATGCCCTGTATTATGGGCGGAGAAGAAGATATACCTATTGCGCGTTACGGCTCTTCAAATAGTGGTCAAATGAAAGAGATTTACCGATTAGGTTTAGGTGAAAGATACGGGCGGTTTATGCAGGCGATTTCCGGCGTTCATTACAACTTTTCATTACCTGAAAGCTTTTGGGAGGCTTATCATAAGAAAGAAGGCTCTGAACTTGAAATTAAAGATTTTATTTCCGAAAAATATATGGGAATGATAAGAAACTATTTACGTTATTCTTGGTTGATCCCTTTGTTTTACGGTGCATCGCCAGCCTTATGTGAAAGTTTTCTTCAAGGTAAAAATATTGATTTAGATGAACTGGTGCCGGGAACTCGGTATGGAAAGTACTCAACATCTTTAAGAATGAGTGATTTGGGATACCAAAACAAAGCGCAAAGCCAGCTAAACGTGAGTTATAACAGCTTACCTTCCTACATTGCGGGGCTAGAAAAAGCGATCCGCACAGAAGACCCTTATTACCGCTCATTAGGAGTGATTAAGGATGGTGAATATCAACAGTTAAATGCCAATATTTTACAAATTGAAAATGAGTTTTACGGTAGCATTCGTCCTAAACGCGTTGCGAAATCAGGTGAACGTCCTACCAAGGCACTAAAACTGCATGGTATAGAATATATCGAAGTTAGAGCGTTAGATATTAATCCGTTTTCGCCAATAGGGCTTGAGTCCCATCAAATCGCATTTATTGATACACTTTTGCTGACTTGCTTATTTGCAAAGTCAGAACCGATTACCGCCAGAGAAAAAGGCGAAAACACGACTAATTTTGAGCGTGTTGTACTCAATGGACGGCATCCTGAACTTTGTTTATCCGTTCAAAATAGTGGTGTTTGTTTAAAAGAACTCACCTCTAATATATTAGATAAAATGAAACCATTTGCTGAGATGCTGGATAAAACCTATTCAATTTCAGAACATTCGGAGACTTTAAAAAATCTAAATGAGCAGACGCAAGATCTCGATAAAACTTTTTCTGGAAGGATAGTTAAAAGAATTGAAAAGAGTAAAGAAGGATTCTTTCCTTTGGCTTATGAGATATCTAAAAAACATAAACAAGAGTTTGTGAATAACCCGTTATCAGTTGAGCGATTAAAATACTATCAGCAAGTTGCTGAACAGTCACACCTCAACAAATCAGCGATGGAAGAAAATGATAAAATGAGTTTTGGTGCTTTTTTAGAGAGTTATTATGATTGATAGACTTGATTGTTAAAACGAAATTTATAAGAGCAGTTACTAATTTCCAATAAAAAAGCCTCAGAAGAGGCTTTTTTATTGGGCGTTAACTAATAGTTAGTGACCAGACTTCTTCTTACCATGTCCATCGGCATCTGCAGGCTGTTCCACATGATGATGAATAATGTCATGTTCATACATTTTGTCTGTCATTGGTTGTAAATAATAGAAGACAAAAAAGAAGCCAGTAATTGACATTGTGATGGTATAGGGTAATGCCATCTTCACCATTTTCATGTAAGAAAGTCTCACAAGTGGTGCAAGTGTTGAGGTTAATAGGAATAAAAACGCAGCCTGACCATTTGGTGTCGCAATACTCGGGATATTTGTTCCTGTATTGATCGCAACAGCGAGTTGGTCAAAAACATCTCTAGTAATGATTCCATTTCTTAATGCAAGGTCAATTTCTTTTATATAAACGGTTCCTACGAAGACGTTATCGCTGATCATCGATAATAGCCCGTTAGCAATATAAAACATCCCAATTTGATTGGAACCCTCTAACTGTAAAACCCAATGTATAATCGGGCCAAATAATCCTTGTTCTGCAATCATTGCTACAATTGCAAAAAACACGGCTAATAATGCGGTGAATGGTAATGCCTCTTCAAATGCTTTACCTAATTGATGCTCTTCAACGATACCGGTAAAGGCAGTAATTAATACGATAACCGCTAAACCAATTAAACCAACCTCAGCCCACTGATTGAGTAAACCAAGCACTAAGAATATACCAACAGCGGCTTGAACAATTAATTCGGCTACATCACGCGTCGTTCTTTCTTTCAATTTGTTAGCAGCATCTTCTTCAATAATAGCTCTTACTGATTCGGGTATTTTAGCGCCGTAGCCGAATTTTCCAGACATTTCTAACAACGCACAGGTTGTTAAACCAACAGCCAATACAGGCATGGTGACCGGTGCCATTCTAAAGAAAAATTCTGCAAAACTCCACTCTGCGACACCAGCAATAACCAAGTTTTGAGGTTCACCGACAAGCGTACAAACACCACCTAATGCAGTACCCACAGATGCATGCATAAGCAGAGAACGTAAAAATGAGCGGAACTGTTGTAAATCTTCTTTGTGAGATGTTTCAACATTATCGTCACTGGAATGATCATGATCGTGATGTGGTTTTCGACCCGATGCAACTTTATGATACACACCATAAAAACCGGTAATGACAGAAATGATAACCGCCGTTACGGTTAAGGCATCCAAAAATGCGGATAAAAATGCAGACAATGCTGAAAACAATAACGACAAAATGACTTTAGAACGAACACCCAATAATATTTTTGTAAATACAAAGAGCAACAGGTTTTTCATAAAATAAATACCGGCTACCATAAAAATCAACAATAAGATGACTTCTAGTTGAGCCGCTATCTCCATCCCTAAATGATGAGGCGTGGTCAATCCCATAACTAAAACTTCAATAGCGATTAAACCGCCTGGCTGAAGGGGATAGCACTTTAAAGCCATTGCTAATGTGAATATAAATTGTACAACAATTATCCAACCCGAAACAAAGGGGCCAAACATATAGAGAATGAATGGATTGATTATTAGAAACGCTATAATGGTATGTTTGTACCAGTCAGGAGCGCTGCCTAAAAAATTGTCTAGAAAAGCCATTGGGAGTGAGCGTTGCATATTAGGTCCTTTGGGGTCGATTTGTTCCAAGTTTATTATAATTAAATTCAACTGGTTGTTGCTTTCTTTAAGTGTTAAAAGAGCAATAGGTTAAATCATTGAACTGTATAGAAATATTAGACGTATTTGAGGCAATTGCCAAATGCTTTAGGTGTTTTTAGCGATAAAAATAGTGTTTTTAATAAAAAAAAACTATAAATTTTGTTTTAGCCATCTTTTCTTCAAAAATTCAAAAGCATAAGCAACATATCTGACCAGTACTCTGATATACTTTATTTTGCGCGATTTAAGCTCGCTAGCGGATTATTGGAAGTCAAAATAATAAATATTAAGGATAACTCTATGGCTAAATTACTTACCGCACGCAGTCCTGCAGCCTTCGCGGAAGAGTATATTGTTGATTCTATATGGAATGGGAAATTTGCACCGGGCACTATTCTTCCAGCTGAACGTGAACTATCAGAATTAATAGGCGTCACCCGAACCACCTTACGCGAAGTTTTACAGCGTCTAGCTAGAGATGGCTGGTTAACCATTAAGCACGGAAAACCTACACAAGTTAATGATATCTGGGAAACTGGCGGTTTACATATCTTAGATACTATTACGCGCTTAGATGATGAAGGATCTTTAAATTTTGCTGATCAATTGTTGGATGTTCGCACTCAATTTGGTGGCATTATCTTCCGATTTGCGATGAAAGAAAATGCAGAAAAAATGAGCGAAATATTTTCTAAAATAAAGGATGTTCCCGAAACTAGTGAAGCCTATATTGAGTTTGACTGGCGAGTACAACATGAGTGTGCCGTTTTAACGAATAACCCCGTTTATGTGTTGATGCTCAATGGTTTTAGAAACATCTACTATCGCATAGGTAGTTACTATTTTGGCAAGCAAGAAACTAGAACCAAAGCAAAAGAGTATTATTTAGCACTAAGTGAAATTGTTAGTCGCGGTGATGAAGAGAAGCTTAAAGAAGTCGTCTGGAAATATGGTAGAGAAAGCGGGAGTTTATGGTTCAATATGCGCTCTCAGCTTAATTCACTACAAGATATCTCTTAATTCCTTTTTTCTTACAAAAGGCCTATTGTTAAGAGTTATAAAATACTAGTCGTTAGCTCGATAATACCGTAAAATCAGCCCCGTTAAATCAGCGCGTTCTATTTATCAATCAAATTAACTGTTAAGTGAATTTAGCCTAATGCTAATGTCGATAACAGTCATTTTTAGTCCTTGAGGTGTTTTTTTGGAATTTTTAGCAGAATATGGCATATTTTTGGCCAAAGCCGTTACCATAGTTATTGCAATTATAATTGTCATCGGTTCAATTGTCGCGTTAGGCGGCAAAAATAAGAAATCGATAGAAGGCCATATTGAGATAACTAATATTAGTGAAGATTTAGCTGATATAAAAGAAGGTATGTTAGAAGAAGTGCTTTCTGAGGAAGAATATAAGCTTTTACAGAAAGATAAAAAGAAAACAGAGAAAGCAGAGAAAAAAGCAAAGGCTAAGAAACTGAAAGCTGAAAAGAAGCTTGAAAAATCCAATTCCGATAAAGCAGTTACCACAAATGACGATTCAAAAGATTCAAAAGAATCAGAAGAATCAAAGGATTCAGTTTCTGAATTAGAAGAAAAAACCGACGAAAATACAGACTCTGATAACGAGAACAAAACGGAAGATGAAGAAAAAGAATCGCACCGCGTGTTCGTTATCAATTTTGATGGTGATGTTGAAGCATCAGCAGTTGAAAACTTAAGAGAAGAAATTACTGCGATTATTTCAATTGCAGATGGAAAAGATGAAGTGGTTGTATGTTTAGAAAGTCCTGGAGGAATGGTGCATTCTTATGGTCTTGCAGCTTCACAATTAACTCGAATTAAGGCTGCAAATTTAAAATTAGTGATTGTTGTCGATCAAGTGGCAGCATCGGGTGGTTATATGATGGCCTGTGTAGCAGATGAAATATTAGCTGCGCCCTTTGCTATATTAGGTTCGATAGGGGTTGTTGCAGAGCTTCCAAACTTTCACCGATTGTTGAAGCATAATAAGGTTGATTACGAGCAACATACGGCTGGTGAGTTTAAACGCACGATCACGATGTTTTCTGAAAACACAGAGGCCGGACGAAAGAAATTTAAGCAAGAACTTGAAGAGACCCATGATTTATTTAAGAATTTTATTGCTGAAAACCGTCCAGCTCTCGATATCGATAAAGTCGCAACAGGTGAGCATTGGTATGGAACGCAAGCTCTCGATTTAGGATTAATTGATGGTATAACAACTAGCGATGATTACATTGTAAAAGCATCTGAAAACAATCAGGTATTCGAAATTTCCTACCAAGTTAAAAAGCCATTTTCTGAGCGCTTTGCGTTTTCGATGCAGTCCGCAATTGAAAAAGCTTTTATGTCAGTTTGGAAACGAAATATTGAGTCTAGATTATTTAAGTAGATTATTTAAGTAGATTATTTAAGTAGATTTTGGCATAGAGATTTTATATGGAAAATTCCTTCTGGCATGAAAAGTGGAAAAAGAATCAATTAGGATTTCATCTTGACGATGTACACCCGCTATTAAAGAAATATTTCAATAAAATTTTTTCTACGACTGATCCCATCTTTGTTCCTCTGTGTGGCAAAACATTGGATATGCGTTATTTGCTTTCTCAGAACCGGTCGATAGTTGGTTGTGAGTTAAGTGAAATTGCAGTAAAAGATTTTTATACGCCTGAGAATGAAAAGAAAACTCTTCAATTGGATAAAAATGATAAATTCTCGATTTATTCTTCTGCAGAAAATAATCTAACATCTAAGATAATTGTAGGCGATTATTTTGACCTTGCAACTAGTGATTTAAATTCATGCACAGGCATTTACGATAGAGCTTCTTTGATCGCGCTTCCTAAAGACGTCAGAATTAAATATGTAGAACTGCTGAAACATTTAGTTCCCAAAGCAAAAATGTTATTGATCACTTTGGATTACGACCAAAATATTATGACTGGTCCTCCTTTCTCAGTAAATAAGAACGAAGTTGAAAGTCTTTTCTCCTTTGCAAATATCGAACTCTTAAAGCGTTCGAATATTATTGAAGAAGAACCTCAATTTAAAAGCAAAGGGTTAACAGAGTTTAACCAGTCCGCTTATTATATAGAGTGGGATTTAACTCGCTAGAAGATAATTTAAAACCAAAACTAAAAATAAAACTAAAAAGCAATGAACAAAAATACAATCTGCACAATCGTATTCATTTTCTTAATAACTGCTGGTCAAAAATTACCCGCTAAAGAAAATTATCTTCCTATAGCCGTTAGTAATAATGCCGTAACGTCAGCGATTATAAACGATCAAAAAGTGCTTTTTAGCTTTTCAGGCCTTACAAAAGGCAAGACCTACAAAGATATTATTTCACTAGGTTTTTCATTTAACACTCAGACAAAAGAAACTAAAACGCTCGCAAAGTTACCTGATGGCCTTGGCCGTTTGGCTAGCATTGCCGTCACTATTAATAATCGTATCTTAGTCATTGGTGGTTATACAGTGGATAAAGATCACAGCGAAAAATCAACAGCGGAAATAATCGAGTATCTGCCAGAATCAAATTCTTATAAAATCATTACAAAAATGCCAGTGCCCGTTGATGATACAGTCGCTTTAACTTACAAAAACCGATACCTTTATTTAATCAGCGGTTGGTTTGATGTCGATAACGTGAGTTTGGTTCAAGTTTACGATTTAAAGAAAAATATTTGGTTTAACGCAACACCTTTTCCTGGAGCGCCAGTTTTTGGTCATGCAGGTGGTATTGTTAAAAACAAAATGTTGATCGCTGATGGCGTTCAGGTGATCAAGCGAATTGAAGGTAAACGAGTCTATGGTGCATCAGATGAGAATTGGATGGGAACAATTGATCAGGCTGATCCACAAACAATTAACTGGATAAAAATTAAGAAACATCCTTTTAAACCTCATTATCGAATGGCGTCCGTTGGAATCGATCAAAAGAATCTAATTTTATTTGCTGGTGGCAGTGATAATCCCTATAACTTTAATGGCATTGGATATGACGGTAATCCTAGTAGGCCTTCTTCTAAGTTGTTCGGTTATGATCTAAATTCCAATCGATGGAAAATTTTCAAAGATAAACCAATGGCGTCAATGGATCATCGTGGGTTAATTGAGGATAATAATGATTTTTATATTGTCGGTGGAATGGGCGAAGAACAAAGTATTCTTTCAGATATCCAAATATTTAAACTTGAAAAGAGAAAGCAGAAGTAATGGCAAAAGAACAAAAATATGGAAGTTGGTCGTCAAGTTTAACCGCAGAAATGCTCGCTAAAAAAAGCGTTCGTTATGGTCACATGTGTGTTGATGGCGATGCACTCTACTGGTTGGAATCTAGGGCTAGCGAAAAAGGCCGAGGCGTCATCGTTAAAAGAACGCTTGATGGTAACCTTCAGGATGTTTTGCCCACAAAAATAAGCGTTAGAAGTAAAGTTCATGAATATGGCAGTGGCGATTACATTGTTGATGATGAGGTTGTTTATTTTGCTAATGGCTCAGATCAATGTGTTTATCGTTTTAATGAAAAGTTAGAAAAGTTAGAAAAGCTAACAACGTCTGATTATTCTGAAAGTTCTAGTTCTTCTGAAAAAGACGAAACAAAAGCTAACGAATATCGTTATGCTGACTTTGCAATTTCTGCAGATAAGAACTATTTGATTTGTGTCAGAGAATCTCATTTTGATGAAAAAGGTTGTAAGAAGGTAGTTAATGAATTAGTGACGATTTCTCTTTCTAAAAAAGGCATAAAAAACTCCGTAAAGGTGATTCATTCAGGTCGGGATTTTTATAGCTTTCCACGACTAAGCCCCAATGGAAACCGATTAGCTTGGACGAGTTGGGATCAACCAGAAATGCCTTGGGATGCTGCAGAACTTTGGGTAGCCGACTTTCACAAAAATGGAATTCTTGATGCGCCTCACAAAGTTACTGGCGGTGTTTTAACCGATAAAAAAGAGTCTATTTATCAGCCCGAATGGAGCGATGATGGCGTATTACATTACATTTCCGATGCGAGTGGTTGGAGTAATATTTATTCGTGTAGAGACGGTCTTAAAAATGCGCTGACGCCAATTGATCGTGAATTTGGAATACCTCAGTGGTCTTTAGCAAGTTCGACTTATGTGATTACCGACGATAATCATATTTATGCTGTTTACGTTCAAGATGGTCAACAATATTTATGTCATATTGATGAATCCTCAGGTCATATTGAGCCAATTGAATTACCGATCAAAGACTTTGGAGAACACTTAAAGTTTTCAAATAATAAACTATATTTTAAAGGCGCGGGACCATCAATAGCGGAGGCAATGTATCAGTATGACTTAAACACAAATGAACTAATTTTAGTCAGTAATAAAAGCACTTTTCCTCTTCATATTAATAATATAAGTATTGCTAAAGCGATTGAGTTTGAAGTTACAGATTGTAACTCCGGATTAAAAAGATTGTGTCATGGTTTCTACTACCAGCCTAAGAATAATGATTATAATGCGCCGGAAAATACACAACCCCCATTGATAGTGATGAGTCATGGTGGTCCTACTGGAATGACAACCAGCTCGCTAAATTCTGCGATACAATTTTGGACACACCGAGGTTTTGCGGTTGTTGATGTCAATTATTCAGGCAGTACTGGTTTTGGAAAAAAATATAAAGATCGTTTAATTGGAAATTGGGGAATTATTGATGTTGAAGATTGCGTTGCCGTTGCTGAATACTTGGTGAAAGAAAATTTGGCAGACAAAAATGCATTATTGATAAGAGGCGGTAGTGCCGGTGGATATACAACATTATGCGCGCTAACGTTTCATGATGTGTTTAAAGCAGGCACAAGCCGATATGGAATTTCAGATTTAGAAAGTTTGGCAACCGATAGTCATAAATTTGAAGCTAGATATTTGGATATTTGTATTGGCGAATACCCTAAAGAAAAACAAACTTATATTGATCGATCTCCGATTCATTTTACCGACAAGTTATCTTGTCCCATTTTAATTTTACAAGGCGAAGATGATAAAGTGGTTCCGCCAAATCAAGCGGTAATGATGGTGGACGCATTGAAACAAAAAGGACTTCCATATGCTTATCAACTGTATAAAGGAGAGGCTCACGGCTTCAGAAAAGAAGAAACTATTATTCATTCATTGAATGCAGAGTTGAGTTTTTACCGACAGGTATTGAAAATTCAAAGCGATGAAGAGATTGAACAACTTAAAGTAGAGAATTTGTAGGCTAAAGAAAATTAAGATTGTGAAGGTTGCGGAGGTAAAAAAATAACCGCATCTTTAGTTTCTCACCCTCTCCCAAAGGACGAGGGGACGAATGAGCTTTAATTCATCCACCAATAAACGAAAGGTTTGGTGTAATTCCTGTATCTGAATCGTGTAGGAAATGTTGTTTTCTTTTGTGCCCTAATGAATCAATAATCAGAGATTTCAATTCTTCCTTTTGATTGGAGTTTTGTAATAAATGTCGCAAACTATATCCTTTTTCGCCAAACAAACACAAATGAAAATCGCCGGTAGAAGAAACTCTTAAACGATTGCAAGAATCACAAAAATCTTTAGAGTAGGGTGCGATCACACCAAAACTACCTTGATAATCTGGATGAATATATTCAATCGCAGGTCCCGCTGATTTTTCTCGTAATTTTTCTGTCCATCCATTTGAAAGTAAAAAATTCTTCAAAATCTGCGCACTGACATGATATTTTTTAAAGTAATCAAAATTATCACCGGTTTGCATCAATTCAATAAATCGAATGCTAATTTTTCTATCTCTAATATAATCGGCATATTGTTTGAATTGATGGCTGTTAATTTCTTTAAGCAAAACCGCGTTGAGTTTGATTTTTTTCATTGAAAGCGTTAAAGCGTAATCAATACCGCTTAAAATCTCTTTGAGACGGTTATGACCCGTTAGGCTATGAAACAAGTTGGGATCAAGTGAATCGACACTGACGTTAAGGTGAGTAAGACCGGCATCTACCCAATCTTTGATATTGTCTTTTAATTTATAGCCATTCGTCGTTGTGGCTATTTGAGAGATTTCTTTTCTTTTAGCAATTGAGGAAATAATAGCGCCAAAATCTTTTCTTAAAGAAGGCTCACCACCGGTTAAACGTACCTTTTCTGTTCCTAACTCAGCAAAAGCTTCAATCAAGTGATCGATTTCTTGACCACTTAGAAAAGATTTTTTCTTAGCCGAATGATATCCGTCAGGTAAACAATAGTCACAAGAGAAATTGCATACATCGGTGATTGATAGGCGCAAATAAGGAAAATGACGACCGTAGTCATCCATTAGCTCTATTGAAGCATTGGGCGAAAAATTATGCACGCCACTCAATGCAGAATTTACATCTGATTTTTGCAAAAAATCTCCTTTCCAAATACGGGAGGCTAATCAATTTCTTAATTAACCCTGGTAATTAAACTAATCAGAGCTTTAATTACGGCAAAACCAGCGTATTAGTCGTTACTATTAGTAAATTTACTTACTATAACAATAACTTAGCGTAGCGATGCTCGGAGTGAATATGGTTTGTCTGTGATTGTTAGTTATTAAGTTACATTCATTTTAGCTTATATAATGTTTATAAACAATTCTTGGTGTTGATCTTGATCATTAAATGATTAAATCCCCCTCCCAAAAGTAGGTCCCATGAGGGGAGTCTCTCGATAATTGCTCCTACATTGTTCTACTAAGTTACATCTATGTAACAAACTTCGCTAAGGGTAGGCCTTTTAGTACACGGCTTCTCTAAAAGAGGACTTTTCATTTGCTAATTATTTTCGCAAAAAGATGGGGTTCCTCTAAGCATCATCGACATAATGTTTTTTCATATTTCTAACAATAATAAAAATGGTTAATAGAACAATCGGTGAAATAATGACTAAAGCCAAGTTTTCATTAATATGGAAAAATTCTTCGCTAAAGCCATGTAATACTATTTTTATTAGACTGATTAAATAATAGGAGATGGCTGCAACGGATAACCCTTCGACGGTTTGTTGTAATCTTAATTGCATATGAGACCGATGATTCATTGATTCTAGTAACTTCTGATTTTGTTCAGCTATGGTTTGGTCTACCCGTGTTCTTAATAAATCACTTGCTCGAGTTAGACGTTTAGATAAGCTTTCTAGCTGTAAACTAACTGATGCACAAGTCCTTATGGCAGGCATAAAACGACGTTGCAAGAAATCGCCTAACATATCTTTGCCATCGATAGGCTGTTGATCAAGTTCATCAAGACGACTGTTGACTAACTCTGAATAGGCTCTAGTTGCAGAGAATCGATAGCTAGAAGATGCTCGTAATCGCTCGACTTCTGCAGCCACATTGGTGAGTTTTTGCAATAACTTACTTTCATCGGCAGAGGTATCGATTTTTGCAATATTTGCCAAAATCCCAGCGCATTCCTGCCCCAATTGAGTGGCTTTTGGCGCAATGTTTTTTGCTACAGGCAAAGCTAATAAGGACATCTGACGATATGTCTCTATTTCTAGAATCATTAATAATAGACGACCAGTCTGAGTATCAGCATTTGCTTCTGTATTAATGACAAACTCCGTAAACCCCTCTCTATCGATTTGTAATGACGTCCAAACGCTTGCAGGATCTTGCAATTGGTTTGGCAACACCTTGCAAGCAATTTTAGCCTGACCGCCTAAGGTTTTTTCGATTAATGCAATATCGCCAAATTGACCGATTGATACATGACAAGCTGAAATGGCTTCACCAGGAAATTGAGTTAGCCAATCTTTAGGGAAAACACCTAAAGCAGTTTCGTTGTGGTTTTCTAAATCGTTTGAAGAACGGATTATCGTTATAGTTGAAAACTCTCTATGATTTTCCCATCGCAATTCAAATTGACCAAAGTTTTGAAAATAACTATTACTTAATGGAGTAACGCCATTAACTTGGAATGTTCTAGCCAATGAATTTAAAGCGTCATATTCTAAAGATACATCTTTATCTGAATGAAAAAAGGCAACGTGGCTGACAACACATGGCGCTTTTATCGTAGGATGAGGTCTTGCGTGAATTTCCTGTTGTAACTCAAGATGTTGAGGGTGAAAATTAATCATATTGATTAGCGCTACTTTTTGTCATTTAAGTTTTCCTGAATTCGTATAATAAGAGCATGATCTTAATTGTAGAGTATAATCGATACTAAATTAATACAAGTTTGACGCCTATTTAGGATTATATTTTAAGTGCATAACTCCCTAGTGATTAGCTCCACAAAATATTGGTTAGAAAATACTATAATTGAATTTAATTTTTGTCCGTTTGCGAAAAGAGAATTCGTAAATCAAACTATTCACTATCATGTTTCAGATAAGACGGATGATGAAGGGAGAATATCTCAGATTGTCGAGCAGTTAAAGTACCTTGATGTAAATGACGCGCTAGAAACGACTCTCGTCATATTTCCAATTGGGCTAGAAAGCTTCTTTGACTACTTAGACTTTCTATCTTTAGCAGAAGAGGCTATTTTACAGTTAGGTTATGAAGGTATTTATCAATTAGCCAGTTTTCACCCAGATTATTGTTTTGAAGATTTGAACCAAAATGACGTTGCTAATTATACTAATCGATCGCCTTTTCCGATACTCCATATACTTAGAGAATCTAGTATTGAAAAAGCGATTGCGCATTATGAAAACCCAGAGTCCATTCCTAAAAATAATATTGAGAATGCTAGAACCAAAGGTTGTGAAACCTTTAAAGAAATTCTAAAAGATGCTCTTGGCTGATTTTTTGTAAATAGCATTCTCTTGACCTTGGCTGTATAAAGTGTAAACTAAAGTTACACATGTAACAGATCGGGTGGTAATTATGAGAAATAAAAAAATGAAGTTACAAGAAACTAGTGAAGTTGATATGACACCAATGTTAGACATTGTATTTATCATGCTCATCTTTTTTATAGTTACTACGACTTTTGCAAAGGAATCTGGTATTGAAATAAATCGTCCGTCGACTGCACCGACCGGTACGAATCTAAATCAAGCAATACTAATAAAAATTGATGCTAGTGAAACATTAACCGTTAATGGCAGAGTTGTGCTTGCCGATTCAATACGATCTAATGTGGAAGTTACCAAATCTACCAAGCCAAACCTAGTGGTTCTTGTGCAAATTGCAGAATCTGTATCTACGGGTTTATTGGTTAGTGTTGTTGACCAAGTTAGGTTAGCTGGAATTGCTCAAGTGACAGTTAGTCGATTAAATGGTTAAGCAATGAGCAGGCTCATTAATTTTTGTTAATGATAACTTTACCTTTCTTAATAACTAGCTTACATGGGTTACCACCAATTTGATAGCTGAGTTCCGCAGGAGACACTATATCCCAAAAGACTAAATCTGCCTGTTTGCCAATGGTTATAGATCCTACTTTATCATCAATATTTAGAGCTTTAGCGGCATTAATCGTAATACCTTTTAAAGCTTCAGCAGGCGTTAGTTTGAATAAGGTGGTTGCCATATTCAACATTAACAGAATAGATAAACAGGGTGAACTTCCAGGGTTTGAATCTGTGGCAATGGCTATCGGGATATTATTTTCCCTCAATGCTTGAATCGGTGGTAATTTTGTTTCAGATAGAAAGTAGAAAGCTCCGGGAAGTAAGGTTGCGACGGTTCCTGAAGTTTTAAGATACTCTATATCATATCTATTTAGGAATTCCAAATGATCAACCGACCAAGCATTGTATTCACACGCTAATTTAGAGCCTCCCAAATCAGATAACTGCTCTGAATGAAGTTTCACCGGCAAACCTAGTTCTTTTGCTTTTTCAAATACTTGTTTTGTTTGTTTAACCGTAAACCCAATGCCCTCACAAAAAGCATCTACGCAATCAATTAATCCCAGCTTGTTTAGTTCAGGCATCATTGTTTCACAAACCAATTGAATGTATTCATCGGGTCGATCTTTGTATTCGACTGGAACTGCATGAGCACCTAAAAACGTTTTGCTAATTTCGATACCCGAAAATTGATTGAGTTCCTCAGCAACTTCTAGCATTTTCTGCTCGGTTTCCAAATCTAAGCCGTAACCAGATTTAATTTCAAGGCTAGTCACGCCTTCATCCATTAAATAACTCAGTCTCTTAGAGGCCAGTTTAAATAATTCATCTTTTGATGCCTTGCGGGTTGCTTTAACTGTAGAAACGATGCCTCCGCCAGCCCTAGCAATCTCCTCATAGCTTTTCCCGTTGAGGCGCATCTCAAACTCATTAGTTCGATTTCCGCCATAGACAAGATGCGTATGGCAGTCGATTAATCCGGGAGTAACCCATTGTCCATGACCATCAATAGATTCTTCGGTTTCTAATTTATCTATCGATGGATCATCCGCATTAAATATATCGACAATTAGACCGTCTTTAATACATATAACGGGCTTATCAACTATGCCGTAAGGATTTTTTAACTCATCATCTTTATCGAGATAATAAAAACTAGCGAGGGATATATTATGTAGGATGAGATCGTAGATTTGTGACATAATCTTGTGTAATTAATCCAGTGAAGAACATAAAGCAATGCATATAGTAAGGCATAAAGTATACGCGGAAAATATTCTGATTGGCAGTGATTGGCAAACAGAAGTTACTTTAACGATCGATAATGGAATTATTACATCAATTAGTTCAGGAAAAGAGGAAGATGCCGTTGCGTTGAATGGACCAGTAATTCCAGGAATGATTAACTGTCATTCCCATGCTTTTCAACGCGCATTCGCTGGTTTTTCTGAGTATCGCGGTAATACAGAGGATAGCTTTTGGAGTTGGCGCGATATCATGTATAAATTCGTCGCTAAAATGTCGCCAGAAGATGCTCACGTAGTCGCTAAGTTTGTTTACATTGAAATGTTAAAAGCAGGGTATACAAGTGTTGGAGAGTTCCATTATCTACACCACCAAGCCAACGGGGTTAAATATGATGATCCCGCGGAAATGTCACATCAAGTCATTATGGCTGCTGATGAAGTTGGAATATCTATCACTCATTTGCCTGTTTTATACACCTATGCCGGGTTCGGTAAAAAGGATCCTTCTAAAGAACAATCTCGATTTATCCACTCAACTCAAGATTACCTGGAGCTAGTTAATCAATTAAATAAAAACTATTCTAATCGTTCTAACTTTAAACTCGGTATCGCGCCACATTCCTTACGAGCGGTAAGCCGCGAACAATTAAACGAAATAATTCCTTTTATTCGGCAACTAAATCCCAAGGCTCCTATTCATATTCATATTGCAGAGCAGTTGAAAGAAGTTGATGATTGTTTGGTTTTTTATAAACAGCGTCCGGTTGAATGGTTATTAAATAATTTTGAAATGGATGAGCATTGGTGTCTGATACATGCCACTCATTTAACTGAACAAGAAATTAAAAACACTGCTAACAGCGGGGCGGTTGTTGGCATTTGTCCTTTAACCGAAGCTAACCTTGGAGATGGAATTTTTCCAACCGCTGAGTTTTCTAAATTTGGTGGTAAATTTGCAATCGGCTCGGACTCTCATATTGGAATTAATGTTGCAGAAGAATTGCGGCTTTTGGAATACGCGCAACGTTTAATTAAACACCAAAGAGCAGTGATGGTTGATGATAATTGCAAATCTGTTGGTCAGTATATTTTCACAAAAACTTGCAAGGATGGTGCAAGTTCACTCAATCAAAATGCCGGTGAGATCGCTGTGGGAAGAGATGCAAATTTCTTAGTCCTAGATGAAAATGAACCGTCACTTTTTAGTAAAAAAGATTCTTTTATTTTGGATGCTAGTATTTTTGCATGCAATCAATTGCCGGTTAAAGATGTTTATGTGGCCGGTGAAAAAGTCATAGAGAATGGACATCACAGATTGCAAGAAGAAGCTAAAAAACAGTATAGAAAAGTTCTCAAAAAACTTATATAAAACTCTCTTAAACGTTCTTCAAATTATTCCCCTAATTGTCTATTTTCTTCAACTAAACCTTGATCCAAATCAGGCATTATTTTACTCGTTTGGTAAGCTCGCATTAGAGATATTTAATATACGGATAACCACTGTAAACCGTAGTTTTAACACACCAATACTAACTTTAGGGGAACAACATGAACAAGACCATGCTTACTACTGCAATAGTTTCTGCGATGTTACTTAACAGTACCAGCTTACTTGCAGAAAACGAAAGTGAAAAGTCAGGAAAAAACGAAATAAAAGTGGAAGAAAAAAATAAAAAATCTGATTGGGATTTCTCGGGGCAAGCTGCAATTTATTACCAAACTGTTGATGGTCAAGGCAATGGATCATTGTTTGATCAAGGACCAAGAACGCCAACATCTGGATGGGCAAAAGCTACGGGAGGATTACAGTTAAGAGCCGTGAATAAAGATTTTGGAAATGGCATTGGAGCCGGGTTTGAATTGTCAGGTCTTTCTTCATTAGGCTTGCATAATGATATAGTTTCTGGCCTAGTTCAAAACGCTGGTGGAACATCGGATGGTTTAACTTCAGCCTCTGTTTCGCAAGCGTATCTAACCTACAACGCTGGAAACACCAGTTTTAAAGTTGGACGTCAAGAACTACCAAAAGGACTAGCACCTTTTTCTTTTTCAGAAGGCTGGAACGTATTTAAAAATACATTTGATGCTGCTTTAGTCGTTAACACTGATATAGAAAATACCACTTTAGTTTACGCCTATGTAACTCGTGCAAATAACTCACTAGGCAACTTAAATAACTTTAAAAAGCTTCACGATACTGATGGCACTCACATGATTACCGCTAAAAACACATCAATTGATGGTGTGACTTTAACCGGTAGTTATTATTCTTTACCAGATGCAACTTTAGCTGGAGGAGCCGATGCTTTTTGGTTAGATGCTAAAGTTAAAATTTCAAAAGCAAAGTTAGAAATACAAGCTGGAACAATTGGTGGTAGCGGTCTTGAAGATACGACTGGTTATGGTGTTAAGCTTTCCGGAAAGTTAGGTTCATTTAATACTTCATTTGCATATTCATCAGCTGATGATGGTTCTTTGAATATTGCTAATCTAGCAGGCTCAGGCGTAAAGTCACCATTCTATACGCAAGGAGTTCTAAACCAAAATGCAATAAAAAGAGACTCAGACTCATTCAAATTTACAGCGTCAACTAAAGCAATAGGCGGAACCGTTGTATTCGCTTATATGAGTTCAGATATGGGAGCAACTGCATTATCATCAGTTTTTGGAACAGGTGTTGACGGTGAAGGAACTTATAGAGAACTTGAATTAATTTATAAGCGTTCGTTGACTGAAAATACAAAACTGTTTACTGCTTTAATTAATCAGAATGATGATCGACAGGCAGATAAAGGTCAAAATTTTTTCAGAGTTTGGGTTAGATACACGCTATAAAATTATTGTTTATTTTGAATTTAAACATGGCTCGATTATAGGGTCATGTTTAAATTGAAACTTTAGAATGAGAAAGCCAACGTTGAAGCAATAAAATGGATGCAACACTCAATCCTGTAATTAGCCCAATCCAATAGCCATTAACTCCATACCCTTGATGTTCAGCCAAATAGTAGCCCGTTGGAAAGCCGACTAACCAATAAGCAATGGCGGTAATGAATAAAGGTATTTTGGTGTCTTGTAGTCCTCTCAAACAACCTGCGCATGCTACTTGAAGGCCATCTGAGAACTGAAAAATAGCTGCGAAAAACAATAATTCCCCGGCAAGTTTTAAAAGTTCTAAATCCTGTGTATAAATGGAAATCAAAACCGTGGGAATGCTCATAAACATGATAGCTGCGGCGCTCATAATGGAAATACTTAATAGGATACCAGTGTTACCGGCAAGCCTCATGGCTTCGATTTTATTCTTTCCTCTAAGGTAAGAGACTCTAGCCGTAATCGCTTGCGATAAACCTAATGGGATCATAAATGTGAGTGATGACAAGTTAAGTGCTATTTGATGAGCCGCCATAATTTCTGTGGGGTATTTCGCTATCATTAACGAAACCGCCGCGAACATGGTAATTTCAAATCCTAGTGTAATTGCTAATGGAAAGCCTAAAGCGAAAAAGGCCTTTATCTCGCCAAGTGGAGGCAATTGAAAAGTTTTTAACAAGTTATATTGGCGGTATTTTTTTGCAGTTAAAGTGTAAACTAATAGACCAACAAACATTAAACTCCAAGTTAGTGCCGTGGCATAACCGATCCCAGTGGTGCCCATTTCTTCAACGCCATAACCGCCGTACATAAACCAGTAGTTAAATAATATATTGAATGGAATTGATGCCGCGGTGACTAATAAGATTGCTTTGGTCGAAAACAGACCTTCATTAAAAAATCGTAATGCTAAAAATAACATTAAACCCGGCCATCCCCATAACGTGGCATAAAGATAATCGGTTGCTGTTTTAGAAATATCTGGCGCAATATTGAGCAGTTCAAGAATATAAGGAGCATTAAATAATGCCAGTATGGCTAATGGTGTCATCGCTATAGCTATGACTATGCAAATATTAAAATGAGTAGCTATCTTTGAATCTTCGCCAGCCCCCTTAAAGTGAGCAATGATAGGATTGAAAGCAAGAAATAAACCTAAAAAGAAAACAAGAACAGGGTGCAACAAACTGGTTCCAATAGCGATAGCAGCTAATGCATCGGTACTGTAATGACCGGCCATTAATACGTCAATAAAACCTGCCGCCATTTGTGCCAGCTGAGAGAGAATAGCTGGTATACCAATAGGCAAGAGTTCTCTAAGTTCTTTTTTATATAACTGGAACATGGTTGTTGAGTTTTGAATTAAAGGGATTAGAAAAGAACGCGCATCTTACGCTTAAAACGATAAAATTTAAAGTCGTAAAAAGTTTGCTGACCTATTTCAACTTTAGTTAATTATTTTGACAATTCACCCCTTAAACTGGTTTGCATTTTTTGCTTAATTACTTCTATCGTACAATCACTGCTTAACAGATAGCTGAGTTTTGTTAGAGTTGCTTCCGGCGTCATATCGTACCCGCTAATCACGCCTGCATTGAGTAGTTCACGACCCGTTTGATAACTACTCATATCAACGCCTCCCTTTAGGCATTGTGTGCAATTAACAATAATAATTCCTGATTGATCGGCTTTGCGCAAAAGATCTAAAAAATCAGGTTGGTTGCTAGGCGCATTACCTATGCCATAAGTCATTAAAACCAATCCTTGTATGCCAGAGTTAATTACGCTTTTTAACATTTTCGCTGAAAAACCTGGAAATAAACTTAAAACAACCACATTAGGTTGAATGATTCGATTAATTTTTAGCGGTTTAGAGGGTTCCTGTAAAACAATTTCTTTATTAAGTTCGATTTGAGAGCCTACTTTGACTAGTGCAGGGAAGTTAGGCGATTGAAATGCATGGAATCCAGTGGCATCAGTTTTTCGAGCACGATTTCCTCGATACAAACGATTATGAAAATATAATCCAACTTCTGGAATGTCATAGCGAGAGGCTAATAAAATGGAAGTAATCAAGTTTTCTCGTGCATCGGTTCGCATCTGAGCCCAAGGAATCTGAGACCCTGTAACGATGACAGGTTTTGATAGATCTTCTAGCATAAAAGAAAGAGCAGAAGCTGTGTATGCCATGGTATCGGTTCCATGCAATACAATAAAACCATCAAAATCGTTATAGTTAGCTTTGATATCTTCTGAGATTGTATACCAATCATCCGGTGTAATATTGGATGAATCGATAAGGTTTTCATATTCATGAACAACCACTTCGGGCATCTCAGGATAAGAAAGTTCAGGAAGTTTTTTAATTTGCTCGGTGAAATACCCAGCTTCAGGAACAAAACCATTTTCACTTGGTTTCATGCCGATAGTACCACCGGTATACGCGATGTAAACGCGTTTGGATTGAGTCATTTGTAATCTACGCTATGCCTAATTGTTATAAGCGTACATTACTAGAGGCGGTTGATAGACACAAATAAAATTACTATTAAGGGTGATAATTGTTTATTTTCATAGAGAATTATTTCACCGCTAAGTTTTTGCGGGCGCGCTAGATTCTCGTACTATTAACTCATTCCTAATTGTTACGCTAAGCCTATCTAAAGGCTTTTTTCGAATGATTCTAATCAACATACGCGTAGCTTCGATAGCCATTTCAGTTATTGGTTGTTTGATAGTAGTGAGAGACGGCCAAATATATCGCGAAGCTGGAGCATTATCAAAACCAGTAACGGTTAAATCGTGTGGAATAGAAATTCCCTTTTGTTTCGCAACTTTAACGATACCTGCCGCCATATAGTCATTGGACGCAAATATGGCGGAAGGGGGAGTTTTTAGTGACAACAGTCTTCTAGCGCAGTCCTCTCCAGACTCAAAGCTGAAATTTCCCTGTTGAATAAATTGCTCAATGATTGGTATTCCAGCTTCTTTAAGTGCTTTGTTGTATCCGCTAAAACGTTGTTCAGTAGCCCCGTGATCGAGGTTACCTTTTATAAAAGCGATTTTATGATGTCCTATTGAAATTAAATATCGACACATTTCATATGAAGCTTCTGCATCATTACTAATAACACTGGGAATCTTATCTAAGGAGGAAAGGGCGCCAACTCGTACAACAGGGATTTCTCTTTCTTTAAGTAAGTCTAACAGTTTTGTCATATCAGAAAATGGCGGCGTTAAAATGATGCCATCCAAATTGGAACTATATAAGTTACTTTCGAACTGACTGATTAAGTTTTCATTTTCATGATCTTCAGGGTAAATAACTAAATGAAAACCTTCTGCACGACAACGTTCTAGCGCTCCTTTTTGTATATTTGAGACGTAACTATTGCTTTGGCTCGGATATAGAAGTCCTATTAGATATGATTGACTACTAGCTAATCCTCGGGCTTGTGGATTTGGTCTATAACCCAATTCTATAAACGATTCTTCGACCTTTTTACGAGTTTCAATACTAACATTAGGCTCTTCATTCAGGACTCTTGAAATCGTTTTCTTCGATACGCCTGCATGTCTAGCAACGTCATTAATGGTAATTTTTTTCAACTAAGGTACCAAATCACTCTTATAAAGGAAATTTATGATAGCGGTGTCATATCTAATTAGTCAATATTTATATACCGATCCCACCTCAAGATGCAGGTTTCAGTGTTCAGCTAGGAAAGTTGAACAAGGCGCAATTCGAAGGGAATACCCAAAGCACTTCGTGGGGCAGACTCTGGCTARWCCWYKMRGMGARKMKMWAMRCRRYSMWSKTTTTCNTWGCYKASMRSMCRKAGGKMARGGSYRTRAWCARSMMKCKKWWKCKTTAAGYWATTTTCAGCTATGCCCACATGGATGTGGGTAATTAGAATAACGCAGGAGCAGTTATCGAGAATGACTAGCTCAAAAATGACTTGCCTCAAATATGGATGTTTGTAGCCTTGCTGAAATCTGCATCTTGGGGTGGGATCGGTATACATTAAAAAACCGCTTAAAAGCGGTTTTTTAAATTTAACTTAATTTCAATTTTTATTGTATCTCACAAAAACAATTAGCATAAGCGCTATTGGGATCATTCCAATCAGCAAGAGACAATAGGCCATTAAACTGACTTAGTAATTTGGATTTTATGCTTGGTTTTACTCGAGCTTGTTGCCGTTCCTGCATTAATGATTCAACTTGCGATTGATTAAATAGCTCTTTCAAAAACATTTCATTTTCAGTCAATTTACGTTTAACATTCAATACATCATAACTTTCTAAACCCGCTAGTTTTGCAGCTGATTCGATTGCGTCGTTGAGGCCACCTAGCTGGTCAACTAAACCTAGATCTTTTGCTCTTTTGCCGGACCAGACGCGACCTTGCGCAATTTTATCAACTTCTTCTAAAGTCATATTTCTAGACCGAGCGACTAGTCCAATAAATTGTTGATACCCAGAGTCAATACCTGTTTGAATCATTGTAGCGACATCATCAGATAAAGGCATGCCGACATCCACAGGGTTTGAATATTTAGTCGTTCCAACACCATCTCGGTAAATACCAAAGTCATTAAGTGGTTTTTCAAAAGTAGGGAGCATGCCAAAAATACCAATTGAACCAGTGATTGTAGTTGGCATCGCCCAAATTTCATCTGAGCTAGCGCTGATCCAATAACCGCCAGATGCTGCTACATCGCCCATTGACGCGACGACCTTAATGCCATCAGCTTGTGCTTTTACTAACTCTTCTCGGATAACTTCAGAAGCAAATGCGCTTCCTCCGCCACTGTCGACTCTAAGAACGATTGCTTTTACATTCTTGTTGTTTCTGGTTTTACGTATTAGTCTAGCAACTGTATCGCCACCGATAGTGCCTTCTTTGGCTTCTCCGTCAACAATAGTACCTTTCGTGGTAATCACAGCAACTTTAGCTGTATTTGGGTTAGCAGGAAAAGAAATTGGCGAGCGAATAGCTTTGATATATTTTTGGTGAGATATATGTCTGAAGGATTTTGTTTTATGATCCATGCCTGTCTTTTCGATCATTTCATCTCTAAATTCTATTCGAGTGGCTAAGCGATCGACTAGTCCAGCATTTAAAGCCATGGTTGCTGAGTCACCTTTGTTTTCAACTAATGATTCTTTATAATTTTCTATATAGCTATCTAAATCATTTGGAGTCAGCCCTCTGTTTTTAGCAAGGTCAATTTTAAAGTCTTCCCAAAGGTCGCCCATCCATAATAAGTTAGCTTCTTTGGCTTCCTCTGACATATTGTTGCGTAAAAAGGGTTCTACTGCTGATTTGAATTTACCCACTTTAAATACGTGAACGTTAACACCCAATTTATCTAACATGCCTTTGAAATAAGTGCCAACTCTTGAAAAGCCCGTTAAGAAGATGCCACCTTGAGGGTTCATAACCACTTCATCGGCTTGAGACGCTAAAAAGTACTGACCTTGAGAATAATAATCACTATAAGCAATTACGGGTTTTCCACTAGTCTTAAAGTCCTCGATCGCGACTGCTAAATCTTGCATTTTAGTCATGCCAACACCCCATAAATAGCTGGTAGATATGACAAGTGTCGTAATTCGATCATCGTCTTTGGCTTGGTCTAACGCAAATATTAAATCATAAAGCAACGTTTCAGGCGCATCTTCATTACCGGTTGCTTCTTGCATGGCTTTATCGATAGGATCTGTGTAGGTTAATTGTTCTACTATATTACCGTTTGGGGCTAATACGAGAGCAATACCTTTTTCTACCGTAGGTTTGCCGTCAGAATTTGAAATAGCGATAATTACGAAAACTAACAAACCGAAAAATATTAGATTTAAAAATATCTTACGAGTGAGATCTAGTCCATACCACATACTTTTGAAGAGCTTTGTCATTTTAATCCTTAAAGTAAATACTTATTAGTTTGATAATTTGTTATCTAATGGATTATAGATTAAACCATCAGCTAGAAAAAGTGTTAATAATTATCACAAAGGCTTAATAGATAATCGAGAAGACACTATTAACTTGTTGATATAATTAAATATATTCAAACAGAATAAAGTGTTAGTAAATCTTTCAAGCGAAAATTTGAGGGAAATAATTAGTTAGTTCACATATAAATCGATTTTTAATCAATGACGCTATCGTCAGTCAGTTAAATTTGGTATAAATGACCAATAGTCATTAATCCATTTATATCGTTCATTCCCCGTAAGAGAATCCCAAATGAGTCAAAGCAATCCACACTATCCGAAACTCTTTGAACCTTTAATCGTTCATAATCACACGCTCAAAAACCGAGTAATTATGGGTTCGATGCACACAGGCTTAGAGGAGAAGAAAGGTGGTTTTAAACGGTTAGCTCAGTATTTTAAAGAAAGAGCGGAAGGCGGTGTTGGACTGATTGTCACTGGTGGTATTGCACCTAATTTCGCAGGGCGTGTTTCACCTTTTGGGAGTCAATTAAGCTTCCCATGGCAAGTGAAAAAGCATCGAATTGTGACTGAAGCGGTACATGAGGCTGGTGGAAAAATAGCCATGCAGATTTTGCACACAGGTCGTTATGCGTATCATCCATTTTCTGTATCAGCATCGGCAATAAAATCGCCAATTACACCTTTTAAACCGAAAGCTTTATCAATAAGAGGTATTAAGAAGACGATAAAGGACTTTGCTAACTGCGCCAGACTAGCCAAAAAAGCAGGATATGATGGAGTCGAAGTCATGGGCTCCGAAGGATATTTGATCAATCAATTCATCGTATCTAAAACCAATAAAAGAACCGATGAGTGGGGTGGAGAGTTTAAGAATCGGATGAAATTTCCGATTGACATTGTTAAAGCTGTTCGTAAGGCAACAGATGAAAATTTCATTATTATTTATCGTTTATCCATGCTCGATTTGGTAGAAAATGGCAGTAGTTGGGATGAGGTGGTTGAATTAGGGATAGCCATAGAAAAGGCTGGAGCATCAATTATCAATACAGGTATCGGATGGCATGAAGCACGGATTCCAACGATAGTGACCTCTGTGCCTCGAGCTAATTTTACCTGGGTTAGCAAAAAAATGAAGCCTCATTTATCAATTCCTTTAATTACCACTAATCGAATCAACGCACCTGAAGTTGCAGAGGAAGTTTTATCGAATGGTGATGCGGATATGGTCTCTATGGCGAGACCCTTTTTAGCCGATCCCGATTTTATGAACAAAGCTGAAGCTGGAAAGCCAGAAACCATTAATACYTGYATAGCCTGYAATCARGCTTGTYTAGATCACGCWTTTAARAATCAAATTGTTAGTTGTTTGGTCAATCCWAGRGCKTGTTTTGAAACWGAGTTGAACTATACAAAAACYGAGTCACCRCAAAARATTGCAGTKGTTGGSGCWGGTCCYGCGGGYCTTTCATTTGCAATTACCGCATCAGAAATTGGTCACAATGTGACACTATTTGATGCTTCAGATGAGGTCGGTGGTCAATTAAATGTGGCGAAACAAATCCCAGGTAAAGAAGAATTCCATGAAATGCTTCGCTATTTTAAAGTAATGCTTAGAGACAATAATGTTGAGGTTGTATTGAGCACCTACATTAACGCTGATTTTCTGAAAGGGGCCGGTTTTGATCAAGTGATTATAGCTACAGGCATCACGCCACGAGTGCCGGATATTGAAGGGATCGATCATCCAAAGGTATTATCCTATTTACAAGTTTTAAAAGAGAAAAAGCCCGTAGGTAAATCGGTAGCGATTATTGGAGCCGGCGGAATTGGCTTTGATGTAGCAGAATTCTTAACCCATGAAGGCGAATCATTAACCACAAGACCTGACGCTTGGAATGATGAATGGGCCGTTGATCCGAGCTATGAGCATCGAGGCGGTCTAAAGAAACAAGCGATTTTAGAAGAGTCTCCTAGAGAGGTTTATTTATTACAACGCAAACACGGGAAAGTTGGTGCCGGTTTAGGAAAAACAACCGGTTGGACACATCGTCTAGCGTTAAAACATAAGAACGTAAAAATGCTCAATCGAACGGAGTACCTCAAAATTGATGATCAAGGTTTGCATATTCGGATTGGAGAAGAAGAATCTTGTTTACCCGTTGACAATGTTGTTTTATGTTCAGGTCAATTAACAAATAATATTTTATATCAAGAGCTTAAAGCTACTATCTCGAATGTACATATCATTGGCGGAGCGGACGTAGCAACCGAATTAGATGCCAAACGTGCTATTAAGCAAGGCGCAGAGTTATCGGTTTCAATATAAATCATCTCAAAATAACAAATTCCATAACACCTCTAATTTATACTGCTATATTTAAAGCAGAGTATATAAGTTACCAGATTAGGTAAGTAAATTAGAGGCGTGTATTAATGTTGTTGCACAAAGGTTTTATTGGAAAAGTTGATTATGACGATCGAGCGAGACAACTCGTTGGCGAGATAGTTAATTCGCCGGACTTATTAGAGTTTGACGGCAATACCGCTAAAGAAATACACAAAAACTTTGTCAAATGCGTAGAAGACTATCTCATCATAAATCAAGAATCCAGCAATCAAGAGCAAGGCGCGACTTCATTTGTAGGTCAATATTCACTTAGTTTATCTAGTAATGTGCTAAATAGGGTGATGCGTAAAGCCAAAAGAGAAGGTTCAAGTATTGAAACTTGGCTTAATCGTTGGGTGAATTCTTCTTTAACTGACTATTTTACGGACGAATAAATTAGCTTTCGTTTATAAATTCACGGATAATCTGCGACAATTTCTAGCATTATTTAGAGTCAAATATTTGTGAGTTCTTTTGATAAAGTTCAACTTTGGACAATCGACGCTGAATATCACGATCAACGTATTGATAACTTCCTGTTTACTCACCTAAAAGGCGTTCCTAAAAGTCGGATTTATCGCATTTTGCGTAAAGGCGAATTACGGGTAAATAAGGGACGTATCAAAGCGGTTTATAAGTTACAAACTGGTGATGTTTTAAGGATCCCTCCGATCCGAGTCTCAGAAAATGACTCAATAAATGAACAGTCTAAAATTGCTAACCTAAATCAAGTTAAAGCCTTAGAATCTCAAATATTAGTCGAAACCAAACAGTATTTGGTTCTTAACAAGCCGTCGGGAATAGCGGTTCATGGTGGTAGTGGTCAATCTTTTGGCGTGATTGAAGCATTACGAGCATTAAGACCGAAAGAGAAGTTTTTAGAATTGGTTCATCGTATAGATAAAGATACATCTGGTTGTCTTTTAATTGCTAAAAAGCGCTCGTATTTAGTATTTTTTCAAAATCAACTTCGCCATCGGAAAATGAAAAAGCAATATTTGGCACTGGTTTGCGGTGAATGGTCTGTAAAAAACAAGTTGGTTTCAGCACCTTTACTGAGAAAAGAGCTAGTTTCAGGCGATAGAATGGTAGTCGTTGATCAAAAAGGAAAACCATCAGAAACTCGTTTTGAGATTGTACAAAAATTGAAGGGCTTTACTTTAGTTAAAGCGAAGCCTCTAACAGGAAGAACTCATCAAATCAGAGTACATGCTCAATATTGTGGTAATCCATTGCTAGCGGATGCTAAGTATAGTAATACTGAACAATTTCAAAAGGTTATAAAGCAATGTCAACTATCTACTTTTGTTCTTCATGCTCAATCATTGAGTTTTATGTTACCGATTGTTGATGAGTGTTCTGGATTAATAGAGAAAGGCATAAAAGGTGAACAAGTCACTATTGAAGCGCCGTTGCCTTCCGTTGTTCAAGATGTAATTAATAGACTTAATTAAATAGTCAATTTCATTGAAATATACCAACTAAAAACTAATCATCTACTAGACTTAAGCTAATCTTTCACTAAATCGAATTTGTGCAGTCTTGAATTTAAGAAATAGATTATTTTTGAGTTTTATCAGCATTTCCGGTGTCGCACTATTGATATTCGCGACTATTGCGATCAAAGATTCGTCAAAAACCCTTCAAAATGAAATTGAATCCACCCTTAACTCCATTGTTGAACAAAAAATTTCATTAATCGTCAGTTATCTGAAGGCTAAAGAATCTGCCGTTAAACTGTATAGTGTTCTTCCTATCGTCAATAATGCATTAAGTGATATTAGATCGGCATTCGAAAGCGGTGTAGATAGCCCAGAATATGAAGGTATTGAGAAAAAATATAGACCGTTTTTAACTAAACTTAGCAACGAAAGTAAGAGTTATGATTTATTTTTAATCGCACCAAATGGAGACATTGTATTTACAGTGTTGCATGAAGACGATTTTGCTACCAATTTGGTTGAAGGTAAATATAAAGATTCTCAACTAGCTGAAGCCTTTAAGATGGCTCGTTCGCTACATCAGACTAAAGTAACAAAATTTGCACCCTATGCACCTTCAGGAACACTATCGAATAATGAAACAGGCTCAAAAGACAATCATGATGTGATAACTAATCACAGCGCGTTTATGGCTTCGCCTATTATTTTTAATGAAGAGCTGATCGGCGTTATTGCGATTCAACTTGATAGTACTGAGCATTTCTATTTAAGTAACGATTATGCAGGGTTAGGACAAAGTGGCGAGATTGTATTAGGGCATTTGGCAAACGATTCCGTTGAAATGATTTCTCCGTTACGGACTAATTCAAATGCCGCATTCAATTTAAATTACTCTATTGGTAGCGAGTATGCTATCTCTCTTCAAAAAGCCGTACTAGGCGAAAATGGTTCCGGAAATATGAGAGATTATGAAGGGAAACCAATCATTGCCGCATGGCGTCATATTCCAGAAATTGATTGGGGTATTGTTGTTAAGATAGACTCTGACGAAGCACTAGAACGAACCAATACTCTTCGGAATAAATTTATCAGCGCTGGAGTCTTTTTATTGTTAGGCGCTGGCCTTTTAGCATTCTTTACAGCCAATCGAATCACTAAACCGATAAAAGACCTACTTAACTTTACTTTATCAGTGTCGTCCGGGGAAATTGACAGAAAATTAGAGGTGACTAGCAACGATGAAGTGGGGCAATTAACACGGGCTTTTAATAACATGTTAACTAGCCGTGCTAATTATGAAAAAGAGCTAGAAGTGACTAGCGATACCGTGATTAAAGCCAATAAGGAGTTAGTAGAGGCCAATAAACAAGCACAAGAAGCGGTTCGTGCCAAAGGTGAATTCTTTGCCAGTATGAGCCATGAAATCCGTACACCAATGAATGGCGTACTAGGAATGCTTGGTTTACTTGAAAATACCGTACTTACCACAGAACAACGTCATCGTTTAAACGTAGCACAATCTAGTGCTGAGTCTTTATTAACCTTGATTAACGATATACTTGATTATTCTAAGGTTGATGCAGGTAAAATTGATTTAGAAATACTAAATTTCGACCTTCGAAAAATGCTAGGTGATTTGGCTGAATCCTTAGCTCAAAGTGCTCAATCAAAAGGGATAGAGCTTATTCTAGATTTAGTTGGAATTGAAGCATCGATGGTAAAAGGTGATCCCGGAAGAATAAGACAATGTATAACCAACCTTGTCAGCAACGCAATTAAATTTACAGAGAAAGGTGAAGTCGTTATAAGGGTTTATTTGACCGATGTAAATGAAGATCAGTGGAGTATGAATTGCGCTGTCAGTGATTCGGGTATTGGTATACCCGAGAATAAACTTAAATTTCTATTTGATTCATTTAGCCAAGTAGATTCATCAACGACAAGACGCTTTGGCGGAACGGGGCTCGGTTTAGCGATTGTTAAGAAGTTGGCTGAATTAATGGGAGGCGGTGTTTTAGTCACCAGTGTTGTTGGTGAGGGCAGTTCCTTTAGTTTTGATATTAAATTAGAGAAAAGTAAAAAATCAACCGCAGTGATGCCTGAAGTTGATATCAGCAAATTAAGAGTTCTGGTGGTTGATGACAACACGACGAATCGAGAAATCTTCAAAGCCCAGCTGAATCATTGGGGAGCAGAGGTGTTTGAGCAGGAAAATGGCAAAGATACTTTGACTCATTTACACAATTTACTTGACCGCCAAGAACCCATTTACGATATCGCAATACTAGACATGCAGATGCCGGGCATGGATGGCTCTGAATTAGGACAGCGTATTCGTAAAAATCCCAAATTAAATGGTTTAAAGCTAGTGATGATGACCTCTATGGCGCATCAAGGTGATGCAAAACATTTTGCGGATATCGGTTTTAGTGCGTATTTCCCCAAACCAACGACTACAGACGATCTCTTTCACGCGTTATCAGTGGTTGCGGAAAATGGCGACGCAATGGCAAATGCTGAACCATTAGTCACACATCGATATTTAAATGAATTGCAAGGTGACTTAAATGCTGATGAGAAAGTTGATTTTGCAAGTAAAAGGATTTTGTTAGTGGAGGATAATCAAGTAAATCAAATGGTGGCTAAGGGTATATTGAAAAAGATTGGGTGCGTCAGTATTGATATCGCTGGAAATGGCATCGAAGCATTGCAGTCATTACAAAAATCTCCAGAAGACGCGCAATACGATATTATTTTAATGGACTGTCAAATGCCTGAAATGGATGGTTATGAAGCGACTCGCCAAATCAGAAATGGGAGAGGGGGAGAGCGTAATAAGGGGATTGCGATTGTTGCGATGACCGCAAATGCAATGCAAGGAGATAAAGAAAAATGCCTAGATGTGGGAATGGATGATTATTTATCAAAGCCAATCAATATGGATGCATTGAAAAGCAAATTGATTGAGAATTTAAGTTGATTACGAGCCTATTGTTATATTTTTAAATTAATCCTTAAAACCCTGACTTTCTCAACATTCGGTTAACTGCGATTAAAGGCAAGCCTTGCAAACTAGTAGGATCATCAGATTTAACTGATTCAAATAATCGAATACCGTTGGCTTCAATTTTAAAACTACCCGCACAATCAAAAGGTTGGTCAAGGTTTAAATAATTCTCTATTTCTAATTCAGCAAGGTGTCGAAATTTTACACTGACTTGCGATAAATGATATTCACACAAGCCATCCTCGATACATACCAAAGATACACCGGTTAAAAACTCAATCGTATTGCCTGAAAAATTAGTCAGTTGCTCTTTAGCTAAGTTGAAATTTTTTGGTTTACCTATAATTTGTTCGTCAAATACCGCAATTTGATCCGAACCAAGAACAAAAGCGGATGGATGATCGGTAGCAATAGCATTCGCTTTATCGTTAGAAAGCCGTTTAACTAAATCAATTACTCTTTCTTGCGGATTCTGGGATTCATCGACGTTTGGCTTGATCGAAATAAACGAAAAGCCAAGTTGTTTTAATAATTGCTGTCGATAGATAGAAGAGGACGCAAGAATTAATTGATTCATTGAGTTTGATCTTTTTGCTGACTCATCCACAATTCGTAATAAGCCCCTTGCGCTTCTATTAATTGCTCATGGTTGCCACTTTCTATGATAGTCCCTTTGTCTAGTACAATGATTTTATCGGCATTAACCACCGTTGAGAGTCGATGCGCAATGACTAAACTGGTGGCATCTGAAGAAATTTCGTTAATTGCTTTTAATATTGATTTTTCTGCATGGCTATCTAAAGACGAAGTCGCTTCATCAAATACGTAGATAGCAGGGCGTTTAAGGATCGTTCTGGCAATCGCGACACGCTGTTTTTCTCCGCCTGATAATTTTAGCCCTCTTTCTCCAACCATGGTTTGTAAGCCGTCGGGTAATTCTTGGATAAATTCTGATAAATGTGCCATATCTATCGCTTCTAAAACATCGTCATCGGATGCGTCTGGGCGACCATATCGAACATTTTCGATAATGGTGGTATTAAATAATACTGTGTCCTGGGGGACTATACCGATGGCTTTTCGTAATGAATCTTGGGTCACAAGGTTAATTGATTGTTGATCAATTTTAATGCTTCCCTGATTAGGATCATAAAAACGGAACAAGAGCTTAACTAAAGTTGATTTGCCTGAGCCACTCTTACCAACAACCGCAAGCGTTTCTCCTTTATTGATGCTTAGACTCAAATTTTCAATGATTTTTCTTTTATCGTTATAGGCAAAGCTGACATTTTCAAAACTGATGGCACCTTCTTTAACATCCAGTATTTTTGCATCATTGCAGTCCGATATATTGGGCTCTATCGCTAGTAACTTAAACATCTGCTCAATATTGATTAACGACATCTTAATTTCCCGATAAACAAATCCAAGGAAATTAAGGGGTATAAATAATTGCATCATAAAGGCGTTCACTAAAACAAAATCACCAATACTCATTTCACCATTTTGCACGCCAATAGTGGCAAGCATCATCATTGCAGTCATTGAAACACTAATAATCAAAGCTTGACCACCATTTAAGGCAAACAATGAGAGTCTGTTTTTACGACGAGCTCGTTCCCAAGTGGCTAGATTCTTATCGTATTTGTTGGCTTCAAAAGTTTCATTAGTGTAATACTTAACCGTTTCATAGTTGAGTAAACTGTCAATTGCTTGGCTATTGCTATCGGTATCTGCTTTGTTGGCTTCGCGCAAAAAACGATTACGCCATTCGGTCATTTTTACTGAAAATAGGACATAGCAGAGGATAGATACGATAGTAACGGTGGCAAACTTCCAGCCGTATTGAGTAAAAAAGATAACAATCACAATCAGTATTTCAAATATGGTTGGGACTATATTAAATACCAAAAAGCGCATTAAAAAGTTAATGCCACTGGTGCCTCTTTCTATATCCCGTGAAAGCCCGCCGGTTTTCCGATTTAAATGAAAATCTAAATCCAGTTTATGTAAATGTTGAAAAACTCGATAGCCAATTCGCCTCATCGCTCTTTCCGTGACTCGACCAAATAAGGTATCCCGAATTTCACCAAACAAGACGTTGGCTAGTCGTAGAGAGCCATAAACTAAAACCAACCCTATCGGCGCTAAAACCCATAAAGCTGAGCCGGAAACAGATTCTAAGCTAATACTCGAGTTTGAATCACTTAACTGATCAACAATTGACTTAATTAGAAAGGGTAAACCGATATTGGCTAATTTTGCTAAAGCTAAAAATAGCAACGCTAGAAGAACGCGTGTTTTAAACTCGGATAAATAGGGCAATAAGTTCTTTAGGACTTTCCAATTATCGACGGGTGCTTGATCCTGATTTGAGTCAGGTAAATGATGCCGATGTTTCATACAATTGCTCTAGAAATGTTGAGGTATTATTAGCCGATATACTCTCTTTTTCTGATAGAATACGCAACTAGTGATTAGCGATTTTAAGTAAGTAAATTAGGTTGATAAATGACAGACATCGATTTTAGAGAAAATTACGATCGTTTCATTTTTGAAGCGAATGAGTTAGAAGTCGTCTGGAACCTTCAATCCGAAGAGGGTTTTGCGATCTGTGAATCGTCACAATACGACGACATGCTAGTGATGCCTTTTTGGTCGTTAGAGGCTGATGCAAAAAAAGCTTGTCGTGATGATTGGGAAACTTACAAGCCTAACCCCATTAGGATTGATGACTTTATTGACGCCTGGTTGCATGGAATGGAAGAAGATAATACGGCGGTTGGCATTAATTGGAATGATGATTTAGAAGGTGTAGAAATAGAGCCTGTGATACTGATTGACGATTTACTGGACGAAGAATAGCTTATAAATGCTAAATCAGTCTAAATTCGTAGTATTTGGACAATAAGTTTTGCCTTTCTATAGGCATTTGGGTAGAATCGCGCGCCTATGACTGATAGCTCAAAAAATTGCATTAACGACAACAGTTTTGAAAATAAAACTGTTGAAGAAAACTCAAGTCGTAAAAAAGCGAACCTGATTCAACCAAGAAAGTTAGCGTTGAAAGAAGGCGAGTTACGATTTTTATGGGATATCAGTGATTTTACCCGATTAGATGGTTTGTTGTATTCAAATCAAGGTAAAATTGAAGTTAACGTGAGTGGCGTACAAGATAATCGTCATCGTAGCTTGATAAAAGCGCGTATTGAAGGTGTTTTTCAATTAGAATGCCAAACGACTTTTGAGCCATTAGAGTACAAAATTGATACAACGATCACTTATTGTACGGTGATTAAAGAAGAGCAAATTAACAACGTTGAAGAAGAGTTTGAAGCACTGTTGGTTGAAGATGGTGTGGTAGATATTAAGTCAGTGATTGAAGATGAACTGATTTTGGCCTTGCCAATAGTATCTAATAGAGCAATAGAAGAAACCGGTGTAAAGGTTTCTTACGGTGAACTACCAAAGGAAACGGTTAAAAAGAAGAATCCTTTTGAGATTCTGCAAGGTTTCAAAGTAGATTAGATTTTAGAAAGAATAAGTTTCACAAAGAATAGATTTTAGAGTTTTACCTTATTTTATTAATTTTATTACATTTAGTATATTAACGGAGTCAATCCAATGGCAGTTCAAAAAAGTAAAAAATCTCGCGCACGTCGCGGAATGCGTCGTTCACATGATGCGTTAGCGGATCATACAGTTTCTTTATCAGAAGACGAAACCACTGGTGAACTTCATTTACGTCATAATATGACTGAAGATGGATATTACCGTGGTCGTAAGATTGTTTAATTACCGACGTTTTGTTTAGTCGAGAATTATCAAATTAATTTTGAGTCACCATTCAGTTTTACCAATAGACTGATTTGAAATGGCAGATTTGAAAATTGCAATAGATTGTATGGGGGGTGATTTTGGCCCCTCAGTTGTTATACCCGCTGTACATCAGTCCCTTCTAAAGCACCAGAACAGTTCTTCTCAATTCAAATCTGCTCTAAGCTCAAACTTAAGCGCACCAAGTACACAAAACGTTCACTTTAAACTCTTTGGCAATGAAACTGAGATTTTATTTGAATTGTCAAAATCAAAAATTCTCAATCATCCTAATATAAGCATTATTCAGTCGGAAGATGATGTTTTAATGACCGACAAGCCTTTAACAGCCCTTAAAAAGAAGAAACGTTCATCAATGAGACTGGCATTAGAGTCTGTTAGAGATGGACGTTCTCATGCTTGTGTAAGTGCTGGAAATACAGGCGCTTTGATGGCTGTAGCCAGATTTATTCTAAAAATGTTACCTGGTATTGAGCGTCCAGCTATCATTTCTGCCATTCCAACGCTCAAAGATTCATCCGTTTATTTGCTTGATTTGGGTGCAAACATTGATTGCGACGAGAAACGACTATTTCAATTTGCAGTGATGGGCAATGTACTTTGTAAAAGCATCGACGGTATTCAAAACCCTAAGATTGGTTTACTAAACGTCGGCGAAGAAGAAATGAAAGGATCTGAACGGCTCAAAAACACAGCAAAACTTTTAGAGGAGCATCAAGGATTAAACTATTGCGGTTTTGTCGAGGCTAATCAAATATTCACAGGTGATTATGATGTGATCGTAACGGATGGCTTTACTGGTAATAGTGTACTAAAGGCTTCGGAAGGTCTGAGTGAATTTCTAACCACAAAATTAAGATTAGCTTTTCAGAGGAACTGGTGGACCAAATGGATCGCTATTTTTGCAAAGCCCGTAATCAATATTTTTAAACACGAAATCAATCCAGAACGTTACAATGGTGCATGTTTTATCGGTTTGCGAGGTGTTGTAGTAAAGAGTCATGGCGGAGCGAACGCAAATGCGACTTTTTTTGCVATHGAAGAAGCGATATCCCAAGCAATCAAGAAAGTCCCTAGTCGTATCAGAGAAACCTTAGAAAACGTTTAAGCGATAGAGTCATTAAAGGTCTGACTAGTATTAAGTTTGTTAGTATTAAAAGCTATTTTTGATATAGTGCGCAGGATTTGATTCAAAACACCGTTTTCACACTTATTTGGAGCTTTAATGTCTGATTCAACAAGCAATTTGAATAATAGCCTCGCCTTTATCTTTCCGGGACAAGGCTCTCAATCTTTAGAAATGCTAAGCTCTTATGCTGAAACACCGGCTGTTATACAAACGTTTGAACGAGCATCAGATGCTATTGGTTATGATCTTTGGAATTTATGCCAAGAAGGCCCCGTTGAAGCGCTAAACGAAACTGATAGAACTCAACCTGCTCTGTTAACCGCGAGCGTGGCTTTATGGAACCATTGGAAAACAATTGGACCAATGCCAAGGATAATGGCAGGGCACAGTTTAGGTGAATATTCTGCGTTAGTTTGTGCGGGTATTCTTGATTTTGAAACAGCGGTTAAATTAGTTGAAAGACGTGGTCAGTTGATGAAACAAGCCGTGCCGGCTGGTATTGGTAAAATGGCCGCCATCATTGGATTAGATAATGATAAAATTCAATTAGCATGTGAAGAGTCAGCAAAAGGACAAGTGGTTTCACCGGTTAATTACAATTCGCCGGGTCAAACGGTTATTGCAGGCAACGCAGAAGCCGTAGAAAGAGCAATGAACGCTTGTAAGGAAGCGGGAGCGAAGCGAGCATTACCGTTAGCGGTTAGTGTACCTTCTCACTGCATGTTGATGAAATCAGCTTCAGACGAATTATTCAATGAACTGTCTAATATCTCATTAAAGCAAAGTGATATTAAAGTGATTAATAACGTTGATGTTAAAATTGAAACTTCAGCCGAAAATATTAAAGATGCTTTAGTTAGGCAACTATATTGTCCTGTTAATTGGTTTGAGAGTGTCGAATTGATGGTTAAAGGAAGAATTGATACGCTAGTAGAATGTGGTCCAGGGAAGGTGCTAAGTGGTTTAAGTCGACGCATTGATCGCTCAATAAATTCATTGGCGTTACAGGATTTAAATTCATTAAATCAATCAGTTGAATCATTTAATTAAAGTAGATTCTAGCAATTGATCAAATTTTATTGCTTAGTTAGGAAAAGGAAAAATTATGTCAGATAATCGTTTAGCGCTAGTTACAGGTGCATCTCGCGGAATTGGTCGAGCAATCGCTGAAAAGTTAGGTAGTGATGGTTTCACCTTGATTGGAACGGCAACATCTGAAGATGGCGCTTCCAATATTAATGAATACTTTAAACAACAAGGTATTCAAGGTGAAGGCATGGTGGTTAATGTTTCTGAAGCAGAGTCAATTGCAACGCTGATTAAATCCATTAAGGAGAAATACGGCAAGACACCAGAAATTTTAGTTAATAATGCTGGGATCACCCGAGACAATTTATTAATGCGAATGAAAGATGATGAGTGGGATTCGATTATAGAAACCAACTTAACTTCTATATTTCGTCTTTCAAAAGCTTGTTTAAGGGGCATGATGAAAGCAAAGTTTGGTAAAATCATCAATGTGGGTTCCGTTGTTGGTAGCACGGGGAATGCAGGCCAAACTAATTATTCTGCATCAAAAGCTGGGGTCATTGGTTTTTCAAAGTCACTGGCTAAAGAAGTAGGATCGCGCGGAATTACGGTTAATGTAGTATCACCTGGTTTTATTGATACAGACATGACAAAAGCACTAGATGATAGCCAAAAAGACTCATTATCAGCAACGATCCCGCTTAACCGTTTAGGTAAACCAGAAGAAATCGCCGCTGCTGTAGGTTTTTTAGCCTCTGATGGCGCAAATTATATTACCGGCGAAACACTTCATGTAAACGGCGGAATGTACATGGGATAAGGGCTAAATGGATGCTTTTTAAGGTTTACTTGTAATATTTGAGGTCAGACCTTAAAATAAGCATCAATAGTTACTTGCAACTTTTTAGAAAATCAATAAAATACACGCCTCAGCATACGCTGTTTAATTTTAGAGGAAGAATAAAGACATGAGCACTATAGAAGATCGCGTAAAAAAGATCGTTATTGAACAATTGGGTGTTAAAGAAGACGAAGTCACATTAGAAGCATCATTCGTTGATGACCTTGGAGCAGACTCTTTAGATACAGTTGAGCTAGTCATGCTTTTAGAAGAAGAATTTGACACTGAAATTCCAGATGATGAAGCAGAAAAAATCAATACTGTTTCCGCTGCGGTTACTTATATCAAAGCAAACGTAGAAGACGCATAAGTCCTTAGACTTTGTTAGTCAGCAAAACTAAGTATTAAAGTACTAGCTACTCAGGGGATTTTTGTAAAGCCTGTATTTTTTTAAAATCTTTATTTTAGTACCTAGTTAAAGCAATTAGTTAATTAAACGATTGATTATTATTTTCAATTGTTTGGCTTATACGAGCCGACTAGAGCTACATTAGATATCTACTATTAGATACGCTAATGTGGCTTTTTTTATTTCCATGGATGGAATGTATGCCTCAAATAGCCAAGGAAAGCTTGCCCCGTGAGCATGGCGAGTGCTGTGGGTATGGCGGTGAGGCGATATCCATTTTTACACAAAATATTTACGCAGATTATGGGAAGCTAAATTGATGAAAAATCGTGTTGTCGTGACAGGAATGGGCATGGTTAGCCCTGTGGGAAATGATGTTTCAACTTCGTGGCAGTCAATTATGGATGGCAAAAGCGGTGTAGGGGTTATTTCTGAATTTCAAGATATTGGGTTATCAACTTATATTGCCGCAAAAGTTAAAAATTTTGATGTAGAGCAATATATGCCACGGAAAGACGCCAGAAAATACGATATATTCGTTCAATATGGCGTTTCCGCGTCGGTTCAAGCGATTCGCGACTCAGGATTAGAGGTAACAGATGCAAATGCTCAGCGTATCGGTGTTTGTCTAGCCGCTGGCATCGGTGGAATGAAAACCATCGAAGAAAACCACAAGAAATTACTTGATAAAGGACCTAGAAGAGTTTCTCCATTTTACATACCTGGTTCAATCATTAATATGGCCGCTGGACAATTATCAATAATGTATGGTTTTAAAGGCCCCAACATTTCCATTGTTACGGCTTGCACAACTGGCGTTCATAACATCGGACACGCAGCCAGAATGATTGCCTATGGTGATGCTGATGCAATGATTGCAGGCGGATGTGAAATGACCACCACACCTTTAACAATGGCTGGATTTGCTTCAGCTAAAGCTTTGTCAAAAAATAATGAAAACCCTACGTTAGCAAGTCGCCCATGGGATAGAGATAGAGATGGTTTTGTTTTAGGGGAGGGTGCTGGGGTGATGGTTCTAGAATCTTTAGAAAGTGCTAAAGCAAGAGGCGCCAAAATTTTAGCTGAGTTAACTGGTTTTGGAATGTCTGGAGATGCTTACCATATGACTTCGCCACCAGCAAACGGTGAAGGTGGTGCGTTAGCTATGACCAATGCTTTAAATGATGCTAGCGTTAACCCCGATCAGATAGGCTACATCAATGCGCATGGCACATCGACACCTGCGGGTGATTTAGCGGAAACTAGCGCAGCGAAAACAGTTTTTGGTAAACATGTGTACGACCTAAAGATGAGCTCAACAAAATCCATGACAGGCCACCTTTTAGGTGCCGCTGGAGCCGTTGAAGCTATATTTACGGTGAAAGCGTTACTCGAACAAGTTGCACCACCTACTATTAATTTGGATAATCCTAGCGAAGGCTGTGATTTAAACTATGTTGCGCATACCCCGCAGGAAACAAAGATGGAACATGCATTATGTAATTCCTTTGGATTTGGTGGCACCAATGGTTCGCTTTTGTTTTCTAAATTTATATAAAAACCAGAATGCTGAAAGATTTTGGAGTTCGTTATCTTGTAGCTTTATTCGCTATGCTTTGTTGGCCATCGTCGTCTCATTCAGAAACGAGGCAAAATAAACTGTTTTCTCTCAGTACCGAAGTTATTACTCAAGGTAGTATGATTATAGGCCAATTAACGCTGGGTCAATTCGAAACAATTTATCAAATACAGCACAATGGAAAATCTTTACAAATTACACCGAATGGGCAATTTGTTTTTGGTGTCGGCAGAGATGAGAAGGGCGAAGTAGTCTTAACCGCTAAATATATAAGTGAAACAGGAAAAAAAGTAACTGAATCATTTGCTTTTAATATTCAGCAACGACTATGGAAGGTTGAAAAAATTGATGGTTTGCCTAATTCAAAAGTTAATCCACGATCTGCTAAGTTAATTGAAAGAATAAGAAAAGAAACAAAGCTCGTTAAACAAGCAAGAGCAACCCATAGTCAATGGTTAGACTTTACAAAACCGTTTATCAAGCCAGCACAAGGGCGAATCTCAGGTGTTTATGGTAGTCAACGGATATTAAATGGCATTAAAAAGCGACCTCACTACGGCCAAGATATTGCTAACAAGGTCGGTACAGAGGTGATAGCACCAATTGGCGGCGTAGTGACACTGGCAGAAAATGATTTGTTTTTTTCGGGCGGGACTATCATTATTGATCATGGATATGGCGTGAGCACAACGTATTTACATTTAAGTCAAATAAACGTCAAAGTAGGCCAGCTAGTTAGCCAAAGAGACAAAATTGGCGAAATTGGTGCAACTGGTCGCGCAACTGGTCCACATTTAGATTGGCGTCTTAACTGGAACACTACTAGACTAGATCCAGCGTTATTAGTTAAATCTAGATAACTTGTTTAATTTTAGGTAAATGAGTTAAAAATTAATAGCTTAGGCTTAAATTGTGATATTCATCCCTCATTGTTAGTTACCTCGGGTTAAAATCAGTCTCAGGTTAAAATCAGATGATTCTTTTAGGAAGTTGAGTGTAAGCTGAATTTAAAAAAACAACTTTTTGATGATTTACAATTTGATGACTAAAAACACACCAATAGGAAAATAATGCGCGCCAACTCTCTACTTATCATTCTTTTAATTTCTGGGCTTTCGATTAGCTCTAAAGCATCAGAAAATAATGTGATCAATTTAACAGGTGTTTACGGATTCGATAGTAACCCGCATCATTTGCCAGAAACTTCCAATAACATACAGGAAGAATACTGGAAGGCCTCTATGCTAATTGATTCAAACTACGATGATCGATTTTTTTTCACAGCTAATGTTAATAGGAGCCAATTTGTTGTTGATGAAAGAGCTGATACTTTTGATGCATCTGGAGAAATAAGAGTTGATTCTGGATTTGGTTTTGAAGATATTGATTTCGCTTTTGAATTTGCCTATGGATTCGAAACCTTAGATAAAACTTATGTTAGCCAATATACCGGATTCATTGGAACCTTCGCGGGAGAATCAATCGCCGATCGATATGATTTTGATGAAACAAACTACCAAGCTAAACTAAAATATAATCCTTACCGAACATTAGAAGTAGCGCTAACTTATACCTCCTACTACCGAGTCTACTCAGAACTAGAGATTGCAGGATTAACTAATCTTAATAACGATAGAATTGTTTACCAGTTAGGTTTGGAGTATCTAGCATCCGATAAAGGCCGGTTTTTCTTTAATGCCGAATATGCTAAAACAACCTATGAAGAAAGGCTTTCTAGAGATCTACAGGCGACAATCATCGCAAACGATTTATTAATACTTGAAATGTATGACGTTAATATAGGTTACATCTACGATCCTGAAAAAGGCATTCATTGGGAATATAAATATAACTATCAAAACCAACGGGATAGAGTCTCAGGATATTATAATGGCGTACAAGGTTTTATTTCTATGACTGGAAAATACGCCATTAATGATTACCATCACATTTATGGCTCATTAGGATATTATAAATTTTCTTTCAAAAATCAAGACAATCGAATACTAAACCCACTAGAAGAAGATGCCAAAGAGCGATATGGTACTGATATTAAGTTAAGTTATGAGTGGATAGTCGCGACCTTATTCAAAACTAATTTGGCGGCATACGCTGATATTGGTTATGCAAAATATATCAACAAAGATGTTATATTTTCCTATCAACAAGCTTACGCAGGTATCGGCATTCGCTGGTCTGCATTTTAAACTTGATTCAAATCTCATTTAAGTTATTATCTGTTTTTCTAAAAATGTAAGTTAACCCAATCAATTAAAACACTCTCATTTAATTTAGATGAAATGCTCCTTACTAAGTCATTTAGAAATGTTTGGTGACTAGTAATGGCTATACAAAAATCACACAATGCGCCTGTAGCTCACTTGGATAGAGCGGACCCCTCCTAAGGGGCAGGTAGTTGGTTTAGGGGGTAGGTAGTAACTGTTCAAAAAACAATCAAAGCGCCTGTAGCTCACTTGGATAGAGCGGACCCCTCCTAAGGGTCAGGCAGCAAGTTCGACTCTTGCCAGGCGCACCATTTTATATAGCATCTAGTCCATTTCATCATATTTTTAATCTATCAATAAAAGACAAGTTGTCGTACCTTTATATTTTATCCATTATTTGCGTCGCTACCTGTCCCCAAAAACACTAAAAAGGTCAAAATGGGTCTCTGTGACCATCCTGTGACCAAAATTTGGTCACAGAGTTTTTACAGTGAAATTTTTTGAGACTAAAGTATAAAAAAGTGCTCTCAAAAATATCAATTACGTTTCAACTATTGAAAGTCAGGAATTCGATTCTATTAATAACAAATTAGCCGCAAACATTCTTGAATGCTAAGTCTTCAAGTACATCTAAACGCTCATGAATTTTGAATTGAAAAGACTTTTTTGGAGTTCCAAGAAAGAGATTCCATCCTGTCCAAGTACCGTTTAATCGATATAAATAGTTAGGATACGGGTGTGTCAATTTTCCCGTAAATCTACAGCTAGTATGGAGAAGGTATTTTGCTACTTTCCATTCTTTTTCAATATTTTCAACTTCAGCTAGCTCTCTATTTGATAATTTTCGCATTTTCATGTCCTATATTTGATTAAGAAAAGTTAATTTTTTTTGATCATTTATATCCGGTGTTTTTATCTTTTACTGGATATGACATATTGTAAGAAAACTAAATATATAAAACACGATTCACGAAATTTAGTAAAATATTTCTAATGACTTTCCTTTTCTATCTACTCGAAATAAAACTAGAGTTTTGGTAACTCACTAACGGGAAGGGTGTGGTGGAGGTTTAGTTGTCAAATGAAAGCTGCTTAACAGCTTTAGTACATAATTTGGACGTTATTGATTATTCTATTCACACTCTCCCAGTATAAAAAGCTGTATGTCAGACCTAAAATCAAATAGATCGGCGGCTTCCGCAATGATCATCAACAGAATTTTTATATGTCGATTGATTGTTGAAGGGGCGAGTTTCTTTCCAGCTTTTCTCCGAACTTTGGTGAGGGAAGAGCGAAACTGGAGAATGTCAGCCTTTGTGATGTCGCTGATCACATGACTACCAAAATAGGGTTTAAGCTTTTTGTCTAAAATCCCTATGACCGTTTCTTGATAACTTCGTCTCCAACCCACTGGCATCTCTTCATACCATTGTTCTGAAAAATGCCTTAAGTCAGGTAAGTCTTTATTTTCGGTTACTTTCATCCTTGCATCAATTTCTTTAAATTTTGATACACGACGACTATTAGGAAAATAGACTTGATAGTCAAACTGTCCTAATAATATTGATGCTTCAATCGTTTTCATGATCGATATCAGACGTTTACGATTCGCTGGTATATCTTTTAGTTTTGTATGTTCTCGACAACGAATATTTCTAAAGCTAAAATCCATATAGAGGTTGCCAGGTTTATTACTGTGTATTTTACCCATGACTAAGCCCTCCTAGTTTATGCCAGCCATCAAATCATCGATGCATTGACCATTAAGCATAGTTTCTTCCACCTTTTCCCAAAGGAACAAAATCTTACGACCTCCAAACGGACGAATGTAATGGATCCCTTCTAGCAAAATTGAATCTTTAAGCCTGGACGTTATGGTCTTGGCTTCATACTTGATCCGTAAAGAAAGTTCTGCGGTTGTTAGGTAAGTATTTTTCATTGTTTCATAATCCTAAGTAGGTAACGAAATTGTTACGTTAGAGAAGGTAACCTAGAATTTGTTTGGCGCAATTAAGAGGCGTTACCTATTAGTTTTTATGTTTTATGAGACGAAAAATATGAGAGGTTTGAAATGAGGGATTTAATTCTGCTATTAACGGCATTTATTATCAATACAACGATTAGCGCACTGATAATTTGGCTCACATGGAATTGGGTTATGCCATCGGTTTTCTCTTTACCGGAAATTGGGTTCTTGTCGGCTTTAGGAATTAGATTGCTTTTGAGGTCAGCCGTGGAGAAATGCGATTATATTTCGCCTGTTTTATCAAGCGAATAGAACTGGTTTTAATGGTTAAAATCTTCGAGATATTTATATGAAATTATTTTACAAGTACCATTCTTTACAACCATCCTTTCTAATTTATAAGCAGCTTTCACCTAAGAAATATCATCGCCTTGGTTTAGATAATCTAAAACGCTAGTTCGTCCTTCTGACGTTTTAATCAGTTCTCTTGGTATTTCCTTTAAAGAGTTATTTTGTGTTTTAAACCAGTGAGCAATAAATCTTAAATTACCACTGGAAAAAATAAAAAGTCGAACGTATACCTGAATAACACTAATTGCTATTTTACGGGCTTTGTAGTTAGGGTAAAACCAAAAACAAGTTTGTTGGTCGAGGAGGTTTACATCACAACCTAGTATTTCTTCTCCTTCTTGACGCGATATCTCAAGGTGACCACAAGCTTGTAAATAGGGATTTGATAGTTTTCTGAGTTTGACTGCAATCATAATCTATAATCTATAATCTATAATCTATAATCTATAATCTATGATCTGGCTACACTAAACAGGACACTTAATTTCATATAAAATACAAATGAAATTGAGGAGTTAAAAGTGAGCAAGAAAATTAAAACTAAATATACCACAGAATTTAAAGAACGAGCGGTCAAAATGGTGATCCGCTCAGAGAAACCGACTAGCCAGATAGCGAATGATTTAGGGATT
>NVVT01000027.1 GCA_002733465.1 Kangiella sp.
CTGTGTCTGGTGCTGCCCGATTTAAAACTAAAAACGAACTAAACGGAAATAGTATCAAGTTAGAACTCGGTGAATTTGGATATCAAAGAGGGGTGATCTCTCCCTCGATTGCAAAAAACAAATAGGGCTTTATCAAATGGCGATAGTTTCATTTCATCTTCAACGACGACCATTAAACCATTAATGGCTTTTCTAAAATCAACCACTTCTCGATGCAAATAGATATTGGTCAGTCCCGATAACTGGATCATGCGAGTGCCTTGATGAATTGAGCGAGCCAGACTGGTGAAATATTGATGGGTAAAATTAAACGGGTTTGTTGGTGTTGTAATTTTATTGACGTGATTGGCGTGGTGTTGCCTTGATGAGATTTGACTTTAATAAAACTGGTTTTTATAGGCTGAATATTTTTGGCAATTAAATCATTTTTACGTTTATAAAAATAACTTTGGCCAATGTTATGCTCTTTGCAAAAGGTGGCTACCGATAAGTCTCCATTTGCTTGTTGTTTGAATAATTCTCGCCATTCGTCTTGTGTTCGATTTTTCATTTCTGACACTCCTTTTATATTCGGAGTGTCAGTTTAGTGAGATTAAGTTTGTTAGCTAGGTGTCTATTGCCGGACGCTTACTATTAACCCATTTTTTTTCATACTTTACGCTCTTAAAACATACAGCATAGGTGTGAATATGATAGACCAGTTCATGGATTCCCCCCAAGTAGAAAATATGACAATGCTATCTCGTAGTACGATTTATAGACTTGAAAAGAAAGGTGACTTTCCAAAACGAAGAAGAGTTTTCAATCGAACGGTTAGATGGGTGCGCTCAGAAATTTTAGAGTGGATGGCTAGCAGAGAAACTATATGATGCAAAATACTAAAATAAACGGGAGTGAAAACTCTATTATCAATTCTGATACATTTACTGACGGCTATACTCACGCGAATGTAGTAACTATTGATGGCTCCTCTGATTTTCTTATAGATGGAAATACACCTTCTAAGTACAAGGATAAAGATAATAGTAAATCAATTAGTAAAAGTAAACAGCTACCCCCTCAGGATAATCTACAGGATAATTATGTAAAAGATTGTGAGACGATGAAAGCTATGGAGCTAAAAGATAAATACCATCTATCATATAGCGCATGGCGAAATATGAAACAAAGAATTAAAACTAATGGAGCAATAATAGAACAATCTTTTATAGTTTTCTCTAGTTTTTTAAGGTGCATTGGACCAAGAACCAAACCTAACTACACACTTGATAGGATTGATCCTAATAACCCTACCTACGGACCTGATTTAGTGCGTTGGGTCGATAAAAAGACCCAAGCAAATAACAAAGGAAATACGATTTTTTTGACTTACAAAGAAGAGAGGCTCTCTCTCGCTGTTTGGGCAACGAAAACAAAACAGAAATATAATACGCTTTATAAAAGACACCGCTTAAAATGGACAAGCGAAGAAATTATTACAGGCGAAAGAAAAAGCACTACATTAACTATCTGGGGAGTCACACCTTGGCCGAAAGGAAAAGAGCAAGCTTGGGAAAGTCACTATCAAAATCAAATATTAAATGGAAAGCTTTTACCAAACATTGGAAAAAACTTGTCTAGGGAGGAGTTCTATTTGAAATTGAGTAAGCAAAAACAATTAAGCTTACAATCTGAAATTGCTAATCTTAATAATACAATCGACTATGCAACGCACTATAGTGATAGTCCTCTACTTATACCAAATGACCTTTTAGAAAAGAGTATATATTGGGATAATCACGTAAAAAATGCAGAATCACTTATGAATCACAAACTCCAACGTACATCTTTTCTTACTCGAAAAGGTGGACTTGGCAAGCAAATAGAAAAAGCTTTATTTGACCAAATAACAGCAATTAATTTCAATAACATGAAGAAAGGCGAAGAATCTTGAATAATTTAAACAATAAACAAATACTGGCACTAGCAATGTTCGTCGAAGGGAAGACAGGTAAGCAAATAGCTGAAAGCCTTTCAGTTTCGCCACAAATTGTTTCATGTTGGAAGCAATCCCCAAAATTTGTTTCTAAACTAAACAACCTTAAAATGGAAGTTCTTGAAACCGCCAGAATTAACCTTCAACAAGCTTCAGGTCTAGCTGTTACTATTCTTATCGAGATAGCTAAAAATACTAAAAGCGAATCCTTAAAACGTAAAACTGCTTTGGATATTTTACGGCTCACAGGTTTTGAACCAGGGAAGCAAGATACATATGGTTGGGGAGTTGGTGCAAGGACCGTAGATCACGCTAACATTCAACTAGATCGTTTAGACGAGCTCTTTGGTCCACCAGATTACGATTAATAGGCAGATACCATGCATCCAAACATAAACTCTAAAAAACAAAAATCTACCTCTCCAATCACAATCAAGCTAAAAGATAGTGAGCTTATATTATTTCAATTTACAGCTCAGATAATAACTTTAGTAAAGTTGCCAAACTATCGGAAGAATAATTATAGAAATTCTCTATTTTCAGTGAATTCAATTGCAAAATATTTTAACCTTTAATACTTCCTCTAGCTAAGCACATTATATATTCAGCATTTGCTTTGTTTCGATTAATATTCACAATTGCCCTTTTCTTATAACAAGTTATACTGCATTTATCATTTATATCAATTCAAGGATCGAAACCGAATGAAAAATATCTTACTAGTTTTAATTACTATTTCACTAACATTTATAATTGGGTGTTCAAAAACTTCACGTATTCAAATGGGTTTAGGTCAGGATGGTATGAATTCTATCAAAAATTATGCCATGCTTGATAGATGCACTAAATATTCTAAGAAAGAAAAAGAAATTTTAGCTTTATCCATAGAAAAGGAAGTGGGAATTAGCTACTCTAAATATCAGGAGCTTATCGATTCTGGTTACAAATTTTACACATCCCGCAGTAGATCTTGTCGTAAAATAGGAAAATACGAAACCACTGAAGTAAGAAAGTTAATAGAAGAATCTGCTGTTCAACAACGAAAAGAAACATTTGCTAGTGTACGAGCAGACATAAAAGCGTTAAAAAATGCAGGGAAAGGAACGGTATTAGCTTGTAATACACAGAAAAAAAGTAGATTCGACAAGAATAAATTAAGAGTGAGTTTTGAAAATATAGCGGGATCGGACTCTATAACACTTTCTGCTGTTGATCAATATGCGGTAAATACAGTTAGATTAAAGCTTAGTAAGTATCAGTCCCAAGAGTTTATTACACTTATTAAAAATGCTGAACAGAAAGCGCGTAAGAACTCTGGAATTGGCGATCTAAAGCTAGGTTTTTTTAGTTCAGGACAAGAAAGTGTACTCATATCCTCTTCACGAGGGAATATAGAATTATTTTTCAGTACAGAATGGGTTGAACGCGTGTTTGTATCTCCTGATGTGCAAAAACTAACATCATGTATGGAAAATATCCTACAAACCTTTGACTAAACAATAGTTAGTTAAAAGTTGGTTGATTTAGTCGTTTGCACTTAACTTCAGCATTGGAAGAAATAAAACTTTGCCGTTGATGCTGGCTTAGTACATTCTAAAAGCTCTGGACATATCTTTGTACGAGAATAAATCTCTGAATTAATCCCTTATGACAACTTTATTCAATCTGTATTGCCATACTTAAGGATACGTCAGAGGATACACTTTCATTTGTTCTTTTAAGTGAAACTCTCTAACTTATTGATTTAAATGGTGGGCCCTCCCCGATTTGAACGGGGGACCTGCCGATTATGAGTCGGATGCTCTAACCAACTGAGCTAAGGGCCCTTCTTGAGAAATGCGCTAAACCTGACTGAATAGTCGATTGGTAAAGCGGAACGCGATTTTACGTAATTACTCACTAGCAATCAACCTAAAAACCACTACTTCATACTAATAAAAGCTAAATTTAGCACTTCTTCTTTTAATATTTGAACTAATATTTAATAACACCTCTAAAAAACCGTGATCCGCTGTAAAAACCCTATGACTGATAACAAAAATAACGTGACTCGCAGTATTCCAGAGCTGTTAAAACATTATCAGACTGATCCGATTTTGCCTCTAGAATTATCCGAGCTTTTACCAAAATTACGCAAAAACAATGCCTCCGTTGAACACTTTAAAGGCTTCTACCGTCGTGATCCGCTACTTTGTGCCTACCTAGTCGATTTATCATGGCAAGCAACTAAAAAACGAGATAACCACCCTTTTGATGCTGAACATGCCATGAGCACCATTGGTATCAATGGTGCTAAAAAGTTCCTTAATGATATTCCCGAAGGTGAAAAAACGCTCATTTCAGATGAGGTGAAATTTATATTAAGTAGTAGTCTTTTGGCAGGGGAGCTTGCTAAAAACATTTCCGCACAATCTAGTTTTGCTTCGAAAAGCAATGTTTTGTATTGGGGGGCTATTGCTCACCAATTCCCCGACACTTTACTCTGGCATTTAAATTTAAAGGGCATGTGGCGAGTTCAATATCATCAAACTAAACATTGCTTGAATATTGCGAAAGTTGAGTCTAAACATTTAGGATTCACTCGTGCAGATTGGCGACAAGTAGTTGCAAAACAATGGCACATGGCCGAGTTAAACCAATCAACTTTTTTGAAGAATCCTCCCAATAATCCAAAAGATCTTATTCAATATTCAGAAAATGGATATGATAAACAATTAGCAAGTCTTAAAGAATGGCACAATACCGATAGCTGGCTTATTCTGACAGCCAACTGGTTAGCAAAATCATTAATGGCTCCTTGGTTAATTAATCGTTCGCATCATTACTTTAAAATCATTCAAAAGGCTTACTCTATCAATGATAAAAAACTAAAAACAGCTATTAGTGAGAGTGTAAGAAAAGCCAGTGAAAACATTTATGACAGTCGCTTATTTGTTCCAGCGAGTTGTCATTTATATTTACCCCAGACTCCTATTTATCCTGCTTGGTTGAATGAGAGAGTGGGTATTAAAAAATTAAAATCAAAACATACAACTCAAGAGAATGAAATTACATTTGATATTAAGGCTTTGCTTCAAAAATTAATTAACACCCCAGAAAAGTTCAAAAATTCTGCAGAATTAATAACTCAATCTTTCAATGCGATTACTAAAGGTGTAGGATTTTCTCGAGTTAGTTTTATGACCGTCAATTGGCACAATAAAAAAGTGATTTGTAAAATGTCTTTTTGTAAAGCAAACGAAAATTTAGTAAAAATAAAACCTGAATTCGAATTCATCAAACCTACGCCTTTACAAAACTTCTTAACCTCTCAAGGTTTTTTGATTTTTGACATTAAAAAGCATCAAAAAATCTGGTCTAAACTTCCCGTTGCTATCAGACAGCAACGAGTTCCTCAATTTGCTTTTTATTCGATAAAGCAAGGAGAAAAAGTGAAAGCGTTAGTTTATGTTGATGGCAAAGAGTCGCTATTTAGTGACCCAAATAAAATTAAACAATTAAAAATAATATTAAATGCTATGAATAAAGCTTTAAGTGGCAATACTAACACTCAAAAAAATAGCATAAAAAAGGCTAGTTAAACTAGCCTTTTTTATCACTTTAGAATCATTCCTAAACTTCTATTGTAATAAACATTCCTTTAATACGTTCAATCATTCTTTTTACAAAAGCCCTAAAATCTTCTAGCATCATATAAAGCGCGGGAATCAAAAACAGAGTAATCACCGTCGCAAACATTATTCCAAATCCAATTGAAATTGCCATTGGGATGACAAACTGAGCCTGTAGGCTGGTTTCAAAGTAAATTGGCAACACTCCAAAAAAAGTAGTTAAGGAGGTTAATAAAATCGCTCTAAAACGTTTTGTACCAGATAGAACAACGGCATCTACAACTCGAATACCTTCCGCTTTCGCTTTATTAATAAAATCTACCATAATCAAACTATCATTCACCACAACACCGGTTAACGCAATGATGCCATACATCGATAACATGTTAAGTGATTTAGACAATAAAAAATGACCTATAATTGCTCCAATTAAACCAAAAGGAATGACGGCCATAATAACCAGAGGTTGCCCGTAAGATCGTGTTGGGATTGCAATTAAACAATAGATTAACGCTAAAGCCGCTAGTCCAGCCCATCCCAATTGAGTTAGGAAATCCATCTGGTCTTTACTTGCTCCTTCTAACCCTGACTTTACACTGGGGTAACTGGCTAGTATTTCTGGGATTATTTGTTCCGTTATTTCCGTAATGACTTTTCTTGATTCCACTTTATCTGGGTCAATATCAGCTGAAATGGTAATCGAACGTTTTTGATTTACACGAGTTATACTAGTAAACCCAGTACTTATATTGACATCCGCCACTTGGTAAAAGGGAACTTCATCGCCGGAAGGCGTTCTTATCCACATGTTTTCTAAGTCTGAAATTGAACGTCTTTCAGCTTTTGGGTATCTGACCATGACTTTAAGTTCGTCTCTGCCTCGCTGAATTCTTTGCGCTTCTTCACCATAAAATGCTTGCCTAACTTGGCGTCCTAAGTTGGTTAGTGTTAATCCCAAAATTTCTGCTTCTGGTTTTATTTTAAGTTGAATTTCTTGGCTACCAGAACTAAATGAATTTCTTATGTCGTATACGCCATCATACTCAGCTAATTTTTCTTCTAGCTCTCTTGACGCAGCATCTAACTCAGCATTATTTTGACCTACCAATTGAAACTCTAATGCAGCACCGCCCCCAGCATTTGCTCCGGCGAAAAATTGAATATCTTTAGCTCCGGCCAATTCACCCACTTTTTCTCGCCATATATCCACCACTTCAAATGATGATATCTGTCTTGATTCTGGTTTAGTTAATTCCATTAAAAAAGTGCCGCCAGTATCGCCATTAGTAAACAACATAATATGCTTAACAATTGATTTTCCATCTTCTTGAATATTTTCTTCAGCAATACTACTTGCGGCTGCAATCACTTTATCAAGCGCTCTATTTCTTTGACTGACTGACGAGCCATCAACCATATTCAGTTGCCCTTGAATAAAGTCGCTCGGTATATTTGGAAATATTTCTACTTTAACTAAACCGCTAGATAGCAAACCAAAAGACACAAATAGAATCGCCACAAAAATTGCCATAGTGTTATAACGCTTTTTTACCGCTTTTTCGACCAATGGTTTATATTTATTCTGAATAACGTTTTCTAGCCAATCTTTAAATTTAGCTTGAATTTTTTCTAAAAAATTCGCGTTGTTAGGATCGTATGGAGTGTATTTCATATGAGCCAAATGCGAAGGCAAAATCCATTTTGATTCAATGAGTGAAAAGACTAAACAAGCACTCACTACAATCGCAATAGCTCTAAAAAAAGCAGCAAAGCTTGCATCAATCATTAATAGAGGTGTGAATGCAGCTATCGTGGTTAATACTCCAAAGGTTGCTGGTATTGATACTCTATGTGCTCCGCGAATAACATTGTCGGTTGTATGCCCTTCTTTTTCAATTTCAGTATAGATACTTTCTCCAATGACAATTGCATCATCTACTACGATTCCGAGCACCATTATAAAGGCAAACAAACTTAACAGATTAATCGATACAGCCCAATCACCTAACAGAGGCATTACAATAAAAGCACCTAAAAAACAAACCGGAATCCCCATCATTACCCAAAACGCCACGCGAATTTTTAGGAACAATGCCAATATTACGAATACTAAAAAAGCCCCCATAATCATATTACTAATCATCATATCCAAACGTGCACTCAGGTAAAAAGATGTATCACCCCAAATACTTATTTTGGCGCCATCGGGTAATTGAGCTTGTTTTTCAACTATATATTTTTTAACCGCAGTAGCTATTTTTAAATCATTTTGATCGCCTGTTGACTTCACTCGTATACTTGAAGTTGGTTCGCCATCAAAACTTGCATACCCTTCACTTTCCACAAATCCATCAACTATATTAGCAACATCACTCAAGACTAATCGAGTTCCGTTTGCATTGGTGCGTAAAACTAAACTTCCATACTCTTCTCCGGTATAGGCTTGTCCTTTCGTTCGTAAGAGAATATCACCGCCATCGGTTTTTATGGTTCCTCCAGGAAGATCAATCGAAGAATTTTTCACTGCTCGTGAAATCTCATCAAACGTTAATCCATATTTTTTTAGTTTAAATTCAGAAACTTCAATGCTTATTTCATAGGCTCGGTTACCGACCAATTCCGCTATATTAACTTCTGGCAATGCCATAATTTCATCGCGAACTTCTTGCGCAAGATTCTGTCTACTTTTACGATCCATTTGACCATAAACAGAAACCCACATGACATTACCTTGAAATTCAACCTTTTTAACCATTGGTTTTTCGGTTTGAGAGGGAAATGTGGTGATTGAATCAACTTGTTGTTGAACTTCATCTAACTTTTCTGACATAGAATAGCCTGACTGCAATTCAAGTTGCACCCTGCCAATCCCTTCATTTGAGAATGAGGTCATTCGCTTAATGCCTTCTATATTTTCTAGTGCTTCTTCCACTTTTAGAATCACTGATTTTTCTACTTCTTCTGGCGCAGCACCTAAATGCGGTACGGTTATAGAGATCATGTTGGGATTAAATTCTGGGAACATTTTTTTATTAATGGTCGAATAAGAAAATATTCCGAGTGCAAAAATACTGAGCATTAAAAGGTTAGCAGCAACCGGATTTCTTGCAAACCAAGCAATAATCCCTGTCGGTCTTTCCAGTTTTAGGTTCTGTGCTTGCTCTTGTGATTGACTCTGACTCATTAAAGATTGCCTCCGTCTTTAAGAGGTGCTTTTTCTTCAACTTTAGGTGTAACAGGAGCACTTTTACCCGCAAGCATTGACTCGCTACTTTCAGAATCAGTACCATCAGCATCTTCGACCTTTGGCGCTTTCTCTTCTAAAAGGTTTTTAATCGGGTCGCCTGGTAATCTTACCGCCATGCCGTTAACCGCTGTTGCAAGTTTAGTAATGATTACTTGCGTACCATCGTCTACTCCAGATGAAATATAAACATTATTAGCATCCGATCTTAAAATATCTATCTTGGTAATATTTAATTTTTTATCATCACCAATAAGATATATCTCATTTGCGCCTCGAATAGCTTTTCTTGGAATAGTTACAATATTTTCACTCTCTATACCAAATATTTTTGCTTTAACAAAGGTTCCCATTTGAATTGGCTCGGCCTTTAAAGAGGAGTCATCTCCTTCTTTGACTTGTAATAATCCATAAGGATCATTTAACTGAGCGACCACATAATTAACTCGGCTACTCGCATCGACAACGCCTTCCGAACGAGTAATAAATGTTGACCATGTTTTAAGCTTGCCCCCTTGAAAAGTAGAAAGTAAAACATTGCTCCCTTTGTTGTTTAATGAGCCTAATGGTGGCACATCAATAAAAGCAATATCTTGCTCTTTGATTGGTAAACGAATTTCCGCGTAATCTACTGCGAATGTAATCGCTAATTGAGATCCGGTACTGACATATTGACCGATGTCGACCATTTTCGCTTTAACCATGGCGTCGTAAGGCGATTTAATTTTAGTTCTAGCTAGTTTTATTTCTGCGCTCTTAACATCGGCTTGTGCAGCCTTCACATCCGCTAATGCTTGCTGAAGCTGTGGTTTTCTTAACGCTAATATTGGCGCGTTTTTAAATGAACGACCGGTTAATTTCCACTCTTTCTCTGCCTGTTTTCCACGAGCTTTTTCCTCAACTAATCTGGCGTTAGCACCATCGAATCTCGCTTGAGCTTGTAATAAACCCACTTCATAACTTATCGGGTCTATCGTAATCAATATTTCGCCTTTCTTAAAAAATCCACCTACTACAAACTTATTGGAAACTTGTTTGATTTGACCAGACACTTCTGAAACCAGAGTAGTTTCAGTTCTAGGCGAAACACTGCCTTGAGAGTTAATTTCAAAAATCACATTGCCACGTGATACTTCAACCACATCAACTAGAGTTGCTTTTTTAATAATTTCTTTTTTATGAGGCTTAGGTGCTGACATCGTCATCAATATCAAAACCACTAGGCCTGCTAATATTATTCCAACAGGAATTAATACTTTTTTAAATTTAGAGGCTTGATCAATTGATTTTGTAGAGTCGTTAGATGACATAATGCTCACTCTTTGGTTTCTGTTGAATCGTTCTGTTTATGAATATTAGATGATTGTATTAATTAGCTATTTTCGACTAACTATTTAACGCTTAGCGTTGAGTCTCAAGTCTTGTGTATACAGTTGTGAAATGATTAGCTAACCTAGCTATAAGATTATCGCGCTAGTTTGCCTTATATAGTAGGCGATGTATTGCTATAAAATGTAAATAAAATATTGGAATGTAACAAAAGATGAATTAAAGAAAATATATTGCTTTAGCTACTCGCTAACTAACTCAAATTGGTTGCTACAGTAGGGGCACACTGACTTCTTTGAATCATTAAAATCGATATAAACTCTCGGATGCATATTCCAAGCAGGCGTGTCTTTTGTAGGACAGCTAGCAGGTAATTCCTTTGTAGTTAGCTTAACAACCTTAGACGATTCAGACATTTTAATTTCCTTTGCTTTATTGATGCTCAATGTTTTTAGTTACCAAATTGCTATTGCTTTATCTAGCGCTTCGCAATGCAACGAATAATACTCAACTGTTCGCCATTTCTATACCCAGACTATTCTAGCTTTATTACACAAAATAATCAGCATTTCATCCAATGTTTTCATTTTAGCCTATTTCTATTTGAAACCATAAATACGCACCATTTTAATGCGATAACATAACCAAGCACCATTTCGGCGCTTTATTTTTGAAAAATAGACAGGTTAACTCATGTGATACCGCTATTTATCAAGCTTCTTCGGCTGGCACGCTTCTTGAAGTACCTCTATCAAAGCATTTACAAATAATACTGAAATAAAAATGAGGAGAATACTTTGTACTGGCTAACCGCAATCGTAAGACCTTTTAAATTGAATGATGTTTATGACCGACTACTCGCAGAAGGAATTGGGGGAATGACTGTCACGGAAGTAAAAGGACGGGGTAGTCAGCCAACTAAAACAGAGGTTTATAGAGGTAATAGTTATTCCGACAATTTTATTCCTAAGATAAAAATTGAAGTGGCATTAAGTGAAGAAGCGTTAGATAGCGTTATCGACAGTATTATTGAAAGCGCCACAACAGGAAAACCAGGAGATGGAAAAATATTTGTCTCCAAAATCCAACAAGCTTATCGCATTAGGACTAAGGAAATTGATTTAGATGCTATTTAATTTTGTTTCAAGTAATAAGCCAATCGATATTTAATTTAACACTAAGCTATTTAACAACGAATTAAAAGAGAATATAACCATGACCACTGAAGCGATAGTTCTTGAATATAACTACATTTTTAATACGCTATTTTTACTATTTTCTGGTGCCCTAGTGATGTGGATGGCGGCAGGATTCTCAATGCTTGAAGCTGGACTGGTGCGCAGTAAAAATACTACCGAGATATTAACCAAAAATATTTTGCTTTATGCACTGGCTTGTATTGCATACCAAATATGTGGCTTTGATATTATGTATCAAGAAAATGTCACTGCAGGATGGTTACCCAGTTTTGGGTTTGGAATTAACCCGACGGCAGAGGGAGCAACTCAACCAGTAGAAGTTGATTTCTTTTTCCAAGTTGTTTTTGTGGCAACTGCAATGTCTATTGTTTCCGGTGCAGTAGCGGAAAGAATGAAGCTTTCTTCATTTTTAATCTTTGCTGTATTTATGACCGCTGTGATTTATCCCGTTGAAGGATACTGGACTTGGGGAGCGGGATTTCTTGGTGCCAGCGTAGCAGATGGTGGTCTTGGATTTAGCGACTTTGCGGGTTCTGCAATCGTTCACATGGCAGGTGCAATGGCTGCATTATCGGGAGTAATTTTATTAGGCGCTAGAAAAGGTCGTTATTCCACTAAAGGCGCAAAAGCAATGCCCGGTGCCAATATGCCTTTGGTCGCATTAGGTACTTTTATTTTATGGATGGGTTGGTTAGGTTTTAATGGTGGTTCGCAATTAACACTAAACTCAATGGATGATGCAAACGCTATTGGAAAAATATTTTTAAACACAAATGCTGCTGCAGCAGCGGGTGCATTGGTTGCCTACTTGCTAAGTACATTTCTTTATGGCAAAGCCGATTTAACGCTAATTGTAAACGGTGCGTTAGCCGGTCTAGTAACAATAACCGCAGCACCCGATTCACCTACACCTACATTAGCTGTTCTTTTTGGTGCGATAGGTGCGACAGCAGCATTCTTTGCAATCAACTTTTTTGACAAAATAAAAATTGATGATCCCGTTGGAGCTATTTCTGTTCACGGAGTAGCTGGAATTGTGGRTGTTATGTTAGTGCCATTTACTAAGGATGTAAGCTTTATGACTCAATTTATAGGTATTGTTGTCATTGGTGCATGGGTATTTGGCTCGAGCTTTATTGTTTGGTTTGCAATTAAAAAGTTTGTAGGCGTACGAATTTCTGAGCAAGATGAATACACCGGAGCTGATGCGAGCGAATGTGGAATAGAAGCTTATCCTGAATTTGTTGGTGGCAAGAGTTAACAAGAAAAAGAATGATTTATTCAGCAACTTAACACATAAATTGCCGACATGTTTTTCTGAAAAGGCAAAACAAATATTTTTTTAATAGAGGAAAAATAATGAACAATAAAACCTATAAATTACTAATCGTTTCACTCATTCTAGCCATTAGTAGTAGCGCTTATTTACACGCCGAAACGACAGCCAATGTGGGTGTTGTTTCTCAATATCACTTTAGAGGAATTCAACAAACCGCTGGAGCTTCTGCAAGCGCTGGTCTTGATTATGAAGAAGGCGCTTTTAGCGTTGGAACTTGGGCTGCCGATGTGAGCGATGGGTTAGAAGTTGATGTATACGCTAGTTATGCTTTTGAGGTAAATGAAAGTCTTAGCTTTTCAGTGGGTGCAACATCTTATCAATACACGGGAGATTTTGATTCGGCGTATAATGAAATCAATTTAGGCGCATCGATTTCTGACCTTGAAGTAGCATATAGCATTGGAAAGTGGGATGGGCTCGTCGGTAATGAGTCTGCTACTGAAAGCAATTATACGATCTTAACGCTTGGATATTCGTTGGGTAGTTTCACCGGCACATTAGGCGTTTACGGCGATGAGGCTGAAGGTGAATACTTTGATTTGGTCTATGAAACTACAATAGGGAAATTTGATATTAGCGTTGGACTTTTAGTAAGTGGTAGTGATTTAAACGATGACGAGTCAATCTATTTTTCCTTCTCTAAAGAAATAGAACTCTAGGAGCCTTCTCCAAGTGAATTCGAAACTTAAACTTTAAATTTTTCGAATTCAGATAGCCAAATTTGTTTAATTAATTTTTGATGATTAAGAATTTCAGAATTGCTTGTCTGATTGTCCTCGGATAGATTACCCTCAGGTAGTTCCGGATCGGATAGTTCGCTATCGAATAGATCTTTCTCGGACAAAGCATTCTCAGCCTGACTATAATTAATTAAATGCTTCTGTTTATTTAAAACACGAAGGTTAATTAAATTTCTTAAAGCGTTATATGCTTCGATTAGTATATTTTGAATATCAACCGATATTTTTTCGCTTTTATGAATGTGCTTTATTAGTTCGTTAGTATTGCTAGGTATCGTACTGATTAGAATATTCTTACAAACTGTTCCCTGGTTATTTAGTGCGAAATACTGAATTAGAAATTCAACATCAACTAAACCGCCCACGCCTTGTTTCAGATCAAAAATATCCTTTGTACTTTGATCCAATTGCTTTCGCATTTTCTCTCTCATTGTAGAAACATCACCAGCTAAACGCTTTGGTTCTCTATTTTTACAAATGATTTCAGCTCTCAAAGTGTTAAATTCATTTAACAATTTTTCATTAACCGAAAAAACACACCTAGCTCTAATAATTGCCTGATGTTCCCAAGTCCAGGCCTCTTCATTTTGATAACTTTTAAAAGTATCAATATGACTCACTAACATGCCAGAATTACCAGAAGGTCTCAACCGCATATCTACTTCATACAACACGCCTTGGTTTGTTCTTGTGGATAAAAAATGGATCAGTTTTTGAGACAAGCGAGTATAAAATCGAGTCACACTTATTGATCTATTGCCATTAGTTTTACTTTTAATATCTTGATCAAATAGAAAAACTAAATCTAAGTCAGAGTTAAAACCAAGTTCACTGCCCCCCAACTTTCCATATCCTATGATGGAAAACCCATAGTCATTAAGCGATGTTAAGTTTTCGGGAACGCCATGGCGAGAAGTGATGGAGTGCCAGCAATGTCTAATACAAGCCTTAATGATGACTTCAGCCAATTGAGTTAAATAATTACCGACTTGAGAAATGTCGATTTGAGCGGTGTTGATTTGGGCAGTTATGGATTGCTCTGAAATTAATGCCGCAGCTACTCTTAATTCGTTAATCTGTTTAAATTGTCTAATACAATTTAACAACGCTTCTTCATCATCTTCTTCGACTCTCAATAAATATTGTCTTAACTCATTTTCAAGATCATGACTTTTTAGCGGTTGATACAAACTTTGAGGGTATAAAAGTTCATCCATTAAAATAGGATGTTCACTTAATCGTGTAGCTATCCATTCACTTTTACTCACCAAATCAACTAAGTGTTTCAATATCGGTTTATTTTCGACCATAAGATCTAAATAGGCCGTTCGTTTTAAAATTGATTTGAGAATATTGATGACTCGTAAAAGACTATTCAAGGGAGACAATGAATTGATACAGAGTTCGATAACCGCTGGCATAATAGCAGTTAGTCGTTTACTGCCTTTTGCTGAAAGAGCGGTTCGACTTTTTGAATCTCTGAAATTTTTTACGTGTTGAATAAATTCATCGAACTTGAAAATTTCTTGATAATTACCAACCTTATTAGTTTTGAGATAATTCGTTAATTGTTCTGAGTCAATCAACCCTTCCCATAGTGATAGAAAAAAATCATCTTCTGCCTGCTCTTCTTCAGATTTATCACTAAACAAATTTTGGAAATGACTACTAGTATTCAGTAGATGCTCATCGATTTTCAGCGCCAATTTATCGTAGTTTGTAAAACCCATAATTTTCGCCAATTGTTTTTGATGAGTTAGATCTACGGGTAATTTCTGAGTTTGCTTTTCTTCGAATTCTTGAATACAATTTTCTAAGCGTCTTAAAAATCGATAATTTGTGGCTAAATCATCTGCGGTTTGTGCCCCTAATAAATTATCTTGAACCAACATCGGAATTACTTTTAAAACGCTTTTTTCTTGCAGTTTTTTATTTCTGCCACCTTGTATTAATTGTAGAGATTGCACCATAAATTCAATTTCTCTAATGCCTCCAGAACCGAGTTTTATATTGTTTTTTAATTCCCTCCGTCTAACCTCTCTTTGAATCATTTGTTTCATGTTACGTAAAGAATCAATCACGCCATAATCAATATATCGTCTAAATGCAAAAGGTCGAATGATTTTTTCTAAATTGTCTTTTTCTTTTGAAGTCCCAGTAATGGCCCTCGCCCTGACCATCGCAAATCTTTCCCAGTCTCGACCCTGTTCTTGATAATAATCTTCTGCTTGCGCCAGTGAAATTGCTAACGCCCCTGAATCACCATAAGGTCTTAAACGCATATCGATTCTAAAAACAAAACCTTCTTGTGTGACTTCATCTAATAATTTAATCAATAGAATACCCACTTTCTGGAAAAAACGCGCATTTTCTATATTCCGCCTTCCACCCTGAGTTTCACCATCTTCACCATAAAAAAAGATAAGATCAACATCCGAAGAGAAGTTCAATTCAAAACCGCCAAATTTTCCCATGGCTAATATCAACATATTCTGAGGTAAGGGATTTAAAGTTTGAGATGATCGTGAATTATTAGAATCTGGATTACTATTAATTGAATTTTCAAAAACAGGACAGCCTAATTTTTTCTTAATTTTTGCCAAACTCCAACTGTAAGCCAGTTTGATTAAAACCTCAGCAAGTATGCTCATTCTTGCAATAGAATCTTCTACATCCATTTGATTATTTAACTCTAAAATGGCTATAGCGCAAGAATGTTGATAACGAAGTAACCGGAGAAATTTCATTATTTCCATTTCACTTTGATAATTCAACATGAAGTCTTCAATATCTAATACTGGATCTAAAGCTAAATCTAATACAAGCTCTAACCCATTTTCCAACTCAGCCGAGCCCTGCATATCCGATGAGTCTTTATTTAGGACTTTTTGATTAATTTCTGTAACAAGATAATTTCTAAATTTATCGGTTGAATTCTCTAAATGCCAGTTAATTTGAATTGGTAATTCTCTAGATTGGGCGTTAACGGTTTTAGTGACAAATTCGCTATAACCGATAGCATTAGCGGTTAATTGGAATATTTTGGGGGAGTTGTTCGTTGTTAATTGCAGAGCCGACGATTTGAAATCAGTTAAAGCCTGCTCAGATATAGTTTCAGGAAGCTCTAAACCGTCTTTAAAATTTGAACCTAGTTGAGTCAATTTATATAATCTGTTGGCTTTTCGAATAGAAACTAGTTTATTATAAAAAAGTTAAATAAAGTAGTTTAAACCAAGAATAATCAGTTGAGACATAATAATTAATATCCTAATGGAGGTTTAATGATGGCAGTATTTGAAATGGTCGCTATTATCGTCGTGGCATCCCTTTTAGCGGGACTAATGCGCGAATGGATTAGAGGTAAACAAACGCCTGAAGTTGATCTCGAACCTATGGAATCGAGAATAGACAGGCTTGAGTCTTTGGAAGAAAGAATTAAAGTTTTAGAAGCTATTGTAACGGACAAAGGATACGATCTTAAAAGTGAGATTGATTCTCTATAATAAAGGCTTAAATTTAAGAAGGTAACAAACCATGGAAATTGCATTTTTCTTTTTAGTCATTCCCTTTCTAATCTGGTTAACACCTTTTATTTTGGTCGCAAAATCAGATAATGTTGAGGGTAATGAGAAGTTAGCCTGGCTTTTAGCAATGTTTTTTATTTCTTGGTTTGCGTGGATATTTTATATGTTACTTGCACCGTTAAAATCAAGATAAAAATATCCATAGAGCTTTTACACATATGTATTTTTAAAGCCGATTGTTCAATTTCGCAAACCGTTCATAAGCATCAATTGCTAATTGATAATCAGGCTTTAATTCCAGCGCTTTCATAAAATTTCGTTTCGCTAATTCATTTTTACCTTGCGCCTGATAACTTTGTGCCAAATGCAAATAGCCTGGTGCATAAAAGGGATCAATATTAATCGTTTTAAAATTCCACTCTAACGCTTTATCCAGCTCACCCATTTCTCAATAGATAAAAGCTAAGTTCGTATTTGCCTGTAAGTATTTTGGTTTAATCTTGATTGCAACTAAATTAGATTCAATTGCCTTTTTAAGCGAACCGTTCAAATAAAAAGCAAGACCAAGTGCTTTATGTGCAATTTCATTTTCTGAGTCTAATCGAACTGCATTTTTTGCAGAGTCTAAAGCTAATTTTTTCCAAGACTCGTTTGCTCCAAACTGAAACACACCCTGACTGTATGCATCAGCTAGTCCAGCATGGGCAATTGCCAAATTTGGGTCTAGATCTAACGCATGTAAATATAGGTCTATTGCAATTTGATTATCCTCTACTTTGTATCGTTGATAATAACCTCTCCCTTTTAAAAAGAATCCATAGGCTTGACTGATTTCTGAGGGCTGTTGATTGATAAGTTGGCTTAAACCTTCCTCTTGCATATCTAATTGCAAACTAAACAAGTACAAAAAACTAATTAGTAACAAAATAAGCACAGATAGTCCCATCGACATTCTTTTCCAAATTAACATTCCTTCCACTGAAGACAGATTGGGTACTCGTTCATTTAGAATAAACTGAGTATGCTCTATAGGAGGCAATGCTTTCTGAGTGACTTTGGGGAGCAGATGGTAGCCTCGTCCTCTAACCACGCCAATATATTTTGGAGAATGCGCGTCATCAGCTAAAGATTTTCTTAATAATTTGATTCGTTGTTTTAAGGTTTCATCACCCACAATACTATCTTGCCAAACCAATTCGATAATTCGGTCTTGAGATAAAATAGACGGATAATTTTCTGCTAAAACCAAAAGTAATTTGAAAGATAAAATAGGAAGTTTTACTAATTTATTCGCTCGAAGCACTTCAAATGCTCGGGTATCAAGAACCAGATCAGCAAATATTAGTTGACGGTCTATTTTTGAGCTTGGCATCAAAGACGGTTCTCAAATAACTAGGTTAAACCTAGAAAAATCAGTTGAGCACGAAAAAGATGTGTATTCCCTTGGTGTGCATCGGAAATTCTTGGAAGCCGAACTCACCTTGCCGGTGAGTCGTGGTTTCAAGGGTTTTCTAGGTGCATCAAGGGGATGCGCAGACTTTCGTGATTCAACTGATTATTCTAGGTTTAAGTAATGAGCGAATTAAAATAATAAGTGAAGCTTCAGATTAGCGAAATCTCGTTATATTTCAAGTGTTTTAAGACTATTTTGTTAGTTCTTCACCAATTCTTCACCTAACAATCAGAAAATCTTCACCATTACTTCATTAATAAAGGGCCATTTGACTGTAGGTTAAACGCTACTCAAAACTACATTAATTGGAAAGTATTGATGCAGACTCAAACTAATATAATCAACAATACAAAACATCCAGCTGGACTAGCGGTCTGTTTTTTCATGGAAATGTGGGAAAGGTTTAGTTTTTACGGCATGAAAGCACTATTAATTTTCTTTTTGACGGAGCACTTTCTCCTAAGTGATGCCGATGCATCGGATATTTTTGGTAGTTATTTTTCATTAGTTTACGCATTACCCATATTTGGCGGTTTGATCGCAGATAAGTATTTAGGAAATAGAAAATCGGTAATAGTCGGAGGCGTCTTATTGACCTTAGGTCATTTTGGAATGGCATTTGAAGGAGAGCAAGCATTCGTTAATAACAACGGCGTAACCGTTATAGATGAATTTGCACTGCAAACCTTTTTCTTATCTATCGCCTTACTGATTGTAGGCGTCGGCATGTTAAAACCCAATATTTCAACCATCGTTGGTAAGCTTTATGAAAAAGATGATCCGAAACGAGATGCAGGCTTCACTATATTTTATATGGGGATCAATATTGGCTCTGCCGTTTCCGCTATCGCATGCGGGTATTTAGGCCAAACATATGGTTGGAATTATGGGTTCGGGTTAGCGGGAATAGGAATGCTATTAGGATTAATTGGATTTATTTTTGGTCAATCTAAGCTGAATGGTGTGGCAGAATCACCTGCACCAGAATTRCTAAAACAATCATTTATGGGTGTTATTACTAAAGAAGCAATAATTTATATTGGGTTATTTCTGAGTGTGTTTTTGATTTGGCAATTGGTTCAAAATCATTCAGCGGTAGGTGCTTTGTTAGGTGGTACAAGTATCGTCACATTAATAGCCGTCATTTGGTTTTGTTTACAAAAAGCAGGGAAAGTAGAAAGAGAACAAATGTTTGCAGCATTAAGCTTAACCTTAGCCTCGGTTATTTTCTTTTTGAGCTTTGAACAATCAGGCAGTTCGATGAATCTATTTGCACAAAGACAAGTGGATAGAGTTCTATTTGGTTTTGAAATTCCAGCCTCCACCTTACAAGCGCTTAACGCAATATTTATAGTCATATTAGCACCATTGTTTGCCAAGTTATGGGTCGCCTTATCAAAAAAGTGTATCGAGCCAAGCACGCCGATGAAATTTGTTTTAGGCATATTTCAAGTAGGGTTAGGATTTGCAATGTTAGCTTTTGGGATCGCATCAACCGAGTCAGGTGAATTGGTAAACTTAATTTGGTTAGTACTTTCGTATCTACTGTTAACAACGGGCGAGCTTTGCATTTCGCCAATAGGACTATCAATGATTACTAAACTTTCCATCCCTAGATTGGCGGGGCTGATGATGGGGATTTGGTTTTTAGGAAGTGCCGGCGCTCAATATATTGCAGGAATTATCGCAAAATTTGCTAGCGTTGAAGAAGCGAGCAGTGCGAACCAAGCTTATTACGATACTTTTTCTGGTATCGCTTGGCTTGGCGTTATCAGTGCGATTATATTTCTAGTTTTTGTTCCGTTGATGAAACGGTGGATGCACCAAGTACATTAGTCATTTAAAAACCCGATCTCTAATTGAGATCGGATTTTTAAAGGTTTATCGATTAAAACTAAACAAGCTTCTCGTTTGCCCGTTTACAAGCTGAACGATAATACATTTTATTTTTATACGTTAATAATGACTCTGGCACATCAAACTTAAAACTTTCAGCCCAACTTAAAGTATGCGCTAACAAAACATCCGCCATTGTGAAATTTTCGCCTACAACAAAACCAGACTCACTTGTACCATCAAAATTTGATTGCAAAGCTTTGATCGCTTTATTAAATTCCCATGTAGCGGTCGGTAGAATATCGGGAACTCTTTGCGCTTCCGGTAAAGCAAAACGATGCTTTCCATTGGTCCACAATCCCTGCTCTAAGTCTGATAATATAAAGCAGATCATTTCATCATACTTAGCTCTTGTTTTTAGATTATTCGATGGGATCAGATCTAAATTAGCGCTGTTTGATGCGATATAATTAAGAATTGCACCGCTTTCAGTCATCACTAAATCATCACCGACTGGATCGTCATCAACTAAAGTGGGGACTTTTCCTTGGGTATTGAGTTGACGATACTCGCTACTAGTGGCACCATTTTCACCATCGCTACCAAATTTAATTTCTACATATTCGTAGTCGATACCTGATTCTTCTAACGCCCACAAAGCTCTAAAAGAACGAGATTTTCCCATACCGTATAGTTTCATTATTTTTCCTTTGTAAAATCTATATTTACTTTATATTGGCTTACTTTTTCATTTTACCATAGTTGGCAATATTGATTATCGTTAAAAACTTATGATAATTCTGTGATTCTTTTGTGAGATCTTTCTGCTCAAATTTAAAAAAATAATTTGAATCGAGGGAATCATGAAATATCAATCGTTTATATTCATAACATCTATACTATTAACATCTATCTCAACGCAGACAACTGGGAAACAAAATGGCAAAGACTGGCCATTACATTCTTACAATTATTCCAACTCAAACCATAATGCGACTGAACGAGATATCAATAAACACTCAGCTCGGTATTTGAGAAGAAGTTGGCAAACATTTAATGACTCTGAATTAAGACCAGGTCCAGCACCAACCGGCTTCATACTTGAATTTGCTTTGGGATTAGTCTTCCCAGAATCAGTTGTTGGCGTTATTGCGCCACCTATAGTGATTAAAAATACCATTTACTATGTTGATGTTCTGGGTACGGTTTTTGCGCGAGATGCTTCTACCGGTGGCATTACCAATCCATCAAAGCACTGGACAACCACTTTGGTTGATAATGATTTTGCTGCCAGTGAATTACCTCTTTCGCCTGATCTTTATTATTCCGCGCCCGCCGCTACAGAAACTCATTTATGGTTTCATAGCTCCTTTAATGGTCGCTTACATGCAATAGAACTAGAGGGCGGTGCAGAAGTTGATTTTGACCCTTTATTAGCCGGTATCCAGCCTTTTCCATTAGTCGCTGATCAAACGCTAGCATCTAGCCTTGGAGAGTCTGTAATAGTCGGTTTAAATAAGCACGGTAACGTCATGAAAAGCTTTTTGGGTAACCAAGATAAAGCCGATCGCATTCTTTTTATCAGTGAAATCAATGTGATCCTTAATGATGCCCTTTTTCAGGGACAACAAACCGGAATTGTTGAAGCTATTGATATAACGGATCCAACCAATCCTTTCGAATTTTGGCGTAGAGCAACCGTTGATATTAATCCTGCAACAGGAAGTCCTTATAATTCTGGAGTGTCAGCAGGTTCAGGTATGGCGGTTGATAGTAAACGTGGATGGCTCTTTGGAGGCACTGGACAAAATACCACAAGCCCTTATGAGGGATATCCTGATCCAACATTGGCACCTGAAGGATATGTTGATCGCTCTGACTCTATTTATGCGATTGATATCAAAACAGGGGAATTCGTTTGGCATAATCAATTTCACAGTGGTGATGTGTTTGACTTAAACAGCCCAGTTTCAACTGGCCCAAATATGGAAGGTGGGCCGCGTGACGCTGATGTTCTATCGCCACCGATTGCCTACAGTCAAAAATTGAAAGGTCATAGAGTCGATTTTGTTGCTGGCGGTAGTAAAGGTGGTTTATTCAAGGCTATGAATCGTTCGACTGGTAAAACGATTTGGCAACGTAAAATAAGTAAAGCAACGGGCATAGGTGGAATTCAAGCAGGTGCTGCTTACGATAAAAACGTTGTTTATGTTGTCGGTTTTGAAGGAATCGATGATGACTTTTCTGATGCCAATTTTAATCTTCCTGACAGTTTGTTTGCCAACGCCTTTTTTGCAACCTTCGCTCCCTCTTTTTGGGCGGACGTTGAAGATACCCAAGAAGACGGAAAAGCGGAAACTGGAATGCGGATTAAAGTTTATGCGCTAGATGCATCAACGGGTGAATCGAAATGGCAGTTTGATAATGGTGATGACTTTGTTGAACTAAATGAAGGAGCCGCTTTGCGTCATGTTTCAACCACTAAAGATTTGGTATATGTTACTACGAGTTCTGGAAAAATAGTTGTAATCGATAAAATCAATGGCGATATTCTTTTTGAAGATCAAACGGTCGATCTTAATCAACACTTTGGCATTGGCTTAGGTAAACCGCATCACGCAAGTATGAACGCGGGTTCAATAATCACTAACGGTAAAATATTGGTTCCCTATGGATCGCAAAATAATCCGTCTGGTGGAATGATTGCTTACGCGATAAATCATCAGCCTAAGGCTAGAAATGATAAGCATAAGATTCGTTCAAATAGACCAGTTATAATTGATGTTTTACGAAATGATAAAGATCCCGATGGCGATAAATTACAAATTACTCACATTGAAGGTCATGCGGTCAATATTTTAGATGGTGAAGTGGACAGATTCCATTTTAATAATGTCACAGTTGAAGTATTTAGTCGGGGCGATAGTTCTAGCGATAATTCTAACCACTCGCATAAGAATTATTTACGTGTTACCTATAAAGGTAATAAAAGACGTTTTAAGTTTAATTACACTATTGAGGACATGGCACCAAATCAAGTGGTTAATAATCAACAAACCGATCAGCTTGAAACCACTCATACTCCTCGTAGCTCAACTGCAAAAGTTAAATTGAAAGTAGTTGGTCATTAGATCTTAGATCCAAATAAAAAAACGACCTGCGAATCAGCAGGTCGTTTTTATCAATCAATTAGGTGTCTTTAAGGTTTTTTAAAAAAAATCGTAAAACGATCAGTTTGCCCAGTGACATCTTTATGTCCCACTTCATGTTTAAGTGCGTCATTTGAACGAGCGTGCATAGTCGAATAATCAACTAAAACAAATCCAGCATCCTGAATTTCCTTAATCGCTAAAACAGGATCAATTCGACGACCATTTTCCTTATTTAGATCCTGCATATGACGTCTTGTATGATCAACAACGGCATATATTCCACCAGATTTAAGCGCATCAAAAGCTGCGTTGTTCATTATCTTTCTGCCTTCAAAACTAAAGTTATGATAATTTCTAAAGGTGAAAATCATATCAACATCTTTTTCCGCAAGATCGAATTTATCAACAGAATAAAAGCGATCTCCTTTTTCTTTTCTTATATTCGCGTTGTCGTTAATAATACTTAAAAAATCCATTCCTTCTTTACCAATTAATCCCTTGGATACTCGTCCAGTTCCCATAGCTACAAAGAATTCACCATTTTCAGCTAAAGTAGGCGCTAAAAGTTTGGTATACCAACCGCCACCAGGAAGTAACTCAATGACTTTCATATCATCTCTAAAACCAAAAAACTTGAGCGTTTCTACTGGCAGTCTATTAGCGTCTCGCTTAGTGTCTTTTTCTGTACGTAATTCAGACTTCATCGCTTGTTTAATTTTAGTTTCAGTCTTGGTAAAACTCGAATCACTAGCAAAGACAGTATTTACCATTAATGCGAGCATAACTAATGCTAATTTTTTCATTTTCATCTCCTAAGTTTCATTMTYSWAWRTTWYWTTWYTRAAWWTTSKTYCTSYMWARMTYYKTSMAKGCATACGACCTACACGGATGTCATAAGTAGGTACTTAAGAATTTCTAATTAAGTACCTAATTTAAAACTGGCTCTAAACCATATTGTAAAACCCCCGTTACTCGATCCCTTTTG
>NVVT01000002.1 GCA_002733465.1 Kangiella sp.
TGGTATATTTAGTTTTAACTTTCTTGCTCATTTATGACTCCTTAATTTCATTTATATTTTATATGAAATTAAGTGTCCTGTTTAGTGTAGCCAGATCAAGGCGCTTTTTATCATGTGATGAATCGTGATCGTAATCAGTGAAACCACGGGGTCAAGTCGTGCATCATGATTTTGATGTCTCGTATTCGATGATGTAAAATATAGAACCGAAACATTTTTTCTAACGTTTGATATTAAATTGACGGCAATGTTCCATTCATCAAAACCCGATGAATCGGATTATTTCCAATACCCTATTCCAATCTCCTATCTAGTTTAATGCAATAAAATAAACAGCGACCTTCGAAGTCTTTAGCGGTTTTGCTTTGGCGCGTCGGCCGGCTTGGCTCGGCGTTTGGAGCAGTGCCAACAATATATTAATAAAATTTATTGGTATATGTTTTAACTTATCTCGCAATCTACATTTTGTAGATCTAGATACCGTATATATATTTTTATTTTACTAATTTAAAATCATATTCATTACCAAACGGCAGAATAAAAATTATCATCATAAGATCTTATATAAAAACAAGATTTATTTATCACAATATTTGTTGTTTTATCAACGCCTCATGACTTCGCCAATGTGGCTGACCTAAAATACTATTTACATGTTCGATAGTTACGATTTTCTGAGCCCGTCTAGCCACATCAATTAAACTACCAAAACAAAGACTAATTGAGATGGATGTTGAGCGAAAATAACAAAATAACTGGACAGTCATATATTGAAAGGCCTTTTCTTTTCTAGTACACTTAATTCACATTAAAATCGGCACAAAAAATTAAAATGACCATAGCTCGAAAACAGCTCATCGATTTATCTCACACGCCTTATTATCACTGCATTAACCGTTGTGTCAGGCGAGCCTGGCTTTGTGGTGATGATCCTTTAACGGGTAAAAACTACAATGGTCGTAAGCAATCCATTATTAATCGAATGAAGTTTTTAACGACAGAGCATAATTGGACAGTCATATATTGATAAAAATAACTGGACAGTCATATATTGAAACTCAAGCCGCCTTAATGTAAACTCAATTTCTATCAAAAAGAGAGGTTCGCTGAAATGACTATCGCTCGAAAACAACTCATTGATTTATCTCACACGCCTTATTACCACTGTATCAACCGCTGTGTTCGTCGGGCTTGGCTTTGTGGTGACGATCCAATTACGGGTAAAAACTACGATGGTCGTAAGCAATCCATTGTTAATCGAATGAAATTTTTAACCACTGTCTTTGGAATAGAGCTTTGTGCTTATGTGGTGATGAGTAATCATTACCATGTGGTTTTACATGTTAATGCAGAATTAATTGATAATTTGACTGAAAAAGAAGTGGCTAAACGATGGGTACAAGTCTATAAAAATGCTATTGGTATTCGTTTTGTTGAGGGTGCTAAGCTTGATATAAAAGAGCAAGAAGCGATGAATACTTATTTACCGATTTGGCGTGAAAGATTGAAAGATATTAGCTGGTATATGCGCGCACTGAATGAAGGAATTGCCCGTAAAGCTAATAAAGAAGATGATTGCAAAGGGCATTTTTGGGAGGGGCGGTTTAAGTCTCAAGCATTGACGGATGAAGCCGCGTTACTAGCTTGTATGGCCTATGTTGATTTAAATCCGATTCGAGCCAAAGTCGCGAGAACACCAGAAGAGTCAAATCATACCTCCGTTCAAGAGCATATTATTGCTCATCAAAAACAAAACAATATCAATATTTCTAAAAAGCTTAAAAATGTACTAAAAGAGAATCCACAAAATATCGACAATTCACCAAAATACTTAAAGACTTTTAGTCAACAAAACGTTAAAAACGACCAAGCACTTCCCATCGAGCGAGAAAGTTATTTGGAATTGCTGGACTACACCGGTAAAGCCATCAGAGCAGATAAGCGAGGCGCAATACCTGATCACTTAAAACCGATATTAATCCGACTTAGTATCAATCCGACCCATTGGGTTTCAACGGTATCTACCTATAAACACGCGTTTGGCAAAGTGGTTGGTTCGATAACGCAATTGGATGATTGGCGAAATAATCAAAACCAAAAAGATGAAACTAATATTAAATGGTTAAAAGGCAATAAAGCCGCTAGAGATTTATATGCTTAGTTTTATACAAATAATAAGACAGTTATATATTGTTCTTTTTCAAATTGTGTTTTTTCGCCAACTCACTAAAAGCAAGGCATTACCAATTTTATGCAAAGCAAGCATTACGCAAAGCCAATCAACAATTCGAAAAGTGTTTTAGAAAAGTAGAAGAACTTGAAGATTTTTGGAATCGTGCGAAAGAGCTAACAAAAGCTAAAAGACGTTAAAGTGACGCTAAAATACGTTATCTTGCTAACTTATACCAAATAGTTAGTAGTCAGAATCTAATAACCTTTGATAGGATAAGTTGCTTCACTTTTGAAGCTCCAATCTAAGGCAATAGATGAACTTATCCGAAAACTCACATGCTCAGGCTAATCAAACGCTATACAACCATGATCAAGCCAAAGATAATTGTGGATTTGGCTTAATTACACAACTTGATGGTATACAAAGCCATCAACTAATTAAAACTTCCATTACCGCACTTACCCGAATGACCCATAGAGGAGCGATATCTTCTGATGGTGTTACCGGCGATGGTTGTGGGATTCAAATTCAGCTCTCTGAYRCTTTTTTTCAAAAGAAAGCATCCGAATTAGGCTTCGATATAGGCTCGCGTTTTGCTATAGGTCAGATATTTTTAAGTCAAGACGAAAATAAACGAAAACATGCCAAGCGTGTACTCGAAGAAGAGTTAGTCAAGGAAACATTAACCGCCGTCGGTTGGAGGCAAGTGCCAATCGACTCGAGCGTTTGCGGCGAAATAGCCAATAAGAGCCAGCCTAATATTCAACAATTATTTATTAAGGCGCCAGTAGGTTGGAACAAACATGATCTTGAACGTCGATTATTTATAGCAAGAAGGCGAGCCGCAGACAGAATTGCCAATGATGAAGATTATTACGTAGTTTCTATGTCGTGCATGGTAATCGTCTATAAAGGCTTGGTTATGCCTAAATACTTATCTCGTTTTTATAAAGATTTATCCGATGACAGTATGAAAACGGCTATTTGTTTGTTTCACCAACGATTTTCTACCAATACCGCACCGATATGGAAATATGCGCAACCATTTCGATTCTTAGCTCACAATGGCGAAATAAATACCATTAATGCTAATCGTTCTTGGTCAGTCGCAAGACAAAGCAAACTCTACTCACCTTTACTTCCCGATTTGCCAAATTTAAGCCATTTAGTTAATCAAAATGGCTCAGACTCTTCTTCTTTAGATAATATGTTAGAGGTACTTTTAGCGGGAGGAATGGATATTTTTAGAGCGTTACGTTTATTGATCCCACCTGCCTGGTCAAAGCGAAAAAATATGAATTCAGATCTTCGTGCATTCCATGAATTTAATTCTATGCATATGGAACCTTGGGATGGACCTGCGGGCATTGTGATGAGTAATGGCACTCAAATTGCCTGTACGCTARWWSKWAMYKSATYWYGWYCSSMYMGYKMYRTSATAACAANNNMWYRMWKWKKAWMRGTRRSKTYWRRMWYAGSTRKWKGKKMTYRWKATGAAGCCGATGTCATTGAAAAAGATAGAGTAGGGCCAGGGGAAATGTTGGCTGCAGATACGAGTACGGGACAGGTATGGCGTACCAATAAAATTGACGATAAATTGAAAAATCGACATCCTTATCTGGAGTGGTTACGAGAAAATACGATTAAATTAAAAAGTAATCCGCTAATAGAAGAACGAGCGGCAAAGCAATTTATTGAAGAAAAATTATCGGAATTGCCGATTTTTGAAAAAATGTTTAACGTGAGTATCGAGGAAAAAGAACAAGTCATTCGTGTCCTTGCAAACGAAAGCCAAGAAGCATCTAGTTCAATGGGGGATGACACTCCGGTGGCTGTTTTGTCAACAAAACAAAGGAACCTATTTGATTATTTTCGTCAACAATTTGCTCAGGTAACTAATCCGCCGATTGATCCTTTAAGGGAAGCCTCGGTGATGTCTTTAGAAACTTGTTTTGGTCGCGAGCACAATGTTTTTCAAGAAGCTAACGGCTTAGCCTACCGAGCAATTGTCAAAGAACCTGTGATCAATTTTGCCAAATATTTACAAATTAAAAAACTGAATCAAGATTATTATCAACTGCAAACGCTTTCACTTAGTTATGCAATGGAATATGATCTAGAACAGGCAATTCTAAAACTATGTGACAAAGCCATAGAGTTGGTTAAAAACGGTTGTGTCATTTTACATTTAACCGACCGCATTTTTTGTAAAGATCGATTACCAGTTCACGCGGCTTTAGCTACTGGCGCAATTCATCAAGCGTTGGTGAAAGAAGGATTACGTTGCGATACTAATTTGTTAATTGAAACCGCAACGGCTAGAGACTCTCATCATTTCGCAGTATTAATAGGCGTTGGTGCAACGGCTATTTACCCTTATCTATCCATACAAATGATTAGTCAAATGCACGAAGAAGGTTTGCTTGAAACAGATTTATTGACCGCTAGAAAAAATTATTTAAAGGGCATCAATAAAGGCCTACTAAAAATATTATCTAAGATGGGAATTTCTACCGTTGCTAGTTATCGAAGCGCACAATTATTTGAAGCCGTTGGATTAGACAAAAGTATTTGCGAATTATGTTTTCCAGCAATTTCTAGTCGTATTGGCGGCGCGACTTTTAAAGATCTCGAAAGAGATGCTAAACAGTTGGCTAACAATGCATGGCGACCAAACACTAAAATAGAACGAAGTGGACAGCTAAAATATGTTCACGGTGGGGAATATCATTGTTATAACCCCGATGTTGTCAACTTACTACAACAAGCGGTTAATAGCGGAGATTATTCTGACTATCAAGTTTATGCAGATGTGGTCAACAATCGAAAAATAGCAACGCTAAGAGATCTATTCCGTTTAAAAATTAGTGAAACAAATATTCAAACTGATTTATCAAAAGTCGATAGTGAGGAATCGATCTTAAAGCGATTTGATTCCGCAGGAATGTCGATAGGCGCTTTAAGTCCAGAAGCACACGAGTCATTAGCTATTGCTATGAATACTATTGGTGGTCGCTCTAATAGTGGTGAAGGCGGTGAAGATTCTAAGCGTTTTAATAGTATTAAAAACTCAAAAATAAAACAGATTGCATCTGGACGTTTTGGGGTTAACGCTCGTTATTTGGCCAGCGCAGAAGTATTGCAAATAAAAGTTGCGCAAGGCGCGAAACCAGGCGAAGGAGGGCAGTTGCCAGGCGCAAAAGTGACTCTAGAAATCGCTAAGCTTCGTAACGCTACGCCGGGAGTTACTTTGATATCTCCCCCCCCTCATCATGACATTTATTCGATCGAAGACATTGCACAATTAATTTTTGATTTAAAACAAGTTAATCCGAAAGCGTTAATTTCCGTCAAACTCGTTTCTGGTCCGGGAGTCGGCACAATTGCTGCCGGTGTTGCCAAAGCATACGCAGACATGATCACCATTGCAGGTCACGATGGAGGAACCGGTGCTAGCCCATTAACCTCAGTTAAATATGCGGGAACGCCGTGGGAATTAGGATTAAGTGAAGCTCATCAGGCGCTAGTGGATAATGGTTTAAGGGATCGCATTTGTTTACAGGTTGATGGCGGTTTAAAAACTGGGTTAGATGTTATAAAAGGCGCAATTTTGGGCGCTGATAGTTTTGGTTTTGGCACTGGACCTATGGTGGCTTTAGGTTGCAAATATTTACGACTTTGTCATTTAAATAATTGTGCGACGGGTATAGCGACGCAAAATAAATTTTTGCGAGATGAGCACTTTTTAGGTTTGCCTGAAAAAGTTATAAATTATTTTAAATTTGTAGCAAAAGAAACCCAGGAATGGTTGATTAAACTCAATGTTAATTCTATTGATGATTTGATTGGACGTGTTGATTTGTTAGAGATTATAGAAGGCAGTACAAGTAAACAAAACAATTTAGATCTACAGGTGATCTTAAATTCATCAAAGCGACCTGATGATAAAATGGCGCATTACAAAAACATTCGAAATGACCCGTTTGACCACGGCGAGTTAAATAAGAAGATCCTTACTAATTATAAAGATGGCCTAGCTAGTGATGAAGATCACCATAGTTACTATAAAATTAAAAATTATGATCGTTCTGTAGGTGGCTCACTTGCTGGCTATTTGGGCGCTTTACAAAACAATTTAGAAGGCGTTGAAATAAAAAAATTAACTTTAAATTTCGCTGGTGTGGCAGGACAAAGTTTTGGCGTATGGAATCATCCCGCGATGACACTCAATTTAACAGGTGATGCAAATGATTACGTCGGTAAAGGTATGTCGGGCGGACAAATCAATATTAGTTCACCCAAAAATATCCAATACATTGCTTGTCGAGGGGCAATTATGGGTAATACTTGTTTATACGGTGCAACTGGTGGAGAGCTTTATGCATCGGGTCAAGCCGGAGAACGTTTTGCGGTTAGAAATTCAGGAGCGACTGCCTGCGTAGAAGGAGTCGGCGATCATGGCTGTGAATATATGACCGGTGGGTTAGTGGTAGTTTTAGGGCCTGTTGGCGAAAATTTTGCAGCTGGAATGACCGGCGGAATGGCGATTATTTTAGACTTACGAGAGCGTTTAGAGAGAAAAATTAATCTACAACATGTTGAGGTCTTTGACTTGGCAACGCCGGAGTGTGAGGAATATATAGATTTATTGAAACAAACAATCGAAACACATGTAGAACGAACTTCTAGTCCTTGGGCAAAAAAATTATTAGCAAATTTTGAACACTATTTAGATTATTTTATGTTGGTGATGCCAAAGGTTTCGGCAGTCCAAGATGAAAGCGTTATAAGTTTTAATCAATTGGAACAAAATAATCGATTAGACGGACGAATAACTAATCTTCGAGTTGTGAAATGAAAATTGCTAGCGACAAACATGCTCTTTCAAAAGACGAATTGGCCAAACAAAAAGCCCTTTTTGATGATCCGTTAAACTATATTTCATTACCTAGCGAAAGGGCAAGAAAAAGAGACGCTTCCGAACGTTTATTCGATTTTAAAGAAATTTATACAGAACCTAAAGTTAATTTAATCAAAACCCAAGCTGCTCGTTGTTTAGATTGCGGTAACCCTTATTGCGAATGGAAATGTCCTTTACACAATATGATCCCTAATTGGTTAGAGTTAACCAAAAATGGTCATTTTGAAAGTGCAGCTTCTCTCATGCATGAAACTAATCCGCTTCCAGAAATTTGTGGCAGAGTTTGTCCTCAAGATCGATTGTGCGAACAAGCATGCACATTGCAAACTGGATTTGGCGAAGTAACAATAGGAGAGATTGAAAAAACAATCGCTGATAAAGCTTTAGCCAGTCATTGGCGACCGAATCTTTCTACACGAGTTATGACGGATAAAACGGTTGCCGTCGTGGGAGCTGGGCCTGCTGGTCTAGGTTGTGCTGAGTTACTCGCGCGAAATGGCGTGAATGTAACCGTTTATGATAAATATCCTGAAATTGGCGGTTTGCTAACTTTCGGTATACCTGGTTTTAAACTAGAAAAGGACATCATTAAAAAGCGAAGGGAATTTTTAGAAGATATTGGTATCAAGTTCAAGCTCAACACAGAAATTGGTAAAGATAAGACAATTCAAAGTTTACAGAATGATTATGATGCGACCTTTTTAGGTTTAGGCTGTTATAAACCGGTTGATGGCAGGTTAGAAGGCCAAGATAGTCATGGTGTTATAAAAGCCCTCGATTATCTAATTGGCAATATTAACTTTCAAGAAAAATATCAAATGAAAGGATTTGATTACAAAAATCTTGAAGGCAAACGAGTGGTTGTTTTAGGTGGTGGAGATACCGCTATGGATTGCGTTAGAAGCGCCGTTCGCCAACAAGCGAAATCTGTTAGTTGTGTTTATCGTCGTGACAAAAATTCCATGCCTGGTTCGCCCAGAGAGGTAAATAATGCGATTGAAGAAGGAGTGGATTTTATATTTAATCGTCAGCCGATCTCTATCAATTCAACCGACGGAATAGTCTCTGGGGTTAACTTTGAGATTACTAATGGAAATAACGAAAACAATCAAGAGTACATAGAAACCGATGTCGTGATTATTGCTTTTGGATTTTCCGCCAGCCCTGAAACTTGGTTTAACGAAGTAGGAATTCAAACAGATAATAAAGGACTAACAAAATTAACGACCGCTACAAAAACGGATGGTAAGGAAATATATGCGGGAGGTGACATGGTTAGCGGTGCTGATTTAGTCGTAACCGCTATTGCGCAAGGTCGGGATGCTGCTAAAGAAATTTTGGATAGTTTTGATCTTTGAGCCGGGCCACTAAACATGATTGGGCATTAATTTTTTAATTGTCCTAATTAATTTACGATTCCTTTTATGTTCTCTTTTATCGTCTATCAAGTGTGTATTTTGTAAATTAATAGCCCAATCGAAATGCTCAGATGCCATCTCATTGGCGTCTTTCTGTTTATACAAAAGCGCATCAATATTCGCTTTGCTAGCGGGACTATTGCCTATAGCAACGGCTAAATTTCTCAGCCAACTTTGATAGCCAATTCTTCTTATCGGACTACCTTCGAAATTGCTCAAAAAGTTTTTTTCATCCCAAGCCAACAACGATAACAAACTAGATGAATCAAGATTGTTTCTACTTTCAAAATCATTATTAACATTTGAAATGGCATACCGATTCCATGGGCAGATCAGCTGACAGTCATCGCATCCATACACTCTATTTCCAATCATCTCTCGGAACTCAACAGGGATAGCTCCTTTATTTTCGATGGTTAAATAAGAGATACAACGCCGAGCATCGACTTTATAAGGCGCTATGATGGCTTGAGTAGGGCAAATGCTTAAGCAGGCAACGCAGTCTTTACAGAGGTTTTCGACAGACTCGTCTATAGGTAAGGGAAGATTGATAAAAATCTCTCCAAGGAAAAACCAAGAGCCTGCATCTTTATTTATGACTAATGTATGTTTTCCTTTCCAACCTAAGCCTGACTTTTCAGCAAAACTGGTTTCTAAAACCGGTGCGCTATCTACAAACACTCGATAATCCAACTCTATATTATTTTCGCTATTACAAATGTTTGATAGCCTTTTGCACAGTCGAGAGAGTTTTTTTCTAATTAATTTATGATAATCTCGACCTAAAGCGTATCGAGAAATATTCGCTAAATTTTGGTCCTCTAAAACCTGATTAAAGCGCGGGTTTTCGGGTAGATAATCGTATCGAAGTGAAATAACTCGACAAGTATTCGCATGTAGTTTTGCTGGAAACTCTCTTAAATCTTGATTGCGATTTAAGTAATCCATTTGTCCATTAAACCCCTCAGAAACCCATTTTGCAAAACTTTCGAAATAGGGGCTTGTATCAGTTGTCGATATTCCTGCTTGTTGAAAGCCCTCTTTGTTTATTTCATCTAATAATGAGATTTTAATGTCAGTTAAATCAATCATAAGTTGCTTATAGAAGTGAAGAATTATGCTAGTAAATGAAAGTTTGATAGTATTGCAAGTCGTTGAATGATAATCAACCGCTGTCTCCGCACAATCTATCATTCTAAATGAAACTTGAATTTAAGAAGGAAAAATAATGGAAATCTCACAAGAAACAGTCACTAAACTATTTGAGGATTATGTCGTCGTTTACGGTATGAACCTTGTTTTTGCTCTTCTTATATTTGTAGTGGGTAAATGGTTGGCTAATTTAGTCACCAATTTGGTTAATGCAGGTATGACCAAGAGTAAAGTTGACTCGGTGTTATCTGATTTTGTATCAGGCATTCTTAAAAGCATTTTAGTTTTATTTGTTATTATTGCATCTTTAGGTGAACTTGGTGTTGATACAACCTCGTTGGTTGCTTTAATTGGTGCTGCGGGATTAGCGATTGGCTTGTCTTTGCAATCTTCCTTACAGAATTTTGCCGCGGGTGTTATGTTAATTATGTTTAGACCTTTTACTAACGGCGATTTCATTGAAGCTGCTGGTATTTCTGGTACGGTTGAAAAGATTACCATTTTTAACACTATGATGAGAACGGGGGATAATAAAGAGTTGATCGTACCTAATGGAGCGATTTATGGAGGGGTTATTGTTAATTACTCCGCAAAATCAACTAGACGTATTGATATGGTTTTTGGAATTGGTTATGGCGACGATATCAAGAAAGCGAAAGATATCATGCAAAAAATCTTAGATGCTGATGAAAGGGTCCTGGATGAACCAAGCACCTTAATTGCTCTGTCTGAGCTTGCTGATTCATCGGTTAACTTTATTGTGCGCCCTTGGGTAAAAAGTGGCGACTATTGGGCTGTTAAATTTGATGTAATGGAACAGGTAAAGTTAGCATTTGATAAAGCGGGGATTTCAATCCCTTATCCTCAAATGGACGTTCATTTAACTAAAGAAGGATAGTTTAGGCTGGTCTTATTATCTCGATGTGAAATAATATGGCCAGTTGTTCCGCATAAAAAAGGTGTTAGTTAACAGCTTTTTATCATTGTAAGTATCTACTTTGAGTGACAGCCCTTTGCGAATGCATGATAGGTAAATATGTCACAAATATTAAGGGTATGAACATCAATCAACATCTACTGTCAATAAAAATCCACAGCTAAATGGTAATTTTTTTACTTATTCACATTTTCTAATAATGAGCGCCGGTAACTTGCTGATTTTGTTAAAGATAGTTGTAACTCGTTGATTTTTAAGGGATTAAAATAACTGTACAATATTTAATCAATTCAAGTCAGAGACGCTTAAAATAGGGGATATGGCGTTTTCCTAATAACTTTTCCCCAGACTTATCCACAGAAATTGTGGACTAAATGATTTATGAAAAAATACGAAAATAACAAGTGTATTTAGAGATAACTCTTGCTATTTGTCAGATTTTCATCAACTTGATTTGGTTACTAATTATCTCGTTGCTGAGGATATTGTGTAGGCGCTACCTTGTTTTTCTTTTTTGTAATTGCCAAACACTTCTTTAAAAGTTCTTTTACAGAAGTGTCTTAAACCATTGACCGTCACTACGACGAATTTTCCGCCGGGTTTCAAGTGGTAATAGGCATCGTATAGAAATAGATACAACATTTCATTTCCCACTTTGGCGGGTATATTTGAAACGATTAGATCGTATTTTTCATCTTTAAGAGCAGAAAAGCCATTACTTAATACTGCATTAGCGTTGTTCAACTGGTTGTTTGTTATATTTCTATTGGCATAATCGATCGCTACAAAATCTTTATCTAGCATTAAAACTGAACCATTAGTGGCTTTTTTCGCCATCCACAATCCAACGGGTCCGTAACCACAACCAAGGTCAACGCAATTAAAATTCTTATCAACATCGAGATAACGTAATAATAGCTTTGTCCCTTGATCGATCTCTTTTGGTGAAAAAATACCATAGGTAGTTTCAAAGGAAAGCGGTACGCCTTGTAGTTCTAATTTGAATTTAAGAGACTGACGAATTGCAATTGCTTCTTTTAATGGCGACGGAGACATAGTTATAACTTTTCATAGATTAGATAGTTCGATGATTATAATCGTAAAGAGCATACACCGCACTAAACTTCAAATTTAGCTAAGCGAATTAATTCGCTATGATTGATATATCTACATCAGTTTATAATGTTATATCGACAAAATGACAAAACTATCGCCTATTGAGCTATAATGAACATTAACTTATAGGTAAGTTCAAAATTAACAGGAACGTAAACTAACGTTGCATATTAAGTTTTGAAAATAAAGAAATCAAATTGCAGTTGTGATCTATTAGTGGAACTAACCTATCAAACGACTGTGTCTACTCTAGAACAAAGCTTATGTTCAATCCTTAGAAAGTTATTAGAAGCTAAATCAGTTATATATTTTAACAAAGAAACCGCTCGTGACTTTAACACTAAAAATTCAAAGGATGTAACAATCGATTTCTTTGCCGATACACGAATGATTGCAAGAGTATTAGTCGATGAAACTTTTTCTAAAGAGCAAATTGAAGAGATAATTCAAATTCATACTGTTTACATTAATCAATCTAAAATGATTAATAAGATTCATCATGACCAATTAACCAAAATTGGTAATAGGCAGGCGCTAGAAGCAAAGTTTATTGAATTCTACGATTTTGGAGGGACTAATAAACGAAAAGCAAAAAAAATTGATTATTGTTTGGCTATTCTCGATATCGACCATTTCAAAAATGTAAATGATACTCATGGTCATTTACATGGTGATGAAGTATTAATGCAATTGTCGCAATTAATGGCATCGACGTTTAGGAATAATGATTATTTATTTCGATACGGTGGTGAAGAATTTGTTGTTATTTTAAGTGAAGTTGATATTCAAACGACTAAATCAATTTTAGAGCGATTTATTAGCATAGTCGCCGCTCATGATTTTCCTTTGATTAATAAGTTAACAGTTAGCGTAGGTGCAACAGCGATGGATAGAAACTCTGATGCAACAAGTACTATTGATCGTGCCGACAAAGCTCTTTATTTTGCAAAAGGAAATGGTAGAAACCAACTACATAGTTATGAGGATTTAGTTTTAAAAGGTCATATTGATGGTGAAACACACCAAAAAGATGATGTCACTTTATTCAATTAATCTATTTATTTATGTTAAAATAGCATCCTTCTGTATCCACTTCGGCGTTTTTATCAATGAACAACCAACCTATTTTTCGCGTACTCTTTATTAATAATGGAAAGAGCTATGAGATTTATACAAAAAATGTACAACAGGGACTTTTGTATGGATTTATTGAGATAGAAGAATTACTTTTTAATAGTCATTCTGGTCTGTTAGTTGATCCAAGTGAAGAAAAATTAAAATCTGAGTTTGAAGGTGTCAAGCGTAGTCAAATACCCATGCATTCAATTATTCGAATTGATGAAGTAGAAAAGCAGGGGATCCCCAAAATAGGTGATGCATCAAGTAATGTCGTCACACCATTTCCCATTGCTAACTTGCCATCAAAGCCTTAGTTTCTTTTACAATTTTAAGCCATTTATATGTCAAAGAAAAATACCAACGACGCCTTTAGAAACCCACTTGGACAAGTCGTTAAATATGATTGTGAATATAACCCAAAATTACTATTTCCAATCAATAGACAAGAAAAACGAAACGAACTATTTATCGGTGACATTCTTCCATTTACAGGGGAAGATATTTGGAATGCTTATGAAATTAGTTGGTTAAATGATGCTGGTTTACCACAAGTAGCACTAGCTGAATTTCGCTTTAGAGCCGATTCAGAATGCATCATAGAATCAAAATCTTTTAAACTTTACCTTAACAGTTTTAATCAATCTTATTTTAAGTGTAGTAATGATTTAACAAAAGTAATGCAGAATGATTTAAGAGAAATTACAAATTCCAAAGTAGTCGTAAAAATCATGGGATTAGATAACAACTATGAACTACATGTATTAAAAGCTAAAAATATTGACGACCAGTGTATTACAATTGATACCTATAATTATTCACCTGAGCTTCTGAGTTTAGTCGATGTCAAAAATGAATCAATCGTAGAAGAATCATTGATAAGTCATTTATTAAAAAGCAATTGCTTAATAACAAACCAGCCTGATTGGGCTTCTATTTTAGTTGAATATAAAGGTCTGAAAATTTGCGAACAATCGTTACTAAAATATATCGTTTCTTTTCGATCTCATAACGAATTCCACGAGCAATGCGTAGAGCGAATTTTTGTTGATATAATGAAATACTGTAAGCCAGAAAAATTAACTGTTTACGCTAGGTATACGCGTAGAGGAGGGCTAGATATTAATCCATGGCGGAGTAATCATTTATCCACCATGGATAATGTAAGGCTAAGTAGACAATAGTGCCTACTTGGTTAGATTGCTCTATTTATCGTTTATCTATCGGCTGAACATCTCTATTCTTTTCACCGGTATATAACTGACGTGGACGACCAATCTTTTGAGTTGGCTCTACGATCATTTCAGTCCATTGTGATACCCAACCAACCGTTCTCGCTAATGCAAAAATAACCGTAAACATGTTCATTGGAATACCAATTGCGCTTAAGATAATTCCTGAATAGAAATCAACATTTGGATAAAGTTTCTTTTCTACAAAGTAAGGGTCTTCTAGAGCTATTCTCTCTAACTCCATAGCCACTTGTAAAATTGGATCATCCGTTTTACCGGCAGCGGCTAAAACTTCATGTGCACTTTCTCGCATCACTTTAGCTCTAGGATCAAAGTTTTTGTAAACTCGATGTCCAAAGCCCATTAATCTGAATGGGTCGCTTTTATCTTTAGCTCTTGCTATAAACTCTGGAATTCGACTGACGTCACCAATTTCGTGAAGCATTCTTAAGCAAGCTTCATTAGCTCCACCATGCGCAGGCCCCCATAAAGACGCAATACCAGAAGAGATACACGCAAAAGGGTTAGCTCCAGAAGATCCGGCTAAACGTACAGTAGATGTTGAACAGTTTTGCTCATGATCAGCATGTAAAGTGAATATTTTATCCATCGCTTTAACAAATATTGGATTAGGTTTTTTGTCATGAGAGGGCATTGAAAACATTTGATTTAAAAAGTTTTCTGCATAGCTCATATCATTTCTAGGGTAAACAAAAGGTTTGCCGATTGAATAGCGATAACACATAGCTGCAATAGTAGGTACTTTTGCTAACAATCTAAAAGCACTTTTTTCTCGATGCTCAACGTTATTGATATCTAAGGAATCGTGGTAAAAAGCAGAAAGCGCTCCTACAACTCCTACCATCAAAGCCATTGGATGTGCATCACGCCTAAAGCCTCTAAAGAAGTAAGTTAATTGCTCATTAACCATTGTGTGATTATTAATTCGATTAACAAATTTTTCTTTTTCTTCACTATTAGGCAGTTCACCATTTAAAAGTAAATAACAAACTTCCATAAAATCACAATCGTCTGCTAATTGGTCAATAGGATAACCACGATATAATAAAATGCCTTTTGCACCATCAATATAGGTTATTTTTGACTCGCAGGCTGCTGTAGACATAAAACCAGGGTCATAGGTAAAAAGACCATTCTTGACCAAGCTTGATATTTCAATAACATCATTGCCGAGTGTAGGAGATTGCATCGGTAATTCAATGACGTCTCCATTTGGTAGTGTTAATTTAGCGATTTTATCCGTCATTTTTTGCTCCAGTTGGGATTTTTTTTTAATGGCAAAGTCTAAAAGCCATTAAAAGTTTTTCTATTGGAATTCAATTTCAAGAGATTTAGAGGTTAAACCAAACCTRTTTTTACCTTTTTCTGCGCGCTACTATAAAAGYTATTAAATATTTGTCAATTATATTAGGATGATTTTTGGTAAGAACTGGTTATAAAGTAGCCAATCTTGATCGCAATCAGCTATTAATAACAATTCATTTGTAATCAGTTAGTTAGGCTTATATAATTAGCCGATAAATTTTATTCTCTGTATATTTAAAAAAGCTTAGCAGAAAACTCGTTTTTTGCCTAAAATAATACAACTATGAATAATTAAGTGTCATCAAATCGATTTATGCGAATTAATTTATGCAAGTTAATTTATAAAAGTTCCTTTTTATTTACACCTCAACTTTGGGTAGACCAAAAACTGTGAAAGATAATAGACCTGTTAATCTCAACCTGGCTACATTCAAATGGCCAATAACCGCAATTTCTTCCATCCTACATCGTATATCAGGCGTTTTGCTGTTTTTAGCAGTGCCTTTTTGTTTGTGGGCGCTAGAAAAGAGCCTTACTTCTAAAGCTGAATTTAATCAGGTTAAGCAAATACTACAAGGCGATTTTCCCAAACTAATTTTGTGGGCGATTTTATCTTTATTGACTTATCACATAATTGCTGGCGTTCGGCATCTTTTGATGGATGCAGGTATCGGTGAAGAATTAGAGTCAGGAATTGCAGGTTCACAAATTGTTATTGTTTTAGGGTTCGTTTCAGCTGCAGGGCTAGGAGTTTGGATATGGTAAATTCGGTCACGAGTCTTGGCAGAAGTGGTCTACACGATTGGTTGATTCAGCGAGTTAGTGCGATAGTGCTAGCTGCTTACGTTGTTTATTTGAGTGTATTTATCTTTTCTGCAGGCATTCTTCAGTATGACGTTTGGCATGCACTTTTTTCGCAAACTTGGTTTAAAATATTTTCGTTCTTAGCGATTGTTTCTCTCGCATTTCATATTTGGGTTGGTCTTTGGGTTATTTCAACGGACTATTTAAAACCAATTGCTATCCGCAYACCTTTYYRRSYMKSSRKKATWMWKAWYTKKWMKKCKTTSWTKKTMYKKSSSGCWSWRRKWMKTYRRMKTYKMTWMRKSKCWKWCCTTGATTCAGTTCCAGTATTAAACTTTGACGCGGTTATTGTTGGAGGCGGCGGTGCAGGTATGCGAGCATCACTTCAGCTTGCTAAGTCCGGTCAAAAAGTTGCTTTAATATCAAAAGTATTTCCAACTCGTTCTCATACCGTTTCTGCACAGGGTGGCATTACTGTTGCGTTGGGTAATACACATGAAGATGATTGGCGTTGGCATATGTATGACACGGTTAAAGGTTCAGACTATCTTGGTGATCAGGACGCGATTGAATATATGTGTCAAGAAGGTCCCGCAGCCGTCATAGAACTTGATCATATGGGATTACCTTTTTCTCGCTTAGAAAATGGAAAAATATATCAAAGACCTTTTGGTGGCCAATCAAAGTCTTTTGGTGGAGAACAAGCCGCTAGAACCGCAGCAGCTGCAGATAGAACAGGGCATGCACTTTTACACACGCTTTATCAGCAAAATCTTGCGGCAAAAACTAATTTCTTTAATGAATGGTATGCAACCGACTTAATTATGAATGATGAAGGCCAATGTTGTGGCGTTATTGCAATGTCGATTGAAACAGGCGAAGTCGTTCACTTTAAATCCCGTGCAACCGTTTTTGCAACCGGTGGTTCAGGTCGAATATATCAATCAACGACTAATGCTTTAATCAATACCGGTGATGGCGTTGGTATGGCGTTACGTGCGGGGATTCCGGTACAAGATATTGAAATGTGGCAATTTCATCCGACCGGAATAGCCGGAGCGGGTGTATTGGTTACAGAAGGTTGTCGAGGAGAAGGTGGATACCTAATCAATAAAGATGGCGAACGTTTTATGGAACGTTATGCACCTAACTCTAAAGATTTAGCCAGTAGAGATGTGGTGGCTCGTTCTATGACAAAGGAAATTTTAGAAGGGCGAGGCTGTGGTCCAAAAGGCGACCATGTTATGTTAAAACTCGATCATCTTGGCGCAGAAACGCTTAACAAACGTTTGCCTGGTGTCTGTGAACTTGCAAAAACGTTCGCTCATGTTGATCCAGTCGAAGCTCCGATTCCAGTTGTTCCAACTTGTCATTATATGATGGGCGGTATCCCCACCAATAAATTTGGTCAGGTTATAGGTAAAAAATCAGGAACTGAAGAAGCCATTGTTGATGGCTTATATGCTGTTGGAGAAGTCGCTTGTGTGTCTGTGCATGGCGCTAACCGACTTGGTGGAAATTCACTATTAGATTTAGTGGTGTTTGGTCGAGCTGCTGGAATTCATTTAGAAGACTCTCTTGCTTCTGGCTTACCACAAAATGACGCAAGTGATGAGAATTTGAAGCAGGCATTATCGCGWGTTAATCGTTGGGAASAAAGTAAMGAYGGMGATGATCCAGTTAAAYTAAGAAGTGARATGCAGTCTATTATGCAAAATAACTTTGGCGTGTTTAGAACCGGCGAYATGATGRCTAWAGGCATGCAAGATTTAGAMGAAGTYGCYARRCGTTTRMARACWGCCAARTTRGCMGATAAATCGATGGCWTTTAATACKYTAAGAATWGARTGTTTRGARYTRGATAATYTGATGGCNGTYGCAAGAGCKACKGCRTTAGCKGCTAACTTCCGYACMGAAAGTCGAGGYGCTCATAGTCGTGAAGATTTTCCAGACCGTGATGATGAAAACTGGTTAACTCACAGTCTTTATTATCCCGAAAGCCATGAAATGGATACTCGTCCAGTCAATATGTCCCCATTAACCGTTGATGCTTTTCCACCAATCGCTAGAACTTACTAAATTAATTCCAGAATCGAGACACAATAATTATGAAATTTTCTATTTATCGATACGATCCTGACACTGATAAAAAGCCCTATATGAAAGACTACGACCTTGAAGTTGAGGAAGGTTCTGACATGATGGTATTGGATGCTCTAATCCTATTAAAGGAACAAGATCCAACCATTGGATTTAGACGTTCTTGTAGAGAAGGCGTGTGTGGATCTGATGGTATCAATATTAATGGCAAAAATGCTTTAGCCTGTATTACTCCATTATCATCAGTTAAGTCTAAAACAATTATTGTAAGACCGTTACCAGGCTTACCTGTAATACGTGATTTAGTGGTCGATATGGAACAGTTTTACCGCCAATACGAAAAAATTCGTCCTTACTTAATCAATGATGATGAACAGCCAGTAAGAGAACATTTACAAACCCCAGAAGATAGAGAGAAGTTAGATGGATTATACGAATGTATTCTTTGCGCATGTTGTACAACATCTTGCCCATCCTTTTGGTGGAATCCAGAAAAATTTGTTGGACCAGCAGGATTGTTGCAAGCTTATCGATTTATTATTGATAGCCGAGATACCGAAACCGAATCTCGCCTTGATGATCTTGACGATGCTTACAGTCTATTTAGATGTCGAGGCATCATGAATTGCGTGAGTGTTTGTCCAAAAGGTTTGAATCCAACGCAGGCTATTGGCCATATACGGTCTATGATGCTTAATAGAGGCGCGTAGAACAATAAATAAACGATTTTGGAGGGTAAAGTCTAATCGGCTTTGCTCTTTTTTTGATTTTGACTATGCTGTAACTATTAATCGATATTTGTGATTAAAACAAAACGATATAACTAAGATTTTTCATTTACATTATAATTTACAAATAATTTTAAACTTAATTACCTACCAAAACGGATAAATAATCATGAATTTACATGAATATCAAGGGAAGCAACTCTTTAAAGAGTATGGCTTACCAGTTTCAAGTGGCATAGCGGTGGATTCACCAAAAGCCGCCGCGGAAGCAACATCTCAAATTGGCGGTGACAAATGGGTGGTTAAAACTCAGGTTCACGCTGGCGGACGCGGTAAAGCGGGCGGTGTCAAACTGATCACCAGCAAAGAAGAAGCAAAAGATTTTGCAAAAAAATGGTTAGGTAAAAACCTGATAACTTATCAAACCGATGCTAATGGCCAACCGGTTTCCAAAATTTTAGTGGAAGATTGTACTGACATCGCTGATGAATTATATCTTGGCGCAGTGGTAGATCGTTCTACAAGACGTGTTGTATTTATGGCGTCGACAGAAGGTGGTGTTGAAATTGAAAAAGTAGCAGAAGAAACACCTGAACTCATTCACAAAGCAGAAATCGACCCATTAGTAGGAGCTCAACCATATCAAGGTAGAGAATTAGCDTTTAAATTAGGTCTTAAAGGTAAATTAGTAAAACAATTTACACATATATTTATGCAACTTTCAAAGTTATTCCATGACTTAGATTTAGCTCTATTAGAAATTAATCCTTTAGTGGTTACGGCTGCAGGCGATTTACATTGTTTAGATTCTAAAATAACGATTGATGGCAATGCAATGTATAGACATCCTAAACTTCGCGATATGCATGATCCTTCTCAAGAAGATGAAAGGGAAGCGCACGCTGCGTCTTTTGAATTAAATTATGTAGCTTTAGATGGAAACATTGGTTGCATGGTTAATGGTGCAGGGCTCGCAATGGGAACGATGGATATTGTTAACTTACATGGAGGCTCTCCGGCTAACTTTTTAGATGTTGGGGGCGGGGCAACAAAAGAACGTGTTGTAGAAGCATTTAAGTTAATCTTAAGTGATAGTAATGTTAAAGCTGTTTTAGTTAACATCTTTGGCGGCATTGTTCGTTGTGATTTAATTGCTGAAGGTATTATTGGCGCGGTAGAAGAAGTCGGCGTTGAAGTGCCTGTAGTTGTGCGCCTTGAAGGCAACAATGCAGAAAAAGGTCGTAAAGTGCTAGCAGATAGCGGTTTAAATATAATTGCTGCTTCAGGTTTAGCAGATGCAGCTGAAAAAGTAGTTGCAGCCGCGGAGGGCAAATAAATGAGCATCTTAATAGATAAAGACACAAAAGTAATTTGCCAAGGTTTTACTGGTTCTCAAGGTACTTTTCATTCAGAACAAGCGATTGAATATGGTACAAAAATGGTTGGCGGTGTAACGCCCGGTAAAGGCGGTCAAACTCATTTAGGTCTTCCTGTTTTTAATACGGTACAAGAAGCGGTAGACGAAACTGGCGCTGAAGCTTCAGTTATTTATGTTCCAGCTCCATTTTGTAAAGATTCTATTTTAGAAGCTGCTAATGCCGGCCTAAGATTAATCGTCTGTATTACAGAAGGCATTCCGACTTTAGATATGTTGGAAGCTAAAGTTAAATGTGACGAGTTAGGTGTTCAACTTATTGGACCAAATTGTCCAGGTGTTATTACTCCAGGCGAATGTAAAATCGGCATTATGCCAGGACACATTCACAAGCCGGGCAGAGTAGGAATTGTTTCTCGCTCAGGCACCTTAACTTATGAAGCGGTTAAGCAAACAACTGATACAGGTTTTGGTCAATCTACTTGCGTGGGTATTGGCGGCGATCCTATTCCTGGTTCTAACTTTATCGACATACTGCAAATGTTCCAAGACGATCCTAAAACAGAAGCAATCGTAATGATTGGTGAAATTGGYGGAACAGCAGAAGAAGAAGCCGCTGCGTTTATCAAAGCAAACGTGACTAAACCTGTTGTTTCTTATATTGCTGGGGTTACAGCTCCTGCAGGAAAAAGAATGGGACATGCTGGTGCCATTATTTCTGGCGGTAAAGGTACTGCTGATGAGAAATTTGCGGCGCTTGAAGATGCTGGTGTTAAGACTGTAAGAAGCTTGGCTGATATTGGATCGGCTTTGAAAGAGATTACTGGTTGGTAGTCTATAGACAACATGTTTTACAAAAAAAAGGGCAGTCAATTGATTGCCCTTTTTTATTGTATTTAAATCCCGGAGTTATTAACTCGTGATAATGTTTATAACAAACTACAACTGTCTTACCTTATTCAACAGTGCGTCACCCCAACCAACCAATTTGTCATTTTTTATAACTAAAGGTGTTGTTTCATCTTTAGTTGTCTCGCCATCAGATTTATTATGCTGGGTACGATAGTATAAGATCCGGTAATTATCTTCGCCCTTGATAAAAGCATCCGAAAAATTTGGTGTACCTAATTTTGCGATAATGCTAGCGCGATCAGATTGAAGCTCGAGATCGCTTATCAAACTTCTGTTTTGAGTTTGTGTGGTTTTCCAGCTTTCAGCTTTTGAATCATGCCCTGTAACAATAATACAACCACTTAATATACTTATTAAAGTTACACTTACAGCAAGAGAGTAAAATATTTTCATTGTTAATTCCTATTATTGATATAAATTGTTTTTGTCGAAAAATAATGCCAACCAAGCGTGGCTCGGTGATGTAGTGAACTATAACACTATTTATGAGTTTTGCGACATCAAAGTTATTTCTAAATGTTTCGTATAATATTGAGCTGCTTTTTAGATGGGAATATCTATGCAATATAAATCATAGAGTTGGTGCGAAACGAGCTTGTATTAGAGGATTGAGACAAAAGCTCGATTAGCATATTTTTAATCGAACTTTTGTAATAACTATTAATGCGGAAAATACTTATCTTTCTTCATTAACAGTGGCTCTTCAAGATACTTATAACTGATTGCCGCTAAAATAGTCGTCATGACCAAAATAATTACTGCTTTAACATAGGCTGACATATCGCCCAATTCATGCCCTACAAACCAAGTAAGAGGGAAGTGATAAACATAAAGGCCATAAGAAATTTTACCCAAGTAAGCTAACAGTTTATTTTCCATAATCAATGGAAAAAACTGTTTAGCTTTTATATTGACTAACATAGCAGCAAATACAAAAGAGAATAGCGTGTAACCCCAAACGTGTTTATAACTGTCTTCCATAAAGTTTCCATAACCTAAACTTCTTACATCAAGTTTAACACCTGATAGATACTCAGCTACAAATCCGAGAACTATAACTAATCCAGCGAAAGCTATAATTTTAAAGTTAGCGACAGGCTTTACATACATGGCGAAGTATCCACCGATTGCAAAAGCATCAAAGCTAGACAAGGTAAATGTATAAACCGCCAAATTCATAGTGTTAAAAGAATTCGTTGTATCTGCCATTACAATACTACCTAAAACGAATCGAATGATTGGTCCTGATAAAATCACAATAATGAGAGCGCGCTTTACCGATGTTTTGTGAATAAGGAAAATCATAAGAGGCCATAACAAATAGAATTGCTCTTCAACAGCTAGTGACCAAAAATGAGTAATCGTTTGAGTTTGCTCGTATGCCGATGACATAGCGAAAAAATTATAAGTGTAAGTTAAAGCCCAGCCAATTTGATCTAATGTTCTAGCGAAACGGTCACCTACGTCATAATTAAAGTGTTCAATTGCGACATAGGCGATAACGCTAATGAGCAATAGATAGGTAAAATAAAGAGGAAATATTCTTAAACTTCTACGGCCGTAGAAATTAATAAAATATTGCTTTGTTGGCAAATGTTCTTTCATGTTGACGATGATTGGTGTCAGCAAAAAACCTGACAATACAAAAAACGCATGAACGCCCATGTACCCAAACTCGAACAATCCCATATGATAAGCAAACACAATAAAGAATGCGAAAAAACGAAAGCTATTTAAACCATGTACCATTTTATTTCCTTTATTTTTATTAAAGATAAAAGAACCCTCTCCCTAGCCCTCTCCCAAAGGAAGAGGGGATAAAGTGAAAGGGTCTAAACACTATTTTTTTGCGAACAAAGCATCAATGGTTCCTTGCGCTAACGGATGATAACCTGGGCGAGCTTTGTTGTAGATATTTTGTGTAAACGCTCTTTTTGATTCAGTTTCTAGTAACGCTTTATATAAAGGAACAATTAATTTTCTCCGACCGATTGAAATCATATAGTCTGCAAGTCTTTTATTAATAACTGGATTATTACGTTTTATATTCAATAATAACCAAGCATGAGCGATTTCATTGTTGGTTGATTGGGTTAAACTAAATTGTGAATCAAGTTTATTTAATCTGTCTAGCGAAATGTCTTTTGGTAAATTATTGATAAAGAATAACCATTCATGGACAGTCCAGTCTTTAGTTGGAATGTTTGAAAGAGTAGTGTCGTTAGTAAACCAAGAGTCCATATGACTTTTCACTTTGGTGAAAACATCAGATGTTGGTTTTGGAGAACTCGCAGGTAACATCGGTTCATTGATCCATTCTTTAACTTCTGCCATAGAAACTTTGCCGGTGTGTCTATCGATCAAATTTTTCTTCAAATAACGAGTGAAACTTTTTGTATCAATACTGCCAAAGGCATGATCATCAAAGTATTGTCTTAAAAATGAATCAAAATCCTTTCTACCAAAACGTTCTTCTAAAAACATTAAAAACAACTGCCCTTTAGTGTATGGAACGCCAGAGAATGCATCATCAGGATCACGTCCTTCAATGACTATATGTAAAATAGTATCCGCTTTAGGCAAATCAACTAATTCTTCTTTAAGACCTTGATAAGCTAAGGCTTGTTCCATAATCGCTCGGTCTTTGCCAAATACTTCTTCCATTATTCTATTTTCAACATAACTGGTAAAACCTTCGTTCAACCAAAGATCCCGCCAGGTAGCATTAGTGACTAAATTTCCTGACCAAGAGTGAGCCAATTCATGTGCGATTAAACTAACTAAGCTTTTGTCACCAGCAATAACTGTTGGAGTAATGAAGGATAAACGTGGATTTTCCATTCCGCCAAAAGGAAAGGAGGGTGGTAATATTAGTAAATCATAATCAGTCCAACGATATTTTCCGTACATTTTTTCTGTCGCATCAATCATTGCTTGGGTATCAATAAATTCGGCTGCAGCAGCATCCAATAATTCAGGTTCCGAATAGATGGCAGTTTGTTTAGACATTTTTTTGTAATGAATATTACCTGCTGCAATCGCTATTAAATAAGTAGGGATAGGCTGAGGCATCTCGAAATGATAATCACCATTTTCATTCCATTTAGGATCGTTTTTAGCACTCATTATTGGACGTAAGTTTTTTGCGGTATGAATGTTAGCTTCATAACTAACTCGCATTGCCGGCGTATCTTGAATTGGCATCCAACTTCTTGCGTGTATAGCTTGAGATTGACTGAACATAAAAGGTAGTTTTTTTCCGGCTGTTTGAATAGGAGACAACCATTGTAAACCTGACGCTTCAGGTCGAGAGTTATAATGTACTTTGACTCGTTTGCTCATTCGGGGTAAAACGATTGTTAATTTACTGCCCTTAACATCATCTCGTTCAGATAGTTTGAAAGTCGTATCAGACCATACGCCACATCGAAATGTTTCTACTCGGTGAATATCGAGATCTCTTGTGTCTAGTACAAGGTTTTGCACGCCTTTACGATTATATTTTAGATGATGCTCGATACTACCTTTTAATTGCTTTGTATTAAAATCCACATCTAAATTAAGTACAATGTGTGTTGAAACAACATCTTGATAATTTGAATAGGTATGCCAATCTTTTTCAAATTGGTTAGCAGTAATAGAGAGTGAAAAGCACACTGAAATTATCGCTATGATACGTGCAAAAGGTTTAATCATTGTTGTTCCTCTGGTATTGTCTACAGCTGACTTTTAAGTAAGTCTAACTAGCTCAATAATTTACCAATTCTATCTTATTTTCATGCTAATAGAGAGTTCTGTTCTTGATTCTAACTAAATTTTTTAAGCAATTTATCCTTCTTGTCTCAATTATTATGTTGATGATTATGAGCGGACAATGTTTTGCCCATGGCGTCGATGAAAATACTAAACAATTTTTAATCGGCAACGAAGGAATAGCGATAATCCCATACTTGTATATTGGAGCAAAACACATGGTTACCGGCTATGACCATTTGCTTTTTTTAGTCGGTGTAATCTTCTTTTTGTATAAAACTAAAGACATTTTGATATACGTGAGTCTTTTTACCCTTGGTCATAGCTTAACGCTGTTGACTGGAGTCTTAGGTGATATTCAAGTTAATGCGTATTTAATTGATGCAATAATCGGCTTCTCGGTTGTCTACAAGGGATTCGATAACCTTGGTGGATTTAAACAACTGTTCAATTTTCAACCAAATACTAAAATCGCTGTTTTAATCTTTGGTCTATTTCATGGGTTTGGTTTAGCCACTAAGATTCAAGAGTTCGAAATTGCAGAAAATGGCCTTGTCGCGAACCTAATATCTTTTAACCTTGGAGTTGAGGTCGGACAATTTTTAGCGCTTGGAATGGTATTGATTATCTTAAGTTACATTCGAAACCTGTCGATTAATAATAAGTCAGTTTATAACAACATTTCCACATTAATAAATACGTCATTGATTGGTGCAGGTACTTTATTAATGATGTTTCAGTTAACGAGCTATTTTACAAACAATTAAACTATAAGATTGGTGATAAACATGAGTGAAAACAATAATAACTCTATAATAAAGAATAGTTTAGTGGCGATAGTCATAGCAGTTTCTATCTTTTATACTATTGTATATCCCATAGAATTTGGCAAAGACCCGTTAGGTACAGGCAAGTTATTTGGTCTTCCTGTTTTAGCAGAAGCTTCTAAGGACGAGAAAACAGGTAACGCTATAAGTATTTATAAATTTAGAAAAGACTCAATTGACATTTTAGTGCCTGCTAATAGAGGATTAGAATACAAGTTTAAACTGTCTCAATTTTCGAATTTAACATATAAATGGACTTCTGAAGTGCCCCTCTATTTTGATTTTCATGGCGAGCCAAAAGGGGACACTACAGGATATTTTGAGAGCTATACCATCGCTACTATCAATAAAATGGAAGGTTCAATGACGGTTCCATTTGAAGGTGTGCATGGATGGTATTGGAAGAATACGAGTGATGACGAGGTGTTAGTCACTTTAACAACTCAAGGGAAATATGAGGTTGTCGGTTTCATTCACTAATTCACATGAATTAATCTAACAACCTCTGATAAGTAGCTATTTATTAAAAGGTTAAACCCGGGCTAAGCGTTTCAGGCAAAACAACTTTTTCATTTTCAACCGATGAAATAGGATAAGCACAATAATCAGCTGAGTAATAAGCGCTGGCTCGATGATTACCACTGGCTCCAATGCCTCCAAAAGGTGCTTGAGAGTTAGCGCCGGTAGTAGGGCGATTCCAATTGACGATACCCGCTCTAGTTGAAGCAAAAAATTCATCGTAAGTTGATTGGCTGTCGCTTAATAAAGACGCCGATAAACCAAATTGAGTATTATTAGCTTCTGTTAATGCTTCTTTAAATTCGGAATAACGGAATATCTTAACTAAAGGGCCAAAGTATTCTTCATCAGGTATATTTTTCACACCTGTCATATCGATGATTCCAGGAGATACAAAACCTGTACCTTCTTCTAAATGCTTTAGTTCTAGTAATGATTTTCCGCCAAGGTTTTGCAACATTCTTTGCGCAGTCACTAAATCTTTGGCGGCTTTCTCAGAAACCAAAGAGCCATAAAAGGGCGTATCTTCATCGTCGAACTTACCGATTTTAATTTTCTTGCTGACCTCAACTAATCGATTGAGGATTTGGTTACCTTGTTGGTTATCTTCTATAAAGACTCGTCTTGCGCAGGTACATCTTTGTCCGGTAGTGACAAAAGCAGATTGCAAAATATCATGCACAACGCCATCAATTTCAGAAACGCCATTAACGATTAATGGATTGTTTCCGCCCATTTCTAGAGCTAATATTTTACCAGGCTGACCCGCAAACTGCTTATGAAGTAGGTGTCCAACGTTAGAACTTCCGGTAAAAAATAAACCATCAATGCGTGGGTTATTGGCTAATAAAACCCCAGTTTCGACTTCTCCCTGCACTAGATTGATTACACCTTTTGGTATTCCAGCTTTTTCCCAAGCTTTAACTGTAATTTCTGCGACTTTAGGTGTGATTTCACTGGGTTTGAATACTACCGTATTTCCAGCTAGTAGAGCGGGGATGATATGCCCGTTAGGTAAATGTCCTGGAAAGTTATATGGACCGTAAACGGCTACAACGCCATGTGGTTTATGACGTATGTATGCTTTTGAACCCGCCATTATACTTTCTACTGTACCGGTTCTTTCAGAAAACGCTTTTTCAGAGATAGCGATTTTCCCAATCATTCCGCCAACTTCTCCCATAGTTTCCCATAGAATCTTTCCTGTCTCTTCTGAAATAGCGGTAGCCAATTTGATTTTTTCTTCCGCCAGTATTTCACCAAACCTTTTTACTATTAAAAGTCGGTCTTCATAACTAATTGCTGACCAGCCTTTAAATGCCTGACGCGCGCTACTCACTGCATTTTCAACTTGTTCCTCGGTCGCAGAGTCGCCTTTCCAAACGAGTGACTTATTGGCAGGATTATAGGATTCGAAAGTTTTACCTAGCCCCTTTAGCCATTCACCATTAATGAATTGCGCGTTACTTGTTTGAATTGAGTTGGTCATTTGCTTACCTTTAGAGGTTGATATTCTTCAATATTGCTTGCTAATTGGTTTGTAAAATAGAATGAGTTAATTGGCGATAACACGGACTAAATCACCTTCATTGACAAAAAGGTGTTTAGCGACATCTTTAGGAATGATGATATGTTTTTCGCTGTCGCATATAGTAGCCAGAATTTGCACTGCTCTGAAATCATCAGTTTTTGTATTACAGATGATATGTCGCTGCTGCATACTGCTATCTTGTCCATTTTTAATATCATTTTGATTTTCGAATTTTACGATTAATTTTAGACTTTGTTGAATGGTTTTAATATGGCGTTTTTGAGCGGAAATAGTGGGTCCGGCATCAAAAATGTCAACATAATCGCTTTGTATAAAACCTTCTGACTCTAAAAGACGAATTGCTGGTATTGTATTTTTATGAACTTGATTGATCGATTCTTGAGCATCTTTACTCAATAAACTGACGTAAATTGGGTGTTTCGGCATTAACTGAGCAATAAAAACTTTATTACCAATGCCGGTTAAATAATCTGCGGTTGGAAAATCAATAGAAAAGAAATGTTCTTCGAGCCATTTCCAGAATGGAGAGTTTCCATTTTCATCGGAAATCCCTCTCATTTCAGCTATTATTTTATCGCTAAAACGTTCTTCATGCTCCGCGATAAACATAAATCGAAAACGAGAGAGAAATCGGCCATTACTGTTGATACGGGCTTTTTCTTTTAAAAATAATGTACATATTTCGCTAGATCCAGAGAGATCATTGCAAAGGGTAAGTGTTTCAACTGTGTTGTGAACTTTTAATTCACTAGAAGAATGCACTATTTTACCTAAGTGATAGTGGTAAAAAGGGTTGTCTAACCCAACAGCCGCCTCAATACCGCTAGTTCCTACGACTTCACCAGTTTCTGTATCTTCCATAACAAATAGATAACTTTGATCACCTGGCGTAACAACATCTTTGGCAAAGGAATTTAAAGAACGAGTGATTTTATTTTTTAATATTGATTCACTGACAGGCAAAGAGGTAAAGCCATGCCCAGACTCAATTGCAATTTGATGCAATGAATCGTAATCAGAAGTTTGAATAGGACGAATAATGATCATTGGGTTTTCTCTTTTAAAGATCTAACAACAAAAACAGTGTGTCTAAAATTAATTAAAATTCAATTGGCAAAAATCCAATTGCTTATAATTTAAACACACTGTTTTAATAGAACAGTGCATGGCGGACTCTTTATAAAAAGACCTATGAAAGATATTTTCCTATAGCTGCTTCAAATTTATCCATTCCTTGATTGATATCTTCATCGGGCACTATCAATGAAGGCGCAAAACGAACAACGTTAGCACCAGCGATTAATACCATTACACCCTCATCCATAGCGGTTAAAAGTATTTCTTTTGCTTTTCCTTTGTATTGTTCATTCAATACAGCACCAATTAACAAACCTTTACCTCTAATCTCGGAGAAGATTGAGTATTTTTCATTGATAGCTTCTAATCGTTTAACAAATAGCGCTGATTTTTCTTTTACACCATTAAGAACTTCAGGTGTATTAACCGTATCAAACGCCGCTTCAGCAACCGCACAAGCTAATGGATTGCCTCCATAAGTGCTTCCGTGAGTGCCTATCTTAAGGTGTTTGGCGATAGCATCCGTTGTTATCATTGCTCCAATCGGAAAACCGCCTCCCAAAGCTTTTGCAGTGGTTAAAATATCAGGTGTTACACCTATATCCATATATGCATAAAGGTTACCTAAACGACCAACACCTGTTTGGACTTCATCAAAGACTAACAAGGCATTATTTTGGTCACACAAAGCTCTTACACCTTTAATGAATTCATCTGTTGGCTGAATAATTCCACCTTCCCCCTGAAGAGGCTCTATAACAACGGCACAGGTTTTATCAGAAATTAACGCTTTAACGCTGTCCAAATTGTTATATTCGGCATGAAATATATCAGCTGGTTTTGGACCAAAACCGTCTGAATAAGCGGGTTGACCGCCAACTGTCACAGTAAAAAATGTTCGACCATGGAAACCTTGTTTAAAAGCAATAATATGTGTTTTTTCTACTCCGTGCTCTTCTAGCGCCCATCGTCTAGCGAGTTTTAACGCAGCTTCGTTTGCTTCTCCACCTGAGTTAGCAAAATAGACTTTATCGGCAAAAGTCGCATCAATCATTTTTGACGCTAAACGTAATGCTGGCTCGTTAGTCATGGTATTGGATAAATGCCATAATTTTTGACCCTGCTCGATTAAAGCATTAACCAAATTCGGGTGGCAATGACCTAAACAATTAACCGCAATACCACCAGCAAAATCGATATACTCGTTATCATCCTTATCCCAAATACGAGATCCTTTACCCTTAACCGGTATCACTTTAGACGGAGCGTAGTTTGGTACCATGACTTGATCAAAAGTAGAACGGTCGACAGCTAGTAATTCGGACATAATAATAATCTCTTGGTTTGTTAATTGGCTAATTGCTTAGCGAGCCATTATGAACAAGTTATATGTCAATTTGCAGTGTCATTTTGACATATATAACAAATTTATCTAACATACTGATAACAAAACTAGGCAATTTGAATAATAGTGACTATAAAGGGCTTGATATGGCAACCGAAAATGAAGAAAAATTGATAAGAGTACTTCAAGCTGACGTAAGAGCTTCCACTACCGAAATCGCGCGTAAATTAGGCGTATCAAGAGCGACCGTACAAGCGCGGATATTAAAACTTGAAAGGGAAGGGACTATAACCGGTTACACATTAACCTTAGGAAAAGACTACCTTAACCATTATATTTCAGCGCATGTAGCAATTGCCGCGGAACAAAAATCTTCATCTTTTCTTACCGCAAATCTACTTAAAATTGATGCTGTATCAGTGGTACATGCTATTAGTGGAGACTTTGATATGATTGCTGTAATCCATGCTAGAAATACCGAGCAACTTAGTCATTTGATTGATGAAATAGGTAATTTGGAAGGTGTGGTTAGAACTAATACGTCAGTCATTTTAGAAACTAAAGAAAAACGCTAGTGGTAGTAGACTACTAAAATTAATTTTCTATATTCTAATCTTCTGGACAGTAGTGATCATGCAAAACTTGGATAATACCTTTAGCTACACCGCTAGCAATAGAATAATAGATCGTCTGAGATTCTCTACGGGTATTCACTATTTCATCGTCTCTTAGTTTTGCAAGATGTTGTGAAAGAGCGGACTGGGAAATATCAATTTTATCGTTCAATTCTGTGACGGAAAGTTCTCCTTCACACAAAATACACAATATCATCAAGCGATTAACGTTGGCTAAGGCTTTTAGTTGTCTAGTCGCAACATCGGCATGTTCTCTTATAGCTTCGGGACCTTGAGGTTTACAAATAGACGGGGTTAATTTAGTGACATTATCCATAACTTCTGATCTTTCGTTGATATTAGTTAATTATATAAGTGTTAACTAATATAGTGGAATTAAAAATATAAGTCTAGTCAATAACGAACCAATAATAAATAGATAATGCTTTATATAAGCTAATTTTCAATTGATATTTGCTCTATTACGTCGATTTTTCCAAGCATTCATAACGTGCCACTTCCAGAACAGGTTAATAAACAGGTATCCAGCGGTTGCAGCAATAACAGCACAAATAGCACARCCCAATAAAAAWGGTTGCCAAAGTGAKGTYAGATTGGTYTCTAACCATTGCCAACTTAGCTCAAATTCAAAACCAYTACCGTTTTCCCCTAACGCAAATACRCCDACRAAATAKGCAAATCCAAARAGRAAGGGCATMGTRACAGGRTTWGTGATCCAMACTAGSGCKATAGATAAGGGKARRTTAGCTCTGAGYACWATTGCRCCAGCMGCWGCRAGCACCATTTGAAAAGGAACMGGCCAAAATGCRAAAAACAAWCCAACTATAAAKGCCTTWGCTACSGAGCGTCGCGTTAGATGCCAAAGCATMGGYTCATGTATTACWGGTCCAAAAATCTTTAAAAATTTGTTATCCTTGATTTGAGAAGGATTAGGTAGATATTTTTTTATTAGCTTTCTTGGCATACAATTATACAAATCACTCAAGGATGGTCTTAAAAAAGAGACTACAAACAAGTATAGCCTCTAATTCTTTCAGCCACTTTATGTTTGTAGGGAAATTAACATTTTATGGCGTGCATTGTATCTGCAACTCAGTAGAATACAAAGCATAATAGAATTGAAGGCTTTAATAAATAGTTAGTAAAAAGGAAGGTTTGCTATGGATATCAATTGTTAAACATCGCTCTAAAATTTCTAATGGGTATGAGCTGTTTGTTTTGGATGCCTAATGAAAGTACTGGCGAAAATATCAGTTTATACGTTCTTATATTCTCTTCTGTAGCGATATTGGGCATTTTCGCAGATCATACGATTTTTGAGGGGCACTTTAGACGAACATTGAAACCTTGGTTGTTTCTTTTTATCGGTTTACTCTGGGGAAGTTTAAACGTTCTGATATGGTCTAATTACTCTAATTCATTGGTCACTACACCCAAGGTTTTAACTTTAACAGGTTATGTTTGTAGCCTGATACCAGACGTTACCGACTTAAAAGAATCTGATTCTAATAAACTAGCACAGCGTCAGTCTGTTAGGTTTAACTTTTGTGTGACTGAGATAAAAAATCAAAAGTCGGATGATGTTATCACTGATGATTCTAACGTTAATCCGGCATTAAATTTTCTTTCGAATAATAAGATAAAACTCTCAATTTACAATTTCAATTCAGAACTACGCTCTCGGTTGATTGATGGAAAAATACTGTCATTGGTGGCAAAATTAAAACCGATCCACGGGAGGATCAACCCAGCGGGCTCTGATTATGAAAAATGGTTAGTTGCAGAGTCTTATATTGCTACCGGTTATGTAAAATCAATTGATACTAGAACAATCGAAACTAGACAGTCAAAAGTCAGCATAAGTCTCTTTGACTGGATAAAACAACGATACCATTATCAGCGCCAGAACCTTTATAGTCATTTCGAAGGTATTACTGTAGAAAATCAATTCCAAGGATTAATTTTGGCGCTTTCAATTGGTGAAAAAAGCCTAATTTCTGACGAACAGTGGAAAACTTTTAGAGACTCCGGTACTTCTCATTTACTCGCCATTTCTGGTCTACACATTGGTATTGCTTCTCTCTGGAGCTACTATCTTATTTTTTTCATGATTGTATTTTGGAATTTTTCTACTAAAGGACGTTATTTTGTTAGCCCAATTAAACCTGCAATTATGGCTTCAATAATAGGAGGTGTGGCTATAGCGCTAATATCTGGCTTAGGATATCCAGCTCAAAGAGCTGTTTTAATGCTTATTGTATTTTTCTTTAATAAAATATCTAGCCGTCACTATTCAACAACCAGCATTCTTTCAATTACTTTTATTTTAATTGTATTAATTCAACCTTTTTCAATTTTATCCGAAGGGTTTTGGCTCTCGTTTCTGGCTGTTTCAATTATTCTATTATCACTTTCCTATGCGCCTGATATTAATACTAAAAGTGTCGAACTTAATAGTGAAGGCAATAAGAAAACCTACCGCAAAATAACCGCTTGGTTTAGAGTCAATCTCTTTATTTTCGTTGGATTAACGCCTATTTCATGGTTTTTCTTCGGACAAGTGTCCTTTGTTTCACTAGCAACCAACCTTATCCTTATTCCGTTAACCTCTTTTTTAACAGCACCTCTGGTTTACATAGGGATGTTAACCAGCGGTTTTAACATTGAGTTATCCAGCCAAATCTTTAGCTTTGCGGATCAATTTTTAGCTCTGAGTTATTGGATCCAAAGCGAATTCGCTAATTGGAACTCAAATTTTCAATATTTGAACGCTGGAATATCATTATCTGCTTTAATTCTTTTAATGTTGTTATCCTTATTATTGTTATTACCTTCAAAATTTCCAAGTCGATCAATAAGTTTATCAATCTTTACTGTATTTTTAATCAGCTTGATTGCTCCTAGCAAGAAATCAAATGAGGCTACTAACGAAGATGCTTTTAAAATGGTCGTATTTGATATTGGGCAAGGATTAGCGATTTATATTGGCGTGAATGAAAAGCACTTGATTTACGATACAGGCTATGGAAATAAAGACTATTCAATGGCGGATAGTGTCATATTACCATTTCTTAAAAAAAACAATATTGCACATATCGATCGATTAATTATTAGCCACGGTGATTCCGATCATCGTGGGGGACTAGAGAGTGTCATCAATACAGTTTCAGTTGAGCGAATTTTTTCGGGTGAAATGTTAAAGAAGCGAAAAAAACAAAGCGATAAAAACAATGAAGTTTCTCATCTATTACCAACAGAAAATTGCCATACAGAAAAATCATGGCAGTGGGGGCAAGCAAAATTTGAATTTATAAATTTTCGTAACGAAATAAGGCCTAGCGATGGAGAATGGAATAACCTAACGACCGATAAAAGTAATAATCTGTCCTGTGTACTATCAATTTCAATTAATGGACAAAAAATACTATTAACCGGCGATATCGAAAAGAGAGCCGAAAAACTGTTAGTTAAGCAAAAATTTGAAGCCCACGACGTAATTATTGTCCCTCACCATGGCAGTCTAACCAGTTCAAGCCAAGAATTTGTTAATATGGTCGACGCCAAAGACGCTATATTTTCCTCAGGATTTGCCAATCAATGGAGATTCCCTAAGGAAAAAGTGGTTGAGCGATATCGAAAAAATGGAGCCAATATTTGGGTCACTCATAAGCAAGGAGCTATAAATATTGATATCCGTGGAAATAGTCTGCATATATCATCTGAAAGAGAGAACTATTGGCATTTTTGGAACCAGAAATAGGGTTTAGTGTTGTAGATTGGCAAACTTAAAAGAAGCGACTAATTGCGATATAACCCGTTATTATATTTAATAAAACTTGTTATACTGCGCGCTGTTATAGCTTCAAATAACTCTTCAAAATATAGTCTCAGAACGAGGCTTGTTAACAACTTGTTAATTTAGGATAAATTCATAGATGATAGACCTGTTAAAAGCTGGTGGTTGGATAATGTTTCCAATTCTCCTTTGCTCTGTAGCTGCTTTCGTAATTTGTATAGAGCGCTCTTGGACATTACGGCGAACACGGATTACGCCTAAGCATCTGGTTGCTCAAGTTTGGGGTTGGATTAAAAACAACCAACTAGATCGTGCACGATTGAAAAAATTGAAAGCGAGTTCACCTTTAGGGGAAATCCTAGCAGCAGGCTTGGTGAATCATGCTCATGGTAGGGCGATCATGAAAGAAAGTATTCATGAGGCGGGTCGTTTGATTGTTATCAACTTAGAGAAATATTTGAATACACTTGGAACCATAGCTCAAATTACACCTCTCTTGGGTCTGTTAGGCACGGTTATCGGAATGATAAGAGTGTTTACGGTGATTACGGTTCAGGGAACAGGGGACTCCGGCGCGCTTGCTCACGGTATTTCTGAGGCATTAATTACGACGGCAACTGGGCTAATTATTGCGATCCCAACTTTGATTTTTCATCGGCATTTTGAACGTAGAGTAGACGAGTTAGTTGCAGAGATGGAAAGAGAAGCATTAAAAATGGTTGAAGTTCTAAATGGTGAAAGAGAAACTTTAAAGGGCTAACTTATCTTTAAGCGATAAATAGTTGTTTTATTCAGCGATATTAGATTATTGAATTCAAGGTTTAATTTAAATGATGTTAAGAGAGAAAAAAAATAATGTTGAGGTGAACCTTACACCACTGATTGACGTGGTTTTTTTGTTGTTGATCTTTTTTATGGTGACAACCAGTTTTACTAGAGAGACTCAAATCCAATTAGAGTTACCAAAGGCAGACGTGGAGCCTCTTGAAACAAAAAGTGAATCGTTAGAAATCAGCATAGATAAAGAAGGTCGATATTTTATTAAYAAGAAAGCATTGGTCAATAAATCTATAGATACTTTAAAAAGGGCGATTGCGCCTCTTATAGAAAGCAATCCTGATATTAGCGTTATTGTCAGCGCTGATGCTAATACACCTTATCAATCGGTGGTAACTGCTATGGATGCCACTTCTCAGCTAGGAATAACAAACTTAAAAATGGCGACTCAAAGGAACGACGAATGAGTCCTGAAAACAAAACTAAAACAAAAKATGACGTTAGTTCAAGTCAAGTATTCAAACGACTTAGAGGCTATCTAAAACATTATAAGCTCGCTTTTTTTATTGCCATTCTAGGCAATCTGGTTTTTGCGGGAATGGATTTTTTGTTTGTTTGGTCTTTAGAACCTTTAACAGATGAAGCGTTAGTCAAAAATAATATGTCAACAATAGAGGCTGCACCTCTTTTCATTATAATCCTGCTAATAGTTCGAGGTATTGCTAGCTTTATTTCGGCTTACTGCATGTCGTGGGTTGGGCAAAATATTGTTCAAAAAATTCAAACAGAAATGGCTCAAAAATTTGTCCAATTACCTAGTGAATTTTTCGACCGAGTACCCAGTGGTAAATTATTATCAAAAATGACTTTTGATACCCAACAAATTGCTACTGCCATTACCGATACTTTYACCAAATTGTTAAGAGAAGGTGGGCTAATTATATTTATTCTTGGTTATCTATTCTATACAAGCTGGCAACTCGCTAGCTTATTTCTAATTTCTTCGCCTATCATCGGTCTGGTTGTTAGTAATGCCAGTAAGCGTTTTAAGAAAATTAGCCATAGTATTCAAGATGCTATGGGTGGGGTAACTCAGAAAACACAAGAAATAGTTGAAGGATATAAAGTCATTAAAACTTTCAATGGTGAATCCTTTGAAATTGCACAGTTTACAATGGAAGCGCARCAGACACGCAATCAAAACATTAAAATGGTTGCTACAAAAGCTTTCAGTACGCCTGTTATCCAGTTGATTGCAGGTTTTTCGTTAGCATTAGTTATATATTTTGCGGGGCAACAATTGGCGTCGGGAGAACTACAACCMGGTCAATTTGTAGTGATGCTCGCTATGATGATGATGATGCTTAAACCTTTGAAAGTAGTTTCCAACTTGAATAGTGTYTTACAAAAAGGTATCGCGGCAGCCAAAAGTATATTTGAAATATTAGATGAACCTACAGAAACAGATRAGGGCAAAAAGACTATAGATTCACCAAATGGAAATATAGAATTTAAAGATGTTAGCTTTGCTTACTCTAAAACTTCACCGAAAGTAATTAATAATATATCCTTTAAAGTCGACGCTGGGAAAACCGTGGCATTTGTTGGGAAATCGGGCAGTGGAAAGTCAACAATTACCAATTTACTATTACGTTTTTACAATCCTAATAGTGGTGAAATAATTCTTGATGATACAAATACCAATGAATTAAGTTTAGAAAACTTGAGAAGTCATATTAGTATTGTTTCTCAACAAGTTACTTTATTTAACACCAGTATCGCAAAAAATATAGCCTATCCAAATGATAAGGATCTAGATTTTCAAAAAGTTAAAGATGCTGCGGTTAAAGCTCATGCTTGGGAATTTATCGTAAAACTAGAGCATGGGTTGGATGAGCAAATTGGCGAAAATGGAAATCGACTTTCTGGTGGTCAAAGACAACGAATTGCTATCGCAAGAGCATTATATAAGAATTCTCCTATCGTTATTCTAGATGAAGCAACCTCTGCATTAGATACAGAATCAGAGAGACATATACAAGCTGCGCTTGAATCATTAAGTGTTAATAGAACCACTATAGTCATAGCTCATAGGTTGTCGACTATAGAGAAGGCCGATACCATTATCGTATTAAGTGAGGGTGAAATTGTTGAATCGGGGGGGCATCGCGAACTAATTGAACAAAATGGCACTTACGCAAAACTTTACCAGATGCAATTTGCAGAGCAAGAATCTAATCAATGAAAGAGCATCAATTGATTGAGAAATTTTGGTATCCTTCGCTACGGTATCGTTCGCTGTTTTACTATTTCTTTTGGATTTTTAACATACCTTTTCTATTGTTAGTAAAACTAAAATTTTTTTTGTACCAAAAAGAAATATTGAAATCAAATAGCTTTAGCAAACCTGTAATAGTGGTTGGAAATTTAACGCTCGGAGGTACTGGAAAAACGCCATTCATCGCTAACCTCGTTAGCATKTTGAGTGAGCAAGGTATTAATTGTGGTATTGTTAGTCGAGGTTACCATTCKGAGCAGTCTAACTATCCACATCAAGTAACTGATTTTGATAATGCTTCAAGTGTTGGTGATGAAGCTTTTATGCAATTCTCCAATTTGAAAATTCCTATTGTAATAGACGCCGATAGAAGTAGTGCCGTCAATTATTTAATCGCAAACAATAACATCGATATCATAATTAGTGATGATGGTTTGCAACATTACAAAATGCAACGGGATCTAGAAATTGTTTTAATGGATTCTTCACGGGCATTTGGCAATCGATTAATACTACCATTGGGTCCTTTAAGAGAACCTGTATCGCGCTGTCAAACCATCGACTTATTAGTGAAAAATGGCGAAGTTCAAATTGAGCCTGATATTGAAAACTTAGTCAATGAACAAGTTGTTATTGTTGCTAAGCAATTTGTCAGATTGAAAGATGATGAGGCAGTAGACTTAGAGTATTTCACTAGTCGTACAGTCAATGCCATATCCGGAGTAGGAAGTCCTAATCGATTTTATAAAACATTGAAAGCATTATGTACAATTAACCAAACAAAGACATTTGCTGATCACTATCAATTTTGTGAGAATGATTTTGATGATTTAAATCATTCTGAAAGTGTAGAAATTCCCATTATAATGACTGAAAAGGATGCAGTAAAATGCAAACGTTTTGCCAAAGATAACTGGTATTATTTGAAAGTCACTATGGAGTTTAATAATCATCTTACGGATAATTTACAGTCAAGAATACAAACGCTAATTGAAAGGAAGTCTAATGGATAAGAAATTATTAGAAGTTATTATTTGCCCTAGATGTCATGGCAAGTTAGATTTAACTAAAGATCGCTCAAGTTTAATCTGCAGATTTGACCGGTTAAAATATAACATTGATGATGGCCTGCCTGTTTTATTAATCGAACAGGCGGAAACCTTAACTCAAGCCCAAGTAGATGAAGCTTTATAGTTTCGTTTATTTAAACAAATGAATAAAAAACAATGAACAATTTTCACGTTATTATCCCTGCTAGATATGAATCATCGCGTTTACCAGCTAAGCCACTTGCTAAAATAAACGATAAAGAAATGATTTTACATGTTTGTGAAAGAGCTAAAGAAAGTGGTGCAAAATCAATTACAGTCGCTACGGATCATTTGGATATTAAGAGAGTGGTCGATAATGCTGGCTTCAATGCTCTTATGACTAGGCTTGATCATGAATCGGGAAGCGATCGAATTTATGAAGCCGCTGAATTACTTAATTTAGATGACAATGATATTATCGTTAACGTGCAAGGCGATGAACCATTTATTCCTGTTGCCAATATACAACAAGTCGCAAATATAATTTCAAATACAAACGCAAATATGGCTACTCTTTGTTGCCGTATAAATAATGAGGAAGAAGCAAATAATCCCAATGCCGTTAAAGTTATATTCGACAATAATAACAAAGCCATTTATTTTTCTCGATCAGTTATACCATTCGGAAGAACGGGCTCATTATCTTCGGAATTTAATTTAAACAATCATTTTAGGCATATAGGTATTTACGCCTATACCAAAAAATTTCTAAAAAGGTTTGTTAGTTGGCCCACGTCAAAATTAGAAATGTTAGAAAAATTAGAACAACTTCGAGTGATTGAAAATGGTGCTGAAATCTATCTTGATGTGTTAGATTTAGCCCCTCCAGCTGGAATTGATACACCAGAAGATCTTGTTAGGGCTAATCAGTTATTTTAATTAATTTTTATTAATATAGAAAAAATTAGATTTTTTCTATTATGATAAATGTTTTCAGTCTAATTATTAGTAATAATATGAGAGCGAATAGATTAATTGAACCACCACCAGAACTCGATGATTCTTCAGGCTCACTTAGTTCTGTTACATCAATAATTAAAGTACTTGCCGCTGTGTTATTGGTATTGTCTGTGATAGTTAGGTTGATTGTCTTATTGCCTGCAGTTATAAAATTAACACTCCCAGAAACAGATGTTGATGTTTCTTCACCATTAAAATCCCAGCTGTAGTTTGTAATGTTTCCATCACTATCACTGCTTCCACTCGCATCATAATTACAAGATAAATTTGTACAGATAAATGATAAGTCTGGAGTAGGGGAATTGTTCTCGCCGACGGTAATAAAGACTGCACTTGGAACTCCAACTTGTTGATTTTGATTGTAGCCTCTCACGTAAAGTATGTGTTCACCGGTACTTAAATTACTTGTATCAATAGTTATATCAAACGTCTCTATTTCAGAGGATAACGCTCCATCATTTCCCATGATTTCTGTTTTAACAGAGGACTCTAACCAAATAGGCTCATCAATTGAAAATTCAGCTTTTGAAATGGTTCGTCCTGACCCTGATAACTTTGTTTGACTAGTACTTAAAGTCGAAATAAGGTTTATGTTTGTTCCTTGCGATACCGTTATTCCAGTTTCCGATCCGTTAAGAGAAATCAACGAAACCTCAGGCCCCTTTGGTAATAAATAGGGCATTGCACTAGCTTTTGCCGAATAATAAAGCGCCTTTAAATTATCTGGTTTAATTGTATTATTGTAGACTGTACAATCTTGAAAGAAAGAAGTACCTAGTTCAAACGTTAATGCAGCGATTCCCAATTCACCGTAGCTAACATCATCACTAGTTCCGTCCGTCGCATATAGACCGACACTTTGTATAGGTTCATAATCATTAAACCAAGCCAATTTATTACCTAGGGCAACAAAACCACTATCGTTAGGAGATGCTCCTACTTTATGCCCGTATGGCCAAAGTACCAATTCACTGTAGCTATGAATATCCAGGTGTATACCTGAAGTCGTAACTGGTGCAGCATCCGATTCTAATGGACCTCGAACGTCTGGAAAAATTGAACGTATATAATTTGATACAGCTTGGGTTTCAGGTTCTGACTCTGCTGAAATTCCTCTAAAAGTCTGGTTACATTCATTGCCACTGGAGCCAGATCCGTTTGTATAATTCCAAAAATAGGCAAAGTTCCGATTGAGATCAACACCAACATCACCCGTTGAACAGTGGTTTTCATTAGTGTTTTTACGTTGATAAATACCAGTTTCCGCAATTTTCCTGCCATCTGGATTCATATGGAATAGAATATGAATTTCATGGTGATCCACAATCCAACGGATATCAGCATTTGCGTTATAATCTTCTAATAATCGATGTGCAAATTCCAAAGTTAAAGCGGCTGGCGCATATTCTCTGGCGTGCATGGAGCTGTGAATAAAGAGTTTTGGCTTTTCCTCAGAAATATCACGATTAGTGATTTTTAGAACCATTAAATCATAACCGCTTTGTTGGTTTTGTTTTTTCCAAGAATCACCAATATCAATCCACTCAGAAAGGTTTGGATAATTATTTGATAGATCTAAGCCTTGTTGTAACGTTTCCTCAACAGTTGCATAACATTCAAAACCAACAATGCCAGGCAATTTATTGGTTGATTGTTTATTTTTTAAATCTGACTGGAAATTCTGAAACTTTAGACTCCATTGCTTTGCTTGTTTATGAGAAATATTCAAACTATCGAGTTTTTTCTTTTCTAAAACAGTAAGATCAGCAATCGCAAAAAGCTCATCATAGTTAATCTCAAACAGCGCATGATGAAAAGAAATTGCAAACTTGCGCATTAACTCTTTATTTTTAAACTCTACCTTGGTGAATGACGGGTTATTTAGTGATTTTAATTTTTCGTTTATAGGGTCATATGCATTAAGATCGGAATCTGAAGCGGTAGCTGGTAATGCAAATAGACCTGCAAAAAGGATAATAGCCATTCTATAGCTAAGTTTGAATAATCGAAATGAAGCATTTAGTTGAAAACTTTTAGTAACTTTTTTAGATAAACAACGTTTCTTTAGTATATTCACTTTGGCCTCAATTTAGAGTCGATTGTAGAATGTCCACTTGTAGGTGTTAGAGTATAAACAAGTTTGGTTAATTGATACTGGCAATATGTCATGTTTCAAGAATATTAGATAGATTAATTATGGAATGGTTAAGTCAATGAACAGTGCAAGTATTTCCATGGGTAAACAATTTAAAAATAATATATTGGCTATATTAAGCTTAACCATCGCCATTTCCGCACTAGGATATAATTCTTGGCGAAATGAACAATCTGAACAAAATAGAAATATTCGTCAAGCAGGTTTCGAAATCATTAAAGAAACAGCTAAGTTACAACATTTTCTTGATAATGCGACTTTCATAACAACCAAAGATCAATCGAACACACCTATCGAAGGTTGGGTAAGGATTCGACTAATTCAATCATTATCTATGTTTATGAACGAAGCTGTACAAATTAAAGCGAATTTTCTATTGTTGTTTTGGAAGGATAACTGGCAAAATTTAAAGTTAGAGCAAAATACAAACAATGATTTGTCCATCATTATCGATGGGATGGTTAAAGAAGTTAGGGTAGAATTAAGTCAACTTAATTAGTGGTTTGTTTCTATTCTGTTGCTATGATTTAAAATTGTTTTTGATTAATTTGACTCCGTTAAACTGACTATCTTTTGTACGAACTAAAAATTCTTAACGCCACTAAAGTCGAAAATTATTCAATAACGAATTGATCAATGTCAGTTTGATCTTGCTTTACTAAGATTATACTCCTTCACGATAATTTATCATTAATTTCATATTGAATAAGTGTAAAGGTCTTTAGCATGTGTGAACTATTTGCCATTTCAAGTATGCTACCAACTAAAGTGACATTTTCTTTAGAAGAATTTGCACTTCACGGTGGGCGAACAGCACGTCATAGAGATGGGTGGGGACTGGCTTTCTTTGATGGCGTTTACGCGCAGGTTTTTCGCGAAGCAGAACCCTCTGCGGATAGTCAATGGATGATATTTTTACGCGAGCATCAGCATCTAAGTCGATGTATTATTTCCCATATTAGATATGCGACAGTTGGTGAAAGAGCTCTGCGTAATACACAACCTTTTTCTCGAGAACTCGGTGGTCAACGTCACATTTTTTGTCATAACGGCAATCTTGATAATATCGATAGTCTTTCCACGTTAAATCGATTCAAACCTATTGGTGAAACGGATTCTGAATATGCGTTTTGTTATTTATTGGCAGAACTGGAAACTTTGTGGAGTAAAGGGCCTCCGGGTTTACAAAAACGTGTGGAAGTAATTGAAAAGGTTTTTAAAAAATTAGCCGAATTAGGTCCTGCTAATTTTTTGTACAGTGATGGCGACTCCCTTTATGCGTTTGCTAACAAACGTACACAAGCGGATGGACAAATGAAACCTCCTGGCATGTATTATTTAACTAGAAATTGCCATCGTGACGTTGATTCTCAAACATTGTCGGGGGTTGATATTGACAGTTCGTCGGCAGAATTAGAGCAAGAACTTGTCTTGTTCGCGAGTGTTCCTCTTTCGAATGAAAATTGGCTTCCGTTTATGTCCAATCAGCTTATTGTTACTCAAAATGGTAAGGTTATGACTTGAATTCACGAGAATCTTAGCCATTATGAAAATTAAAAAGTACTATTTAATTTTACTAGGGCCAGTGGCTAGCCTTGGCTTCTATTTTTTACTTAAGTTGGTGGGACTTGATAATAACCCATCCATTGCAGCCGGTATCACATTATTAACGGTCATCTGGTGGGTGACAGAGGCTATCCCAATTCCTGCCACTTCATTAGTCCCATTTGCTCTTTTTCCAACCTTTGGAATACTTGATTTTAAGATCGTTGCGTCATCATTAGGCAGTCACGTTATTTTGTTACTAATGGGTGCTTTTATGTTGTCTAAAGCACTAGAAAAGAGTGGCGCACATCAACGATTAGCAATTGGACTATTACATCTAGTAGGCGTATCCAGTGGCAAACGATTAGTTTTTGGTTTTATGATAGCTGCCGCTTTTTTAAGTATGTGGATTTCTAATACCGCTACTACATTAATTATGTTGCCTATGGCTCTGGCAATTATTGATCGGGTAAATAACCACAGATTAACAGTCTCACTGATATTAGGTATAGCTTATGCTGCTAATATTGGCGGACTGGGCACAATCATTGGTACACCACCAAATGTAATTTTTGCTGCTATATATGAAGAGCAAACAGGCAAAGAATTTGGATTTTTGGCTTGGATGAAAATAGGTGTGCCTATTGTCTTGTTAGTTTTACCTGTGATGGCGTTATGGTTAACACGGGGCGTTAAACTTCAACAGCCTATAAAATTACCGGAGCTAGGTGGCTGGCGAGTGGAAGAAAAACGTGCTTTGATAATTTTTGGCCTTACCGCACTAGCTTGGATGACCCGTGCAGAGCCTTTTGGTGGTTGGAGTGGTTTATTGCCAGTCAATTTAATCGGTGACAGTACTATCGCATTGGCCGCTGTCATTATTATGTTCATAATGCCTAACGGGAAGGGCGGTAATTTACTAGACTGGAAAACAGCAAAGACCATACCTTGGGATATGTTGCTTTTATTTTCAGGAGGCATTGCTATAGCAAAAGGATTTAATGCATCAGGTCTGAGCGATTTGCTAGGGATTTGGCTTGGAAATTTAACCCATCTACCGGTAATATTGATGATTTTATCAATCACATTAATGGTCACATTTTTAACCGAAATTACCAGTAATACAGCAACAGCAACGTTATTGATGCCAATACTCGCAGTAGCCGCTGTTTCTTCTGGTTATGATCCGGTTGTATTTATGCTACCGGCTGCAATGGCTGCCAGTTGCGCGTTTTCATTACCTGTTGCGACGCCACCTAATGCGATTGTTTATGGTAGCGGTAAAATTAAGCTTAGAGACATGGTGATTAATGGCGCTATCATGAGTGTATTTGTTTCCGGCATCATCGGGGCAGTCACTTATTTTTTACTTGTCTATTGATTAATCTAGGCGTAGGCGTAGAGTCGTTTTTATGAAAAACTATTATCCCAACAAATAATTTAGGTTCACTTGGTTACAAAACCCTTATATCCGATACTGTTTAGTATTGGACATAGTGGAAGTAATAACTTACAATGTTGTTAAATCAATACAAACTCCACTAATTAATGTCTATACCTAACCCAACCCCCTTATATCCAATTTACATCGAGTTGAAAGATTTATCTTTTAATGATTATCCCACTCTTAAGTTTCTTCTTAATGACGCTCCCAGCTGGCACTCAAATCATTGGAATTGGGGGCAAGTGTTCTTACAATATACTGGCCGTAATAAATCAGAACATACTTACACAAGGTTTAGAAACGAAATTGAACGATTTCTCCTTTGGTCATTTTTAATAAAGAAAAAGCCTATCGACGAGTATAAAAAGTCTGACATTTTGGATTATGCTGATTTTTGTTGGCAACCGCCGGTTAATTGGATTGGTACTTCAAATTTAGATCGATTTGTATTCAATGATGGATTATTCACATCAAATAAATTATGGCGTCCTTACAAATTGCAGGCGCCAAAGAGTCAAAGCATAAAAACTGTTGATAAAAGGAAATATCGGCCATCACAACAAACGCTAATATCTAGCTTCACTGCGGTAATAGCATTCTATAAGTATTTAATGGGTGAAGAACTTTGTAATGGTAACCCCGCACAAATAGCCAAAAAGGACTGCCGTCATTTTATAATAGATTCACAGGTTAAAGAAGCTAAACGCCTAACTGAAGTTCAGTGGCAATTTGTGTTAGATACGGCGATAGAAATGGCCGATGAAAATGCTATCTACGAGCGTAACTTATTTGTTATCGCTAGTTTAAAAACGCTGTTTCTGCGTGTGTCAGAGCTATCAGAACGAAGGAATTGGTCACCGGTTATGGGACATTTTTGGCAAGATGAAGATGAGAATTGGTGGTTAAAGGTTTTTGGGAAAGGCCGTAAATTAAGAGATACGACAGTACCCCCTGATTTTATGCCTTTTTTAAAACGATATAGGCAAGCAAGGGACCTGTCGAACTATCCTTATAGTGGCGAAAACTCCGTTTTAGTTGAAAAAATAAGAGGACAAGGAGGAATGAGTTCAAGACATCTTCGCAGATTAGTCCAGGAGGTTTTTGATTGTGCGTATACAAATATGCGAAAGATTCAAACTGAAACTAGGGCAATGAAACTAAAAGAAGCTTCAACTCATTGGCTAAGGCATACCGGTGCTAGTATGGAAATTGAACGCGGTCGAGCACTAAAAGATTTATCGGAAGACTTAGGTCATGCCAGCATGGCAACCACCGACACTGTTTATGTGCAAAGTGAAAATAAGAAAAGGGCTGAAAGCGGTAAAGCTCGAAAGGTTAACTAAGGGCTAGAAAAAGTGTTAGGTACCCTTCTCTATCGTATTTATTTTCTCATTGGTACTTTAACTGACGTATTAGTATCTTATATTGTGCAATTATCAGTCTATTCGTAATGTTCCATCTTCGATAAGAACATCAAAATCAAAGTCATCGGTTAAACTCTCACAACTTAAAGTTCTTAATATTTTTAGCTCTTTAGAATGGTTTAGTATATTTGTCTGTTGTTCTGTCGTTTGTTGATGAGCAACCTGAATAAGCCTTTTAACTCTAATTAATTCGCTTTCATTATTAATTTGTAAATTATCTAAATCAACGTAAGTTAAGTTAGCTCTACATAAAACAGATCGACCGTTTGCAATTTCGTAACTCGTGTTATTAAAAGAAACACACAAATTCAAAAGACCATCGATCATTTTTTGTTTGTCTTTAGATGCATTAAAAAGAATATACGAGCCATCACTCAATGTATAGAATTGAGTGTCGGCGTTGGTTTCTCTTCGTAGCTCAATAGATGTTTGTGATAAAAACTCTTTAGCTTCTAGAACTCCATGTTTTTCGATGATATTAGAATAATTAACAAACTCAATTATTGCTGCTACACTATATTTTTTTATTGAAACAGACAACGTTTCGTTATTATTCATTGGTTGTTTAATTTGTTTTGATGTTTGCCTTAGGGCTTTTTTTTGCTTCATATCTAATATAAATTCGAATCGATAAAAACCAGTGGATATATCACGATATCGTTCAATGTCTATTTTGCTATTTGTGATTTCTAATTCGCTATCCAATTTAGCAATTGTTCTATCTCGATCTGAAATCGTATAAATTAATGAGTCGTTATCAATCCGTAACTCTTTTACTCGTAGTTTCTCTAACGTTTGTTTATTTTCCTCAAAAGCTAGTTTTCGTTTATATTTTCTTGAATTCATAAATAAAATAATGACAAAAATAATAAGTAGAAGCAATATCGTCATAAAAACAAACTGTTTACTATTGAAAAAATCTGTATTTATTTTTAAGGGAAAATTAAGGGAGTTTGATGACCAAGGTTCGCCGGATATTCTTGATTGAATTTCTATATTGTAGGTGCCCGTGGCTAGACCGGCAATGAACAATTTGCGGTTGCCACCAAGGTTGATCCATTTATTATCAAATCCATTTATCCGATATCGATACCTAGAAACACCAAATTTATAATAGGTCATTGCTGATACCCATATTTCAATCGCAGTTCCATATTCTATGCTTTTTGTAGAAATGTCCTTTTTAGAATTTAATATGAAAGGATCTAACACATCCAAACCCAATTTCACTTTTACAAATTTTATATTCGCATCGCTAACGTTCTTTCTAGTGGTAGAGTCGATAATTGAAGTGACGCCATTGATGCTAGAAAAATAAACTCTGTCGCTTTCATCTGAAAGAGTTCCAACCAAATTAAACTCATCACTGGAAAGGCCGTCGGTACTTCGAAATAAATCCATTTTGAATATATTTCTATTGTATTTCACTAACCCTTTACTGGTGCTTAACCATATCCCCGATTGATCATCTTGTCGTATTCCATAGATAGCATTACTAGGTAAACCTTCGTGGGTTGTAATTCTATCAAATTGATATCGACTAGYTTGCATAGACTTAATTTCGATGACTCTATTTAGGCCATCAGCAGTACCAACCCAAACAAAACCTTGATTGTCCAAATAAATTGTTTGTACGCCGTTGCTTGACAAACTGTTAGGTAGAGAGGAATCATAGGTAAAATGCTTCCAAGATTTCTCAGTAGGATTGTAAAGCAGTAAACCGCCGTCACCCCCTATCCAAAAATTTCCATCCTGATCTTCCACCATACTATTTAATGAATGTGTCTTTTGGGTATAACTGTAAGGTAGTTTTTCCGACCAGCTTTCTAACTCAATTTCATGAACTCCATTATTTTTGAAATCGAAATTGCTCGTGATTAATCTATGTAGTCCACGCTCAGAAATCATCCATAAAGTTCCAGCATGATCTTCAAAAAACATCGAAACACTTATCGAGCCATCTAGTTTTTCTCCATCAATAGAAACCTCTAATTTATTGATTTCTTTAGTTTCTATATCAATTAGAAACATCTCGCTAAAGGTCGCAATCCAAAGTTTATTGTTTTTATCAATTTTCAAACTGAATACATATTGATCGTAAGCTATGCCCTTCTCATCCATCGGTTTGCTGATTGCACCTGTCATTAAATTGTATTTAATTAAACCGCCTCCATAGGAAGATAACCACAAATTTTCATATAGATCTTTTTCGATTCCATGAATGGTATTGATTGATTCAATCTTTTTCGCATCTTGTTCGGTAAATAAATGATCAAACCGTTGCTGGTTTGGATTTAATAGGTTTACACCCCTACCATAAGTACCGAGCCAAACCAATCCATCTTTATCAATAAAAGAAGAAATAATATCGTTTGACGAAAGTTGTCTTTTACCCAGTCCAGCTTGTGTATGTGATACAAATTTAAGGGTTTTTCTATTAAAAATACTGATGCCGTTTATTGTAGACACCCACAACGAATTATTGGAGTCTATAACCAAATCTTGAATATAATCAGAAGCAATCGATTGACCAATTTTACTATCTTCATAAAATGTCTTTACAGTTTCATTTACTAAGTCATATTGAAATAACCCCGTTCGAGTGCCAATCCAAAGTTCTCCTCTATCGATTAGAAGTTTGGTGGTTGACTTACTGCGAAGAAAAGAGAGGGACTCTTTATTGCACAAATTTGATATCGAATTATTTTCGCTATTTAATTCGAAAATACAATTATCTGAAGCAACTAATAGTTTACCATCATTAAAAACTAACGAATTAATTTGTGTAGTTTCATCTGATAGTTTAATTTTCTGAAACTTTGTTAATGGCGGCGCATCAAACGCTCGAAAAAATAATCCATTATATGTTCCGACCCATACGCCTATATTCTCTACATAAAGGATGTCTCTAACTAAGGAGTTTAATTCTGGGAAAATAACACTATAATTAGTGAATTTTTTGGTGGTGAAATCCATATAACTTAAACCGGAAACTGTACCTACCCAGAGTCCTTCATTGGGTATGACTTCTAAAGAAACAACCCAGTTTTCATGTAATGACTGGGGAACTTTATGATCGTGTTGATAAACTAGAAAATCATACCCATCAAAACGATTGAGGCCATCTTCCGTTGCAAGCCAAATAAAACCATTACTGTCTTGAACTATTTGATTGACGACACTCTGGGACAGCCCTTCATCAAGAGATAGTTTTTGAATATCAAAAGCTTTGGTATATCGATAGTCCAACTTGTTAGCTTTAACCGGTTGCAATAAAAACAAACAGAAAAAAATAAAGCCTGAAATTAAAGCCGTGTATTTTATTCTATTTAGATTTGAATCCTGCATCAATTTAAGAATCTAACTTGGCTGTATTTATGTGGTTTAAACCCATGTTTATCAGCGAAAAACATACGGATTTTATCTAGGTCTTTATGCTTATCATCTGTCATTACAAATGAAGGACCCCAACCAATTGTTTTTGTCGTAGTATCCAAAAAGGCAGTGACTACTGGGATGTTAGCTTTGCGAGCAATATGATAAAAACCACTTTTCCAATGGTCAAGGTAGCTACGCGTTCCTTCAGGTGAAAGCGCAAAGATCATGGATTCTTTTTTTGAGAATTCATTGACTATAGTATCAACAATATTGTGGGAGCTTGAACGCTCAACAGGAATTCCTCCAAGCCTTTTAAGGAGCCATCCAATAGGGCCAACAAAAATGGTGTGTTTACCAATAAAAGAAACTTTTATCTTGCAAGCAAATTTCACCAAAACAAACATAAAAAAATCCCAGTTTGACGTGTGTGGTGCAATAATAACTACAAACTTTTTTTGATCAGGCAGGTTTCCAACAATTTTCCATCCTAAAATAAAAAATATGGTTTTAGCTAACCAACTCAAAATTAAGATTTTCCTACATTATGAAGTTCTATATTGCAGTCGTCATCTTCATCATCTAGTAAATTTGTAATATTACTATTTGTACCTGCATTAATTTTTGCGAAATCATTTCGTTCAACGTCAATGTTTTTTAAATAAGCTTCATCAATGTCACCGGTAATATATTTTCCATCAAAAACTGATGTATCGAAATGGGTTATTTCTGGATTACCTTCTTTACAAGTGTCGATTAGATCAGCTAAATCTTGATAGATCATTCGATCGGCGCCAATTAATTCTCCAACTTCTTCTTCTGTTTTTCCGTGGGCTATAAGCTCTTTTACAGAAGGCATGTCTATACCGTATACATTCGGATAACGAACTGGAGGAGCCGCGGAAGCAAAGTAAACCTTATTCGCTCCAGCATCTCTTGCCATCTGTACAATCTGGCTACTTGTTGTCCCTCGTACGATTGAATCATCTACTAAAAGAACATTTTTACCTTTAAATTCCAGTTTAATAGCATTCAGTTTTTGTCTGACAGACTTCTTTCTAACTTCTTGTCCAGGCATGATAAAAGTGCGACCAATATATCGGTTTTTTACAAATCCATGTCTCAACTTTATTTTAAGATTTTGAGCTAACTCCATCGCGCTAGTAGCAGAAGTATCAGGAATCGGTATCACGACATCAATATCATGATCAGCCCATTCTTTTCTAATCTTATCTGCAAGTTTTTCGCCCATACGTAAACGAGAGCGATAAACCGAAATATTGTCCATAAAAGAATCTGGCCGAGCCAAATAAACGTGTTCAAAAATACAAGGCGCCGTTTTTTCAAGAGTCACACACCTTTTGGAGTGTAGTTCGCCGTTATTRTCGAYATAAATWGCYTCWCCWGGCWKTAAATCRCGCATTTTTTTAAARCCTARAGCATCTAATGCGACRCTTTCCGAGGCRACCATATATTCTAWCTGTCCATCGRTTTCTYTTTTACCTAAYACCGCAGGTCKTATGCCATGAGCATCTCGAAATGCCAACATGCCATAACCGGTAATCAACACGACAGCGGTATATGCACCTTTGCATCGTCTATAAACATTATCCATTGCTGTAAAAATGACATCTTCATTTAGATTATTGTTAGCACTGGCTTTTTGTAGTTCACTGGCAAAGATATTAAGTAAAATTTCCGAATCAGAATTGGTATTGATATGTCGTTTATCGGTTTTGAAGAGTATTTTCTTTAATTCAGTTTTATTGGTTAAATTTCCATTGTGAGCTAAAACAATACCGTAGGGAGARTTAACATATAAAGGTTGAGCCTCTGCGGAGCTTGAGGAGCCAGCCGTTGGATAACGAACATGACCCACTCCGATATTACCTTCTAAACGCTGCATATGTCTGGTATGAAAAACATCTTTAACTAGACCATTAGCTTTGCGTAAAAACATTTGTCCGTCATTTAAAGTGACGATGCCAGCGGCGTCTTGCCCTCGGTGTTGTAACACCGTTAAAACATCATAAATCCTTTGATTAACCGGTGAATGACCATAGATACCAACAATGCCGCACATAGAGTTTGAACCTTAATGTTATTTTTGAAAATGTTTATCTTTATAAAAATTAGTCGATATTTAAAGGCAATTTATCGGTTAATTCAGGTAAAACAGTATCAACTTTTTCATAAAACCAATTGCCTAATACTTCAACATGAGGGACTAACTGCGATTTTTTCCACCAATCATCTTCATTGACTAGTGTAAATTCTCTTAATAGAATTACCGCAACGGAGACAAGCAATACTCCTCTAAGCGCTCCGAATACCATCCCCATAATTCGATCCATGCCACTTAATCCGGTTTTTTCAATCAATTGACTCAAGACGTAGTTTATAAGACCCATAACGATTAGTGTGATTAAAAATAATGAAACCCATGCAACTGAATAACGTAAACTAGGTGTATCGATATAAGAGTCCAAAAGAGATGAAAACTCACGATAGAATCCTTTGGCAATAAAAAAAGCTAGGATCCAGCCAGCTAVAGCTAGGGCTTCGCGAGTAAAGCCTCTTAACAAACTGATTGCTGCCGAAAGCCCAATCACTATTACTATCGCCCAATCAATCCACTGCATTAACTTTACTCCATTTTCATGTACCCAGTTACGGTAACTAGCTACGAGTTTAAATACTAATAAAACGCAATTTTAGCAAATTAGGGTCTTGGATGAAATCTTTTTAACGAGCTAAAATCATGTACTTCGTTAGTCTTTATATCACTTAGTGTTTAAGTGGGTTAAAAATTTTCACCATACCTTTAGTAGCAGAAAATTTATTAATGTTTGATAAAGCATTTTTCGCCTGTTCTCTTTTGATAAAAGGTCCAACAAATACCCTGTAAACGGTTTTTTTATCGATTTTAACTTTACTCTTGTAAGCCTTATTTCCACTATTTATCAATTTATCAACTAATTTTCTAGCATTATCTTTGTTAGAAAAGCTAGCAACTTGAATGATCCAAGCACCTTCATTGGTCGCACCTACGTTTGCTTTCTTTTTAACACTTTGAGTAGGCTTATTATTAGGGTCTTTTGAGTCAATTATCACTTCGTCAACAATTTCTAAATCAGGTGTATTGTCAATTTTAGATTTAATAGCTTTGGCTTGCTCTTGAATCTTTTTTGCTTCTAAATTCTCTTCGGCAAGCAATTCATCTATTTTAAAGGTATCCATTTTGTAATCAGCAATTATGGGTGGTTTTTTAGGGATTTTACTTTCGAAAACTCCATTAGAGGTTTTCTCTTTTAATATAGAAGGTAAAAAAATGACCCCAAGTGCGACCAAAACAATCGCGCCTATAATTCTTTGTTTTAGACTATTTTCCATTGTTAGTACCTAAATCAGTAGAGTGTATTTAGTTAAAGTGTTTTTCTAGTTTTAGAAATTCTGAGACGGTAATGAAGGATCCTATAACATAAAGATGATCAGCTTCATTAATAATTTCACTCACATAATCTGTCGCTAAACGCATATTGTTAAAGCATTTATGTATCGGATATTCTTTATTGGGATGACTAACGGATCGGTTTAAATCTGTTGCCAAAGCCCCTCTTTTTAAAGGCAAATCTACAAATAGCCATTGTTCAATACTCTTATCTAATATCTGAATATATTCTTTTGTCGCTTTATCCGACATTAAGCCACAAATAGCGATTCTACTACCATTACAAGTCAATGACTGCATTTGATTCAAAAGATTTATAGCCGCTTGTGGATTATGCGCCACGTCAGTAATGACTAAAGGTTTATTTTGCTGTACTTGAAAACGGCCGTTTAGTTGTATAGAGTTAAATATTGATTTTAAATCAATGGGTTGCAACACATGTTTAAACAAACTTATAAAGCTAGCTAAGGCTAATTCTATGTTTTGTTTTTGTAGTTGATAACAATTTATTTGTGGATCATCAATGGATTCAAACGAAAGAACTAGGTCTAACTCATCATCTTCAATTAGACGAAAGCGTATATCTGCATTAATGATTGAAGTTTTCAATAATCCAAATGTTTTAATGTCACCAACAAGGTTTAATGAATTGGTTCTATAGATGCCGGCTTTTTCGACGGAAATCTCTTCTAATGTATCGCCTAGCCAATCCGTATGGTCTTTTGCAATAGTTGTAATGATTGCAACATCAGGATTGATGATATTAACCGCATCTAGGCGCCCTCCTAAACCGACCTCCAATACAATTAAATCAAGATTTTTAGTTGAAAATACTTGAAGTGCAGCCAAAGTCGTAAATTCAAAGAAGGTTAATGGCGCGTCATCTCTATATTTTTCTATTTGACTAAAAGCCTGATTAAGCTCCTTATCCAATACATTAGTCCCATTAATTCGGATCCTTTCATTAAATGCCATTAAGTGAGGAGATGTATAGCAACCGACTTTTAACTGTGAATGAAGAGCTAGGGATTCTAAGGTTGCTACGCATGAGCCTTTACCATTGGTTCCAGCAACGATAATTACTTTGGCTTTTGGTGTTAAAAGACTTAAAGACTTTGCTATTTTTTCTATGCGGGTCAATCCCAATTCAATTTCTTCAGGATGATAGCTCTCAATCTTTTTTAGCCAATTGTTTAACTCTGTAGTTTCGCGATCTTTAGTATCGATTGAATTAGTGGGTTGATGAATACTCATTGATAGAATTCTTTTTTATAAACGACAAAAGCGCTCAAATAAGCGCTTTTGTTTAAATGATTTAATAACAATAAGCCGTTATTAAATGGGGCTATAAATTCACGACTATTTTCTGTTGAACAGGAATAGTGACGAGGTTCGCTGACTTTCTAAAATCTTCTATCTCGTTGAAATTTAAGTAACGGTAAATTTCATCACTCATTGTATCCAAGTGTGCAGCATGGGTCATATATTCTTCGACAGTTGGTAATTTACCAACAATCGCGGCTACCGCAGCAAGTTCAGCAGATGACAAATAAACATTGGCACCATTTCCTAAACGATTGGGGAAGTTTCTTGTTGATGTTGATACAACCGTTGAGTTGGCTGCAACTCTTGCTTGATTACCCATACATAAAGAACAACCTGGCATCTCAGTTCTTGCACCAGCAGTTGCAAAGATATTATAGTAACCCTCTTGCATTAATTGATGCTCATCCATTTTGGTTGGCGGTGCGATCCAAAGACGTGTAGGAATAGCATCCACTTTTTCTAGCAATTTCCCTGCGGCGCGGTAATGTCCAATATTGGTCATACAACTACCAATAAAGACTTCATCAATTTTCACACCCTGAACATCTGATAAAAGCTTAACGTCATCAGGATCGTTGGGGCAAGCTAGAATTGGTTCTTTAATATCATTTAAGTTAATTTCGATGATTTCTGCATATTCTGCATCTGCGTCAGCGGTTAATAGTTGTGGGTCTTTTAACCACTCTTGCATTTTTTCAATTCGACGACTAATCGTTCTTGCATCACCATAACCTTCTTTTATCATCCATTTAAGCATGACAATATTAGAGGTTAAATATTCAATAATTGGCGCTTTATCTAATTGAATGGAACATCCGGCGGCGCTTCGCTCAGCAGCTGCATCTGAAAGTTCAAAGGCTTGCTCAACTTTCAAGTCAGGCAGTCCTTCAATTTCAAGAATTCTTCCTGAAAATATATTCTTTTTACCTTCTTTCTCAACGGTTAATAAACCTTTTTGAATCGCTACATAGGGGATTGCGTTCACTAAATCGCGTAATGTAATACCGGGTTGCATTTCGCCTGAAAATTTAACCAAAACAGATTCTGGCATATCTAGAGGCATAACGCCGGTTGCAGCGGCGAACGCGACTAAACCTGAGCCCGCGGGAAATGAGATACCAATTGGGAAACGAGTATGTGAGTCACCGCCCGTTCCAACAGTGTCTGGTAATAACATTCTATTTAACCAACTATGAATAATACCATCGCCCGGTCTTAAAGAGACGCCACCACGATTCATTATAAAGTCAGGAAGTGTATGTTGAGTATCAATATCGATTGGTTTTGGATAGGCTGCGGTATGACAAAATGATTGCATGGTTAAATCAGCAGAAAAGCCTAAACAGGCAAGATCTTTTAACTCATCTCTTGTCATAGGTCCGGTAGTATCTTGAGAGCCAACGGTTGTCATCTTTGGTTCGCAATATTGATGAGCTCTAACGCCGTCTAAACCGCAAGCTTTGCCAACCATTTTTTGTGCTAGAGTAAATCCTTTGTCGGAATCTACCACAGCAGCCGGCAGTCTAAACTTCTCGCTAACGGCTAATCCTAAAAATTCGCGCGCTCTAGCGGTTAAACCTCTGCCGATGATTAAGGGAATTCTGCCTCCAGCTTGCACTTCATCCAAAAGAACTTCGGTTTTTAAAGAAAATTCCGATAATAGCTCACCATTTCTTTCAATTTTTCCTTGATAAGGATAAATATCAATGACATCGCCCATTTCTAATTGTGACACATCGACTTCTATTGGCAACGCGCCAGCATCTTCCATTGTATTAAAGAAAATGGGTGCAATTTTATTACCTAGACAAAAACCACCATCACGCTTATTAGGGATGTTAGGAATATCGTCGCCCATAAACCACAAAACAGAATTAGTCGCTGATTTTCGCGAAGAGCCAGTCCCGACTACATCGCCGACGTAAGCAACTGGATGCCCTTTTTCTTTTAGTTGTTCGATAACTTCTAATGGGTTCCCTTCTAATCCTTCACGCGGATTTTTTAACATAGCCAACGCATGAAGAGGAATATCGGGTCTTGACCATGCATCTTGTGCAGGTGATAAATCATCGGTATTAGTTTCGCCAGGAACCATAAACACCGTTAATGTGATTTTTTCAGATAACGCGTCTTTGTTAGTGAACCATTCTGCATCAGCCCAACTTTGAACCACTGATTTAGCAACCGCATTACCTTTTTTAGATTTGTCTGCAACATCGTGAAATGCATCAAACATTAACAACGTCTTTTTCAGTTGCTCTCCCGCCAGTTCAGCTAAATCACTATCATCTAATAATTCGACCAAGGTTGTAATATTGTATCCACCGAGCATAGTGCCAAGTAGTTCAACGGCAAGATGTTTATCGATAATAGGGCTGGTAGTTTCGCCTTTTGCAATGGCAGAAAGGAATCCCGCTTTAACATAAGCGGCTTGATCTACTCCGGCAGGCACCCGATTGGTGATTAAATCCAATAAAAAGCTTTCTTCGCCTTCAGGTGGATTCTTTAATAATTCAACCATATCAGTCATTTGTTCTGTTGATATAGGTTGCGGGACGATTCCTTGCTCTGCTCTTTCGTTCACATGATTTCTATAGGCTTGTAACACGTTAGAGATCCTCTTTAATTGAAATAGGTTTTAWRWMAAAWARAATTKAAGRWYMKYMWTTMAWTTSRMAAWWWKRRYARWAWWAMATWKCWWARTYTAWTWWYMMMNATATWAWWMAATMTWTTMMACWAMYMAYAWWKMAKAYAKTWAWMMGTKYYRTWRRTRAKCSTWWWATMWSCMMYMTMWWWASMTTTGTAATTTTCTTATACAACTATGTTCTAAAAATCACCTTGTAGAGAACTAGAACGTTTCATTAACTTCCATAGTGAACTAGTTCTCATTATTAAAGTTACCACTAATTTTAACTTGACAAAGCCCCCCCCCTACAAGATAGCCTGGTAGATACAAATAAAAATATTAAATCGGCAGGACGCTAGAATATGAAAATATCAATTGCTCAATTACCGACACGTTACTTCCTCAATGCCCTTTTTATTCTTCTCAGTTTTTTCAGTTTCAGTTTAGCATCAGCCCCATCAAGAGGGGGTCCAACCATGCCTTTATCATTGACGGCTCCTGCAACGGATGTTGATGGTGAGTTTGATGTGAGTTGGATCGGAAACCTCGCTAGTAACGAGTGGTTTGTACTAGAGCAACAACTGGGGGCAGGTAGTTTCATTCAAAGTTACACCGGCACATTGAAAGTAGCCCCTGTTGTGGTGACGGTCGCAGGCACTTACCGTTACAGAGTGAAAGCCTGTAATGATTTGCTTCAATGTAGTCGCTATCGTTATAGTCAATCGGTTGTTGTGACTAATCCATCAGTAGTGATTACTGTTCCGGATGAGCCACTGGTTGAGCCAACTGTTCCCGCTAATGAATCGGTTGGTAGTTTAAATGGAAGTGGCGGGGTTTCCGGTGGCTCGGCTTCCTATTCAATCCCGATTACTTTACCGCCAGGTCGTGCAGGTATGCAACCCAGCGTTTCACTCAGCTATTCTTCCCGAGGCGGTAATGGTGTCGTGGGAATGGGATGGTCTTTAGGGATTGGCTCTGCGATTAGTCGCTGTGCTCGTACCGAAGCGCAAGATGATCGAATTGGCGGTGTGACTTATCATAATACAACCGATCGCGTTTGTTTAAATGGGCAAAGGCTCATCAGCGTGTCGGGAAGTTCAACAACCGCCGAATACCGTACAGAGATTGACAGTTTTCAAAAAATTAATCAGATTGGTAATCTCAATGATTCCTCGTCCCATTTTGAAGTGATTTCCAAAGCTGGTCTAAAGCAGTATTTTGGTACAACGAGTAACTCAAGAGTCATTCCCTCTGGCGCACCTGCCACTCTCACTTGGCTACTGGAAAAAGAACAAGATCAATCTGGCAATACCATTGAATATAATTATTTTCAAAATGCTGATGGTGAAGTGTTATTAGATGAAGTGCTTTATACCGGTTTTAACTCCACAGCTGGTAACCGTAAAGTTAGTTTTGTCTATGAGGATAGAGACGATCGCAGTTCTTCTTATCTTTCAGGTGGCCTAACTCGACAAACAGAACGTCTTAAGAACATCGAAACATACTATGGCGCCACTTTAATTCGCCGTTATACGCTCAATTATAGTTATAGTCTTGCGTCAGGAAAAAGCCTATTAGCAGATGTTGAAGAATGCGCTTATGAAAATGGTGCCCCCAACTGTTTACCAATCACCGAGTTTAATTGGCACAATAAAGCGATTGAATATGAGGTAGAAAAATTAGGTTATATCAGTGCTTCAACAGGCAATTTAATCACAAAATTACAAAGTGAAAATAAAATAGAAAATGTAATGCCCCATGGCGATCGAGATGGCGACGGCTCATCAGATTGGAACACTTGGTCGATGGATGCGGAGGGTGTGTTAACGGATACACATAGTGATGATCAAACCACTTGTAAATATAATGGTTTAACTCACTCGCTTGTTTGTGCGGATGTTGATTTTGATCGCGATGGTAAAACCGATAGTTGGAAAATAGAAAATAACATTCTAAAAATAGCGTTAAGCCCTAATAATTGGCAAAATACAGCGATCCCCGCCAACAATCAAAGTCATATCAAATTAGCTTCTGATTTTAATGGTGATGGTTGGCCCGATCTTGTGATTTATGATAAACGGCAGAGCGCCCCAAGGCTTTTTCTTTATACTCATACTCAAAATATCAATGTGCCTTATTCAAGCAATGGTCAATTGCTCTATGCTTACGTGATGAGTGGCAGTAGCGCCAGTACGGATGCACAATTTGTTGGTGATTTGGATGGCAATGGGCTTCCTGATTTTATTGTTGGGAATTTTAATAGTGGATTTGGCAATAGCTCAGCGCCACAAGCTATTCCTGATATAGCTCATTTGACTAAGTTAGATGCGTCCAACAATATCTATTTTGATACTATCGATTTAACCACCCACGCTCGAACGGGTCTTGATTATGAAAACTTCTTTAATTTCTTTATGGATGTTAATGGTGATGGACTCACCGATTGGTTAACTTGGAAATCAGGTAATAGTACGCAGATTAGTTTTAACCAAGGCGACGCAACATTTACCCCCTGGGCTGCGCTTGGTGTTGGTGCGAATTTTGCGGTCAGAATTGCTATAACAGAAGTGTTTGGTGAGCCCTTTGATCAAAATTATCCAAAATACCATGCGAGTTTTAGAATCCTTGATATTAATAGTGATGGAAGACCTGAGCTATTAGTACCCGGAAATCGAATTGTAGAAGCCTGCGCCAATTTAATAACTACCTCACTGGACGGAAATTCCAACCCTGTTGTCAGTTTTTGCGGGGATGAGCTTTATGGAACAATTCGTACTATGGCCATAGGGTTACAAAAGTATGAAACCCCCATCCAAACCAGTTTATATGACGACAGTATTTACGAATGGGATGCGATTTATTTTGATGAAAACGAAGATGGCAGTTATACCGCTCGTCGAGAGAGCTCTGGATTAATTGGCTCTGCCACACAAAGCTCACCTATTAGCGCATTTGGTAATGGACTTACGGATTTTCTTTTTACCTATCGTACTAGAGAAAGTGAAGTGTCTTTGGGCAGTGGCTCTGGCACAGCGGTGGGCAATAACTACGGCGTTTACGTGAACCGTAATCTTGGTACCGTCGATAATGAAGCTGTGAATGTTATTGGCTGTGAAATCAATAATTCTTGTAATGAAGATGGCGATAAACGTTACGAGCTAATCGACACATTGAAATCAGTCGTCGATACAGCCATGGATACTGAATCGCGGTGGACTTATCGACCTTTATCTAGTCGAGATTTAGATGATGCTACCTATGGTCCGCTATATGAGGTGACTGGTTTTTCAAATACCGTTGATTCCTTTAATTTCACCTCAAGCATGTATGTGGTTGCAGCATATGAAACCTCGGATGGTATTGGCGGGTTTAACCAAACGCAATATCGCTACAAAGACGCGGTTTACGATTATAAAGGACGCGGTTTTCAAGGGTTTCGAACTATTATTGTTGATAACGCCAATGATATTCGATCCGTCACCGATTTTAAACAGAGCTTCCCAATGGCCGGTCAAGTTGAGTCTAGCCGAACATGCTTGGTGAGTGATGATGCGATTTGCTCCACCAATCCCATTAGTCGAACTGACATCACCAGTGAGTTTAAAACCATGGCCAATAGTGATATTTATTGGGTGTTGGCCACTGAAACCATCCAAACTAATTATGATTTAAATACACGAGTCCAGCTATCCGAGAAAACGACTAGTATTGCCATGAGCGATACCGATGGGTACGGAAACCTCAAGAAAATCATCGCCGTAGTGAATAAGGGGACTGGTTTTGGTGAAACAAAAACCACGACGGACAACGTTTATTTTTCCCATGATGCGTCTAACTGGTGGGTTAATAAACTCAATACATCAACGATAACCACTGAAACCTCGGTGGGCTCGGCGGTTCATAATGCCCTGCTCGATCCACTGAAGAAAGTCGAAAAATACTTTACATGGACAGCTAACAGACAACTCGATATTACTACTGTGGATCCCCAAATAGGCGGCGGTAAAACCATGGTCGTGAATACCAATTACAACGATCGAGGTTTGCCGATTTTAGTTGAAACCTATGAACAAGGGCAATGGTCCAATAGGCGAACAATCATCAGTACCTATACCGATAACGGCACTAGTGCTAGCAGTAATGGCTACTTTGTCTATAAACTCACCAATGATTTAAACCATGTGGTGACCACGCTGAGCCACCCAGAAACCGGTTTACCCTATCAAGTAACCGATCCTAATGATTTAGTCGCAACTATAGAATACGATCCCTTCGGCCGAGTTGAAAAAACCATTCCAGCCATTGGTGCCAACAGCTATGTTCGTTACGCTTGGTGTGATGGTGGTTGTGATGGTATGAATGATTCGAATATCCAGTTCAAAGTGACCACCTATCAAGCGGGCGCACCTGAGACTACCGTGTATAAAGATCAATTTGGCCGGGTTCTCAATGCCAAAACACAAGGCTTTAATAACGAAACGATTTATGCGTCTACTACCTTTGATGAATTAGGTCGAACCACCTTTACGGCAATYCCTTCMTTTAATCAATCTGAAAGTAAAGGCACTCATTTTAATCAATTTGATGCGTTAGGTCGGTTAATTGACAAAGTGGTCGATCAACCCATGGGTCACAGTATGGCTGTGAACTACAGTTACAACGGTGCTCAAACCGTTATATTGGCGACCTCTGATAACCACTTAATTGAAATGTCCCGTACCCACAATGGCGCTGGTCAGTTAATGCAAACTATCCAGACYGATAAYAATATCCAAAGTGTGAGTCAATAYGCYTACGACAACCAAGGCAACCCTATCGTYTTRCAAGAYGCCAATGGYAATGCGATTGAAGCTGAAYAYAATGCMTTGGGRCAAAAGCTTTACGTTGAAGATCCCAATATGGGGCGAAAAGACTTCACYTATACCGGATTTGGCGAGGTRGATACSGAAACCGATGCCAACGATGAYRMAACKGATTATGACTACGATATTTTGGGTCGATTAACGGCAAGAAAATTAAATACCATTCTTGAAGCCTCTTTTTCTTTTGATGGTCAATGCAAAGGCATGTTAGATGAAGAAAAGCGAGAAAACTTGGGTGCAAGCGATAGTTACTTAAAGAGCTACGCCTATAATAATGATTGTCTGCCAGACGTTATGACAACCAATATTGATGGTGCCGATTTTACGACTACTATGCAATTTGATGGAAATTACGGTCGCCCTAAAGCCGTCACCTATCCCAATAAATTAACCGTTAAAACCGCTTACAACAGCCGAGGATATGCCACCACCATTGAAAATGCGGAAGATGGTTATGTTTATCATGAAGCAATTGCCATGAATGCTGGGTTGCAATTAATCGAGGCGAATAAAGCCAATGGTATATTAAACGAAATTACGGAATACGCATCAGAAAGCGGTCAAATGTTGAGCGTCCGCACTGGTACCACCAACGGAAATAACCAACGTCATCGAATAGACTATACCTATGCGAGCTTTGGTAATCTAGCGACWCAAACCGTTGAAAATATGCAAAACAATAGCGTTGTCGTTTCAGTGGAAAGTTATACCTATGATGATTTACATCGTTTAATCACCTCCGATAGAACTATTGCCGAAGCCAGCCAAGGGATCATTAATTATGCCTATGATAARGTCGGAAATTTCACTTTAAAAGACGATTACGTYAACAGTTATACCTATGGTAATATCAATAAAACRGCSGGCGGAAAAGCRGGKCCTAATGCGGTTCGCTCYATTGTTAAATCGGCGGGTGGAAGCACCACTTACRATTACGATGACAACGGCAACCTTAAAAATGGTGACGGAAAAACATTAACCTACAACGCTTTTAACAAACCGCTAACAATTACTAAAAATGGTATTAAAAGTACTTTTCGTTACGGCGCTAATCAAATGCGTTATAAACAAGTTAAAACCGGATTAACCGCTGGCACCGTCACCACCGTTTATATTGATAAAACCTATGAAGAAATCAGCCAAAATGGGATCACTAAAAAGCGCCTCTATTTAGGCGATACCATCATTACAGAAACGGTTGGTGGCAATGATGCCGGAACAGAAACCCATTTTGTTCACCGTGACCGATTAAACTCCGTGGTGACAATAACGGATGAAACCGGTAGTGTAGTAGACAATAAAAGCTTTGATCCGTTTGGAAAACCTAGGAAAGGCTCTTTTGAAACAGTCGAGCCTCCCACATTAAAGGATGTTTCCTTTTTAAGTGGCTTTCTTTCAGCACCAGTCGCTTTTGATTTAGTTACCAACCGAGGTTTTACCGATCATGAGCATTTAGATGAAGCCGAGTTGATCCATATGAATGGACGGGTGTATGATTATAACCTTGGTCGATTCTTGAGTGTAGATCCGTTTATTCAGAGTCCAGGCAATAGTCAGAGTATGAATCCTTATTCATATATTATGAATAATCCGTTGGCTGGGACTGATCCTAGTGGGTACTCAATTCTCGCGGCTGCTAAGCTAAAGAAAAAAAGAAACGTAAATCGCAAGAAAAATAAGAAAGCTAGGGCAAAAATCAAAAAATTTGCTAAGGAAAATGGATTCGTTGCAAAGTTTGGAGGGAGAGTCGAAACTCCAAAGCAAGCAGTCGACATTAAGAGCGAAAAACCGGTACTTGATACTAATATTTCAAAGAAAGGGAGTGGGGTTAGTGATGGTGCTGGGGGCACCAAAGGGGGAAGTCTAGGCGTAGAAAAAACTAACAGCGATAAAAAACTAGTAGATTCATCTGTTTTCACAATTACAAATAGAGATGGTTCCACAACAATAAAAAAGATAAATGATTACGGTAGTGAACATGATATGGAAGTTGAGTCCACCATAAATCTAAGGAAAGGAGTTTCTCTTAAAAGTGATAGTTTTAGAGATAAATTGCTCGCATTAAGTAAAAAGTTTGCAGGTGCGGAAGTGGATGTGATAAGTGGTTACCGTTCTCAAGCAAAGCAAAACGAGCTTAGGAAATCTAATCCTGATGCTGCAAAAATAAGCCCTCATACTGTTACGGAAGCAGCTGATATTAAAATAAGCGGCTATTCTCGCCAGGAAGTTTGGAAAGGGGCTTACGATCTAAATGTATTTAAACGGGTGAATTTATACAACAACCCTGTAAGGGGAGTTCATGTTGACATGAAAGGAAAAGAAAGGCTTTTTCAGAAACAATGGTATAGAAAAAAGAGAGCTGATTATGATTAGATTACTTGTAGTAACATTAATAATTTTGAGTGCCATTTCTTGTAAGGCCGATTCGATAGAGCTTAATAAAAATGGTATTGGCGAATTAGCTTTAGGCATAAATAAAGAGAAAGTGCTTAATGAATTAGTTCTAAAAGTGGAGAAAAAAATAGTTTATGGAGAAGAAAATTTTGTCGAATATCATGTGGCATACAAAGAGAATAATCTCGTCCTAAGGTTTGATAGTAATGAGCTTTATTATGTTGAGCTTAAAGACCTTTCTTTAAAGACACACATAGATATTGGAATAGGTGATTCGCTAGCGACACTTAGGGACAAATGTAGTAATTTGAGTATAAGTAGCGGTCACGCTGAAGGAGGCTATTTCACTGGGAACTGCCTCGATGTGATGTATTTTTTTTCACTAGACAACCTTACTAGTAAAGAGTTAGTTTCAGGTGAAGTCGGAGGTAATAAAGAGAATGAGGTGCGAATTAGTAGGATTTATATAATTAGTATCTAAAAACAAAAGTTAATGCACCATTGGGGTAATTCCGAGGGTGTAAAAATAAGTGTGGGAACACCAATAGGGTCAAGTCGTACGCCGTTACCGGCATTTTATCTAGTGCCCCATAGGGTCACCCATTAGAAATCTCCGGTCAAGTAGATACACGTGTTCCCTCATGTTTTATTTTCATAAAACCAAGTTAATTACTGATCTTATTTATCTAATTCTTGTTCTAAAAATTTATACACGCCTAAAAATCACTATTATTGGTGAATATGCACCAGTCACCCATCTGAATTAAAGCATTGAAGTTAAGCTGAGTATTCAGATTAACTTCGGCTCTTGGCTATTGCCTCAGTAATTTTTTAGTGCCAAAATTATTCCAGTTCTTAATAAAGTAATTGATTGAAAATGACTTTATATTTAACAAATCTTTGGATCAATTGCCTTAGTAACTGTCCAACCCGTTATGGTTATAACTTTGAGCATACTCATTTTTTCAACTTTAAATTAGAATGGTCAAAATGATGACTTAATCAAGTCTAGTGGTTTTACCAACCCCGTTTATAGCTCATCATTTTAACCAAATTTGCTTAACAAAATGCTTTTTTAACATCAAACTCCACTTGGTCTCGTAAGACATAAAAACAAGCTCTAGCCAGTTTATGCGCCACTGTTTTTATAGCAACGATTTGATTGGTTTTAGCTAATTTTTTTGGTAATAACTTTTAACTGTTTTGTTATATCGAATGGCAAAATTGGCGGCTTCAACAAATGCCCATGCTAAATATTTGTTGCCATTTTTCTTGTTCGTCTTTCCTTTTTTCTTACCGTTACTATAACGTGCACCACTGACACAGCGGCAATAAGAAGCATAATTTCCCACTTTATCAAAACGGCTCATGTTGCCTGTTTCTAGCATGATTGTGAGGGAGAGTATATTACCGAAACCATCGATACTCAGCAGTTTCTTGAACTCTGGCCTTAGTTTTACTTGCTGTATTAGGCTTCTTTCGATATTTTTTATCTGTATCTTTAAGCAATTCATCACCAGCAAATTAGATTGCGCTGCTAAGATAACATTGCTGAAAGGAAAATCTTTTTCTATTTGTTTTTCTGTTAGTTGTTTTATTTTGTTGTTGCTGATCCGGTAGTTAAGGTGTCGGGTATAGATCCCTTGGATCGATAATAAATTTTTGGTCGATTGTTGAACGAGTTGCATTCTTTTGCGCATCAGATCTCGGATCGTTCTTTCTTCTTTTGGGTAGATATATCCCTCAGGTAAAATGCCAAGTCGTAACATTTCTGCTAACCAATCAGCATCACTATTATCGTCAGCATACTTCAACCCTGAATATTGTTGAATGGCTGTCGTATTAGCCAAATGAACGCGAAAGCCTGCTTCCATTAATCCATCGACCAACCAATACCAGTTGTAAGTTGACTCGACAACTAAGCCAACCAGGTTTGTTTTAAAGGCTGCTAGAAAGAGAATAATTGTACCAAGATCATTGGGCAATTTTTTTCTTGCTTTCACTTCGCCTTTTTCATCTTTGATTGAGATCACACTATTATTTGAATGCAAGTCAATTCCACCGTATAGTTTCATTATAAGCTCCTCGGGTTGTTAGATTGTGTTTTGGTGAACACTTATCTTACCGCTGACTCGTAGGAGCTTTCTATATGATTATCAAGTCTTGCAACGTGCGTTCGAGCGATGTTACCCTACCATTATGGTAAGACAAGCAAGAATAGAATACTCTGGCGCGTTATATCACATTACCTCCCGTGGTAACGCGAAACAAGATATCTTTGTTGATGATGAAGATAGATTAGTATTCTTGGAAACATTGAGAAAAGCTAGAAACCGTTATAATTGTATCGTTTACGCATATTGCTTAATGGACAATCATTACCATCTATTGGTCGAAACACCCGATGCAAATCTCTCTCAATTTATGCGCCAATTGAATGGTGTTTATACACAAAAATATAATTTTTCTCACAGCTCAACGGGTCATCTATTTCAAGGTCGATTTAAATCAATATTAGTTCAAGAAGACTTATACTTATTAGAGCTTTGTCGATACATCGTACTTAACCCCGTTAGGGCGGGTATGGTTCGCTCTGCTAAAGATTGGAAATGGAGCAGTTATCGCGCTTCCGCAAATTTATCTAGCCCCATTGATTGGCTGAACAGTGATTGGCTTTTGTCTAATTTCTCAAAAAATCATCAATTAGCCATAAAACAATATAGAGTTTTCGTATCGGAAGGTAAAAATCAAGCAAGCCCTTGGCATCAGCTAAAAAATCAAGTTTTGTTAGGCGATGAGCCCTTTGTAAAGAAATCGATTAAACAGCTAAAAAAGACAACCAAAGATAAAGAAATTACTCTAACGAAGGTACAACCAAGAAAAAAAGCTCGAACTCTCGATGTATATAATGAAAAAAGTAAAAATAGAAATGATGCTATTTACAAAGCTTATTTAAGTGGCAGTTATAGTATGAAACAGATTGGAGATTACTTTGGTGTGCATTATTCGACGGTAAGTAGAGTGATTAGCGCACGATGCAATCCTTGACCGTACGCGCAAGAAGAAAGACTTTTATCAAACAATTATTAAATTCTAGAACTAATAACCATCAGAAAACAACACTAATTGAACGCCTTGCATTGTCCAAGGTGCTCGTCCTCCGGTCGGTATAGGCATTTGTTCGTATTTTAGAGACCCATCACTTTTTGTTTCGGTATTTAAACAATGAATCATTTTATCAACAAATTCACTTGCTGATATCTGCGTTTTCCAGCTTCGATATCCTTCTGGCCATTGTAACGTCATTTCTCTGGGTCTAGTGCCACCCCATCCTGGAATGGTACCCAAATATTCGAATCGATTACCAAGATCCGTATATCCTGCTTCAACCATTAAAAAATCAAGTCTTGAAAGAATGGAAGTTGCGACTCGGCTATTCCAGCAAACCATAGGCGTCCTCCCCTCTTTCCTATTAAGCCAATGGGTCGCAAACGAAGCTATTAAAGACCAACCGCTATTCATCTTAGCGTTTGAATTAGTATCTTTGTTGATCGCAGCTTTAATTACAGCATGAATATTCTGCCAGGTAGCCTCTTTTTGTGGAACACCGGATTGTAAAAATATTTCCTCTGCGGTTTTAACCGCGAGTTCTTTATCTTCATCATTCCAATCAAGACCATCTTCAATACCTTTTGCCAAAAGTGCTGCCCTATACATCAATGCGTCCGCTGAATGAGAAACTTGCATTAAGCCATTTCTAGGTTTTGGCCAAAAGAAAGCTTCCAATCGGTCGTGCCAACTACTCACTGAATCTGCAACAGCCGCTCTTTGGTACATAGGGGTAAAGGGATCTTCATCAATCCAAGCAACCACGGCACTGGCGAAATCTTCATCAGACGATTCTTTTGATGGAATGACAGGAGGATAAATATCTTCACCGATAACTTCTATTCCAGCATCATCAATTATAATTGGATCACTACTTGGCGATTCTATATCAGCTTGAATCCTTGCTTCTGCGTAGGCAGTAAACATGTCTTGTTCTAAAAAGGTTAAAGAATCCCAATAATCAAGTGCTTGATCCGTCAACCTAACGCCGTTAGCTTCATCTTCATCGGCCAATTTTGTTTTTCTAATAACATCTGGATTCATCAAGAAAAAAGCTCTGCCAAGTTGAGATTGATCTCTAAATGACCAAGGAACCATCAAACGCGCTGCAACCTCTACGGTAAATCGGTTTCCTTCCTGTAGTATTTCGTACAGCTTTTCATCGCTTTGTCCGCTAGGCATTTTGCCTTTGCGCCACTCATCATGCTCGCCAAATCGTTTAAACCAAACCTTCCAAGCACCAATAAACAGTGCCTTGGGGACTTGATAGTGGTTTGCTTGAGGAAAYATCATTTTTTTCATTTGATAGCCTTTAAATTCCAGTACGATCTAATTAACCCAGTACGCTCTAATTACTTAGGTACACATTAATTAACCAAGTACACACCAATTAATTAGTATTTTTGTTTTGAACAATTAACCCAACCAATACTAATGAAATTTTGTTAAAAATCAAAGGTTTTCAGCAGAAAGTTAAAGGATTAATTGATTCATGTCATATTGAAGTAATGCATTTAGTATAGTTGATTCTAGCGATACTAAGTTAATAATTAGCCTGCAATTTATAAACAACACTCATCATTTTCAATATTACTTATTTATTGCTAAAAAACATTCATATAATGGAAGAAATTGTCACGGGAACGCTAATCGATACATAGCGATGCCAATTTTCAAGCTGATAAGGTAAAATGCGCGCAATCCCTATTTAATTTGACAAAGGAATCTCCATGGAATTATCTGCACTGACGGCTATCTCTTCGGCGGACGGTCGCTATGGTAGTAAAACAAAAGAATTACGAGCCATATTTAGTGAGTTTGGTCTGATCAAATATCGTGTTTTGGTTGAGATTCGTTGGTTACAAGCGTTAGCCAATTGCGAGTTAATAAAAGAAGTCCCACAATTTACTGAGGCTACTACTAACGATTTAAATAGAATAGTTGAAGAATTTAGCCTGGAGGATGCGCAACGAGTTAAGGATATTGAAAGTGAAACAAACCATGATGTAAAGGCGGTGGAATATTTCTTAAAAAAGAAGACTATTGATAATAAAGAAATCTGCGCTGTAAGTGAATTCATTCATTTCGCGTGTACCTCGGAGGATATTAATAATTTATCTTACGCACTAATGCTTAAAGATGCCTCTTTAGTCATAAATAACCACCAGGACCAAGTGGTTAACTCGATAGCTGATCTCGCAGCTGAGTTTTCGGAAATACCAATGATGTCTAGAACTCACGGTCAACCTGCATCACCTACGACATTAGGTAAAGAGATGGCGAATGTTGTCGCTAGACTACAGCGTCAACAAGCACAATTTGGACGAGTTCAATTAATGGGTAAGATTAATGGCGCTGTCGGCAACTATAATGCCCACTACTCAGCCTATCCTGAAATCGATTGGCCAGCTTTTGCTCAAATTTTTATAGAGGATTTGGGTTTAACTTGGAATCCTTATACAACGCAAATTGAACCTCATGATTATATCGCTGAATATTTTGATGTGATCACTCGATTCAATGTCATTTTGATGGATTTTGACCGAGATCTTTGGGGTTATATTGCTTTGGGTCATTTTAAGCAAAGAACCATCGCTGGAGAAATAGGCTCTTCAACCATGCCTCATAAAGTTAATCCGATCGATTTTGAAAATTCAGAAGGTAACATTGGAATTGCTAACGCTCTATTTACGCATCTTGGTCAGAAATTACCCGTATCTCGCTGGCAAAGAGATTTAAGTGATTCAACCGTTTTAAGAACGTTAGGTTTAGGCGTAGCTCATTCATTAATTGCCTACCAATCAACACTGAAAGGGATTTCTAAACTAGAAGTTAACGAGCAATCTTTAGCTGCGGAACTCAATCAAAACTGGGAAGTGTTAGCTGAACCTATTCAAACAGTGATGCGTCGTTATGGTATTGAAAAACCATATGAGAAATTGAAAGAATTAACCCGGGGGAAAAGAATTGACCAAGCGGGAATGAGGAATTTTGTTGATACACTTGAACTTCCGGAAAAAGTTAAAATATCACTAAAAGCTTTAACGCCGTCTAACTATATTGGAAATGCGATCCAACAAGCTAAAAGTATTTAGTTAAACCGCACCAACATCCATGGACATAACCGCACCGACATCCATGTCTCTTTGCGGAATACGATCTACATGGATGTAGCAAGTGCAGTTTTTGCATGGAGCAAAAAACTGTCAGTCCATCCATGGACATAAAAGCCGAGGTAGTTAGATACTATCTCGGCTTCATTTTATATTCTTCAAAAACTTAATTTGTAAACTAGATAAACTCCAACACTTGTTTTTTCAATTCAATTAGCCAAGCTTCATTGGCTTTAATTTCTTTCTTATTAGTATCACTTGCATCAGTCTTTACTGATTTCTGAGTGTCAATTACAATAGCATTAGCAAGAAGCTCTATCGAAGCTAGTTTTTCGCCTTTGCCTAAAGATTTAGTAGATTTGGAAAAGAACGCCTTCTCAATACCGGTTAAATAACTTGTCAATTTCTCACCTAATTCCACTGATATCTCTGTTGCGAGGTTATCCATTATCTTAATGTCGCTTGGTAGATCAGCTTGTACATATTCTTGTAAAAACATGCCCTTTTGAAACTCCTGGGTGGTAGTTCCTTTGAAATTGCTCTCTTTATTTAAATTGTTGGTGACTAACACTTTTTGTGAAACCGGTGAAATGATTTTATAATCTAATTCAACAACCGCCAACTTTCTAATATGTTCTAGCGAAAGAATAATATCTTCCATTATCGCAGACTCTAAATATCTAACCGGCGCATCTCCTTTACTTCGTTTTTTCCACTTAACGTATTCTTCAGTTTCTACTTTATTAATACCGGTTTGTACATTTTTGCTACGCCTGGCTTGACTGCGGTTTGTTTCAATAGCTGCCTGTAAAACTTCACCGTTAATTTGATAATGAGGGCCGGAATAGTCCTGAGAATCAGCTTTACTAATGTCGGTTACTACAAGAATTTCATCTTTTAAACCACTAAATAAAATCTTTTCAAGTTTGCTCGCAATTCGGCGACCTACTGAAGCTACAACTGAGTTTGCAGAAGTTACTTCACTAAATGGGCTAATTGCTATTTTTGTTGTTGAACGAGCGTTTATTTTTTCAATGTCGGTTAACAGAGCTTCATTTAGCGTAGGGTAATTATCATCAAACTCTTTGATAACCTGTAGTAACGCATAATTTTTTCCAAAATTACTTTTATCTTTAAGCGTTTCTTTTTTCAAAAGATCTAAAAACGCTTTCTCTTGAATAAATCCTTTATTGCTAGCGGATAATTTATTCTGAATGTCTCGACCTCGCAAAAATTCATTATAAGCAAGATAGAAGTCACCTTTTAGATAAGCTTCCTGTGCATTTCCAGCAAAGTAATTCGCCAGCAGTAAAATATTAGATCCCATTTTCTTCTTTATTTGTAGCATGATGGGTTTATCAGCCACATCTAGTAGAGCACTGTATGCCACTTCAGGTTTACCATTTTGCAATGCTTCATCAAATTTTTGTTGAAATAACGATGTTTCTGCTTGCGCTAATAGTGACTCAAACTGAATATTACCGGCATCAATTGCTAGGCCTGTATTAGCTTTTTGGATAGCTATATTAAACATTCGTCTTTCGAAAGCTGTTCTACCATCCTTGGATAGTGTTTCTAAACTGCTTTTTCTCACTTCTTGATAATGTGTGGTTTCATTTTCGTTTTCGCCGGCTAACAGTGACGCTTTTTCTAGGAATTTTAAACTAATGTCTAGTTGACTCTCATTTACTTTTGCCGATTGATTAGCTTTATCTATAGCAACATTAGTTAAGGATAGTTGCTCTTCAATCTGTTGTTTTGTATTAGCATAGGCGTTTTGATCCCATTTTTTCATGGAACGAATGTCACTTAAAGTTAGGTTTAAGTTTTGTCGTGTAACGAGTCCTTGCGCTGTCTTGTCAGACAGTTTGTCAGCGACATTATTTTGATAGGTTGCAACTATGCGATTAACAATTTGAGATTGAATAGATTGCGCATCTTTTTTACTTGAGCCGGAACTTTCTTCTATTGTTCTCCCAACTTTCTGATAAAGTTGCTCGAGCGTTCCATTGTTTTCAGCCCGAGAGATGTCAGCAGAAGATACCATTACTTTTTTGGCACCTCCACAAGCTAGCAATAACAAGATAAAAATAGCGGACGCGATATTAAGTAAAAATCCTTTCATAACATTCTCTCAGTTTTAATATTTATTTAAATGTCGACGGCTTCAGACTCTGTCAACTCACTCTCTTTTTCCAAAGCGTTAGTTTCAGGTTTGTTTTGCAATTCATTTTCTTCAATTGATTGCCCCCTATCAATGGCATCAATAGGATCTACGGGTAAATCTGTTTCCACATCATCACTTTCTTTCTGGATGTCGCTAGTCTCATTGCTAGTCTCATCGTTTTTTGAATCAGCGTCAGAATCGGTTTGTATTGGCTCTATAGTTTCAGAAATTGACTCAACAATATTTTCAATCTTGCTATCATATTCCGTTAGACGGCTATCAGACGGCTTATAAATTTTTAGTGCGTCTTTCCATTTGACCGCTTCACTTTTCAAATTATTAGAAATAGCAACATCTAGATTTCGAATAATCGTTTCACCAATTGTTTTGATTCCCAAAAGAGCCTCTTCATCCTTTGCATCAATTTTTAAGACCGCTTGATATCTATCAAGAGCATTATTTCCATAAGGTGTCACTAGATTACCGACATCAAATAATTGTTTAGCGATTTGCAAGTTACTATTTAGTTGCATTCTTATTAATGGATTGGCTCTTTTCTTTTGTCTAGCTTTTTCAGCTACCCGTTCATTTTCTGCAATTGTCGCAAGCCTTTGTCTCTCTTTTATTCTAGAAGTAAATATATTTTTTGCCTTGGTCACACGACTATCTAAAATTGGTAAATTTATATCTTCATTAGCGGCTTCAGGGATCGTTTTAAGGCTAGCAACATAGCGCCTTGCTTTACTAAATTCCTTATCCTTTATTGCTTTTTTAAGAAGAACTAAATATTTTTTTGTCACAGAACGCAAGCCATTTAATGCTCGCTCATTGTCAGGCTCTATTTTTAAAGCCAATTTGTAATAATAAATTGAATTGTTATTTTCTGGAGCGCCTAAGCGGCCTTTATTAAAAGTGTCCAAGCCCTTATCTAAATACATAGTTAGATTTCGAGAATCTTCTTCTCTTTTTGCTAAATCAGTATCATATTTTAGTTTTATAGCAATGACTTCTGCTTTTGTTGCTTGCAACTTAGGATTATCGCGATCAGCAATCTCAACTAATTTAACCCAATCATTAGCAGCGTTAAACTTTGACGCATGCGCGGTATCCACAGCTTCAATAAGTGCAATTTCAATAATTTTACCGCGGGTTATTGTGACATTTTGGTTTAGAGGTTCTAAAGATTTTGCCGTGGTTAAATTATCTAACGCCTGTTCAATATCTTTTAATTCATGGGGTGTATATTGCGCTAAAGTATCGGCTCTCTGAATTAATTGTGACACACGATCGGTTGGAATTTGTTCGTCTTGTTGGGTGGTAACGGTTTCTTCTCTTGCTTTTTTTATTGGTTGTTTAAGCTTCGTATTTGATTTGTCATTAAGATTTTTTTTATTTTCAACAGGCTGTTTTTGATTAGTGTTTTGAGTCCGACTGTTTTGAGTTTGAGTGTTTTCAGTTGTAGTCAAACCTGCTATTTCTTGAAACTTTGGTAGCCATTTGTCTTGGTATACAAAGCCAGCAACGCCTGCAGAAATTAAAATAACTAGAGTGGTTATCAATGCGACTTTACTTTTACCCTCTGGAGCCACACTGATCCTTTGATCAACGTTAAACTCATCGCTTAATTCATAATCTTCATCGTCAAAATCATCCCTTCGCAAAGGCTGATCGACAACGCGTGAGAGGACTGTCTTTGCGATACCATCGGAAACTCTTGAAACGCTTCCGGTAGTACCTGTTTTATTACCGGTGATGATAAATTCTTTTAGCGCGTCAGCTAGTTCATCTCCCGTTTGAAATCTGGCATTAGGATTTTTATCGAGTAGTGAATTGATGATCCATTGTAAATGATTAAGTCGTGCGGGTAATTGTGGAACCGGTTTAGTAACGTGCTTAATACAAATACTAACTGAATCTTCGCCAGTAAAAGGAACGCTACCGGTCATCATTTCAAATAATATGATACCTAGGCTATAAAGGTCAGAGCGACCGTCTAATTTTTTGCCACGGCACTGTTCTGGACTCATATATTCAGGAGTACCAATTAACTTACCTGTTTGAGTCATTTGAGTTGATGAATTAGACGCTTTAGCGATTCCAAAATCAGTTAATATTGGCTGATCGTCATCATCAAAGAGGATGTTTTCAGACTTAACATCACGATGAATATAACCTTTGCTGTGAGCAAAATGCAATGCTTTAGCTAATTTTGCAATTATTGTTAACGCTTCTTTAGTCTTTAAACCTCCTGAAATTCTGGCTTTTAACTCTTTACCACGCATATATTCCATAGCGAGATAATAAAAATTTCCACTTTCACCTACATCATATACAGTAACAATTCTTGAATGGGCTAGTTTAGCAACGATTTTGGCTTCACGAATAAAACGCTCGCCAAAAGTTGGATCAGCAGCTAGTGCTGGGGACATGATTTTTAATGCAACTTCTCTGTCGAAGCCCTTTTGGATAGCAAGATATACAGTCGCTTGCCCGCCAACACCGAGTGTTCTTATTATCTCATAACCTGGAATTTCAATTGCACTCACAGAGGCTATTTCCCTTTTTTATTATTGTAGACGTTAGTAGCATATCTTCTCATCGAGCTCTCTCAGCATTTCCAAAAGCTAGAACTCGGTAATAGTAGCAAATCAAGGTCGATGTTCAAAACAGTTTATTAAGTTTACCATTTATTTCTCTTTTCTAATTATTTCAATAAATAGTGAATATTTACTAGAATTACTTTAATATGTGTGAACCAGTCGTGATTAATTAAAGATTTAGCTCGCAAAGGAGAATATATATGCGCACTCGTTCCGGAGAAGCTGCTCGACCTTGGTTCAGAAGTGAACGTTATTACCATACCGGTGAAGGCTGGTGGTTTATGACGAGAGAAAACGAAGAGGCTGGGCCTTTTATTTCTCAGCATGATGCCGAAAATGAACTAATACTTTATATACGCCATGTTAATATGCATGGTGATATTCCAACAATGAGCCAAAGAAAACACTAGATATTCGTTTTAACTAATTTTAGACTCTTATATGGGTTTATACCTAGTATTAATCAAAGTGCTGAGTGTCAATATCATATTTAAACGGGTTTAAATTCCGCTAATAGTCTATTAATCACCCTTGAAGCCGTCACCATGCCAAACGTAGAAGTGACCATCACTGACGCACCTAAGCCTTGCGAACAATCAAGTTTTTTAGAGTTTGAATTGGTTTGTTTCGCATAACTGACTTTACCGTCACTAGTTGGATAACGCACTTGCTCAGTCGAAAAAACACATTCAACCCCATAAACTCTTTTTGGATTACGGCTAAATCCATGATTACGACGTAATTCATTGCGCACTTTTGCAGAAAGAGGGTCTTGCCAGCTCTTATTTAAATCGGAAACGGTTATTTTCAACGGATCAATTTGTCCGCCAGCCCCTCCAGTGGTAATAATATTAATTTTGTTTCGTTTACAATAGGCGACTAACGATGCTTTAACCCGCGCATCGTCAATAGCGTCAATCACATAATCTGTATCTTTTGAAATTAACTCAGTTAGGTTTTCTTTATTAATAAAATCTAAACGAGTTTCGATTTTACAGTTTGGATTAATGCTAATTAACCGTTCTTTCATAGACTCTACTTTCAATTGACCTATAGAATGACTGGTTGTGTGGATCTGTCGATTAGTGTTGGTAATACAAATATCATCGAGGTCAATTAAGCTCAAATGCTCAACGGATGAACGAACTAATGCTTCCGAAGCCCAACTTCCCACCCCGCCTATACCAATGACGGTCACATGCATATTAGTCAGCAGATCCTTTGTATTACTACCATACAGACGTGAAATGCCGCCAAAAGCTAGCGGATTTAATTGTTTATTAGACATATTTTTGTTCTTCAATATCGATTCAAAAAAAAGCGAACAAATGTTCGCTTTTTAGCTTGACCTTACTACTCAGACCAGATAAATTGCTATCATTAAHAATTAAAGTTCAAAAATAACGACTABTTTCATTAYYTTWAYBNACTTTAAAAACACTAAAANTGTATTACGGAAATTAGATTATGCCTCAATATAAAGCRCCTGTCGAAGACATGAARTTCATATTACACGACTGGTTAAAAGTKACTGACYTGTATTCTAAATTAGGYTTTGATGAYGCTAGYGACCCAGAATTAATYAACGCGATAATCGATGAATCMGCAAAATTYGCVGAAACACAGCTTTCTCCATTAAATCATCCWGGAGATACYGCKGAGTGTACTTGGAATGATGGTAAWGTKACAACRCCTAADGGCTTTGCAGAGGTTTATAAACAGTTTTGYGAYGACGGTTGGGCTTCGCTTGGWTTTTCAACTGARTATGGWGGTCAAGGATTACCAGCCAGTGTYGCTATTTGYGTTGCTGAAATGAACGCTTCGKCYAATACWTCWTGGAGTATGTATGCAGGTTTAACTCATGGAGTCATTTCTGCATTGTCTGCTCATGGAAGTAATCAGCTAAAAGACAGATATTTACCTAATTTAATCCAAGGACGTTGGACTGGAACCATGTGTTTAACCGAAGCACACTGTGGTTCAGACTTAGGTCTACTAAAAACATCAGCGAAACCAACTGATGATGGACAATACTCTATCTCCGGAACAAAGATTTTTATTTCCGCTGGAGAGCATGATATGTCGGACAATATCATTCATCTAGTGTTAGCGCGACTTCCCGATGCACCTGAAGGAACACGTGGCATTTCATTATTTATAGTTCCTAAAATAAAAGATGATAATAGTGCGAGCGAAGGAAATGGCCTTTCAACGGATAATAATGTTACTTGTGGTTCAATCGAGCACAAAATGGGAATTAAGGCGTCTGTAACTTGTGTGATGAATTTTGATGATTCGATCGGTTATTTGGTGGGTGAAGAAAATAAAGGCTTAGGTTACATGTTCACAATGATGAATGCGGCTAGATTGGCTACAGGAACTCAAGGATATGCAATAGCCGATCTATCTCGCTCTGCTTCATTAGAATATGCAAAAGATCGATTACAGATGCGTTCCCTCTCTGGACCGAAATTTCCTGAAAAAGTAGCCGATCCTATAATTGTACATCCCGATGTAAAAAGAATGCTTATGAGCCAAAAGGCCATTATTGAAGGTTGTAGAGGCTTAGCTTTTTATGTTTCAACATTGCTAGATCAAGTGAAAGCAAGCGCTGATGAAAATGGGGAAATAGAAGAACGACTTGGATTGCTAACGCCAATCTGTAAAGCGCTAATGTCTGAACTAGGTTTTGAATCGGCAAATCACGCGGTTCAAGTACTTGGTGGGCATGGTTTTATAAAAGAGTGGGAACTTGAGCAACAAGTGAGAGATGCTCGAATCACAATGATCTACGAAGGAACTAATGGGATCCAAGCACTTGATTTATTAGGTCGAAAAATCATGCGAGATCAAGGGAAATCGTTGCAATCTTGGATCTCAGATATCAATTTGCATTGCGAAACAGCTTTGACTCTGGACATCGATTCTTCTAGCTATTTTTCAAAGGTACTTAGTAAAGCAGCAACAAAAATTAAAGAGATTAATATTGAATGGTTAATGTTAACTCAATCCGTCGCAACCAAGGGACAAAAAAATCCAGATGAGATTGGCGCAGCTGCTTTCGATTTTATTATGTACTCAGGTTATATTTCTTTAGCCAGCATGCTTTTGCAAATGGCAACGGTCGCGCATTCATCAAGTCAGTCTTCAAGTTTTATTAAGTCGAAATTTCAAGTGTTAGATTTTTTCATTGAAAGAATATTGCCCCGCACTCAAACTCATAGGGAATGTATATTATCGAGTGCTAGCGTATTAGATTGCGAAGAATTTATTTTAGACTAAATTTTCAATATTTCTTTCACAAATGGGATAGTGACTTTACGATGATGAGCAAGAGACTGCTCATCTAGCTTGGTAATTATTGTTTTTAGATTGATAATACTGCGGTCGCTCCTATTTAAAATAAAGTTAGCGACTTCAATGTTGATTTCTACGCCGGCATTTTTCCCAATTGTTTGAATAAATTCAACTAGATGTTCATCATCTATTTCATTTAGTTTATAGATAGACATCGAAGATAAACGCGATGTTAAATCTGCCAATTCTAACTGCATCTGTAGTGGCGTTTCTCTCGAAAAAATCACTAATTTTTTGTCAGAATCTTTTAGCTCATTATAGAGATTGAATAGTGCGACTTGCCATTCGTCATTCCCTCGCACATATTCTAACGAGTCAATACAAACTAAATCAATATCCGCTAGACCGTCTAGTATGTGATGCGAAATTTGCTCGTTGTTGAGAGGCAGGTAAACACAGGTTTTATTAGTTGAGTGATCAAAGATTCGGCAAATCGCTTGTGCTAAATGTGTTTTTCCCGAACTATGATTACCCCAAATAAAAAGCATATTAGTTGTATCTAACGATATAAAACTGGAGTCAGAGAGTTTAGTATCCACCTCATCTACTTCTTTAGTCTCTACTAAAAAAGAACTATCTTCTGTGTAAGCTCTCAGCTTCTCAATTAATTCAGTATTTGAACCAACAAAAAAACTTTTTAGCGTCGCAGACGAATCAAGGCTTATTTTTAAAGGTAATTGAAACATAGACTTTTAAATTCAATCAATTGAAAAATTAGAACGTATTCATTTATCAGAATGTTGACGTAATTCACTAGGGGAGTTTTTGCTGAAGTAACGACCTCCCCAAATTATAGTATAGTGAAGTGTACTAATGAAAAGCGTCAAATAAATAATCCAATTGAAGGTGATAAATATACTGGTGGACAAATTTTGATAACCTAAAGACAGTAAGAGTAACGTTACCATTGATATTTGAAAAAAAGTATTTAATTTTGAATATATACTGGGTTTCATTTGGTATTTACCAAATTTCCGATGATATAAATACGCACCAAATACAATATATACATCTCGTATTACAACTAACGAAAATAATAGAAAATCTATTTTTGAATTTAACGTGAGTATAGCCATTGATATAACAAGTAATGCTTTATCCGCTAAAGGATCTAACACACTTCCAAAATGGCTGGTCCAATTATATTTTTTTGCTAGATAACCATCTAAGGCATCTGAAAAACCCGCGATAAAAAATATGTAAAGGGCTGTAGTATAATCTTCTTTTGAAAGATAGAATGATAGTGGTATAAGTAAAAATAGCCGTATGCTAGTGATGATATTAGGAATAGAGCGTCTCGTTAACTTCACTCTAGTTAACCCATCTGTAATAGATTGTTTTGACTTTTACAATATTATCCGAATCCTTATCATTCACTAATTTCTTAATTCTTGGTTCTTGATAAAGGNGGGGGGGTATTTGCTCGTTTCCATCAATCGGTTCGCCGACAATAAATTCGCCATCTAAAGGTAGAGTGTGATCTTGTGTAGTCATTGAATCGACAGGGTTTTTAGTTGGTTTTTCAATAAACTTTAAACGTCGGTTCAAGCGAAGGCTTTCGATAACGGCTTTTTCATTCGACAATAATGACAAGCGTAAGAGTACTTTATCTTGATGAATGTTAACCACGTCAACCTGGCGAACGGCTGACAAATCAAATAAGTAATTTTTAATCTTTTGAAAGGTTTCAAAATTAGTTATATTCGCAACTTCTAGTAGGAGTTCATGTCCTGCGTTCACTGTTTGAGTCACACAATATTGCTCACACAAAATTTCAGCTAAATCATCAAACATTTGTTTATATATTACCTCGACATTATCCGACTGAAACTCGAAGCTAATATTTTTAGTTTGATTAAAATAAGTAAATTGTCCAAACCATAATTCGTTTCGTTGATATATTTTACCAATAACAATTGAGTCAACCGAGTAACGATTACTTGCTTCAATAATTGCTTCGGGAAACCTTCCCCAGACATCGCTCTGAGAAACCAACAAGCTATCCTCCAAATCCATTAAAGGAAGAATAACCGGTACGCCTCTTCGATTTGAGTTTTTTGTGATTAGATCATTAATTATAATTTCACCCTCATTTTCTGTAATTATGCGGCGAATAAGAGAAGAATCTTGACCAATTTCTTCATGTGCTAACCACAAAATGCTGACAGGGCGATTATTGTCCCAAAGAGGTTGATTGGCTTGTTTAATTAAATCATCAATTAATCGAGGTTCAAAATAAAGCGAAATAGTATATTTGTAATCGTCGGTTACTTCAGTTACGCGAGAGTATTCGAATTTTTGTAGATAGCTAGTAACTTTTTTGTAGGCATTGCTGGTTTCTTTAGAGATCAAAATCTTTTGACTGCCACTTCGCCTTACTAGAACAAGTTTTAACCCCTCTAAACTTGCTTTCCAACGAGCGTTATCACTTTGCTCTTTCACTAGAATTTCCACTTGATAAATATTAGAGATTTCTATCGCTTTTGCGGTACTCGATACCATTAACAGTACCATTAGCGCTAAATAAAAACGAGAAGTATAAAATAAAGGTAAATGCATGAATATTTCAGTGGGCTTCATATTGAGTTAAAAAATGGCTAAAACTAGCAATCAAATGCTCATTTGATCTGGTTAGATTATATCATTAACGACTAACAAACGCATAATCAAGGTGCCATTATTGATGCCAACTTAATCGATTAGGCGCTGAGTTGCTATTACAACCTATAGATTGCTACTCTAATCTAGCGATATCATCTGAATAATGTAATCGACCTTGAGAGTCAACCAAAATAGCGGATGTATCGGCAAGGCCATTAACTAATTTTAAGCCTTTATTGAGTCCCAATACAAAAACACTGGTTGAAAGTGCATCGGCTGTCGTTGAACTCGGCGCAAGTATGGTAACGCTTTGTAATCCCCTAGCTGAATCGCCGGTCTTTGGGTCAATAATATGATGGTATCTAACGCCATCTTTTTCAAAAAAACGTTCATAATCACCCGATGTTGAAATTGAAACCTCTTCTAAAGGCAAATTAACTAATAACCGTTTTTTGTCGCGAGGATGTTTTATCCCGATATACCATAACCGATTGTCTTTTTTACCAATAATTCGACTATCTCCACCCGCACTAACATATGCATTAACGACGCCATTATCCTTTAATATTTGAATACATTGATCAACTGCATAACCTTTTGCAATACCACCAAGATCGATTTTAACTAAAGGTTGTAAAAATTTAACTGTTTGATTTTTTTTGTTCAATCGAATTGATCGATAATTAATATTTTTCTTGAGATTTTCTATTTGTTTTTGGGTTGGTTTCACTGAATTTCTATAGTCATATAAGTATCCAACACTAGAAAAACTGATATCAAAAGCGCCTTCGGTCAATTTTGAAAAATCTGCAGATTTAACCAGTAAATCATATAACTCTTTACTAATGTGAATGGGAGTCGTCGATGCCAGACGATTGATTTTAGATAATTCACTGGTTGGCTTAAAGGGGCTCATTAAAGCATCAATACGATGCATTTCATCTATAACTAGCTGTAGGGTTTTAGGTGCTATTTTTTCACTGGGAACTTCAAACTCGATAGTTGATTGAGTTCCCATTACTTCAAAGGAGTGGCTAATCCATTTGCAATCAACATCAAAAGAAATAAATAAAGATAAAATGATTAATGCTAGTTTGGCTTTCAAAGAAAAGAGATACATTATCAAACGATTTTCTGTTACGTGTTTGCTTTACTAGCTTGGAAGGAAGTTAATTTGGTAGGTATCGTTCCATGCTACAACGCTTTGTGCACCAAAATTAATTCGTTTTATTTTAGAAATCAATCTTTTTAACAATTTTGGATCATCAATTTCGCTTGAGTCAATGCTACACGCCGTTACTCTTCCACTGGCAGATATTGTTAGTCTAAAAACTACCTGCCCCTGCAAGCTTGGATTTTTTCTTAAGGCTCTATGATATAAAGCAAAAATGGCTGACTTATTTTTGTCAAAAGCCAACTGTATATTTTCTTCGCTTCGTTTTTGATTACCACTTCTAGTTTTTCTTTTTGTATTAGCAACAGCATCACCAATGTTGCTGGTTACTTTGGTGACGTTTTGTCCTTTAAGTGCACCAACTCCACTTGAGCGACTTGCTGTTGCCACTCTAATTCCGCCACTGCCCTGTTTCGCATTATTATTAGTTATGATCGATCGCGTAACTTTTGCAGCCTGGCCTGTATCATTCGACAAGGATTGATTGGTTTTTAAATCTTCTATGTCTGCTAAATCTCTTAAGTCCGCCAAAGCATCAAAAACTGCGATATGTTTTTTTGCTACTTCTTTTGCTGTTTTAACTTCGACCGGTTTTGGTTCTTCCTTTTTTTCTTCAGGTTTCTTCTTTTCTTCTTCTTTCTTTTCTTCTATAGGTTCAGGAGGCGGAGGTGGTGGCGGTTCAACAACCTTCTTTTGCTCTAAAATCATTTTGACTAAACGTGGAGGTATTGTCGTTGTTTTTGTTCTGTCTAGTTTAGCAACGGTCAAAAATGGAACGATGCTACTAATTAAAAGAGAAATAACAATTGCAGAAACGATTAATTTTAGAAAACGATTAGTTTCTTCGGCGTTGTTTTCCCATGGTAAAACAGGGTCAAAAGACATTGATGGATTATATGCCATGACTCTTCCTACTCCTTACCACTTTTGGGCGAATCATTACGTTTCATAACGGCCATCGAAATATTTGTATAGTTAGCGGCGCTTAGCGTTGCAAGTATCTTTCTCAATAGTTTATAAGGAATGTTTTTGTCACCCATAATGGTCACGTCAAACCCCTCCTCTTCTGCGTTTTCGACTAAACTTGATGCCGCTTGTATCTTCATTTCTTCTAACAATTCTTTAATTAAAGGCTCTTTACTCTCAAGAACTTGAGAAACGTTCACGATAAAGCGCCCTTGCACCAATATCTGATTTTTGTTGACTAATAAAACCACCGTTTCTTCCGGTAATTGTTGTGCAGTTGAAGTAGGTAGTTTTAGATCTTTACTACTGGGTAACTGTTGAACTGAAGAGGAATTAACTAAAAGAAAGAACACCAAAATTGTGAAAATATCCATTAACGAAACTAAATTTAAATTACTTCCACTTTGTCTTTTATGGTGTCGTTCCATTCTTACTACGCGATAAGATTTTTTCATTTTTTAGCTCCCGACTTTATCGCTTTTGAATTCGACGTATCAGGTGGAGCATCACCCATTGATATATTGGGGAAAAGCTCGCCATGAATCGTATTACCTTCATCATCTTGATCTTTTTTGTCTAATTCAACAAGACGTACGGCATCCATCGTTTGAATTAGAGCATCGTAAGTAGTATCCATTTCCATTAATAAAGTAATTCCGGTGTCTGTATTAAATTCTGGATGAGCTTTCACTTGTTGAAGAAATTGGTTGAGTTCCACAAAATTATATTGATCTTCAAGATTTGGAATGCTTTTTAAAAGACCTGAATTTCTTTCTAATACATCCAAACGGCTTTTACGAATAATTACTTCTAGAGCTTTAGGCGGTTTCTCTTCTGTTTCAACTATTTCTGACGCACCTGCGGGTAGATTAAGGTTCAAAATAGAAACCTGAGAGAATACAGCGGTCATCAAAAGGAAAGGAACTAAAACAACCATTAAGTTCATAAATGCCGTGATATTCAATTCGGCATTCATCTCTTTCATTTTTTTAGATCGTCTATTAAACATAAAATTACATTTCTAATTTTTTAAATTAATTATCAGTTATTGATTGATTTATTAATACCATCAATTCTCAAAAAATCATTAACTAGCAGGACGCCTAGGAGCTGTTTTAGCTTTCTCTTGTGGGCGAGCCGCTCTTATTAAATTGACAAATTTAACTGATGCCATTTCAATACTGTCTACTATTTCGGTGGTTTTGGTTTGCAAAAATGTATACAACAACAATAGAGGTATTGCAGCCATTAGGCCAAATGCTGTTGTGTTCATAGCAACTGATATACTAGCAGAAAGTAAATTCGCTTTTTCTGCAGGGTCAACATTAGCTACCGCTGTAAATGCTTTAATCAAACCCATAATTGTACCAAGCAATCCCAGTAACGTGGCTATGTTTGCAAAAGTTGCTAAATAGGGTGTTCTCTTTTCCAATCTAGGGAGAACTTCCATCATTCCCTCTTCCATCGCCATCTCTAGATCGTCATGACGCCGTCCTTGTCCAACTTTAGATAAACCATACGCTAAGATTCGTCCAATAGCAGAATTAGAATTGGTAGCCATATCGAGCGCTTGCCTGAAGTTGCCTTGATTTAATACCGGTAAAAGTCTATTCCATGCAGCTTTGTTTTTAGACTTCATTAAGCTTAAATAAACAAATCTTTCTATGGCGATTGCCATACCAATAAAGAAAACAAACAATATGATGTACATAAATTCACCACCATTTTGCATGAAGCTAATGATAGTGTCATAGGTACCAAGCGCTGGCTGTTCAATTGCAGTGTTTGCGATTGACTGTGATGATTCGGCCATATTTTTCTCCTAACGGCTTAAAACTTAGTTTTAACTCAATTTAATTAGTCATACAGTGTAGTAATTAATTACGATGAGTCATTAATCAATTTCTGTTATCAAATAAGTATAGCTGGTTTATTCGAATTTTAAAGTTCTACTGGTTCACAGAGTGAAATAAAACTTAATATATTACAAATGTTTATTCGTTATTTTGGCTTGCAGAGTTTACTTTGGTCAGTTGTTGATAAAAGCCTAACTCCTTTTCATAAACATCAGGATCGACTGTCGAAAATACCTCGTCCATTAGTCTATTTATCTCCGGTGGCTTTTGATGTTCCGCACTATCTTTCCAAGGAATAATATAAAGTAAATTAGGCGCTTCTTTATTGCCGGAAACATTCATACCTAACACTGTTTCTTCTATCTTAGTTTGCTTAACAACTGGTTTAGACTTACTCTCGTCAGCAGAGAAGCTATTAGACGCTACAAATCCAACTGTGAAAAAAAATAGTATCTTAACGAGTTTTTGTCTTTGAATAATCATTCATTTAATCCTATTTTGAAGCCTTTAACCGTCTTTCAACTTCTAGTACCCAATTAGCGACTCTTTTATCCTTGTTTGAGGTTAGACTCATATAGATCTTATATTCACTTAGAGCTAAGGATAGTTCTCCCAAATAGACATCTGCAAGAACGCCTAAATTTAGATGCGACTTGCTATAGTTGGGAAAGGTTTCTATTGCTTTTAAATAATTCAACTTGGCCTCTTTAAACTTACCCTGATTTTTGAGAATAACGCCTTTAAGAGACATAGAGTAATAATTTCTTGGGTTCTTTTTTATACTCACATCCACTTGCTCTATCGACTTCTCAAATTGTTTTTGTAATAAATAGATACGAGCCATTTGATAGTTTGGGCCAGAAAGTTGCGGGTATTTGCCTTTTATTTTAATCATTAGACTGAGAGCGTTCGGATATTTTTTTTGCTTAATAAAACTAGCGGTTTGTTTATAAGCTTTTTTTATCTCAGCATTTATTTGAATATTTGCCATTGGGTCAAGTCGGTTTCTCACCTCTAAATTTTCGCTAGCCAAACCATTTACCACACCAATTTTGCTTGGAGCGGAAGTGTCTTCTTTAGCCGCTCCCTCTTTGGTTAAACCGCTGTCATTTTTGTTCGGGCTTTGTATCGTCGAGCAAGATGATAGTAGAGTAATCAATACCACAAAAGACAAACGCTTAAGTACGACTACATTTTTGTTAAAATATAACATCTTCCACGGCCTCCAATTTTTCAGTCTTATCATATTGTGCTGGCTTTAATTTTCTTAAAGCGTTTAGGCTATCTTCAATAGGTGAATTATAAAGGCCGTCTTGCGTTCGCTTAACATTAATTTCATAAAAAATTATTGCCTTATCTTCAAAAGGTAACGCTTGATCTTCTAATAGATATCCATATTCTTCCAGCTCTTCTTCATTTAGACCTTTAGGACGGGTTGAAGACATTAAATCATCGGATAATATCTGATAGATTTGCGCAATACGATGGGTAGCCTTTGACGTATATAAAGCGACTTTATATTTCGCAATTGACTCGAACGCTGATAAAGATTTTTTCATTGCGTTTCTTTTCTTTTTTAGCGATTTTGCAAGAGGTAGTTTCAATTTAATAGAACTGTATTTGTCAAAAAGAGGTTCGCTTAATATAAATTTTGATTCGGCCGTCAAAAAGCTAGTTCGAGCGTTATTCTCTTTGGACTTATGATAAAACTGAATTAATTTTTGTCTCCAAAAGACTGTTTTATTTTTATCACCGATTTTGGTATAGAGTTGAATTAAATGATTACGTCCTTCTTGCGCCAACAAATAAGGAACGGGATAAGTCCAAACATAATGTTTAAAAGCTTTTATCGCTTCAGTTCTATTATTGGCTTTCAAATAGAGTTCAGCTATTTTCCAACTTCCATCTCTTGCGAAATCAGTTCCCGGTCGACTATTTATCATGATGGTCAATTCTTTAGCTGCTCTATTCCAATCCTTTTGTTCTTGATAGATAAAGGCTAGTTTCTCAGGAATACCTTTCGCTAATTTATGTTTGCTATATTTCTTTCTAAAACTGACCAATATCCGTTCAGCTCTATCCCAGGCCTTAAGGCCTAAAAGCAAAGTTGCTGCATCATACTGCGCGTTGATATTAACCAAAGCAGTTGGTTCCAAACTATTTATTTTAAGAAATAAAGAAATGGCTAATTTAGCATTACCCAATAGCTTTGCGCTTTCTGCTTGCTTATAAATACTTTCAGCTCTTCGCTGATGAAAAAGCTTGCGTTCTTTTCTTGATAGACTTTTAGTACGTAACAATTTACTGATAGCTACTTCCGCGTCCGCATATTGTTCTTGGTCAAATAAGCCATTAGCGATAATGATTAATGCACGTTGTTTTTGTTTAACAGAAATAGGCGTTTTTAAAGCAAGTAGTTTTCTACTGGTTAAAATAGCTGCGCCAACATCCTGTATTTTTAGTTGTTGCTCGGCGACCCTAGCGAGTATGTCCGGCGCTTGCTTATCCAAAGGGAAGGCATCTACAAAACTTAAACCGCTTAAAATAAGTGGTGTTAATCGTTCTATATCCGTCGCTGATTTTGGATAAATAATTGATTGGTAAGATATCAATGAACGATAGGCAGCATCTCGGCTGTATTTTGATTTTATATTTTTATAAGCTACGATATCATAGGCTTTTGCAGAAGCTAGAAATAATTTACCCTCAAAGAGAGTCTCCGCTAGCAGAAACCGGTATTGCGAATCTAGTTTGGGCTCTGAAAAAGTATCCAAAATTTCTTTATACCACTTTGCAGCAATTAAGAAGTCTTTTGGCTTTTTACTTTTTTGAGCTTGGGCATGATAGAAGATTGAAATATCGTCAAGGTGTAAACGTAGCAATGGTTTGATCTGTTCAATAACAGAACCTTTATGCTTTAACCAAAATTGACTATTACGACCGTAGTTAACCACAAATTTTTCTTTTGCTGGTAAAATTAAACTCGGGAAGCCACCTTTCTTATATATTTCGATAACTTCTGAATGAAAACTTGGCGCGATATCACTAAGCGGTCTGGAGTCAATATAGCCCATATAGGTATCGGCGGCATCTTTAAATCTTTCTTGAGTAATATAAAGTTCGGCTAAAGATTTATAGATATTACTTTCATAACCTTTCAAAGATACTTTTGCAAAGTGTTTATTGACAGATAGATATCCATCCAAATTGTAAAAGGCTAGACTAATCACTCGCCTTGTATCACTCATCAAAGCTGTGGACAAATATTTTTCACTATTGCCTAACGTTGTTTGATTATTGATCAAACGATCATAAAGCAAAAAGAAATCCGCTAAGGCGTCTTCGTATAGACTTAATTTGAATCGGCTCCATCCTCTTTTGTACAATGCTTTATCGTAAAAATGAGTATTCTCACCTTTCATTACCACTTCGCTATATGCTTTTTCTGCTACTTCATAATCTTTATACACAAAGTAAGACTCACCTCGTCTAAATTGGCTTTCAACATACGAACTCGCTTTTACCGGGTTGATAGCAATTTGGTCTAATAATGCTAATGATTTTTCTGGTTGCTGATTAAGAGAATGTGCGCGAGCTAATTGATATTTTACCGCAGAGATATTTCCATAGGATGGATATTCATTGATTAGTCTTTGGTATAGTTTTATAGCTTCGGTAAAACTCGCATCTTTCATTGCACTACTTAAATTTGCGAGCTTGTTAGGATCATCAATTGTCATTTTAGACTCGGCTAAGCGCATATTGAGATCCGCTAATAGCGCTAGCGCTTCCATCTTTATTTTTGCATCTCCCCTCTTCAATAAGCGTTTATAGCTTTCTATCACTAGCTCTGGATTAACGCTAGGTAACTTTGAAGGCTTGATAACAATAGGCAGAACTTTATCGACAAAGGAAATTCTTGGCTCTTGCGTTCTTGGTTCAATCTTTTCAAATGGATCGATCCATTTTAGATTCGCACAGGAACTAATTGTTAATGCTAATAACAATAAAATAATTCGATTTAATTGCGGAAAAACTTGTTTCATTAGAGACTGTTTGATTGGATATGGTTTTATTGGCAATAGCCTTACTAAAAGTCGTTTCATTAACATTTAGTCGTCCTCAGGAATAACGAGCGCTTTTTCATGTAACCTAGCAATCGATAAATCGGACTGTAATTGGAAATGCACAAGTGTCGCTTTGCGTTTTTCTAATACTTTGAGAATTTGTTGCTTTATTTTCTCTGATTGAATATTAGATTCTTGCTCAATTTTATTTCGTAGTCTTAAAATGGTATTTTTACCCTGAGCAATTTTTTGTTCCTCGCCAAAAAATCTTGTTCCAGCTTTTTCTTTAGCATTGGCTAGAGAWAYTTTTCTTTKTGAYAAKARWTTCAWTTGTTGTGAWATTTCTATTTGSGACTTTTCTAGMTCCCATATTTTWGCTCGGCTATTTTCYTGMAATTGCCASATYAATARACCTTTYGCTCTTTTKGYTTTGGTKCGKACWTCATCRGAWATCATACTTGCWGGTATCGTATTTAGTCGTTTTTGTAATCTAGCCAGCCGATTATAAATAGCTTTTTGTTCATCAGTTGCAAGCAAATGCATATTTTTATTCTGTTTTAATTGCACAATGTCATTTTCAACCTGCGCGTAAAGCTTGTTATAACCATTACCAGCATCCGCAAGCAAATATTTTTCAATACGAGGTAGATGTTCTTGGTATCTCGTTTGATTAGCACTAACCATTTGAGAAAACATCGGTAATTGGCTTTCCCAATGATCTAAAATTTGCGCCAAAGCTCCTAGTTTTTGATAGTTTCTGAAACCTTGATTAAAACTGTTTTTCGCCAACAATTCATAGATGTAATAGTCATATTCATCACCAAAAAGATTGGAGTCTTTAACTTGTCCGTCAGTCACTTTGAAATTTGAAGAACCTATCTCATTTTCACCGCTACTAGACGCGATAAGATTCATCACTAAGTTTTCCACAAGATTTCCATGAGCCACTCTAGATTCAATTTTTTCAACCAGTTCAATTTGAGTTTGGAATACGCTAGATGCTAACAAATATTTTTCTAAGGATTCGTTCATCGCATCTAGTTTTTGATAGGCGTATGGGATTGCTAGCAAAGCTTCTTGCACCGCTAGATCTCTAACATCTTTAGAAATCAATTTTAGCCAATGGTTAAGCGCTTTCTCATAATCTTCCTGTTCAATATAAGTCCAACCGATTCCCAAAAGCGCTTTATTTGTCGATGGCGAAGTTAACCTTACTTGTTTAAATTTGCTATTAGCTTGTTCGAATTGTTTGTTTCTTAAATAATGAAAACCTAACGCAACACTCGCTCTGTCCTGTAAAGTACGTTGAAGCTCTGTAGGCTTAAGAGTGACATAAACTCTTTCTAAAAAAGGCAAAGACTGATTTAATTCACCCTGTTGCAACCAAAGAACACCCAAATTAAAGCGAACGTAAGTTGAAAAATCTGATTCCTCACTAATCTTGATTAACCACTGCTTGGCATTATCTAAATCTTTATTTGAAAGAGCTATATTACTTAACATAATCAAACTTTCATCTCTGTAGCGATCCGAAAGTTGGTTATAAACTTTTTTCAAACCTTGTTCAGCTTGAATGTAATCCCCTTGCTTATAATGCAATTTATTTAAGTARAAATTGATTCTGGCAAGAAGTTCATTTTGSAGGTCTTTATCGGTTAGTAATTTGTCAAATATAGCCTTTGCCATATTCAACATTCCAAGATTAAGGTAGATTGCGCCGGATAATAGCTCGGCTCGGTTTTTGTGATGAGGTAACGCATCGTGTTTTTGTGCAATTAAGATCTTGGTTAGCGCATTAAGCTCTTTGCCTCGATAATAATCATATAAAATCTCGCCATAAGCTAAATCTTGAAGATGCACTGGTTTCTTTAGGTTTTCTCGTTCTTCTTGAGTGAGAACCTCGGGATCTTTAAGTAGTCCGTCATCAGAGCCTCCAAACAATGAACAACTACTAATTGATAATATTAGAGCAAGGTAAATAAAACCCCTTATTTTCGAGGTGTTATTGATATTTTTAAAAAACTGATTACTAGAGATTGCTTCCACAGTCGATAACTCTACCATTCAACAACATTAAGAGTTGGTTGCATTTTTCCTGAGTCGTCTCGTAGTTGAATTTCTATTGCTTTAGCGCCAGTTGTTTTTTCGAAAGTAAATGAAATGGCTTTTCGATACGCTCTGTTGTGGGGACCTGTTCCGACAATTAGTGCGACTAATTCATGTTCACCACTATTAATATTCCCGATATAGGCTTTTTGAATTGCACCTCTATATAAGGCATCAACATCTTTGTCGGTATATAAATGGTGAGTGACTTGTTTATCGTCGATTTTTAGTTTCAAATTATCTAAAGCAAAAAAGTAACCAATATCAACCGAAAAATAGAGCGCGACTTGTGTAGACGCTGGAAAAAGAAGATCTTCTTCTAAGATAAATAAATCGCGATTAACCGCTATGACATCCTGTTTTAACGCTTCTAACTTCTCAGACGTCGAACGGTTATCTATGTCTTCAGATTGTTGAGTAATTGAATCATTTGTATTTGATCTATTGTCTAAATCTTTCACTTCTTCTAATTTTTTTGTTTCTAAGTTTGCAGTACCTTCTAAATCATTGTTTTCATCAAATAGGTCAAATATCTTTGAATTCGAACTCTCTACGTCACTATTTTCAAACGATTGGGTGGTTATTGAGATGCAACAAAGAGCCAATACAAACGAAATAGCGGGTTTAAATAAAAATTTATCTTGAAGCAAAGGCATAATCTTATTTCTCTTGGTACTTAAATAGATATTCAAACCGATAAGGGATTTTTAATCTGTGTCTTAAATATGAGTTTAATTATAGTCTATATAAGAAACTATACAGCTCAATTAATTAACCAATTAGATATACCATTAATAGGTTAAAATTAAGGTCAGAATCTTATCTCACACGATGATAAGGAAACCTAGACTAGCTCACAAAACTCGGTATTTATACGGGTATTAAGCACTAATTATTTTTATTTCGTAAGGAATTCAATAGTTTGTTGATACTTTCAAGATTCTGTTCCCCAGAAATTTTAGCGACTACTTCTAGTTCTGGTGATAAAATATACAAAGCCGGTAATTGATTAGGAAGTGTAAATGGTAAAATGGGTACCGGCTTAGTTGAAATAACCGGATAACTAAATTGCCATTCTGCCACTATTCGCTTTAAATCCGGTACATCTAATGGGTCATAACTTATCCCAATGATAGAAATGTTATCAATTTGTCTTTTATCAATAATTTTAGATAGAATTTTCACTTCCTCTCGACAAGGTGAACACCATTCAGCCCAAAAGTTAACAATAACCCATTGCCCTTTTAAATCATTTAAATAACCAGGTTGACCTGAGAGATATATAAAGTCTGGTTTAGGCTGACAAGACGGTAAGAGTGCAAGAACTAAGCATAGGAATAACACCTTTAATTGTGATATAGTTTTAACCATTATATTGATTTATTGTTTCCTCTTACGTTATTTATTTGAATTGTATATCAGGCTTTAAACCAAGTGCACTAGAATTATCACGGATAGTTGATTATTAATCAATTAGTTAGCAGACAAAATATTGATAAATGGAWATAACAWGGAKYGTYAAAYATTTGTCYYAGATATTTAACCTAWAATAAGTTWATTGGGCTATACTTTTAYRTACATGGAAAGAATTAAACTCACAATACCTTCACAGCAGGACGGTCAACATATATTGGTTGAGACCGTACCGAACAAATTGGCTCAGTGGTTAAAATCATTACCATTAGCCGACATGTCTAAGACCCTGCCTGAAGTTACTAGAGCGATCTCAAGTCTCAATCGAACCGAGTTGACCTATAAGCAGCGTTCTGAGCTGGTGATGCTTTTTGACGAAACCTACACTTTCGTACACGATTATTTTAGACCAAATGTTAAAGCATCAATAAAAAGTCAATCTGCTAATCAGCGAATGATCGACCAACTGCACATATTTACTCGGGAAATGGCGTTTGCGCATAAAATCATCGTTAGTGATGCCCAGGATAAACGACAGTTCTTTGGTAAAAATAAAATTAAAATTCGTTCGATTGCTTTTTCTATWTTCTATCTAGGATTAATGCTGATTGAACAATACGAAMTTTATTCACCYATYCCTATCTACCTATGGCGAGAAATCAATTCTTTRTATGCCTATGCTGGYAAAAAWGARTACACAGAAATAGAAATARATAACGATAAAAGCTATTGCYTRCCRRTTATCGARCARAATTACATTAGAAATTGYCTGCTTGCACTTGCTGATCCTTATCATCTTGACCGCGGTGAGCATTGGTACCTATTTCACTATTTACATTTGTGGGTTAAATTAGCCAGAATTTCGGAAAATCCAGACGATTTTAGAAAAGATGAGTGTTTCATTATAGATATTAGCAGTGAAAACAAACCAAATTTCGTCACCCAAGAGCTTGATGACCCCGAAGACCCGAAAATTCGTTTATTACTCACTTATGACTTGTTGAGACAAGTAAACTTTGATTCGGAAACCTTAGATGAAAAAGGTAAAGTACCCGATAATAGTTTTCAGAAATCGATTAAACTGTCAACAGCCTCTTATTTGTGGAAACATGTTAGTCGGCATTGGAATGAGCGGATCGAAAGAAACAATCGACGCTATCCTATCGTTTCAAAAATTGATGTAGTTTGGGGATTACGGGACATTATTCGAATACTCGGGCGTGTTTCGCAAAAAGATGGAACGACTTTATCAGCCAGTGAAATAGTTAGCTTAACGCAACATAAGGATGTTCAACAATTATCTTGGGATGCCATAAATGTTAGCAGTGGTGGAATTGGTATCTGCACAAGGCAATTTATGTTGCCCTATGTTGACTTAGGAAATATTGCTTTAATTAGAGAGTATATGGATGACAACCCCGCTCCACACTGGCGTTTGGCAATATGTCGCTGGCACACGGGTGATAAAAACAACGGCACGATGTTAGGTTTAGAATACATAGATGGGCGTTATACACCGGTTCGATTGGTTTTACATCAAGGTCAAAACGAAAAAGGTGGCCAACCAGGATTAGTTGTTTCGTCTACACAATTGAATGGCAGTGACGCACCAACAATCATTACTGCAAAAGATTCTTATAATAGCGACAGGGTTTACGCCATGCTAGGTTATGATGATCCAGTTGAAGTAAGACCGAGAGCAAGAGTTGAATCAACTTCTTGCATTGATCGCTTTTTCTATCAAACTTTTGAGCTAAGAGATGAGTTAGCAGAAGAAGTATTAGACGATGTATCCGATGTTATTCCTTGGACGTCTATCCCACATGAAAGTGGAGATACTGATACCGAAATTGACGGTTTTGATATTGATCCTGATACACTCAATGAAATTCGTTTACCTGGCGATCATTAAGCTTCAAGATTGCTTAGAATCGATAATAGATTTTTTGAGGAATTGTTTTATCATCACTCTTAATTCTATTAAATCTAACTTATTTCTATCAATTAATTCACTTTCAGCGATTATCTCTTTGCTAGGGAAAAGCTCCAAAACATCCTTAAAAATTAAAGAATAAGTCAGACTATTGGCATGAATCGTTAAGCAGAATTTAGATTCCGCAGATTCTAACGCAATACCTTCTTCGACCAAATCAACTAAATCATTGTAGCTAAAACTCAGATTTTCGGGTGAGCGCATTACTTCATCGTTTGTCTCACTCTCGCTCTTATTATCTTTTTCTATTTCTTTATGTTGGTCTTTAATATGCGCGTCATTAATGAAAACGCTTTCCCCATTGTATTGTGCCTCAGCCAATTTGATTAAGGCATTTAGTCGTCTTATTTGACTATTGGTAGAGTTTCCTTTGCCCTTAAATTTACCAGCATTTAATGAATGATTAGATAAATTATTGGCTAATCCATAACAAACCTCGGCACCAAAAAGCACAATATTCCAACTTACATAAATCCATATTAAAAACAATGGGATCGAAGCCAAGGCACCAAACACTAATTCATAGGTTGAAAAATATTTTATAAAAATACCGAAACCTGACTTCGCCAATTCAAATAACAAGGCTGAAACAAAACCTGAATAAATCGCATGGGAGATCAAAATCTTTCGGTTAGGTATGACTAAATACATGACCGAAAAAGCAATACTAGCCATAAAAAACGGCAGTAAAGTCTTAAACCAAAAATTTTCCTGAGACACTACTTCGCTAATCAGAGGCAAAGAGTTAATGTAAGAAGTGATAAAAATGCTCGCTCCTAAAGCAATTGGACCAAGCGTTAATACGGCCCAATAGACCAAAAAAGTTCTTACCTTCGTTTGTGTCTTTTTGATCTTCCAAATATGATTAAAACTTCGATCAATGGTTCTCATCATCATTAACGCGGTAATAAAAAGCATTAAAAAACCAAGACCACTCATGCTTTTGGCTTTATTAACAAATTCGATTAAGTGGTTTTGAATGGAGTCGCCAGAAGTCGGTACAAAATAAGCGAATACAAACTGCTGAAGCTTTAACGCAATGTCTTCAAAATTAGGGATTAGCGCGAGCAATGCGAAAACTAAAGTGGTTAGCGGAACTAAAGCCAACAAACTGGTAACGGTTAATTCAGCCGCTACAGAACTACATTTGTCAGCTTTAAATCTTGAAAACAAATCTTTAATAAAGATTTTCCAATAATTCATCCTTTCTTCCATATCAATAAAGCCTTAAAATAGTCGTTCATCTCTTATTTAGAAAAAGTTAGGAAATTGACCATGTCTCTAGTAAAAATATACCATAATCCACGATGTTCAAAATCTCGCCAAACACTAGCATTAATTCAAGAGCAAGGAATAGAGCCAGAGATAATCAATTATCTAGAAACGCCTCCGTCTGTTGATGAGCTTACCACAGTTTTAAATTTACTTGAGATTGAACCACAAGCTTTGATGAGAAAAAGAGAAGCTGAATACAAAGAAGCCGGCCTAGATAACTTAAGTTTGAATCAAGCTGAACAAATCAAGCTGATGGTTGAGTATCCAAAGGTCATTGAACGCCCTATTGTTCTTGCTAACGGCAAAGCCGCAATTGGAAGACCGCCTGAAAGCGTTCTAGAGATCCTTTAATCTAAATTCGTAACCTCAAATCTTAAATCTCAACTATTAACGATTAATAAACAGGTCAAAACTATGAGTACAATCTTAGTCTTGTATTATTCCTCCGCAGGTAAAACCAAGCAGCTTGCTCACTTAATTGCACGAGGTGTTGAAGAGTATGGATCTGAAGCGGTCATTAGAACCGTTCCTAGAGTTTCCGCAAATTGTGAAAAGACCGAAGATATTATTCCTGAGTCGGGAGATTGTTATGTTAGTTTGCAAGACTTGGCTAATTGCGATGGATTAATCGTTGGAAGCCCTTCTCGTTTTGGTAATATGTCAGCTCCATTAAAATATTTTATCGACCAAACAAGTGAATTATGGATGAATTCAAAGTTAACTGACAAACCGGTTAGCTTCTTCACTTCTGCAAGCAGTTTACACGGCGGTCAAGAAGCGGTTTTATTGAGTATGATGGTTCCTTTTTTACATCATGGAATGCTCATTTGTGGATTACCCTATTCGGAAACTAGCCTACTTCATACTAAAACCGGAGGCACTCCCTACGGTGTTAGTCATTGGTCAGGTGTTAACAATGAACATTCGATATCTGAAGAAGAGAAGCTTTTAGCTAAGGCTCAAGGTAAACGTCTTGCAAAATTTGCTACACAACTCGCAAATCAATAGACGAATAAAAAACTAATAACAATAGAATTTGTAAATAGACTAAGAACTAAAATACAAGGGTTTAAATGAACAACGAAATAGACGAAACAAAACTAGAAGAAACAGAAATAACCATTGAGCCACCAAGCGACTCCATGCTTAAGGCGCATAAAACGACTTTGCTTGGTTATTGGGGACTAGTGATACTCATTCCAGTCTGGAATTTATGGTGGTATCCTTCGACTCAATATTCTAATAAAATCATGACAATTCTTTGGCTTATCCCGCTGATGTTCCCCATGTTTGGTTTAATTAAAGGCAAAGCTTACACCCACGCATGGTCTGGTTTTATTGCGGTTATCTATGTTTGCCACGGTTTGGCCTCTCTAGTTACTTCCATTGATGAAATAGTGCCGATTATTTTAGAAGTCATCTTTGCCAGTATGTTTTTAGGTGGAGGGATGATTTTTGCTCGATGGCGAGGCGTTCAGCTGGGGTTACAGCTACCTAAGAAAAAGTGATATAATTTTCCAGTAAATTAAATGTCAAAAAGAAATAGACTTACTAATTGCAAAACTAATTAGAATCAATCAAGGACATCTTAACCTATGAATAAAACTAGCCTAGCACTGCTTATCAGTGCTTTGTTGCTCGGTTGCCAACAGCAAACAGAAGAGAAACAAGTAAAAGAAGAAAAGACCGCAGTTATTACAATCGATGATGCTAAGAAATACGTAGCAGATGCAGAAAAATCACTGGAAGCAGACTATGAAATAGTCGGTAAAGCTTATTGGATCCAAGCCAATTTTGTTACAGATGATACTAGTGCTGTAGCCGCTAAATTTGGTGAAGAATCGACTAAAAAGAGCGTGGCATTAGCATTAGGAACAAAACAGTTTAAAGATTTGGAACTTGATTACGACACGCGCCGAAAGTTAGATGCACTTAAATCAGGTTTAGTTTTACCGGCTCCTTCAGACGATGCTAAAACCGCTGAATTATCAAAAATCACTTCAAACTTAGACGCAACCTATGCAAAGGGATGTACCGCTGAAGGTGAATGTTTTGTTTTAGGTGATTTAAGTAAAACTATGGCGGATTCAGATAATCCTGAAGAAATGTTAGAAGCTTGGACTAACTGGCGTAAGATTTCCCCGCAAATGCGAGATAGCTATCAACGCATGGTAGAAATAGCTAACGAAGGATCAAAACAATTAGGTTATGCCGACACAGGTGCATTATGGCGTTCTAAATAYGATATGCCAGCGGACGAATTTGCGTTAGATATGGATCGTGTTTGGGGGCAAGTTAAACCACTTTATGATTCATTGCAATGTCACGTTAGAGCTAAGTTAAATGAGAAGTATGGTGACGAGGTTGTTTCACTGACTCAACCAATTCCTGCTCACTTACTCGGCAACATGTGGGCTCAAAGCTGGGAAAATATTTATGAAGAAGTCGCTCCAAAATCAGAAACTCCAGCGATTGATGTCACTAAACGATTAGAAATTAAGGGCTATGATGAAAAAGCCATGGTAAGAACCGCGGAGAATTTTTTCACTTCATTAGGTTTCGAGCCTTTGCCTGATACGTTCTGGACAAAGTCTCTCTTTACTAAACCGAGAGATCGTGATGTACAGTGTCACGCAAGTGCATGGGATTTAAGTACTACCGATTACAGAATAAAAATGTGTATCAATAAAACCGGTGAAGACTTCTCAGTTATTCACCATGAGTTAGGTCATAATTTTTATCAACGTGCGTATAATTTAAAGCAAGATTTCTTATATAGAAACAGTGCCAATGATGGTTTTCATGAAGCCATTGGCGACACCATTGCATTGTCTATTACACCAAAATATCTAAAAGAAATTGGCTTAATAGATAAAGAACCTGATGCGTCTGGAGATTTACCTTTCCTAATGAAAAAAGCCATGGCTGGTGTTTCATTTTTGCCTTTTGGCTTGTTAGTTGATAAATGGCGTTGGGGAGTATTTAGTGGTGAAATTCCGACGGATCAATATAACAAAGCTTGGTGGGATTTAAGAGAAAAGTACCAAGGTATAAAAGCGCCGGTAGAAAGAAGCGAAGCTGACTTTGATCCAGGTGCGAAATATCATGTTCCAGGTAACACGCCCTACTCTCGTTATTTCTTAGCTAGAATTTTACAGTTTCAATTTCATAGAGAGCTTTGTAAAATTGCAGGCAACGAAGGCCCGTTACATCGTTGTTCTATTTATGGCAATAAAGAAGCCGGTGCTAAGCTGATTTCTATGTTAGAAATGGGTGCAAGCAAACCTTGGCAGGATGCATTAGAAGCAATGACGGGACAAAGAGAAATGGATGCTACTGCAATTATTGATTACTTTGCTCCTCTTAAAGTTTGGCTTGATGAGCAAAATAAAGAACGTCAATGTGGTTGGTAGTTAAAGACGACGTCTAATTAAAAGGCTAACAGTTAGTTTGTTAGCCTTTTTTAGTTAAACACTGTAACTTTTTAACTTTACAACGCTCAAGACTAGTAACGGCAAGATGATTAATTGAATAGAAAGGCAAGGACCTATTTTAGAATGATTCAAAGTCAAATCGAGATAATTGAACAGGCCATCATTTATCTGCAATCGGTCGATAGTGACGATTACAGTAAAGTTATGACTCCAAAGTTTGATAGTTCTGCGGGCTCTCATATTAGACATATCATTGATCATTATGAGGCAATCCGAGTAGGTTTTATTTCAGGAGTCATTGACTACAACATCAGATCGAGAGGTGCATCTGTAGAGCAGGATCCTCAACTTGCGATAAAAAAACTAACCCATCTATCAAATTGGATCAGCGAACTTAATCCTTCGGATATTATTAAGAAAGTCACTCTAACCACTGAAGTATCAATTGTAAGAAAAGAAATCGTTAGCATTGAAACTAGTTTGGTCAGAGAGTTAATATTTGCGGGCGCTCATGCGATTCATCATTATGCGATCATTTCGCAGATCGTAAAACACCAAATAAAAGATAATCAAAATTACGCGCCAAATAATTTTGGTATTGCTCCTGCTACAGCAACGTTTTTGAGAAATAATTGGGAGCAATTAAAATCCGCCAACAGTAAACTAACTGAATCTGCGAAATAGTTTAGCGGACCGTTAAATAAAACGACTATGTTTAATTAATTCTATCATGTGCACATTAACTTATAGGTTAAACGAAAATGGTTATGAATTATTCTTTAATCGTGATGAACAGCATTCACGATCAAAAGCACTTCCTCCAAAATATCAACATCAATTAAAATCAATCTATCCAATTGACGTTAGTGCTGAGATAACTCCAAATAAAAATGGAACTTGGATAGCAGTCGATCAATATGGAACGAGTTTAGCTCTTCTCAATAATTATCCATTAGAGTCGAATGAGCCGTTTATTTTTAATAGACATTACAATTTTTCGAGTCGTGGTGACATCATTTTATCGTTACTGAAATTACAAACTAAAGAAAATAAAACACTCGAAATAGATAGTATTTTTCAACATTTAAATCAATCTCATTTGACTAATTACAAACCGTTTAAACTCATAGTTTTATCAAATCAGTTAACTCAAGCTAGTGGTAACATCTACGCACTAAATTGGAATGGCAAGAATATCGAAGTACAAACTATAGGCATTAAAGATTTACCCGTCACTTCGTCTAGTATAAATATAAAGAAAGTCCATCTTGTTAGGCAAAAGACATTTAATACAATGTGCAGTAATTCACTTCCATCAAGTGCACAATTGAAAGCATATCATTTTTCGACTGAGACAGATAATTCGATGTCGGTCAATATGTTCAGGGTCGATGCTAGAACTGTCAGTATTAGCCATATATCAGTTAGTGATGAAATTAAATTTGAGTACTTTGATAACCTAGATAATCGTTCAACAATGGAAACAGTTAAACGAGTTAATGATTAGCAGTTTAAGCTTCTACTTTCTACTTTCTACTTTCTACTTTCCAGAAAAGTCTAAATATTCTTGTTTTTTCTTTCCCAAATAAAGTTTCAACAAATTATCTAGAGCACTCGGTAAATGTACACTAAGCAATAACCCCGGCGTATCACTAAAATTTTTATCAATCGCCATACAGTGAAATTCTGCATTAAGTTTATGATATTGTTTTAAAAGAACCGGTACATCCTTTCCGTCAGGTTCTATCGATGTAATAAAAGCGGACAACTGTTCCAAGTTTAATGAGTTAGATGCAAAATAATGAATTAATTCAGGAGACAATGGAAACTCAAATTGATGCCTTGGTAATACGGTTTGCTGATTTTTTTTACTCGACTGCTCTTTCTCTTTATTTTTAACTAACACTTCATTGATTAATGCTACCGACTGAGTCGTGTATGTTTTACTCAATGAAACGGTTCCATACAAAATTCGATATTGCGGATGTAAACTAACAAACGCACCAATGCCTTTCCAAAGCAATAATAAACCATGAAAACTATTTTGATGGGCTTCAATGATAAAAGAGCGCCCCATTTCTAAACAAGGTTCTTTTAAGTTAACAAAGCCATGATCGAAGTCGAACATTTGCGATAGATACAATTTTTTCAAGTCAGGATTCGAACATTTACCACTTTGAAGCAGACGATCCGTTTGCCCCATTCGATATGCACCAATGATCTCGCTGTTTTTGTGATCGTATATAAATAAGTGGGTATAAGTTTTATCAAAACCATCCGTATCAGAAGCCTCACCACTCCCCTCATTTAATTGCCTAAAGGTCACTTCACGCAACCGTGCAATCTCAGTAACACAATTAGGGATCTGCTCATAGTATGCAAAATAGACAGTAAATGATTTAAAACTCAAAAGAGTTTGCTCGCTAGGCAATTGTTCAATTTCTTTTTCGAGTATTGTAGGATTTACCGGCTCAATAATCTCTTTATAATTATTATTCGCCACACAGTCTGGCCAACGTTTCATATGTCGCTCATCATTCAAATAGCATTGTGCTCTTACAAAATCATTTTTTTGTTGAGTTGTCTCAAAAATATCGAGAGCTTTATCGTCAATTAATCCGTTGGTGTCCAATTTGATATTCTTTCCTTTCAATTTCAACATTTCTCTCACCAACATTAGTAAGCGAAAACGATAGTATATTCTTCCTAACCAATGAAATAGCGAAGAGTTACAGCCAGAGATGAAAATAGGTAAAATTGGCACATTAACTTTTTGAGCTATTTGGATAGCTATCCGATTCCACTCAGCATCCGCAATTGCTTTTATTTCCTTTTGATAAAAGGAAACTCGACCTGCAGGAAATATAACTAAAACACCGCCATTTTTAATATGTTTAAAACTCTTTTTAATGGCGGAGATATTAATTGGCGATTTAGGGTTAAGTGGATCTGCAAAGATAAAAAAATCCCCAATTTCCTTAAATATCTTTAGACCAATATTTGCCATGATCTTAGTATCTTTGCGTTTACTATTAACTAATTTTGCAAGCACAACCCCCTCAACCATTCCATAGGGGTGATTACAAACGAGAATACAACCGCCAACTTCAGGGATGTTTTGGAGAATTGCATTTTCTCCCACGATAGAAACGCCTAGTTTCTCTAAAAGTTTTATTGAGAATGTTTGCTTTTCTAATCCAGCCAATTCACTTTCAAGATAAAATTGATTTAGGCGATTAAGCCCTACGACTCGATCAATTAGATAGAAGAATATTTCATATAAAAAACCTGACTTTTTTGTATTAGCTAGCGAGGCACTCGATATAATAGAGAATGATTTTGTCATTTTAATTATTGTTAAGTTTGGACTCTTGATGATTTAGAATCGGCCAACTCCGTCAATAATTTTTTAGCAATTTCAATATCAGAATCATCCGTTTGCCAGTTACTAATACATAGCCTGATAACTTCTCTACCTTGCCATTGACCAGGGCTAACAAAGATCCGCCCATCCTTGTTTATTTTATTCATCAGTTCAATCGTCTTTCGATCGGCTTCTTCATTGGTTAGATCTGAAGCATTTATTCTGAATAAAATAACATTCATTTGACAGGGATAGCTGAGCTCGTAATCTTCAGACTGTTCAATCCAATCAGCTAGTGTTTTTGATAATTGAATGTTTTTATCAACCCAAGATTTAATCCCCTGTTTACCATAAGCTAATAGCGTCATCCAAACTGGCAATGCTCTAAATCGACGCGAATTTTCGACACCTAATGACATAAAATCAGGTGTGCTAGAATCGTTAGCTAAATAACGAGCGGGCACATCAAAACTTGCTTCTAACAAATCTAAATGCCTTGTCAAAAATGTCCCACAATCGTAGGGAACATTCAACCATTTGTGACAATCCACAGTGATCGAATCTGCTCTTTCTATTCCCTTTGTTTTACCATTAGATCCGTTAGCCACACGTTCAAATAAACCGAAGGCCCCATCAACGTGCAACCATGCTTTATGCTGTTTACAAACATCGGCAACTTTATCTAGCTCATCAAAATCCGTTGCTGTTACCGTACCCGCGCTTGCAATGACGATTTTTGCTTTAGCATGACTTGCGGACATCTTAGCCTTAAGATCATCAACATCCATTTTTTCAGTATGATTAATAGAGGTTATTTTTGTGATGCTTTTTTGCCCAATGCCAGCCATTCCCAATGCTTTTATGGTGCTTGCATGAGGGGTGGTAGAAAATATTTCGACATCTAATGCAAAGACGCCCTCTTTTGCAACGTCAATTCCCTGTAACTTACCAGCATATTGCCTTGCGACACACATGCCCAAAAAGTTGCAAGCGGTTCCGCCAGTGGTCATTAATCCATTAAAGGTTCTTGGTAAATCAAATAATTCTAGCATCCAGTCTATCGCTTGATGTTCAACTAAACTCGCAACAGAATCTCCCGCCTTATGTACATTTTGATCAAATATCGAAACTAACCAATCTGCCATAGTGGCAATCGGTGTAGCTCCCCCAGTAACAAAAGCCCAATAACGTGAGCCTCTAGCTGCTGAAAGTTGCGGTATGATCTGCTTTTCAAGAAGCTCAATGCATTTAGAAAAGTCAGTGCCTTGTTCAGGTAATAATAATTCCGGTAAACTGACATCGATCTTTGCGACTTTTTCGGTATCTAAACGAGCCATAAACTGCTGACTCAATCTAGAAAATTCCTCCAGATAAATTTGGAATTCATCCCACTCTTTTTTATTTCGTTTCATTGATAAACCTTTAGTATTTCGTTTTTTTTCTTGAGCGAAGTTATTTCGACCAACCTAAGGGTAGGATCTCATTTTTAGGTAAAGAAAAATCCTCTGGATATCCAACACCAATTAAATATAAACCATTCGGTTTTGCTGTATCTGGCGCTTTGGTTCTATCTTTCAATGCAATTAATTTCTCGACAAAATCAGGCGACTGTCTGCCCTCTCCTATTTGTAATAAACAGCCAATAACATTTCTAACCATATGAAGTAAAAAAGCATTCGCGGTTATTTGCATAGTAATAAAATGTCCGCTTCGAAGAACTTGTATAGATTCAACCGTTCTTATTGACGTGTTAGCTTGGCAACCACTTGCCTGAAACGATTTAAAATCATGTTTGCCTAATAAAAATTGAGCACCTTCATTCATTAAATTTTCATTTAACGGAGGTCTGTGCCAAGTGACAAGTCCGTTAAGGGTTGCATTTGGGCTCTGAGTATTTTGGATGATATAGCGATAAGTGCGTGAAGTTGCAGAAAATCGAGCATGGAAATCAGTATCGACTTCTTTTGCCCAAACTACCGAAATATCGTTAGGCAAATGATTATTGACGCCTCTCAACCAGGCTGTTTTAGGGCGAGTTCCTTCAAATTCGAAATGCACAACTTGATTGGTTGCATGTACCCCGGTATCAGTTCTACCAGCACAAAACACTTTGATTTCTTGAGCGCATACGGCCGATAGGGCTTTTTCTAAAGGTTCTTGTACCGAAGGCGAGTGTGATTGCTTTTGCCAACCGCAATAGGATTGTCCATTATATTCAATACCAAGTGCGACAAATGACTTCAAGACTTCACCTAATAGTGAATTTAATTAAAATTTAACTAACTAGTACTGCTGGGACTTCGATAGTAAAACCTGATTCGTTATCCCACTCAATTGATCCGCCTATTTGTTCGAAAAATCCATGAGCTTTAGCTAAACCTATATCTTTTTCGCCCAGTAAAAGACGACTAGAATAAAAAGGAGTGAATAACCATTCTTGTTGATTCTCATCTAATTCAACTTGTTCACTGTTTATATAGATAAAGACTCTATGATCATTATCACTACTTTCTACTTCGCTACTAAAAGTTAAATCCGCTTTAGCATCAAAAGCCAAAAGAAAACGAATAAGATCAACACAGCATTCTGTAAACCAAGAAAAATCCGTAAGAATTTCAATATCTTCAGGAACCAAGTTTTCAACAACTAGTTCGTTATCTTCAAAGTCTGCTTGTAGCAATTCAATAAAAGACTTAAACCAAGCGTTAAAATTAACTTCAGTTCTGTTAACTTGAAGTCTACCGATAGAAGCTAGAATTGTTTTACCAAAATGAACCGCTGTAATCCCTGATTCTAAAGATTTATTTAAACGCTCACCGACTTTCTCGTCTTTACATTCAAGAAGAGCCAATTCAGCGTAGCCCATCATGCTAGACAAATGATTATTATAGGAATGTATTAACAATCCGGTAAAATCGTCTAACGTGATAGGTTTGCTGTCTTGTGTTGGCTCTTTGCTCACTAACATTCCCTTTTAGCTTTTCTTTATTTAACCGCTTTTTATTTAATAACTCTTTATTTTACAATAGCTACATCTGCCGATACTTTCTGCAGGACATTCTGTGCAGTATTGCCTAACAGTCTACCACGTAAGCTTGGACGCGTCTTATTTCCCATAACCACTATGTCAGCATTAATTTCTTGGGCTATTCTGACGATCTCTTTAGCTGGACGACCTGTCACTAAATGCAAATGGTCTCGATTTAAGCCTTTTTCAGAAATCAGTTTTGAAATAATCGGGTCAATTGACTCTTTCATCTTCTTTTCATAAGCATCACTATCAATAAAGTCTAGTTTTGCTACTGATGAAGGCAAAGAAATAGAGTAACAAGCGTGAATTTCACTATTAGTCGATTCAGCTAATGCAAAGCTATATTTCAATATCTCTTCATTTAAGCGAAGTGAAGCTTCATTTGAAGAGCCTAAATCTAACGCAGCTAATACCTTACCGCCAGCATGCCATTCCTTACCGCCTACAATCATCACCGGATCAGGGCAATGTCGCATTAACTGCCAGTCAGACGGCACGTGCATTGTAGATTCAGAACGGTTGCCCGTTTTTAATATCAAATCAAATGACTTTTGCTCACATCGAGCTGTTACCCAACGTTCAAAGCTACGCTCCCAAACGACATCAACATTGAGTTTAATGCCATCAGTATCGACTGTTTTCAAAAAAGTATCCATTTCAGCTTGTTTATCATCAATAAACTTATGGTGTACTTTACGCTTTTCAGCTTGTGTTAAAATTTCTGAACTATCTACGCCAGGCGCATGTACAAAACCAACAAATTCAATTTTTGCGTTGGTGTTTTTTGCAATTTCTAAGGCATGTAAAAAGGCAGGGTTTCGACCGTTATCTTGGTCAGCTACTACGAGTAATTCTCTCATTTACTTACTCCGGTAAGTTTGGGTGGTGTTGAACAAAAGCAGAGTTGTATTTTATACAAAAACCGCTTGAAATTAAATATTAATCTTTGTTTTATAACTTAATAGAATGCCTTAAATATGGGTCTTATTTTTACTAAAACAAGCATTAAAACTAATTAATTTAGTAGTTATTTGCATATGGTTTTACCGTCTATTCCGTTAATCCCATGCAATCATCTAAAAGTGATAACATAGACTATACTTAATAGCTTAAATTCCAGTATCATCCCTGTTGAAATAACCGTAATTGGTGTGTTAACTACAACATAAATAAGTAAATTCTTAAGCCATAAAATGACTCAAAATAACTCCAAAAAACAATTGTTGCTGATTAATACCAACGCGGAAAGATTAGCGGTTTTAAAGTCATTACTGTTATCCCATGTTGACTACCATGTTATTACCGCAAGTACTGCACAAGAAGCCGTTGAATCACTAAAAACCAATCAAATCAGTTTTGTCGTCAGTAATATCCATATGGGTACGTTTGATGGCTGGCGGTTGGCTCGATTAGTGCGCTCCGGAGTACTTAAGTGTTCCGCAGAAATTCCCTTCGTCATTGTAGCCAATACTTGGTGTGAGCATATCGCTAATACCACCGCAAAAGAATTTGGCGTCAATCAACTGATTTCATATGAAGATCGCTCTAATTTGGTTGATATCGTAAAGGATCAGCAAAGCGTTTCCTTCGCAGAGCTAGAAAAAATCTCTTTATTAGTAATAGAAGATAACCTAGATACACAGCATTTAGTCGGTCGTATTCTTGGTAATCAGTTTGATATCACTGCTGCCACTGATGGCGAAATGGGTTTAGCTCTGTGGAAGAGAAATACCTACTCGTTAGTTTTACTTGATGTCATGTTACCTATAATTAGTGGTAACGAAATACTGAAAAAAATCATTGCCGAAAACCCCGCTCAATCGGTGGTGATCATGACCGCTAATCACTCGGCGGAACTAACCGAAGAATTAATGCTTGCTGGCGCAGCTGATTTTATAACCAAACCTTTTCGTGCGGAACAACTAAGGCGTGTTTGTAGTACCGCATCAAGACGTGAGGATTACATTATTAGTACCTCGCAGTTTGCGGCAAAAGTTGAATCACTCAATAAAAGTCGCCTTGAATACAAAACCATACTCGACGCTCATCAGTTATTACTCGATCAGCTAGGCAGTGTTGTGATCGAATTAAATGGTCAAGGCCAAATTTGTTTTTTGAATAAAGCGTGGGAAAAACTGACTGGTTTTACGATTAAAGAAAGTTTAAATTGCTCGCTTTATGATTTTATCCAAAAAGCAGTAGATTCACCTTTTCAATTATCCAGTGATTTACAAACTATTTTATCGGGCAAGTCGAGTCATCATACTTTTGAATTCAAAATCAAAAATAAGCATGGTGAAGATATTTGGGCAGAAGCAAAATTTGAAAAATCATCTGGTAAAGATAAAGTATCTCTTTCTGGAACCATTGATAATATTACCTCACGAAAAAAGGCACAACAAGATCTTGAACACGCAGCCATGCACGATGCTTTAACCGGTTTGTTTAATCGACATTTCTTTGAAACCGAGTTAGATCAATTTACCGCAACCGCTGCTCGAGGAAATGGACCGCATACACTGCTGTATATTGATCTCGATCACTTTAAAATAATAAATGATACCGTCGGACATCATCATGGTGATGTGGTACTTAAGAATATAGCGTCGTTAATTAAAACAGGTTTACGTCATTCCGATGTGCTTTGCAGAATTGGCGGTGATGAGTTTGCTCTGCTATTGCCTAATACTGATCGAGATTTGGCGTTAATGATTGCCGGAAACATCTGTCAGTCACTAGTCAATTACCGTTGTTTAGTAGGCGATCAAGTTTTTAAAGTCAGTTGTTCCATTGGAATATCTGAAATAAATGGTGAGAGTTCGATCCCCAAAGAGCATATGAAACAAGCCGACATAGCCCTTTATGCAGCTAAAAAAGAGGGGCGAAACATTGCGCATGTTTATGATATAAATGATGAGAAGAGTAAAGATTTTCAAGCTAGTATGGAATGGGCAAAACAACTTCAACAAGCGGTGGTTAATGATAAGTTAGTTTTGTATTTTCAACCCATTATAGAAATCAAAACAGGTAAGATAGTATATTATGAAGCCTTAGTTAGGCTACTAGCTGATAACCGAGTGATTCCGCCCAATGAGTTTATTCCTGCACTAGAACGTGAAGGGATCATGCATACCTTAGATGAACAGGTGATCAACAAAGCGATTAGTTATTTATCGGATTATCCAAAGCTCACGAAAATTGCCATCAATCTATCGGCACAAGGGTTTAGTAATAAACGGCTAGTGCCGTACATTATTGAAAGATTAGAACATTATCGAGTTGATGCTAGTCGAATCATTTTTGAATTAACTGAAAGCGCTAGTCTAAGTAATATTACCGAGACCCAAAAGATTGTTGCTAACATTAGCGAGCTGGGTTGCGCTTTTTCTATTGATGATTTTGGTACGGGTTTTAGTACCTTCAATTATTTAAAACAATTACCCGCGGAATCAGTAAAAATTGATGGTTCGTTTGTTTTAGATCTCGCTAATAGTTCGGTTGATCGCGCGTTAGTAAAAGCGATTTACGAAGTTGCAAAAGCGCTTAATAAAAAGACAGTGGCAGAGTTTGTGGAAAACCAGGAAACTTTAGATATATTGGCGGAAATTGGTGTGACCTATGCGCAGGGATATCATATTAGTAAACCTATGCCGATTGATGAGTTATTTGCCTAGGAGCTAGTAGAGTTCGTGTAACTTAACAACCACCATCTGAAGTACGGTGGTTGTTAAGTTTTCCATTCGATAAAACTGCGTGGTTCAAGCCATTAATCCTATCGGCAAAGCGTAAAACTCATTTCCATCTTGATGAAAAGGTAAAATGTCAGTACCAGAATAAAAAAGAATGCCTCTTTGAAACTTCTTTCCAGAAAACTCCGCTAATTTTTTTAATCCTCTAAAATCTTGAGTTTTTATACTAGCGGATGCTTTTACCTCAATACCAATAATATCACCATTAGTTTGCTCTAAAACAATATCTACTTCATTTTTATGTTTGTCTCTAAAATGATAAAAAGACGACTGATTATCAGACCATTGAGCGTGTTTTTGAAATTCCATAAAGATTAAACTTTCTAAAAGTCCACCGTAATACTGACTAAATTGTATTTGCTCCACAGTCCGTAGCCCTAACAAGTGGCACGCTAGTCCGGTATCGACTAAATGTATTTTTGGCATTCTGACAGCTCCCCGTTTAGCGGTATTTTTCAAATAACCAGGAACACGCTTTACAATAAACATTAGTTCTAGAATTTCAATGTAGCTTCTGACTAATTTGTCATTGAGTTCCAAATCATTTGCAACATTAGAGTATTTAATTAAATTTCCTGACAACCCCGCGAGATAGGGGATTAAGGCCTTTAATTTGGAATAGTAGTCACCTCTAGCCACATACAAACTTTCAAAATCTTTAAGCAAACGCCCCTCTAAATAGGATTTAAACCAAATCAATTTTCCTCGCTCACTTTTCGACTGAATTTCAGGATATCCGCCATTTAACAACCATTGGCTAATCTCATTTTTGGTCGTGCTAATTTCACGCTCTTTTGAAAAATTACCTTTGATTAAATAATCTACTAGATTAATCGATTGGTTAGTTATCTCAGAAACCGACAATGGATACAGCTCTAATCTTGCCATATGACCTGGCAAGGCTTCTTGAGTTTTAGCAGAGCGAAATATATCCGCCGATCCTGTCAGCAGAAATTTTCCTTTCTGATTAAATTCAAGTTGGTCGGAATAGGCTTTAATCGCAGGGATCAATTCAGGGATATATTGAAATTCATCTAAAACCAAAGGATTTGTGCTAAAAGAGAAAATAAAGCCATGTGGATCATTTTCAGCAGCTGCGCGAACTGCCTGCGTATCAAGGGTTGCATAATCCATATTCAGTTGATCAGCAATTTGCCTAACCAAAGTCGTTTTACCCGCTTGCCTAGGCCCCGTAAGGTAAACAATTCGGAATTCAGATAATAACTCTTTTATTACAAACTTTAGTTTTCGCTTAAACATCGTAGCTGGTTCATAATAAGTTGATTTATATACAACAATAATCCATTACAATCAAAAAATCAATTTTTATTGCGAATTACCCGCGTAGTTATCACGAATTAACCGCCACCTTATGACGAAATAACTAGAGCGTATCACGAAATAACCAAACTCTTGTTGCGAAACATCCACACTATACAAGAGGAGACAATACTTTATGGAAATCATATAATATGACTATCAAATATGACTGTCACTAAATGTGTTTTTCCATTGATGACTTTGGTACGGGTTTTAGAACCTTCAACTATTTAAAACAATTACCCGCGGAATCTGTAAAAATTGATGGTTCGTTTGTTTTAAATCTCGCTAATAGCTCGGTTGATCGTGCGTTGGTAAAAGCAATTTATGAAGTCGCAAAAGCGCTTAATAAAAAGACCGTGGCAGAGTTTGTTGAAAATCAGGAAACTTTAAATATATTGGCAGAAATTGGTGTGACTTATGCGCAGGGCTACCATATTAGTAAACCGATGCCGATTGATGAGTTATTTGATTGAATAATTAAAAATATGGAATAAATATTTGGTTATTGCACATTTGATAAAAAATGCGAAATATACTCTATTGCGCGCTCAGCAAGTCTCAAAAATTCACAATCAGCGTTAACCAAAAACTCCGTTGCTCTAACAAATAGTCATTGATAATAGTACCATCACTAGGTTCTCTTTGCTTTTTATCAAATAGATTTTTAATCGCAATTACCGTTTCGATGTTTTGATTTAAAGGTACATACTTTGCACTGAGATTAGTGTTCGAATAGTTTGCGATGCTACCTCTCAAGTCGCTAGCTATTCTTTTTCTATCGTTGATCGTGTATGTTTGTGATGTTAATTTCCAACGGTCATTCACAGTATATTCTACTGAGAGGTAGGCGGAGTTTCCCGGTACATCAGCTACAGCTTCAAAAGTGCTATCAGCTATTATTTGTGATTTCGCTTTTGTAGACTGATATGCAAAATTGAAGTGTAAATTAAGATCATTGGATGCACTCCAATCTACTACATACTCAAAGCCGTAACCTTCTTGATTTCTTGAATTTTGATAAGTTCTTGTTGGTGAATCAACATCAGGCACTACATCAATAATGTTGTTTGCCTCATATTTAAAAAGAGATAAATCGAAAGTCGTATCTTCATTAAAGGCATAATTGAAGACAACCTCAAAAGTATCTATATCTTCCTCTATTAGTTTATCATTACCTACACTAACAGGATTATTTTGCAATTGAAGCTCTATAAATGAAGGTGGTCGAAACGCCCTGCCGTAAAGAAATTTAGTCGTTAAATTATAAGAAGTCTGCCAAACTAGCGCTAATCTAGGGCTAATCGCATTTCCGAAGTCTGAATACGTATCGTACCTTATACCTGCAGTTAACGCCCAATCATTGGCTAAAATCCATTCATCTTGAAGTGATAAATACTTGACTGTTCTTGAAACATTAGGGAGGTAAATGTCAGGTGTATTAGTAAGATCTGTTAAATTCCCATCTACAACTGGCTGATTACCGTCTAAAACACCAGGTCCAAAATTCTTGAATTCCTTAGTACTAATTTCTTGTTTTAACCACCCCATTCCTAACCGGAGTTTATGACTATTTAGCTCGTTAAAATTAAAAACGAAATTGGTTCTAATATCTGTATGAGTACCCCCAGGATTACCTATAACTCCGTCCGTAAAAAGACTAAAACCAACGGGAGATATAAAATCCAAATTGCCGTCTACACCTATCGGAACAATTGTGCCTGCCGGTAATAAAGTAAATGAAGTATCTTGCTCATAAACCTGACGAGACACATCAAACTTATAATTGAAAGCAGACGTTGAATCCTCTGAATAAATAAACTTAGTTCTATAAAGTGTAGCAGACTGATATCCAGTATAATCTATAGCTTGCGCTCCGCCTGGACCAAGCCCTACTTTATTTTGGTCCCAATACCAGTTCTCCATTCTGAATTTACCATACTCAAAATCAGCAAAAACATTAGAGATATCTTGGTTTGTAGGTAAGTAACCAGGAGAATTAGAGGCAGATGTTAGGAAAATTTGATCTAGTATAGACTGTAAATCAGATTCAACCACTCTGGATTTATCTCCATCAGTTTTCATTTTCTCAAGCGCTACAGAATACTTAAATTTTCCTTTTGCACCTGCGGTACGTAACCATGCAGATTTTGATGAAAAAGAACCAACTCTACCGCCAACACTAATTTCATCGTTGAAAGATGATTTAGTAATGATATTAATAATACCGCTAAATGCATCTGCTCCATAAACTGCGGAACCTGGTCCTCTAATTATTTCAACTCGCTCAATATGTTGAGCAGAGAGATTAAAAATAAATGGTAAACCACCAGAACCAGAGTTTTTAAATTCTGTACCATTAAGTAAAACTAAAATTTGGGGGTTAAATCCAGTTTGTATGCCTCTAATCGAGAAAACAGGATCATGACGACTCAGATTTGAAATAGAAACATGAAGATTTGGAACTCGCTCTAATACTTCATTAAGTGTATTTGCTCCCATATTTTTAATATCTTGGGCAGTAATTACAGATGCTACTGCAGGAGCTTTGCTAATTAATTGCTTTCGTCCAGTAGCAATACTAACAAAATCCTCATCACCATAATAATCAGCCAGTTCATTTTCATCCTCGCCAAAGTCATCAAAATACTCATACTGATCCGCTAACACCACTGGCGCACCACAAGCCAAAGCGAAAATTAATGCTAAAGTCATTAGATATTTATTTAAACGCTGAGGTAAAACCATAACTCACCTTTTCTTTTTATCAGGTCTTCCATTACCACAAACAATCATCCTTTAATTGTAGTTCACTACTGAATATAGTCAATAAAATGACTCTTTATTTTAGTAAAAAACCAAGTCTTAACACTTTTTATTTAAAGGGAGCTTCACACTAAATTGACTGCCCTTTCCAAGTTCACTTTCTACTTTAATTTCGCCTTTCATTAAATGGCAAAAATTTTGCGTAATAGCCATTCCTAAACCGGTACCTTCAAAGTTTCTTGTTTGGCTTCCATCTACTTGGGTAAATTGGTCAAAAATACTCTCTAATTGCGCTTTATCTATGCCAATCCCAGAGTCTATCACTGAAAAATAGAGATAAAGATCATCACTGTGGATTTTAAATACTATTTTATTATCCTGACTAAATTTACAGGCATTACTCAGCAGGTTAAGAAAGATCTGCATGATTTTTTGCCTATCTAAAATAAGCTCATTAGCTAACTCATCACAAATTACTTCTAAGGTATTATTATTCACGTTAGCTAATGGCCCAATAGTTTCTACGGTTTCTGCTATTAGCTGTTTAATAAGAACAGGCTTTAAATAGAGATCCATTTTACCCGCTTCAATTTTTGCTATATCTAATATATTGTTAATCAATGCCAGTAATGTATGGGCATTACGAATGCTCTTATTTAAGTCCTCTACCTGAACATCCATGCATTCAAGCTCTAACTCTTCTTTTACTAAATCGCTATAACCAATAATGGCTTGTAAGGGAGTTCTTAATTCGTGGCTTATATTAGCCAAAAACTCGGACTTATGTCGGTTGGCAGTGAGCGCGGTATCTCTCGCGACCACTAACGCTTCTGTTCTCATAGCAACTTCAGATTCCAAAGTATCGCGATGCTTTTTTAACTGATGATTTTGTGACTCAATAGAAAGCATCATTTGATTATAAACTTTTGCCATTTGCCTGATTTCTAAACTGCCTTTAACCGTCGCTTGAGGGTAGTTTTTAGCGTCAGTGGCTCGTTGCATAGTGGAAGATAAATTTAACAAAGGTCTAATTAAACGATTAATACCTCTATTAACAAACCAAGTTAAAAATATCGCAATAAAAATGCCTATTAATAAGTTACTGATAAAAATTGACTTAATAATGTCCTGCAGTTCTTGTTTATCATATTCAACAACAACATAACCTAATAGTTGAAAGAAATGTTCTGCATCTAAGGAGTCTACTGTATCTATATCATCTTGCTCTTCATAAAAAATGACCGGAGAGGTAAATAGCCAAGCTTGATCAGACTCGCTAAATAATAAGGTTTTGCTGTCTACGGCTATTCCCTTTGCAAGGCTATCGCTTAATTGCTCAGAAAATATTTTATGGAAGTCATGGTTTTCATATTTAGATGATGAAATGAGTAGTTCACCGTTGGTTCGATATATTGCCACGGATGAAACCAGTTTAAAGCCTAATACGGCGTCGATGGCTTCTTTCGCGTTCTCTTTACTTTCGGTTAACAGGGTTAATATTGATTGTTCGGAAAAGTTAGCGGTTAATTGAATTCCGGTTCTAATAGTCGATTCTCTGACTAATTGACTGGTTCTCCAAGCGCCTATGATAGAAATAGCTAAGGACAGTGCGACAACGGCAAAAATGAAGAAGCTTAAAAGCTGAACTTTAAAGCTCGCTTTAGAACTGAAATTAGGAAAAGCTTTTGAAAACATTATTTAGGAAAGGTCAGTTTAAAGTCTTGTTTTTGTTTGCGACTATATTTTAGTCCCAAATGAGTCGCCGTTCTTAAATTAACCGCTAGTTTAAGAGAGCTTAAAGCAGCAAAACGTCTTTGCTCGGGGTGTTTTTCTAACTCATCTAACATATTAAAAAGGTTTTCACCCAGGGTGTAATTATCAGGATAGGTTGAAAACAAAACGCCACGTTTAGCGTGGGATGGTTTACTAGAAAAAACAACCACATCCTGTGACCAAGCTTTTTCAAGTACAAAGGGTAAGATTATTTTGTCATGTGAGGAAATTCTATCCAACGGCAACCAAATCGCTTCTGTTTTTGGAATTTTCGAACGAAATAGTTTTTGATAAAAATTAATCGCTTCTTTAGTATTTTGCACTTTCTTTAAATCTAAGGTTAAACCGCGCTCTTTGGCTGCCGTTATCGCTAATTTTATGATCCAGTCACTTCGTTTACTATAAGCGATATGTACATGCTTAACGTCAGGAGCCACCTGCGACAAATAATCAAACAAATAAGCCGGATCAGATATAAGACTAATGCCAGAAACACCGTTAGGCGATATAGGAAGCGCGCCAGAGACGACATTAAATTCTTTAGGCAATGATTTAGCTAAACGGTAGCCTAATCGACCCAATACAATCACGTTGTTAATGTGTTCACGTCTTAGTTGATTGCTGATCTCATCAATTTTAAAGTTTTTATCTAATAGAAAAGGTTTTAAGGTGATTGGAGGTCGTTTATTCAAAGACACATGACTTCCGCCCTTAATGATATCTTGATAGATGGACCGATAAGGCTCAGCTGAATCGGGGTAAAAAACCGCGACGGTATTAGAGGTTAAGGCATAAGCGAAATTGTTGCAAAACATCGCAACAGTAGAAAAAATCAGGATCTTCCAAACTCTCAAGCTTCCACCTCCATTTGATTAGCAATAAATAAGATATTAACGACAACTGGATGTGTTTATCACGATGTGCATCTGCCCACATCGTCGTTAGTTATTATAATTTTTATCAACAAACAGTATACAGCTTTTCAGTGATAAACCAAATTTTCAAATTGAATGAATTTAAAAAACTTCAGGTTTCTAACTGTTTGATAATATTGAGNTTTTAAAACTAAGGAGAGAAAAAATTGGTCGGAATGAGAGGATTTGAACCTCCGACCACTTGTACCCCGAACAAGTGCGCTACCAGGCTGCGCCACATTCCGATTTTTTGAATTGAACTATTAGCCTAGAAACATGCAAAGTTTCTATTTTGCGAGCCGAGATTCTACGCGAATTTAAACACTTTGCAATAGAATATAGATGATTTTAAATAAGTAACAGTATTAAGCCGCTAATATCTTCAATACACCTTCTAGATCAGTAATGATTGCTTGAATAGCCTTAGGATCGGTTGAGGTATTGTCGGATTCTAACTGCAACCTTGCTCCGCCAATGGTAAAACCTTGGTCATAAAGAAGTTCACGAATTTCTCTAATGACTAACACATCGTCTCGTTGATAATAACGACGATTACCGCGTCTTTTCACAGGACTTAATTGAGGAAACTCTTGTTCCCAATAACGTAATACATGAGGCTTAACCAAACATAACTCGCTYACTTCACCAATGGTGAAATAACGYTTGTCKGGTATAGGCGCTAACTCGTTATTATTACTTGCTTCCAGCATATGCTTCRACTCTTGCYTTTAATTTTTGACCYGGACGAAAGGTTACCACACGACGAGCGCTAATGGGGATCTCTTCGCCTGTTTTGGGATTTCTGCCCGGTCTTTGTTTTTTATCACGTAGGTCAAAATTTCCGAAACCAGACATTTTGACTTGATCGTTACTGGATAGAGAATTTCTGATTTCATCAAAAAAWCCYTCTACCATTTCYTTGGCTTCACGTTTATTGAGACCTAAGTCATCAAAYAAYTTTTCTGCCATTTCAGCTTTTGTTAATGCCACAAGCTAATCCCTCAAAACTGCACCGAGTTTYTGTTGCATCGCGGAGATCACTCTATCCATSGTTTTTGCAATCTCAGACTCTTTAAAAGTTCKGTCAGATCGCTGTAGAGTGAAACCAATGGCTACACTTTTGTARCCSTCTTCTATTCCTTTACCGCGGTAAATATCAAATATTACTATACTGTTTAGCCAATTTTTCGCTGTTTGTCCAATTAAATCAACTATTTGCGTAGAAGTCACGTCTTCTTTAACCAAAATAGCGATATCTCGACGAATACTAGGGTATTTTGACAAAGCATTGAATTTGGGTATTTTACGCTGTGAAACACTTTTTAAGGTCACTTCAAACAGATAAACAGGCTCGCCTATATCAAAAGCTTGCTGTGTTTCCGGATGGCATTTACCGATAAACCCACAGGATTGCCCATTTCTAAATATTTCAGCGGTTTGACCGGGGTGTAAACCTTCACGTTGCGATGCAACAAAGTTAAATTGGGTTGAATTAGATTGCGAATAATTTGAGGTCTGTTTGAATATTGCTTCTAAGTCAGCTTTTAGGTCATAAAAATCAACTTTATCACTCTTTGCTTCCCAATTTTCTGATTTATTTCTTCCACTGATTGCTCCAGCGATAACGGGTGTTTGAATAAGGCCATCTTCAGTTGGTACAAATTTCAAACCCATTTCAAAAATTTTGACTGAATCTTGCTGTCTTTTCTGATTGTAAGCGACAACCTTCAAAAGTCCCGGCCACAATGAACTTCGCATTACCGCTAATTCTGCGGAGATTGGATTCAGTAATGGCAAAGGCTCAATTTGTGGATCAATAACTTGCTGTGATTCTTTATCGACAAAACTATAAGTAATGGCTTCTTGGAAACCTCTGCTTGCCAATAATTTAGCAATTTTAAGTTTTTCAATGCGCTTCTCAGGCTTTCTAATCATCGTAAGCTCGCCAACGGGCTTGCGACTAGGAATATTATTATATCCATAGATTCGTACTAATTCTTCAATTAGGTCTGCCTCTATGCTGATATCAAATCGTGCGGAAGGTACTGTCACGAGCCAACCATCTTCAACACCTTTGGTAGCCATTTCAAGTCGATTCAATATATCAACGACCTGTTCATCAGGCATTTGTATGCCTAACAGCCTTTCGATTCTAGCGCGTCTTAACTTAACGGTTCTAATTTGTGGGAAATGCTCTTGATCAATTACGTCATTAAGAGGTCCCGCTTCACCGCCGACAATGTCTAACAGTAGGTTTGTTGCTCTTTCGATAGTCTGAGCACATGCCTCAAAATCGACGCCTCGCTCAAAACGATGGGATGCATCCGTATGTAAGCCATAGCTTCTCGCTTTTCCAGCAATTTCAATCGGATCCCAGTGTGCGGCTTCCAAAACAATATCTTTAGTGCTTGAGCTAACACCCGAATGTTTTCCGCCCATAATGCCACCAATGGAAAGCGCTTTCTCTTCATCGGCAACGACTAAAGTATTAGTTTTCAATTTCATTGTTTGGTCGTCTAACAGAAGAATTTCTTCACCTTCAGAAGCATAACGAACAGTTAAACCACCCGACACCTTTGCTTTATCAAACGCATGCATTGGATGCCCTAATTCCATCATTACATAATTTGTCACGTCAACCACGGGATCAATCGAGCGAATGTCAGACGCTAACAAACGAGCGGTCATCCATTCAGGAGTTTTAGCGCTAATATCAATATTGGAAATGATACGCGATACAAACCGAGGATTGGCTTTAGGTGCCGTCAATTGAACTTGAATGACTTCATTGGTACTCGCTTTAACAACGGGAATATCGACAGATTTAACGACCGATTGAGTTAATACACCCACTTCTGTTGCTACACCTTTAATGCCTAAACAATCACCTCGATTTGGTGTTAAGTCAATATCGATGGCGGTATCTTTTAAACCTAAATGTTCGATTAATTCCTCACCAACAACGGCGTTTTGAGAGAGCTCAATAATGCCGTCTTGTTCATTGGATAACTCTAATTCTTTTCCGGAGCAAAGCATTCCAAAGGAYKGYACRCCTCGTAATTTAGCCTTTTTGATYTTAAAATCACCTGGCAATATGCACCCAATAACAGCAACTGCGACTTTTATAGACTCTCGCGCATTAGGCGCACCGCAAATGATTTGCAATTTTTCATCTTGACCAACATCAACCATGCAAATCTTCAGTTTGTCGGCTTCTGGATGCTGTGATGTTTCTACAATTTCACCAACCAATACGCCCGCCAAATCAGCACCTAAACTTTCAGTACCATCAACCTCAAGACCGGCCATAGTGAGCTTCACAACCAATTCATCGGTCGAAATATTCGGGTTAACCCAAGTTCTTAACCATTTTTCACTTATTTTCATTTAAAATTTACTCAATTTTTTTAAATACTTAAAAGACTTTTTACCACAGAGGCACAGAGGACACAGAAAAACCAACCCTTTCTTTTTATCTCCTCTGTGATTCTCTGTGCCTCTGTGGTGAAAATTTATCTTTTATCTTTTATCTTCTTTCTCAGAGCATTAATTAAACTGCTGAAGGAATCTCAAATCGTTTTCAAAAAACAGTCTTAAATCGTTTACGCCATATCGCAACATAGTCATTCTTTCTACGCCCATGCCAAACGCATAACCAGTAAACTCTTCGCTATCAATCCCTGATGACTCCAATACATTTGGATGAACCATGCCTGAGCCTAAGATTTCTAACCAACCAGTATTAGAACAAACACGACAACCTTTTCCTTTACACATTACGCAGGCAATATCGACTTCTGCTGATGGTTCTGTAAATGGAAAATAAGAAGGTCTAAACCTTACTTTTAACTTTTCATTTTCGAAGAAGTGCTTTAAGAACTCATCTAAAACACCTTTCAAATCCGAAAAAGAGGTAGTTCTATCAACTAATAACCCTTCTACCTGATGAAACATCGGCGTATGAGTTAAATCTGAGTCACAACGGTAAACTCGACCGGGAGCAATAATTCTTACGGGCGGTGAAACTCTTTCCATGGTTCTAATTTGAACTGGGGATGTATGAGTTCTTAGTAATGAGCCATCACCAAAATAAAAAGTATCATGCATGGCTCTCGCAGGGTGATGCCCTGGAATATTTAGCGCTTCAAAGTTATGAAAATCATCTTCGACTTCGGGGCCTTCTTCTACACCAAAACCAATTTGTGAGAAATAGTCAACAATTCGCTCTAAGGTTCTATTGACCGGATGTAAACCACCCAACTCACTGTTCCTTCCTGGCAATGTAACGTCTATCGATTCGTTTGCCAATTGATCAGCAATCGCTAGTTTCTCAAAATTGGTTTTAATTGAATCAATTTGGAATTGAATGGCTTTTTTTGCTTTATTAATGGCTGCGCCTTGAGTTGGGCGCTCTTCAGAGGGTAATTGCCCTAAAGCTTTAAGTTGGCTAGTTAAAAGCCCCTTTTTACCCAAAAACTCGACTTTTACTAACTCTAAAGCTTTTAAATCACTGGCGTTTTCAGCCGCAGTTAGGCCTCTGGTTAATAATTCATCAACTGTATTTAACATTAACTTTTAAATCTCCCCTAGCCCCTCTTCGCAAAGAAGGGGGACTAAAAATTTGGATCGTCACATTGCCATCCCGGCTCCTTGTGACATACGCCCTACATGGATGTAGGAAGTGCAGTTTTTGCAAGGAGCAAAAAACTGCCAGTCCATCCTTGGACATAAAAAAAAGGAGTAGAGCAAAAGCCCTACTCCTTTCAATATTTTATTAAGCTTTAACTAAAGCCAAAATAAATTTTGGTTATAGTTAGAACAATAAAATACGATCTTAAGCGAGCGCCGCTTTTGCTTTTTCGACAAGCGCTGCAAATGCAAGCTTGTCGAAAACAGCGATATCAGCAAGGATCTTACGATCAATTCCGATAGATGCTTTTTTAAGACCATTGATAAATAAACTATATGACAAACCGCTTACACGCGCTTCAGCATTGATACGTTGGATCCAGAGTGCTCTGAATTGACGCTTACGCTGACGACGATCTCGATATGCATATTGACCAGCTTTAGTTACAGCTTGCTTTGCAACGCGATATACGCGACTACGAGCACCATAATAACCTTTGGCTGCTTTTAGAACTTTCTTGTGGCTTTTTCTAGCGGTTACACCGCGTTTTACTCTAGGCATTTTATATCACTCCCATTCTTATAAGTAAGGAAGCTGGCGATCCAGCTGTGGAACATCGCAAGCTGCAACCATTTGCATATCACGCAAATGACGCTTTCGCTTTGTACTCTTCTTAGTCAGAATGTGACGACGATGCGATTGAGCATGTTTAAATCCACCACCACCGGTTCTTTTGAAACGCTTTGCAGCGCCACTATCAGTTTTCATCTTTGGCATTCTTGTTACTCCAATTGTCAGCTGTAGGTCGCAACTTGAAACGATAAAGGCTTCTATGCCGTTAACTACCTATCAGTGTTTAAATAAAAGAAAAGTAAAACGACTAATAAAAGTCAATCTAACTTCTCTCACGAACTAGTCTTCGGGTTGCCAAAAACCTTGTGACTAGTTTTAAGTGTCTAAATGATTATAAGAACCACTTAGACAAATACATTTCAGGGGTCGGAGTCGCTTTCAATTAATAGCTTAATCGTTAAACTTAAAGTAATACTTTAACGATAGGATGCTATTTAAATTTTAGAGCGACTCCGACCCCCTTTATATCTGTGCAAGCTATTTCTTTTTCTTTGGCGCTACAACCATCGTCATTTGACGACCTTCTTGCTTAGGAAATGATTCAACATCCCCATATTCTTCTAAATCTTTCGACACTCGTTTCATTAAATCAGTACCAATTTCTTTATGAGCCATTTCTCGGCCTCTGAAACGTACTGTAATTTTGGTTTTATCACCAACTTCTAAAAACTCGCGTAATTTACGGAGTTTTATATTGTAATCGCCGATATCAGTACCGGGTCTAAACTTAATTTCTTTTACATGAACAACGGTTTGTTTCTTCTTTGATGCTGCTTTTGCTTTTTTAGCTTCAAAAACAAACTTTCCATAATCCATCACCTTACAAACGGGTGGCTCAGCATTTGGCGATATTTCTACCAAATCCATACTAGCTGCTTTTGCAGCTACCAGTGCATCAGCTATATCAACGATCCCTTTTGATTCACCATCGTGATCAATTAATCGAACTTTGGGTGATGTTATGTCTTCATTAATGGTGGAACGTTTTACCTTTACCGCCATTTTTGGCTTTGCTCTTTTGATGTTTTTATTCCTCTTTTAATTAAGAAAATAAAAGATTTTCACCACAGAGGCCGCAGAGGCCAAAGAGTAAAAACTTTTCTAATGTTATTCCTGTCATTTAAAACTGTAAATATGTTAATTAATTGACTTCTTTTCTCGCTAAATTCTTAATATCAGCTTTCAATAATACTTGAAATTCATCCAAGCTCATACTTCCCAAATCTTTTCCGGCTCTCGATCTGACTGATACAGTCTCGGTTTCAACCTCTCGATCACCTACCACAAGAAGATAAGGAACCCGTTGCAATGTATGCTGACGGATTTTAAAGCCGATTTTCTCGTTTCTCAAGTCAAAATTCACTCTAAAGCCCTGAGATTTCAATATTTTAGCACTTTTTTGAACAAATTCCGCTTGTTTGTCGGTAATATTCATAATTACTGCTTGAGTCGGTGCTAACCACGTTGGAAATTTGCCCGCATATTCTTCAATTAAAATACCAATAAAACGTTCAAGCGAACCCAATATCGCTCGATGAATCATCACAGGCGTTTTCTTAGAGCCATCTTCTGATACATATTCTGCGTCTAATCTTCCCGGCATAGAAAAGTCTAATTGAACAGTTCCGCACTGCCAAACTCTATCCAAACAATCCCTAAGTGAAAACTCGATTTTTGGCCCGTAAAAAGCGCCTTCGCCTGGTAATAATTCATACTCGATATTTTTAGATTCTAAAGATGCTTTTAACGCTTCCTCAGCTTGATCCCAAGATTCATCAGAACCGACTCGTTTTTCAGGTCGAGTTGAAAGTTTTATTTCAATCTTCTCAAAACCAAAATCCGCATAAACATTGTAAATGGTATCAATCAAATGGCAGACTTCGTCTTGAACTTGTTCTTCTGTACAAAAAACATGCGCATCATCTTGAGTAAACGCTCTGACTCGCATCAAGCCGTGCAAAGAACCCGAAGGTTCGTTTCGATGACAAGAGCCGAACTCTGCCATGCGCAAAGGTAAATCACGATAGGATTTTAGCCCTTGATTAAATATTTGTATATGTCCTGGACAATTCATAGGTTTAATCGCATACACGCGGTTTTCGGATTCAGTTGAGAACATACCATCATGGTATTTATCCCAATGCCCTGATTTTTCCCAAAGACTACGATCCATAATTTGAGGCGTTTTCACTTCTTGATAATCAGTATTATTGGTCACTATGCGAATATAACGCTCTAGTTCTTTAAAAATACTCCATCCGTTAGCATGCCAAAAAACCATKCCYGGCGCATCTTCTTGAAAATGAAACAACTCTAATTGCTTWCCAATTTTKCGRTGRTCRCGTTTTTCWGCTTCTTCYAATCNWAAMARRKWMTTTCNTTAAATCTTTTTTGYTTGCCCAACAGGTTCCATAAATTCGCTGAAGCATTTCGTTATTGGAGTCTCCTCGCCAATAAGCGCCTGCTAATTTCATTAATTTAAAAGCTTTGATTTTTCCWGTGCTRGGTACATGAGGACCRCGACATAARTCAATAAAATCACCTTGACGATAAAGYGAYARTTCYTCKCCTTCTGGAATACTTTCKATWATTTCWGCTTTATARGACTCGCCYATWTCGCTAAAAAACTTRMTCGCTTCRTCACGWGWCATRGTYGAACGTTCAACCGGTAAATCTTGYTTGGCWATTTCWGCCATTTTCTTTTCTATSGCTTCTAAATCRTCSGGMGTAAAKGGTCTTGARAATGCRAAATCATAGAAAAAMCCRTTRTCWATMACMGGRCCAATAGTCACYTGAGCTTTTGGAAATAAACTTTGYRYYGCTTGYGCTAAYAAATGAGCACAGGAATGYCTRATRACTTCTARACCTTCATCATCACGYTCRGTRATYAACGMCAATTCAGAATCRGMATTRATAATRTAACTWGTATCAACTAGTTCGCCGTTCACACGACCAGCAAGAGCAGCTTTAGCWAGCCCMGGACCGATATCAGCAGCGACYTGAWAKACAGTAACRTCWGCATCAAATTCTCGCTTACTTCCATCGGGTAAAGTAATRATTGGCATTTTTTACAACAGCTCCAAAAACAACAAAAGCACTGTGTTTAAGGAATTACCCTTTAATTTACAGTGCTTTAGAGTGCGCAAATCGGCTTTAACCACCGCCATAATCTGCATTGATAAAATTCTGGCGCAAGTTTACCCAAAAAGTCTCTATAAATCAAAGAGTTTTAGCTTGTTTAGAAGCTAGTTTAACTGCGCGTTTAATGGCCTAAATTACAACAGGATTGAATACTTAGCGAGCGACTTAATGTGCAACTAAGAATTAGCATTTAATTGAGTTAATAGCTCTTCGTGTTTTTCCAATTTATTGATAGCTGATTGCCCGATTTTTCGTGCAACTATACAAAGTAAGCTTTCAATAAAAATGCAATTCGCTGATAAGCTATTGGTGAAGTATTGACCAGAAGTCGGTATTTTAATAGATATTGTCGCGTGCTCATTCAATGGCGATAAAGTTGAGTCTGTAATCGCTAGAATTCTACAGCCTATTTTATTAGCAATTGCACAAACATCAACGGTTAGATTTGAGTAAGGTGCAGAACTAAAGATAACCAATAGATCATTAGCTTTAACTTGACCTAAAGCAATTGCTAAACCGTGTTCGTACTGCCCTAAAGTATTGACTTTGCCTCGAATAAGGCACAATCCATATCGAATTATATTTGCCATTGCTGAGGCTTGTTTGTGTCCGAATACGAATATTTGCTTCGCATCAGCAAGCAAGTCTGCGGCATTATCAAAGGTTGATTCGTCACTACTCTTAATACATTCAATCATATTCTCAGCGGTCGATTGAAGTTGTTTTTGCATAATTTGTTTAGCTGTTAATTGTTTGTCAGCAGATAGTTTTGCTAACTTTTCACTAAAATAATTATCTATAATTTTTGAACGCTCTCTAAATATCTTTTGATACGAAACAAAGCTATTAAAACCAAGTGATTTAGTTAATCTCGTTATTGACGCTGGACTTATTTCGGTTAGCTTACTTAACTCAACAATATTGTTAACAGCCACCATCTCAGGCATTTTAATCATCAATGAAAAAGCTCTTTTAGTTTTATTACCTATATCTAACTCAATCTTATTAGAATTGAGCAATAAATAGACTTCCCTAAGCTTTTCGAAACTCTCTGGCGTTCTCATTTTAGCCTTTATTCCATTTTTGATAGACAAAAAAAACGGCCTAACAAGTTAGACCGTTTTAGTTTTTTTACAACATACTAATTAAAGGTCATAACTACCTTTCAAGTACCAAGAACCACCTTCGTAGTTTGCAGCACTTCTACGAGGATATTCAAGACCAACACTTAAACGATTACTGAATGGAGCATCGATTTTGTTGATGTATGAGTCAAATATATTAGAAAAACCAAATTTCATATTAAACTCTTCGGTTACTTGATAACCCAATTCAGCATCGAAATAAACAACTGAATCAATTGTCGCTTTAGTGCCAGCAGCGAAAGAGCCTCTTTCGTCATGGTGCTCACCATAGTAATTAGCTCGAACCATAAAATTCAAGTCATCACCAAATGACGTGTTTGCTGTTAATACAAAACGATGATTAGGGAAATTATTTTCGATATTATCGATACTGCCTTGAGAAACAGGGTCAACAAAAACTTGTGAGTCAACACCAAACTCGTCTGTAACAGTAGTTTCTACAGAAGACTGCCCAGTAACATCAATTTTATTGTAGCCATAAGCGAAAGAAACATTCGTTGATGTCATATCTGACCATTCAAATTCAGTAGTAAGAACGATATCAATACCTGAATGCTCAACATCTAATGCGTTTGTATAGAATGAGAAAGCTCGACCATCTCTAGAAATAAGCCCACCTGATCTATATATTCTATCATCAACCGCTATTTGATAATAATCAACCGTTAAAGTTGTGGATTCGCCTATATCGGACGTTATCCCAAAACTCAAACTTGTAGACTCCTCTTCTTTCAGCTCTTGACCACCAGCGGCGATAGCATCCGGGTCAGTTGAGGCTATTACGCCTTCTTCAACTTGTGCTCCGGTCGTATCAAATGTTGTTATTGTAGCTCTATAATTTGCTTGTCCTGGCGTTGGTGCGTGAAAGCCAGTAGAAATAGCACCACGTAATGCCGTTGATTCGGTCAAGGAAAAACGAGAAGCTATTTTCCAATTTACAGTCGTTCCGAAATCAGAGAAATCTTCATAACGTAACGCATATTGCATAAATATATCACTACTTACGTCATGTTCTACATCGGCGTATATTGCGTAGTTATCTCTAGAAAAACTACCAGCATCAGCAGCGGTTATTCCTTTCATACCACTAACACCCGGACCTTCTGAACCWTCAGCATTTTGATAAGAAGCCGCTTCACCAGCAATAGTTGTGTAGGTTTCTTCTCTCCACTCTGCACCATAAGCAAAATTGAAATTATCGCCTATCGGAGTTGAGAAATCTGCATTCAAATTGATTTCTTCTTGTTTAAGGCCACCTGTATCAAAATTTAATTGAGGATTACCATTTGTCAATTCTAGTCCAGGGTTAATACTATTATTTAACGTGTAATCTAGTTCGTTGGAACCGAAACCGACACTAAAGTCATAATATGTTCCACCAGAAAAATCGCCTTGTAAGCCCGTTACAAAACTTAGGTCGGTTTGCTCACCATCTAAATAAGGAGTGAAACCAACATCAAGTATTGATCCAGTATAACCACGAGCAGCTAATCCAGCTGTAGGATTAGGAACTACATCGCCATCACCATTTGTTATTGTTCCAGGAGCGGTAATTGTAGAATGTCCAGGATTACGATAAAAGAATCGATAACGTCCGTCTGTGACACCATAACCAAGCCTTCCATACCAACTGCTTCCTCCTCCTAAATCCATCCCCAGATTAAGAAATGTTCGTAAGCCACTAGTTTCTGGACGTCCCCATGTCTGTGTAAGTCCATCGTTGTAAGGAGAATCTGCCCCTACGCCTTGAACTCCAGCAGCAATTAATGCAGCAGCATCTGGACGAAGAATACTTCTATTTAGATTTTCGTTATCAACATATTCTAAACTGAAATTAGCGAAACCATTTTCGCCCATCTTCATTCCTTTATTAAAACCAAATTTTAAACTAGATTCGCCTTCGTAATGTTGACCATATTGAAGTTCAACCTTTCCACCATCGGAATCATCTTTAGTAACAAAATTAATAACACCAGCAATAGCATCAGAACCATATTGCGAAGCTGCACCATCACGTAATACTTCAACTCTTTTAAGAGCAATTGCTGGAATCATACCAACATCAGCGCCATGAGCACCTTGTCCTGCAGCTGGAGCAAATAATTGAATAAGCGCACTTCTATGACGACGTTTTCCGTCAATTAGTACAAGTGTCTGATCAGGTGCAGTACCACGTAAGGAAGTAGTTCTTACAAACGCACTACCATCACCTGTGGCAGGAGTCGCTGTATATGACGGAATCATCATCTTTAAATTATCGGTAATATCAGCTGTTCCACCCATTGCGCTAAGATCATCAGCACTTAATATATCAACTGGAACTGGTGAATCAGCAATTGTTCTAGGTGCTCTGCTTCTAGAGCCAATGATTAATACTTTAGTACCCTCATCAGCTGAGTCATCTGCCTCAAAAGCCATTACAGCAGTTGGAGCAAAAAATGAAGCTAATAGCGTCGCTATCAAAGTCTTTCTAGGCATATTCTTCATGTTATCTTCCTCTAAATTCGAATTTATTGTTATTGAAATTTGCCCATTTCTCCTCGATTTGACTTCAAGACCAGTGTTTTTCAACATAATACTCAATCCATCCTTTATTGAGTGTTCACCAATTAATCTGTTTGCTTTTCTCGCTTTCAATTTATCGAAAGGAAATAACAACGTCATATTGGCCTGCTCAGCGAAGCTTATCAAAGACAAGTCGGCTCTTTGTGCCGGTATATCAAAATCTATTGATTTATTATTTTGATTAACTTTAACGCCTTTTGCTTCAACCAGGCTCGCGCCAAAAACAAAGCAAAAACTAAAGCTAAAAAGTATTAGATTTTTCAATACCTTATGCATGAATTCTCATTCCGCATAATAGGAGTAACGATTAACAAAGAAATTTCCGCCATAAATAATTCAAAAACATTTAAACTATCTCTTAGCAATTACAAAAACTAAGAGAGCCATTGTTTAACAAAGTACTCGATTTTCCTATAAAAACCAATCAGATACAAGCTCCGAAAGGTCTAAAAAAAGCAAAAGCGTTGTTAACAGTAAACAAATATGTCATTTTTGTAGTGGCGGATTTTATTAATTGAGTCGTTATATAGGCTATAACCGGTAATTTGACCTAGTTTTAGCCTAACAAGCAATATAAACTAGTCATTCTTTAAAAGGCTGAAGCTGTATTTTTCTATGAGTAGTCACCCGTTCTTTCATAAAGTTTTCACTACATCTAGTAAAGCCTTGTCTCGCTTAGTTTCTAGAATGGTGCCTCCACACGAAATTGAAGACATCGTGCAGGAAACTTATGTTCGCTTGTGTCAAACAGAAAATATTGATCGTATGGACTCTCCAAAAGCGTTTATGTATAAAACAGCACGAAACCTCGCTTTAGACTATATTAAAAGAGCCGATAACAAACGAGTTATTCGAGTTGATAATCAACAAATTTTAGAAGATTTGTTAAATGGCGAGAACAGAGAGACTGATGAAATGTATCATTCAACGGTCATCGATGAAGAGTTTAAGCATTTTTGTGATGCGGTACGAATGCTTCCGGTTCAATGCCGAAAAGTCTTTGTATTAAAAAAGGTTTATGGCAATAGCCAAAAAGAAATTGCCGATCAATTAGGAATTAGTCAAAGTACCGTGGAAAAACATATCTCAAACGGATTAAAACGTTGCACCATTTATATGAGAAACTTTAATTCAGATGCAAACGTGTCAGTTACAAGCTCATCCCCCGTATCAAGTTCGAAAGGGGATATCTCATGACTAATGTTCATTCTTTGCAAGAACGTCGCGCAATTAAACATAAAAATAGAGAACTGAATAACCAACGCATGGATGAAGCCTGCGATTGGGTAACAAAAATAGACCGTCGGCTATCAAAGCGCGAGAAAAAGTCTCTTCAACACTGGTTGATTCAAGATCAAGAAAACCTTAAATTATTTTTAGAAGTCGCTAAAATGTGGGATAAATCCAGTGAACTTAGTCGGCTTGCTGACATTTTCCCTCAAGAAGCACTTTCTCCTAAACCACTATCAATTTTTGTTAAGTCAATGGCGGCATCAATTCTTTTTGTATTGTCCATAGGGCTTTATCAAATTTCCAACGTAGCTGATCTTGACTCTGACAAACCTGATTTAGTTAAAATGGATTCTAATAGAATACTGAAAACTAAAATTGGCGAAAGCAATACCTTTATTTTATCCGATGGAAGTAAAATAGTTTTAAATACCGACACAGAAGCAAAGATAAGTTTTTCACATCAAATACGCTTTATAGACCTGAAGCAAGGTGAGATACATATAGATGTAGCGCATGATAAGTCTAGACCTTTACAAGTAAGAGTAGGTGATAAGATTGTACAAGCCGTTGGCACCGCTTTTAATATTGAAGTTAAAAATGAAATAATAGAACTGATTGTTACCGATGGTAAAGTTGTTATTAAAGATGCAATTTCTTTAGAGATACCACCAACGGCTCTACCTACATTTGATGGTAACGATGCGGCTCTTTCAATTTCTATGCCCTCACCTGTTATTTCTAAAGCTGCCATTTCTAAAACATTAATATCAGTCTCAAAAGGTGAGAAAATAAACATTGAGATAAAAGGTGAAATAAAGCACAAAGTTTTGAAGGTGAAACCAATCGAAATAGTTGCTAGCCTTTCTTGGCGACAAGGTAATTTAATTTTTCGTGGAGAATCTCTTGAAGAAGCTATGACCGAGATTAGCCGTTATAGTGATGTAACAATCCACTTAGCCGATGATGCTAATCTAAAAAATATACAAGTCGCGGGTATGTTTAGAACAGGCGATATTGAAGGTCTTTTAAGTATGTTAAAAACAAGTTTCAATATCGAGTATAAACGCGATAAAAATAATGCTATTTTTCTTCAATTAGCATCGTCTATTTAAAAACAATCATTTTTATCTGAGGTTTCTCTCCTCCCGCGATTAAGTAATTCGGAGCAAAACACAAAATGAAAATATATTTTTATTTTGTGTTTTGCTTTGTGCTTTTAGCTATTAGTTATTATTCTGACAATTCAACTAGTTAATTCAACTACTGGCAGATACAAAATGACTTTGCAAAATCACATTTCTTCAAGTTTAAGAAAAGGAAAACATTCAGAAACACTTTTAATCAATCAATTATCTCAAGAAAGAGTAGAGAAGGATCAGAAAGTTTATAAATTGGGCTTTGGTCAAAGCCCATTTCCCGTGCCAACAGAAATCACTCAACAATTAAAGCGTGCAGCCAACAGAAAGGAATATACATCAGTACAGGGTTTACAAGAATTACGCCAAGCAATCTGTGATTTTCATAGAGCGTTTGAAAATAAAGACTGGAAACCAGAACAGATTATTGTCGCTGGCGGCAGTAAGATTCTGCTTTTTTGTATTATGTCTGCCTTTAAGAAAGCCGAAATACTATTACCAGCGCCAAGTTGGGTGTCTTACGAGCCTCAAGGGAAACTGGCTGGGCATGAAGTAAATTGGATAGAAACAACGTTTGACGACAAGTGGAGCCTAACAGCAAAGCAATTGGACGACTATTGTATTTCTAGAAACAAAGATATTCCTTTAATACTGGTGTTTAATTATCCAAGTAACCCTACCGGTCAAACTTATAATGCTAATCAATTGTCAGATTTAGCTTATGTAATGAGAAAGCATAAAGTCATTGTTATCGCAGATGAAATTTATAGCCTTTTAACCTACAAAAAAGGCTACCCTACTTTATCTGATTATTATCCAGAAGGCTGTATTGTTTCATCAGGTTTATCCAAGTGGTGTGGTGCAGGTGGCTGGCGTTTAGGTTTTCATTATATCCCAAAAGAACTAGGCGAAGATTTCAAGCAAGCGGTAATCAGTGTCGCTTCAGAAACATACTCTTGTGCTCCCACACCTATCCAAGTTGCTGCGATCTATGCGTATAGAAATATGGATGAAGCGAAGATTTTTCTTGATAGACAAAAAAGAGTATTGAATCAAATTAGTCAATACATAACCCAGGAATTAAACCAAATTAATATAACCACTCACGTCGCTCAAGGTGGATTTTATTTGTTCCCGGATTTTAGCCATTATAGAGCTCCGCTTGAAAATATTAAAATTTATTCGGGAGAAGATTTGACAGAAAGGTTAATGAACGAAATAGGCGTAGCACTTTTACCCGGAAGTGCCTTTGGGATGGCAAAGGATAGTCTAACCGCACGCTTAGCTTTTGTAGATTTTGATGGTAGTCAAATTTTTTCGGATGATTTAGATCATCGAGATCATTTAGAAGAGTCAAATTCCTCCACTCCATTTGAATTCAATAAAATCAAAGAAGGTATTAAAATTCTTTGTGAATGGTTTTCTAAGCTAAATTAGAGAGCTATTATGGGCTTTTACAACTAAATGAATAATTGAGTCTCTATTATTCTAGGATTATATTAGTGGTTATAAAATAAAAGTCTCACTTTCTATAGACTTCTACTCCTAAAGTCGATAATTTACTGTTATATCAATTATTTGCCATCAATTTAACCTCTCTAGGAGTTATAGCTTGCTTAGACGCACAAAGATAGTCACTACACTCGGTCCCGCTACAGATAATGCTGAATCTCTCGAAGCACTTTTTAAAGCCGGAGCAAATGTAGTAAGAATGAATTTTTCCCATGGTGAGCCTGAAGATCATATCAAACGCGCCAAAATAGTCCGTCAAGTCGCTAAAAAATTAGGCTTAAATATAGCTATCATGGGTGATTTACAAGGACCTAAAATAAGAATTGCACGGTACAAGAATAAAAATGTGACCGTAGAAAAAGGACAAGCCTATGCATTTGATGCTGATTTGGATCGAGATGCTGGCGATGAAACACAAGTGGGAATTGATTACAGAGAACTTCCAAATGAATGTGAAGTTGGCGATATTCTCCTGTTAGATGATGGACGTCTTGAGTTTGAAATAACTGCAATTAATGGTATGCGAATTGATACTACCGTTATCGTCGGTGGAGATTTATCCAATAATAAAGGGATCAATAAGAAAGGCGGCGGATTATCTGCACCAGCACTAACCGAAAAAGATAAACGGGATATTATTACCGCAGCAGAAATGGAAGTTGACTACCTTGCCGTGTCATTCCCACGTAGTGCGGATGATATTAATCAAGCTAGATCATTAGCAAAAGAAGCCGGTCTTAATGCTGGTATTGTGGCAAAAATAGAACGAGCAGAAACGGTCAATGATCCTGAGATTTTAGATAGCATTATTAAAGCATCGTCGGCAGTAATGGTTGCGCGTGGCGATCTCGGGGTTGAAATTGGTGATGCCGAATTAATTGGCGTGCAAAAGCGTATTATTCAAAGAGCACGTGCGTTAGATAGAGCTGTTATTACGGCGACGCAAATGATGGAATCTATGATTACCAATGCAATACCCACCCGTGCAGAAGTATTTGATGTTGCTAATGCTGTTTTAGATGGTACCGATGCAGTGATGCTTTCTGCTGAAACAGCTATGGGAGCTCATCCCATTAAAGTAGTCGAAGCCGTTTCTAGAGTTTGTATTGGCGCAGAAAAAGAACCCTCAAATAAAATATCCGGTCATCGAGCAGAAATTCAATGGGACAATATTGATGATGCTGTTGCATTAGCAACCATGTATGCCGCTAATCACCTCAACGGCATAAAAGCAATTGTATGTTTAACCGAATCAGGTCACACACCATTAATTATGTCTAGGATACGCAGTGGTATCCCAATCTTTGCCCTCACCCGCCTAACTTCTACCTATCGACGTATGGCTCTTTACCGTGGCGTAGAGGCAATTGAATTCGACCCTACGGTTTTAGCAAGACACGATGTCAATCGACTAGCGGTTGCCGAAGTGTGCAAAAGAATGGATCTAAAAAGTGATGATCTTGTACTCTTAACAAAAGGCGATCATATGGGTAAACTAGGTGGAACTAATGCACTCAAATTTTTACGTGTTGGTAAAATAGTTTAAACTCTACCTTTGAGCCATCAATTAGGAAACTGCTAAATTGAACCAAACCGCTGAACCATCGCTATTAGTGATTTCCGCCATAGCTCCCAATAGACCGGGTTTCGTAAAAGAAATTACTGATATGATTACCCAGTGTCAATGCAATATCATTGAAAGCAAAATGAAATCTATGGGGAACAAATTTAGTCTTGTTTTGATGGCTTCCGGAGAATGGAATGCCATTGCTAAATTGGAACATAGTTTACCTAGTCAAGCTCACGCCATGGGTATGACCACCATGATCCAGAGAACTACCGCAAAAACACATCACGGACAACATTTACCCTACCGCGTAAAAATGACTACGATTGATCGTATCGGTTTAAGTAACGGTATCACTGCTTTTTTTGCAGAAAAAGAAATTAATATTGAAGAGTTAAGTTGTAATACATTTGATGCTAAACAAATTGGCGATAAACTAGTTCTGATTAAACTAACCATTAATATCCCTACCAAAATTAATATCGAAAAACTAAAGGATGAGTTTAATAGTTTTTGCCATAAAGAAAATATTGATGCCTCTTTACGGCCCGTCGACTACTAGAATAATTAAAATAAAGGATCTCTATTAAATGAAAATTGGAAACAAACGCCCTAATATCAAGTTAGAAATGACCGGCGATAATACGATTAACTTATCCAAACTTGGCGATATCAATACGGTTGTTTACTTTTATCCTAAAGACAGTACGCCTGGTTGTACAACAGAAGGATTGGATTTTTCCGAACGACACAAGTTGTTCAAAAAGACCAATACAGAAATTTATGGCGTTTCAAGAGATACAATAAAACGCCATGAAAATTTCAAAGCGAAACAATCTTTTTCCTTCGAACTCATATCCGATCCAGATGAAAAATTATGTAATGCTTTTGATGTTATTAAATTGAAAAAACTTTATGGAAGGGAATATATGGGAATAGAACGTAGCACTTTTCTTTTTGACAAGTCTGGAAAACTAGTCAAAGAATGGCGGAAAGTAAAAGTTAAAGGACATGCAGAAGAAGTTTTGTTAGCTTGCAAAGAATTAGATTAAACGCTCTTCCCTACTTCCGGTTTTAGATTAGTCGCACAGGATATTTAACTATTGTAGATCAAAGGCTACGTGTAAGCATAAGATGACAGTGAACATTACGCTGAATAAATACAATAATAAAATAAGGAGATTAAAATGGGAAGAGAGATAACTGATAGAGAGTATTCTGCTAAGGACTACGAACAGTTTAATCGCAGGATTCATGATCAAGCGGATCAATTAAAGTCAATAATAACATCACCAAATTTTGGTGATGAACCTTTAAGCATTGGTGCTGAACTAGAACTCTATTTAATGGATAAATCTAGTCAAGTTAGCCCTGTTAGCTTAGAGCTCTTGGGTTTACTGAAAGATAATCAATTCCAATCAGAGCTAAACCGATTTAATCTAGAACTCAATCTTTCTCCTACCTTAGCCGAAGGAAAACCTTTTAGTAATATCACTAAGGAAATGTTAACTAAATTCAATTACCTTTGGAAGGTTGCAGAAACCCTTGATACAAAACCTTTAGCTATTGGGATATTGCCGACACTGAAACAAGAAGATTTAAGTGCTGATAATATGACCGATTTAAGTCGATATAGAGTATTAGCTCGGGAGCTATTAAAACATAGAGGCGAAGCTTTCCATATTAAAATTGATGGCGAAGAATCCGTTGATTTTAAGACCTCAGAAGTTTGTGTAGAGGGTGCAAACACTTCTTTCCAAGTTCACTTAATGACAGATAGGAATAAATTTGCTAACACGTTTAATGCTGCACAATTAACCCTTCCGATGGCGTTAGGCGTTTCTGCAAATTCTCCCATGTTGTTAGGTAAATGTTTATGGGATGAAACTAGAGTGGTGCTGTTTAAACAATCAACTGATAGTAGAATGCCAGATGCTAGTGGTTGGCGACAACCCGCTAGAGTAACGTTTGGTCATGGTTGGGTACGCAAATCTGGTTGGGAATTGTTTTCAGAAACCGTCAACTTGTATCATCCTATATTTCCAGAGTTATATGAAGAAAAGGTTGGCAGTAAAGGACTTCCTGAATTGGCAGAATTAAACCTTCATATGGGAACCACCTGGCCATGGAATCGTGCGGTATATTCCAATCACGGTAATGGACATTTACGCATTGAGTTTAGAGCGTTACCAGCGGGTCCTACGGCTTTAGATATGTCTGCCAACGCGGCATTCTCAATTGGTATGGCTGTAGGATTGGAAGAAAAGCTCGACGAATATATGTCCCGTATTCCATTTAGATTTGCGGAATACAATTTCTATCGTGCCGCAAAGGATGGTTTAAACGCGACGATTTTATGGCCTCAAAACTATCAAAACAAACCTGTTGAAGTGCCAATACGTAACGTTATAGACGATATGTTACAAGTAGCTAGTGATGGTTTATCAAAGTTGAAAGTTGATCGCCAAGAACGTGATAAATATTTAACCATAATTCAGCGAAGATTATCTAAAAATATTAATGGCGCGAGTTGGATTAAGAGTACTTTTAAACACATAAGAAAAACAAAAACAAATGACATTGCTTGTGCGGAAATGCTAGAAGAATATTTTTTAAATCAGATGTCTGGACAACCGGTTAGTGAATGGGAAACACGTTGGAAATGACATTACTCTCAACCAACATCACTTTTTTGAACGATAACGATCGAATTAACATTGTAGAAAAACCTCTTGAGTTTTTAAAGTCTCTAAAAGGATTAACTGTTTATGACATTGAAGGGGTTAACCAAAATAAAACTAGAATAATAACCACACTGATTCATGGAAATGAGCCTTCAGGTTTAATTGCCTGTCATCTTTGGCTAAAATCCAATGAACGGCCAGCGACTAACGTAAGAATAATATTTTGCAATCCTGAAGCCGCACAAACAAAACCCTACTTTACTCATCGTTACCTTAGTCAAAATGATGACTTAAATCGATTTTTCACATTGGCGGCTAAAACAAACGTCATTGCAGATAACAAGCAAAACATAAAATCACAAGTTACTTTTCGAGCGCAACAAATTCTGTCCTTAATTTGTAATACGAATAAAAACGAACTCAAACCAAACAAAGGATCCGTTGAAGCGATATTAGATCTGCATAATACATCAGGCGCTAGCCCAGCATTTGCAGTAGCCATTAAATCAGATATAAAGCATAAATTATTAGCTGAGTTTTTTACAGATAACATGATTAAAACGACTATTCCCGTTGGTGCAATCATGGAACAAGCATTAGACGCCCCTATCGTCACTATTGAATGTGGTGGTGCGAATGAAAACAAGTCCCATCAAGTTGCAACCATAGGTGTTCAAAATTTCTTTGATACCGTATCACTTTTCAAAAGAGAATCTTCGCTGGTCAAAATAAGATTTAACCCTTTGAGAGTTGAATTGAAAAATGACGCGACCGTAGGTTTCGCCAACCATCCTTTGCAGACTACCGATATTACTCTCAGAGTAGATATAGAACTTCTGAATAATAGTGTAACTCCCGCTGGAGAGTTCATCGGTTGGAATATCGACAATGCCGAACTTTTATTTCAAGCAATTGATAGCGACAATAAGGATCGCGCTACGAGTCTTTTTGAAACACGTGGAGGCTTAATTTATACAATTAGAGCAATGCAGTTTTATATGGTCACTAGTGTCACGGAAATTGCGACTAAAGATTGCTTATTTTATATTACCCTTATAGATAACCATTCAATATGAATTGGTTATTGGCACACATATTATGAATAATCATTACACAATTAAACGAGATGAAAATGGCATACCACATATTGATGCGGAAACTGAAAATGCCATGTTTTATGCGCAGGGATATGCTCACGCTAAAGATCGAGGGATGCAACTTCTACTAATGAAAATATTGGGCGAAGGTCGTCTTGCGGAATTTTTAGATCCAAGCGAACAAGGTATATCGATTGATCATTTTTTTCGACGAATGAATTGGTATAATCAATGGCAAGATGAAGTCGATAAACTATCAAAACAATCACGTGAAAAACTTGAATCTTATGTTGCAGGTATAAACGCTAGATTTTCTAAGTCGTCACCTTTAGATTTAAAACTGTTAGGTTATAAAATTGAACCATGGAGACTTCAGGATTCGATTTTAATATCTAGAATGGTCGGCTATTTAACTTTGGCGCAATCGCAAGGTGAAATTGAAAGACTAATCATCGAAATGATACAAGCAGGCGTTAGTAAAGATAAACTCGAAGAACTGTTTCCCAACCAACTTAACGAATTGGATTATGAACTTGTTCAAAAGATTGAGCTAGAAGACCGTATCGTTAGTAACCAGCTTTTATGGGAAAGTGGCGCACCACGAATGATGGCTTCTAATAACTGGGTAATATCCGGTAAAAAATCTAAATCCGGTCAACCAATTCTAGTGAATGATCCCCATCTAGAAGTTAATCGATTACCTAATGTTTGGTATGAAATGAAGATTGCTGTTAAAGATCATTGGATCATTGGCAGTAGCATGCCTGGTTTACCAGGAATTCTAATTGGTAGAAATAAGCATCTAGCTTGGGGAGCGACTTATGCATTTGTTGATACTATTGATTCATGGATAGAGCGTTGTGAAGATGGAAAATATTGGCGTTTAAATTCACAATCAAAAATTCAAGAAAAAGAGAATAAAGGTGAATGGCATTTATTCAAAAAAAGAAAAGAGATTATCAAAATAAAGGGCAATGCTTCAAAAGAAGTTTATTTTTATGAGAATGAATTAGGCACGTTAGAAGGTGATCCGAACTCGACTGATGGTAAACAAAAAAGCAATAAAAAGACTAAACATTTGTTAATTACTTGTTGGGCTGCGGCAAATTCTGGTGCCAAGTCAATAGAAGCTGTTTTCACATTGCTCAATATTGATAATGTTAAACAGGCCATGAAAACCTACGGTCAAGTTGAGACTGGATGGAATTATATTTTTGCAGACAATCAATCTGATTCAGAAAAAACAGGTAATATTGGCTATCAGATGTCAGGCAAAGTGCCAATAAGACGTAAAGGCATCAGCGGTCTAATCCCTTTACCAGCATGGGAAACAGAAAATCATTGGCAAGGTTATATTGCTATAGAAGATATGCCTCAAAGCTACAATCCAGAAATTAATTTTATTGGTACAGCAAATGAAGATCTAAATCACCTTGGTAAAGCAAACCCCATTAATATTCCTATGGGATCATATCGCTCCGATCGAATAGCTTATTTACTCAGTAAGAAGAATGATTGGACGGTTAAAGAAATGGGCGAAATGCACTTTGATGTATATTCTCTGCAAGCTGAAATATTTATGCCTATTATATCCCCTCTACTCCCGAGCAACGAATATGGTGATATTTTACGAGCATGGGACTTTAATTATAACAAAGAGTCAAAAGGCGCATTTCTATTCGAGGAAATATACAAAAACCTATACAAAATAGTCTTTGGCGTTTCTGGTTTTGGAGAAGCTGTTGTTGAGTTTCTACAAAAAGAATCAGGAATGTTTATTGATTTTTACGATAATTTTGATCAAATTTTACTCAAAAAAGAGTCAACTTGGTTCGACAGACGAACTCAAAAGCAATTATTTAAACGAGCGATAGATACTGCTTTGGCTGGTTCCATAAAAGAGTGGAGAGAAGTTCAAAATTACAATATGAATAATATCCTTTTTGCTGGAAAACTACCTAAATTCCTAGGCTTTGATAAAGGTCCTATTAGCGCAATTGGTGGTAGAGCGACCATTCATCAGGGGCAAGTTTATCGAAGTGGTAATAGAGATACTACATTTATGCCTTCGTTTAGAATGATTGCTGATTTTAGCGAAACTAGCATTCATACGAATCTAGCCGGTGGTCCATCAGATAGGCGTTTTTCGAAATGGTATACTAGTGATCTGGATAATTGGCTTAAAGGTGTTTATAAAGAAGTAGAGAGCCAAACAGATCCGCGGTGGAAACAATTTTCTTAAAACCAAAATGGTTTAAACCGAATTAATTTYTATGTGAGTCAATTATGCATCTTAGAAATGTATCAATAGCTCTTGATGGTTTAGGTGATTTTCGACTAATACTAAAAAACTCACATTCATAATTAAAAACATCAACTCTAATGGCTCGTATCAAACCTTGCTCAACGAAAGCTTTAGCATAATGTTCGGGTAAATATCCTATGTAACAGCCTGACAGTAATAAGTGCGCTATAGCTTCTTGATCATAAACTGTGACCTTTCGTTTCATACCAAGACGACGCCCGACTTCCATATTGGGTGAGTGATATCCAAGGCCCGCATATTTGCTCGCTAATATATCTTGTTTATCAATTTTCTCATCTGAAACATTAAATAAAGAATGTTCACTTCCGCAATAAAGATACATTTGTTCTTTAAATAATGCGGTGTAATCTAAACTTGAAGACTTTCTATGACCAGGGGTTATACCCACTTGAAAACGCCCTTCCATTACACCTCTTTCAATTTCGTTTAACGATTCCACATACACACTCAGCTCAACCTCAGGCGCTAACTTTTCAAACAACTTGAATGCTTTTGAAACGTGAGCGTTGGGGTTTGACACGATTTTATCAAATAGAGCCAAATTAATTTGTCCCGTTAAGCGGTTGTGAACATCGCCAACTTCTGCCCTAAACTCATCTAAGGAGCTTAATAAACGAAGAGTTGCTTGATAGATATGACTTCCTTCTTCTGTCAATGAAAATCCCGCACGCCCCCTCCTACACAAGGTGACACCAAGCCGAATCTCTAAATCCTTAATATGAGTTGAAATAGTCGAACGTCCGATATTTAGTTCTAACTCAGCAGCAGAAATACCACCCGATTCAGTCACCGTTCTAAAAACTCTCAACCTTCGTATATCAATATCATCGAGTTGACCTAAAAGTATTTGTTTAGACAATCATTGCTCCCTCTAAATTATTTTGAAAATTTATAAACAATTTTTTATGTTTGATATGTTTGATATGTTACACACTAAGCATCTACAGATAGTAATTTATCTAACCTATAAAAGGAAGTAAAGTGACGTTTTCTAGTTTACTTTACAAGGTCTTTATTGATGGCTACCACAAATAAGAACGCAGGTTTAAGTCAGGCACAACTCGATTCATACTGGATGCCATTTACAGGTAACCGAGATTTTAAACAAGATCCTCGGATTATTGTTTCTGCGGAAGGTAAATATTATCAAAGTGCTGATGGACAACAAATATATGATGGTCTTTCTGGCTTGTGGTGTTGTGGATTAGGTCATTCTCGGCAAAAAATAGTGGAAGCCGTGAGCAAACAAATCAAGCAACTTGATTACAGCCCTGCTTTTCAATTCGGCCACCCAAAGGCATTCGAATTGGCGGAACGAATCACCCAATTTATGCCGGAAGGATTTAATCGAGTGTTTTTTACGGGGTCAGGTTCCGAATCAGCAGATACATCATTAAAAATAGCCAGAGCCTATTGGCGAAAAAAAGGCCTTGCTAGCAAAACCAAATTAATTGGTAGAATCAAGGGCTATCATGGGGTTAATTTTGGTGGTATTAGTGTTGGCGGTATTGGCGGTAATCGTGCTTTTTTTGGTGAAGCGGTAATGGCGGATCATTTATCTCATACCATGCTTCCTGAAAATAAATTCGTGAAGGGAATGCCTGAAACCGGTGCAGAACGAGCCGATGATTTGTTAGAATTAATTGCATTACATGATGCTTCAAATATTGCAGCCGTTATAGTAGAACCTTTAGCAGGATCCGCCGGCGTTATACCGCCTCCGGTTGGATACTTGAAACGATTAAAAGAAATTTGTGTCGAAAATAATATTTTGTTAATTTATGACGAAGTGATTACCGCATTCGGCCGTATGGGCTCTAAAACAGGTGCGGAAGAATTTGGTGTTACACCCGATATTATTAATATTGCTAAGCAACTTACAAACGGTACAGTCCCTATGGGAGCAGTTGTCGTTAAGCAAGAAATCTACGATACTTTTATGGAAAACGGAGGGCTTGAATACGCTGTCGAATTACCCCACGGTCATACTTATTCGGCGCACCCGGTTGCTTGTGCTGCAGCGCTTGCTAGTCTTGAAATTTTAGAAAACGAAAATTTGATTGAAGAAGTTAAAAACATTTCCCCCAAATTTGAACAACAAATACATTCATTGAAAGGAACTCAATATATTTCAGATATCCGAAATTACGGATTAGCTGGTGCATTAACTATTGAAGCGGCCCCAGGCGAGCCGATGCTACGTCCCTATCAAATTGCAATGAGCATGTGGAATAAAGGATTCTATATTCGCTATGGTGGTGACACCATTCAACTTGGATTACCATTCACTGTTGAAACTAAAGAAATAGATTCCTTAATTAATGCATTAGGTGAAACGATTAGCGAGTTAGATTAACTGTAAGCTTATTTTAATCGTTAATTTCTAAATTTGTAAAGTAACACTTTATAGTTTAGATAATTAAAATCTAATTCTAATAAAGTATATTGGTAAATTTAAAAAGAGAACATGTAAATGGAAACTATTGGACATTTAATTAACGGCAAACAAAATCTTGAAGCTAAACGTACTCAAGACGTGTTTGATCCATCCACGGGCAAAGTCACTAAGCAAGTCGCACTCGCGTCAAAAATAACAACAGAAGAGGCAATTAGCGCCGCCCAAGCCGCATATCCTGCTTGGCGCAATACGCCTCCGATAAAACGTGCAAGAATTATGTTTCGTTTTAAAGAATTACTTGAACAAAACGCTGAAACAATTGGCAGATTAATTGGCGAAGAACACGGAAAAATTAGTCACGATGCTGCGGGTGAACTACAACGCGGGATAGAAAATGTTGAATACGCATGCGGCGCACCTGAATTGTTAAAGGGCGAGCACAGTAAAAATGTAGGGCCTAATATTGACTCATGGAGCGAATTTCAACCACTTGGCGTTGTGGCAGGCATTACTCCATTTAACTTTCCGGCGATGGTTCCTATGTGGATGTTTCCACTGGCCATCGTATGCGGCAACTGCTTTGTTCTTAAACCTTCAGAAAGAGATCCTAGCGCGCCACTTTATATTGCTCAATTGTTAAAAGAAGCAGGGTTGCCTGATGGGGTGATGAATGTGGTCAATGGCGATAAAGAAGCTGTGGATGTTTTGCTTTCTGATGACCGTGTTAAAGCGGTTAGTTTTGTTGGTTCAACACCTATCGCCGAATATATTTATTCAACCGCTAGCGCCAATGGTAAACGTTGTCAGGCATTAGGTGGCGCAAAAAATCACGCGATTGTAATGCCAGATGCAGACATAGACAATGCTGTTAATCAACTACTCGGCGCAGCATTTGGGTCTTGTGGCGAACGTTGTATGGCATTATCGGTTGCGGTCGCAGTGGGCGATGAAGCGGGAGACGCGTTAGTCGAAAAAATGAGTCAAGCGATGCAAAATCTAAACGTTGGCAATCACGCCAACTCCGATAACGACTTTGGTCCTTTAATTACTAAAGGGCAACAACAAAAAGTCATTGGCTTTATCGACAGTGCAGAACAGCAAGGCGCAACCGTGGTAGTTGATGGTCGAGATCTCAAAGTGAAAGGTTACGAAAACGGTTATTTTGTCGGAGCGACTTTGATCGACAATGTCACCGAGGATATGACCAGTTATCAGGCAGAAATATTTGGCCCCGTATTACAAGTGGTTCGCGTCAAAACGATGCAGGAAGCAATGAAATTAATCGATGATCACGAATACGGAAATGGGACTTGTATTTTTACCCGTGACGGAGAAGCCGCTCGTTATTTTTCAGATAATATTCAGGTCGGCATGGTTGGTATCAATGTTCCCTTGCCTGTGCCTGTGGCTTACCATAGCTTTGGAGGATGGAAGCGTTCATTATTTGGCGATTTGCATGCCTATGGACCCGATGGTGTTCGTTTTTATACAAAAAGAAAAACAATTACTCAACGATGGCCCTCAAGTGGCGTTCGTGAAGGTGCGAGTTTTGCTTTTCCAAGTTAATTTATAATCCCCTCTCATTAGAATTTTTTTGACTCTTTCCACTAATTTCACTCTCTTTCGGGAGAGTGAAATTAGCAGCACAATTCTATTTTAAAGTATAACGCCCCATTGCACCTGAGATCCGACGCAACAACCATTTCGGCGTAGCTCTTCCCATTAACGTAGCGGCCTGATTTACAACTCCAGGAACACAAATGACTTCCCCCTTAAGACAAGCTCGATAACCCTCAGCAGCAACATCTTCAACATCACTCACAATAAAATCCGGAATATTTAGTCCGCCACTTTCTTGCTTGGCTTTCTCAACCATATTAGTAGCAGTAACGCCTGGACACAACGCCGTTATAGAAACGCCTGTACCTTTTAGTTCTTCAGCTAAAGATTCTGACAAGGATAATACGTATGCCTTAGTTGCCGCATAAGAAGCCAAACTAGGTACTGGTTGAAATGCCGCTATAGAAGCTACATTAAGAATTCGTCCTTTACCCCGAGCTACCATTGGAGGAATAAATTGGCTCAGCATATTTGTAAGACCACTAACATTTAGATCAATTATTCCTTGATGAGAGCTAGCAGGCAAGTCGATAAAATTGCCGTGCTCAAGCACGCCAGCACAGTTGACAAGTATGTCAATTTCTATACCCTGTTTATTTAGATTTGTGGATAGTTTTATGGTGGCATCACTACTAGATAAATCAGCAGGTTCAACCCATACTTTTGAATTTGTCTCGGTACTGAGTTGCTGCGCTAAAACGTCGAGTTTATCCTTACTGCGCGCAACCAACACTAAATTATATCCGCCATCGCCAAATTTTTTCGCTAGAACTTCACCAATGCCAGAAGAGGCGCCAGTTATTAGTACTGTTTCTATTTTCATCACTATGACTCCAATTAGGGACTAATATCTGAGTAATTATTACTTAAACTATGACATTTTAATTATTTTTTGTAAAGACTGAAATTTCTAAATATCGTTAAAAATGGTGCGCCTGGCAAGAGTCGAACTTGCTGCCTGACCCTTAGGAGGCCTCTATGGCTCCGCTGTTTTATGTGACCAAAGTGCGTGTAAATGGTTGATAATATACACTTATCTTAAAGAAACCCTGGATATACTTAGCCTACAGATTAGTCCATTTGTGACACTTTTTAACGTCATAATTTCACATTTGGTCACAGGAAGCGTTTTAAGTGTCACGTTTTTAAAATCAGTAAATCTTTTCAGAAACTGTAACAACGATAGCAAAATCACTCAAAGATAACTTCCTATTTCTGAGAAATTTGCTTATTAATAAACGTAATTAAGATACCTGAATTTCCTTTTTGTTGCTTCATATTAATGAGTGTTCACCATTCAAACTAATCTCTACAGGGGAAGCCAATGGATAATAAAATATATGTGGGTACAGCCGGGCACTTTCGCTCAAGAGGATTGCTATTTCCGGGGATGGATGAAACTACAGCAGACAGTACAGAGCTTTATATAAACAAATTGCTGCTTATAAAAACCATAAAAAGGTATTTCGTAATTTGGCAGATAGATATCGCTGTGGATGATTTTGAAAATTCAGAGTTACAGCTAGTGGTTAAAATATGGTATCGCAAGCTTAAATGGCAAATCAATTGAAGATCTATTAAAACAGAAAAAATATCAAACAGCCCTTAAAATATAGCCGACGCAGTTCAACATAAATGACCTACATTTCGTTATCCTGCTGGAAGCTCTATCCTTACTTTAGATATTTCTCTATTAAATACAGCAACACCAAAATCGGGTAATTTATGAGCGAAATGAGCTTCAAGAGTTATTCGAGCCTCAGAGTAATCTGCCCATTCAATTGAGTGGGTATAGCCTTGTAGATCGGAAAATACTTTGGTCATAGTTCTAAACCGATTGGTTCTTGTTGCTGCCCTCAGTCCATTTAAATAACTATCTCTATGAACAGTTGGTACAATAATTTTAATTTCTTCGGCACTTACCAATTCTGCGTTCATCATAATTCTTGCAATGCGACCATTACCGTCATCAAATGGATGGCATTCAGAGACTAAAAACTGCATAAAAATAGCCCTCGCCAACCCATTAGGTAAATTTTGGTAAATTGGAAATGCCCTTGCTAAAGTTGCCTCCACGTGATTTGGCTGTACAAATAAAGTATCTCCCGCTTTATTTGCTTTTAATTTTAGTAATCCTGGTCTTTTATCGGGCCGCGCGTTCATCATTAAAGCATGTCGTTGTTTCAATAAATCGATTAATTCATCAGCGTTATTGGGCACCGTCGCCATTTCTGTGTAATCTTGTACGATATCAAATACTGCTAATACGTCATGGCTATCTTGATAGCGGTGACTAATCTCATTTTGCTCAAATATAATTTGTTCTGCTTCTTCTATTTCAAACTCAGTGCCTTCTATGTAATTAGAGAAGTAGCTTTCAAAAAATGACAAATTTCTCCAGCTAACAAAATTATATTCAAACGGCCTGGATACCAAATCGCACTGATGTAAATACCTTGCCAAATTTTCAAACATTTGAATTCTATTTTGATCAAATGGTTCTTTTCTTGCAACTGCAATCGCTATTTTAGAAGATAATGAACCGATAGGTTGAGTCGATAGAATAGCGCCGATTAACCCATTTAATGTTCTAAATTCTTTTTCCATTTTAAGTACAACGCAATGCTCGCGAGCTTCTTCTCGAATACGATTAAGTTCATTTTCACCATAGCGCTCAATTAAACGGCATAATTCTTGTTCTACCCAGTTTTTACCCAATGATTTAGGTGCTGCGACGTCTTTATGACTAATTTGTAGATTTTCTAATAAATAACGTGAAGGTGAACTTCGGAATGAATTAGGTTGAAAAGGTTCTTTGAGGTGTTCAACATCGCCAGGAAGTACCTCTATAGTCAGTAAATCACTGATTTGTACTTTTTTACGAATCTTTATCGGTGCGGTAATATAAATGACCTTATTATGAGGTAACAATGAAACCGCAGTAGAGTGTGAGATAACGGCCGTAGGAAATAAATACGCAACGACTTGGTACCATTTATTATGTAGCAGTTTAGGAACGGCTTCCCACCTTGCGTTAGTATAAACACCTTGCCGTATTCTCTTCAGTTCTCCCCTGCCAACCGCCTTTGAAAACAGCTTTGCTTCGGCGGTATTTTTAGCAAATATTAATTGATCCATTGTTTTCATCTGAGAAATATTAGATATAAAACCAATATTAAGAGAAATACTCGATATAAACAAGATAAATCTAGGAAGTATTTAATATAAAATCAAGGTCGACTAATTTTGATAATCAATATTACAAGTAAATTGGCTCCCATTCTTGTCTTTGCCAAATTTAGCGCTCGCCTTTGTTTTGCCTACTTTTATATAAAGGGATTGTGAGAAATCTTTTTAAAATACGATTAATTATTGTACTTTTGGACCAACCATTTAAAGTGATTCTTTGCTATTTAAATGTTTTCGACTGGCTATAGAACGATCGTTCATTTGTTTTCTGAGATTTTCACATATTTTGGGATCGATTGGTTTTACGCCTATTCGCTTCATTGCAATAGATTTGAGCATAATAGCTTTCTTTGAATCTGACATATTGCGTTCGTCTAATTTCATAATAAATGTTCCTTTGCATATAAATCATTGTACTAATAAATTTATCTGGTGAATGATAGATTTTTTTTTCACCAAACCATTATTAATGAATATACGACGTTTTAATAAAAGTATTTCACTGATGCAAAACCTTTAAACAATTCGTTTTTTAATTAATTTCTCCATGGCGCTACCATCATTGCGGGTGAGATTTGGAACAAATCGACTATAAACAGAGAAAAGCATTTCAGTGGAATTATGACCCATTTGTTTTGCAATAAAATCTGGAGATTCGCCAGAGGCAAGCCAAATTGTTGCGGCTGTATGTCTTGTCGTATAAGGCGTCCTTTTTTCCAAGTTCAAATAGCGCAACAGAGGATACCAGATCCATTTTCTAAAGTTATCGCCATCGATGGGATTTCCAACCGAGTTACAAAAAACAAATTCGCTAAGGTTGTTGGATGCTTTTTTCTGCTCTTTAAGTGCATCAAAAACGATCGAAGACATCAAAATATCTCGTACACTTCCATCCGTTTTAGTCGGCATGAGTGTGTTACCAATTAATGCTTGTCTAACGAGTATTAACTTACGTTTAAAGTCAACGTTCTTCCATAATAAGCCATTAATTTCAGCTGAACGCATGCCCGTGAAAAATCGAGTAATAACGTAATTTTTATAGTCTTTTCTACAACTTTTTATAATGAGGTTAACCTCATCCAATGAAAAAGGATCAACGTCCGTCTTTGGCACTTTTAATGAACGCACATCTTTACACGTAGAAACAAAATCATATCGATCGCCAGCCTCTTGTAAAATCATCCGTAGCGGATTAATAATATGATTAATATAGCTCGGTGATAGCTTTGGCTCTAACATGACTAAATACGAGCGAAATTTCATGATCTGTGATTTGCTTATTTCGTTCACTCTTTGACTGCCAAATTCAGGTAACAAATACAGGTTAAGGTAACTATTTGCTTTCTTGTAGTTTGAGGGTCGCCACTGCCCTATCATCTCTTGCAACCAGTCTTCAGAGAAATCACAGAACGTTGGAATGGCATTCTCTATTTCTACAGTTGATGAGTTCGAAAATTTCGACAGATTTGAACTATTAGGGAAATAGTTTTGATAAACAAATATACCAATCAATATTTCAGCATCGATCTTTTTTACAATTTCTTTTAAGCGTTTTCGATTTGCTGCGTTATCTTTAAGTGCGGTCTGCTCGCGACAGCGCTTATTCTGGTAACGAAAATCAAAATACAATAGCCCGGTTTCTTTACGAGCGTTGATACTACCCATGACAAGTTCCTCCATTGGCCATAGGAAGCGCTTGATTGCTATTGACGCTGGCTAAGATCATTTCTTTTTCTATGATCTCCCAAATATATAGAACGCGCCGAGCGCTTCCAAAAGGGCGTACATAATGTTTGCCTTCAATGAAGACAACATCCTTCAATCTATCGCGAATAGTTCTTGGGGTGTAACCAATTCTTTCAGCTAGCTGTCTTGTGGTTAGATATAAATTCATTTTGTTTTCTCCTGTTAAATTGTGGATTGCTAATGCAACCCATTTATTTCAACATTGAATTTATTTGTTGCAACTAAGACAGGAGATGACGTTTTTTTTCTAGCGATATTATTTCTGGCAAAAAAATAGGCGATATTTATATCGCCTATTAGGTAAGTTTATAATGTATTAATCCTCAATGAAATTAGTAATACATTTCCTCAAGTTCAGTTTTTATTTTTAATGCTAAGCGAGAAATAACATTCTGCCGTTCCTCACAATCGATCACTTTGCTAAGCTGGCCCGAACTTTTAAACTTATACATCCATGACCGAATTGCCTCAACATTATTCCTATCATTATAGGCCCCTATTAACCCCAATAAATCCTGGCCATCTGGTTGAAGATTTAACCGATTAGCTAATCCTTTAGAAATCGATCGAATCTCACGCGCCTCTTCTCGTTCTGACTTAATAGCGTTAATTTCAGAAAGGACTGCATGTCGGGAAGACACCTTAATTGTTTCCTTATGATTCTTTTGCATGTTTGAATCCTCTTTATAATATTTGTTAAAAAAGTTAAATTTCCATTCTCTCTGCATTTGGGCGCCAATAAACTTACCCATTTAAATTCAACAAACAGGATTTAGATAATGGCTAACCGCTTTAACTCGATAATTAATGAATTGTATGCGCCAATTTCGATTTGTCTTATTGATTCGTATGATTGTCCGAATCTCTTTGCCAACGTTTTTAACGGCGTTCTCTTATCGGCTAACCACCTTGAATGCAAAACAACAGAGATAGGTTCTTTCTGTTTTCTAACAAACGAGTGAATGACATTTAGAACCTTTTTCGCATCTATCGCATGATAATTTGATCCAAACGGATACTGAATATCTGAATCTTTCTTAGTTTCCCATTTATCAAAACTGACGTTCTCACTAGAGCAGAAAAACATTTCCAACTCTTTGACTCTCTTAACGGGAATTTCGTAAGTGCTTGCAATGTTTTGTAAAGAAGCATTAGAAATTGAATTTCGATCGTTTGATGCAATAAACAGCTCTGTTCTAACTGCCGCTGGACATCGGGGAACCACATAACCATTATGGATCTGTACCTTCTTGTAATTGATAAGTGCGCCATTGATCCAAAATGCTGCATAGCTTTTTAGACTACATTCGTTAGCTTTATTCAAATCATAATGTTCAAGCGCTTTCATAAAGCCTACACAAGCCTCACTAAGCATCTCGGTCTTATTTACGCCTCTGCGTTTTTTTGCGTTGGCGCCAACGATTGCTTCGACCCAGTCTTGATAAATTTTCCAAAGTTTGTTTGATGCCTTGGATTTTACCGCGCGATCACCCTTTTGGTATTGTTCAACTAAATAAACGGTTTCTTTCTGATTCATTTTCATCTCCTGTATTAATTATTAGAATCAGAAGTAATTTAAAACACGAATCGAAAAGCGCAATTAAGAAGCTATCTAAGATTATTATTAACCGTCCAAAAANTTGGAGAACCAATGAAACTTTAGAAAATGGATTTAATTTTGCATTTAATAGTCTTTTTTGTAATGAGATACAAATACTAGTGGTATGTTGTTGTTTTGGCTTTTATTGACACTGAATGTAATTGAAGGAGAATTACAGTTATTTTAGACCACAAGTAAAGGTTAGAAAGTAAACTTCGTAAAAATTGTCGTCTTGCTGCATCGAGGTGGCTTAACTATTTACCATGTAAATCAAACTATTCCCTACCGAACACAATAGTTAAAACTGAATTCGATAGGTAACAACAACTTTAGAAACGCTTTGTATCTCCCTCAATACCGGGAGAAAAATTAACAGCTACTCGCCCGCACACATACTCCGTTTTCACGGCCCAAATTCGAGCACCACTCTCGACATTACCATCTGAAACCTGAGCCGTTACAGCCGTTAAGCTCTTTGCTAACAAATGGCCTAAAGCTTTTACGCCATATGTGTCTTGGTAGTTTTCAAAAGCCTTACCTATTTTACTTTCTGGACTTTGCATCTTTACATCCTCTATTTAATTACATCAAAAGCATACGAGTTGAATCTAATCGATCAAAATCAATCAACAGAACTTGACTCATAGCTGCGTCAGATGAAGGAGCTAAAGAACTTCATTCTTCATCTAGTTAATATAATAGGGAATAAATAATTAAAAAAACAAACTGATTTCAGTTTATTTTTTTCCACACTAAATCACTCAATATGAATCTTGCGATCCAAAGAAGCAATCTAAAAATTGGGCTATAGAATGGAGACTACAAGACAGTTCAAATTAGTAGATTAATAACATCTAATCAAAGTATCTCTATCAAATTCAACCTACTTTAAGCCTTCAATATTAATTGAATGCTCTATTTTAAGGCTTGTTCTACTTAGATATTGACTCATTTATTGTTGTATCATAATGAACATGATTTCAACTCTTTCTTATTGAACACAATCAATATTCTATTAAATATAGACAAAGGAGTAAAAGTTAGGTCATTTAGAACATCAAATCTAGAATACAAATACGCATGGTAAATGCTGTTTCCTTTAACTAAATGTCGAAAGTTTTTGGAACGGTTCCTTAAAATCAAATGTGTACTAGAGAAAAAAATAAAATCAACTTCGAACTAGATAGTTTTAAGGTTATTATAACACTAGGTAAAGTACTACTATATTGATGTAATCAATCTATCAAAGGAAGTTGAAGAATAGTAGCATTTTATTAGCTACGTCATATTTTTAGACACAACTAACCTTACCCGACTTTTTCGAAAGCTTGCGCAGTGAGTGCCGCGAGTGTTTTGGTTGCCAATGATTAAGTAACTAACAGATATACCTCAAGCGTGTAGTAATTCATCTCTATTTCTGAAGCTGAGAGTGAACTCAAAACATAGCCTTACTGTATTGCCGATAATGTGTGGCGGATAACAATAACCTGATCACATTTCATTATTTATCACTACTTAGTGACCTTAAAGCTTGAAATATAGACCACAAATTGACTGTGCTTTCGCCGATTGTCACTTATTCTATAATTTGTTTGATAAGTTAACCATGCGCTTGATGAACATTAAATAGACGTTAGATTTCCCCTGTTAACACCATTTCTACTTCTTAACCGGCCTGCCTGTTACATCCGTGCTTTAGGGAAARAATAATTAAATTTTAAATATATTGTAATTTCATTTCTTTTTTTCCTATCCTATCAGCATACAAGTAAAAGAGCCAAATATAATGAATGCAACCTAACGAAATTATTATTAACTTTTTAGACACAAAATATTGACCACACATAAAACTTAAAAGGAAAACATTATGACTCAATTAAATGATTCAGATAAAAAGAAAGTCGCAGAAATAGTACATAGATGGAAGGAAACTGGAAAAGCGCTTCATAAAGATAGAGAAATGGCTCGAAACAAATTACCACATAATCCTGGTTATGTTTTCCGCTTTGACGAAAGCTGGAGTGGGTGGAATGTCTATCTCAATACTCCAAAAGACTCCGAGCAGTTTTTGATTCATGAGGAATTGGATCGACTTGAGTCAATTGCTTTTAATCAATTACAGCGCTAAAAGCATGAAAGGAGATATCTGCACTCGCGATTTCTCTTTTCCGTCGGCTGCAATTTTTGGTTGGGTATCGATGCAAATCGACTAAAAACAAAAAGCAATACAAATCAAATCACCTTCCTTCGATCCAGTTTTTACAACCTGTATCGATAGACGGAGTCTATTCTTTGCCGACTTTATGTCCTGTCCAGAGACTAAAACTTATAGATTTGTAACATCTATTAAATACGACGTTATCAAATTCAATTGAGTTTAGGCCGTCAGTGTAAGTATCCATCTGTCTCTATAGACTGCCCTACTTGACTTTCTACTCACTTAGTGAGGTTTCAAAAATAAATTAAATTTAGTTTGTTTTATTTCGAATTTAATCGCTAAGCTATGGAATATTGCTATGGGTGTAAAAGGTTAAGCATTCGAAAATGTAAATGTTAATTTTGGTGATGCATGGCAGTAATTGATTTATTTGCTAAATATTGGGGATTTTAAAAATGGTTCCCTAAGCTAGAGATTAAATATGAACTAGAACTAAAGCGGATTCGACGTTGGTGGTTTTTTGGGTTCTATTTTACTCATTACTAGGTACAAAGTTATTATTTTCATGAATACGGTAATTTGTAAAAAGAAATCCATATACTACTTTTGTCAGAATACGATAAACGGACTGAAATGAAGATATTTGAAATAAACTTTAATGTTGCACTGTATTAAAAGACTTTTTTGAGGAGGAAAAATGAAAGAACACATATCGCTAGAAAAAAGTAAACTTTGCCCTATAGACATATCTCTATCGACGGTTCTCGTTGACCAGCTAGCATCAAGCAATCAAGACGGTTTTCAGTATGCGATTTTTGAGGTTAATAGGATTCTAATGCTATTCCCTGAGTTGTTTTCTAATTTTAACAATAAAAGTAAAATCATAGATTCAATTAAGAATATTTCTAAATCACAAGGCACAGAGATAATGGGCGATGAACCATTCATTGACAGATATAAATTATTTAATTTTGCCTCCATGTTAAGCTGCAACTACGTGTTGAATTCAAAAATCACCAATTTTATGCGCGCATTGGCAATTAGAGTTGCTTTCACAAGTTCTAACGTCACAAAAAATTCATTGCTATACAAACGAATTAGAAAACTCATTCGAAATACTGGTCGAAGAGATGACAAACTTATAATTGCACATATTGAATCGGGTGACATATTTAATACAAAAAAAATGCAGACGCTTATAAAGCAAATGCGGAGCTCACCGACGAAAAAAATTCTATCACTATATCTTAACTTAGAACAAAGTTGTTTTATTGAAGTTGTTAATACCATTTACTCTGAACAAACCATTAGTGAAGAACCTTTCAAATTAGATAATAAAGAAATAATATTTTCCAGGTATTGGTTCAATCGAATGAGCATCATTACTCCTAGCAGTTTACAGTTATTAACTTTACCCGAAAGAAAAACAATTGCTTCAGAACTTGATTTCTTAAGTGAGACGCAACCATTGATTAGTGAGATTTTAAAGTTAGCGTACCTAGTAGTACCTTTGGAAGTAATATATAAACTACAAATAGAAGACATTAACGGAGAAGTTTGTTTACGCATTCCTTGCATACCTCCTGCAAACGCATCAAAAATCATTAAAGATGAGCGCTTCATAAATAGCGATCACTACTATGAAATTGATTTAAAAATAAACTTTCCATCTATACATGATTTATTTACTCAGCAAAATGGAAAAAATAGTATTGCCTTCAGCGAACTTATACCAATCAATTTTGAAGATGCTCTGAAGTCTCAAAAATCACTTATTAAGAGAGCAAAAAAACATTATTCAAGAATAAATAACATTAAGTTCGGTTCAGAAAGCGCACGCAGAACATGGTTAACTGATTCAAACATTGCGCTAACATATCTTATCCACGGCGCTCATCGCTGGCAACCAGTTATCGAAAATTATTATATTCAAATTGATTCGAATAAGATCATAGAGCAATTAAATAGAAATGCGGAAACTCTATTCATTTCTGTCAATTTCCCTCTTTCGAAGTTTTCATCAGTTCTAGGATGTAACAATACGATTGAAATAAAGTACCTAGCAAACCTACTAGAATCGAAGCGAAAAGCAACCTATCGTCTTTTAAATAGAGCGAATTCTAAAGAACAATTAGTGTTTGCGACAAATCAATATGGTCTATACATCTCGAATTTAATATATATTTTTGCAGGTGTGAGATACCTAAACAGTCTTTTTAAGCACCGGATTCTTTTTGTGCCGGAGCTGAACTTGCTCTTTATTTTAGATAAACCAACATTTCATTTTCATTCGGAACGTCCTGTATGTATTCCCAGCAAAGTGACACTTCAAATCATCGACTATTTAGAACTGCGCGAGGTAATTATTGGGAATTTCGAGAACAAGGCAACACTGCCGTTTATATTCACGATACATAATAATGTTATCGATATTCCAGAAGTTAAGGACTGTGCCAATTTCATGGGAGAAAATTATGATTTTATGACAAAAATTAGACATACCGCTAGAACTTGGTTCGAGAATCAAGATTCAAAAACCTCGTTAGACAATATAAGAACGCAGTTTGGACATGGGATTTCTTACAGAAATCCTTTTGGAAAATCTTCAATAAATTCTATTTTTGATTGGATTAACGAAATGGCTGGAATGTCTAACAAGTTCGTTGAAGAACTTAACTTCAAGGTATTTAAAGTTAAAAATAAAAAACGATATTCGACACTAGGCGTAGATAAATGTCACAAACGAATATCATACGTGAGCCCAAGTTCTAAAGCTGATCTAGATATCGAAATTGTAAAGAAAATATCTAATGCGCTAGGGTTCTGTGATAAAAGAATATTAAAAATTGAAGATAGAGAGTTTCTGAAAAATGAACTATTAACTACTTTTGAGGACATTTCATACATTAATAGATTATGCGACCGCCATTTTAATTATTTGAGAAGCAGCCGTAAAAACAAGGTGGAATTTTCGACTTCACGTTACCTAAGAAAGGAGGAATCTCCGTTTACAATAAATTTCGTCCTTTATTTAAATCAATCTATAACGATTGAATGTATTCTAAAATCAATCATTATAGATGAAATGGATGCAAAGTTACGAGATTCATATACTTTTGCTGTTGATTGTTTTTTCAATTTAAAAACAATCTCACTCAGTCCAAACAACGAAAACAACTTTGACAAGTATCGATTAGCGCGCTTCTTCAAATCCATCCAAGTTGATTTCATATTCGATAGAGAATGTTTTAACAGAGTAATAACGGTGCGAGCGAAAACAATTATTCCAGGGTGTATTTACGCAATCTGGAAAGATAACATTCTCAACAGCAATAATAGCTCACTTTCCTATTCACTGGATTTGAATGCAAGGCCTAAACTAATAGTAGATAACAGTATTGATGATGCACTATCACCCAAAACAACCAAAGGCGGTATAAATAAGGTAAAAATCACCGTTCGGAAGATGCTTCATACTTCATCTGGTAGTGACAAAGATAACCAGCTTTTAGTAATCAAGTTAAAGTTACTTATCAATGAGGAAAATCTAAGCTTGACCTCCGAGCACTTTGTGGGCTGGGTTATTGAACTGATAATGTTAGGCGGCCCAATTGTTTCTATTTACAACAATTCTTCAGTTGATCAAAAGATTTCAATTGGTAGTCATTTAGATAAAATTTTTGATAACTACAATTTCGCAAAATTAATTCGTAGAAAGGCATTTAAGTTGGTAGAGGAATACCTATCAGATGAAAATGTAAAAATCTCTGATGGCTTGTCAACCGAGATTGGTAATTGGCTAGACTATTGTTTCAGTTCAACATCTAGAAATAATAGTTATGCTAAGAAATCACAAAAAAAACAGAACAAAAATATAATAATACTAAAGGAATACAATTATCTAATTCAAACCTATTTCGGCACGTACTTGAAAACTAAAAACTTAATTCATTTAGCTAAGGCCTATGCCACGGTCATCGGATACAAAGCTTCTACTAGGAGTTCTGAAGTTAAAGAAATGAAGCCTAAAGATATCCAAACATATGACGACTCTTATATTTTCATCATTCAAAACTCAAAAACGGAGGCAGGTCGAAGGGTAATTTACAATAATAATTTTAGCAGTAATGAGAAAATAATAATTAATACGATTAAAACTATTGCAACTAATGATAGGTCGGTAATTTCGACAGTTTGCGGCTCTAAGTCTATATTGGAAGCATGTTTTCGACAGATTAACTTGGATTTGAGGATCATCACTGGAGACCCTAAAATACGGTTCCATGATCTAGGTGGTTCAACTATCAACGAAAAACTAGAGCAAGAACTAAAACCCTATAACCAATTCTTTCCAGAAAACGATATATCACCTGTCATAAGACATCGTAGCTATCTGACGTCGTTGATCCACTACGGAATATTTACCTACCGATATTTCGAAAAATATTATTACTTCTGCGTTACGGGGTGGAACAATAAGCAAATTGCAAATATTTTGCAACTAGAACCTAGTAACGCTAGAAAATTAAAAAGCCGTCGGGGTCTCCCTAAAAAACCATTTGGCATATTCCCTATGACTCAACGTCATCAACCTATTCCATTAGTTTTTGATCACAATGAGCTCGATGATTTTGTTAATTCTTGCCAGGACATAGAATTATATGACTACTTTCTAATTCTGTTAACCAATCAAGAAAGCTTGACTGAAGCGTTTAAGCACATCGCAATTAGCAATCCGTTACTCCATAGTTTAATCCAGCATAGTTTTATTTTAAATATAAAACAACCATTAAAGGGAGGTGTAATTAGGGTCATCCTAACGGCCGCTAAACTAGTTAAATTTAAACCAAAAGTTAAACCTAATGATAAAGGTGAGGACGAAGACTATGTCGACTTACTACATATGCAGATGATACTTTCAACGCTATTTGTTAATCGCGACTTACCTCAAAACAAGACTTTTATAGCTCTCAGAGATGCCAAGAAATTCATTAGCTATATCGGTCTTATGGGGATCCGTCAAGTGTTCCATATAAGACAAACAGAATCATCTTGCGTAATTGAGCTGCTCTCAGGTGCTCACACTTTAAACTACCCGAAATATATTTGGATTTACCTAGAGCTATTCCTAATTTACTTAACTCGAGAAAATAAAACATGATTCTACTATCACATGAAATGACAAGCTCCGTTACTCACGTTAAAAAAGGTGCCATCAAAATCGATCCAAAGGACACAAAGAAAATAATGATACCAGACCTAACGCTCGCTTTTAACCTCAATGGTTTCTTGGAAAAGATATTTGAAGAAAAACGAATGTCTATTATTCTGTCAATTATTATCACTCCTATCGACATTACTAGTAGATTGTCGACTTTAACATTAGAAGCAAATCCTGATTTAGATAATGACTATTTTCCTGATGAAACCTTAAAAGCGTTAGAAACGTTTGTAGAAGTTGATTTTAATAATATTGTCAACTGCATAACAAAATCTGTTGAATTAACTTTAGAAAAAAAACCACATACTGTTATCGCTAAAGGAGAAGTTAATACAGATCCTATCCTTCATGCGATAGAATGCGACAACGGTGCAAGTAAGGAGTTAATCAACTTATTATTAACTTCAAAGAATTGTGCCGGTGTTGAATACAGATTATCAAATTCTGTATTTTCGATTCCATCAAAAACTAGGTTTGTTAAACATCAAATGGCATCTACAGAAGAAACGATTTCAGGCAACGTAAGATTCCATAAAATTGGATATGATAAAAAAGCGAAAACTATCGGTGAATTCAACCTTGATTTCATATTTGAGGATAAGCATTTATTACTCCTAAATGAATTATTTATTAAAAATAGATATGCTACAGCTTATCTAAAGCAGGATGTTCGTAGTAAGGTATGGAAACTTATTAAAATAGTTCCTCTACCTAAAAATCAAACCGAATTCGAATATATGGATTGAAATTCATATATTCAAAGGAGGTATTCTAACAAAACCTTGAACCGCCTATCAATAATTACTAAACGATGGCTAATTACGATTACGGTTACAACTTGTTAACTGAATGCAATTTTTTGATTTAGTTGGAATCGAATATAAATACAACATATTGATATGCTTAAGAAACAAAACATTTGCAATTCAAGTTGCCTCGCCCTTACAAGGCGAGGGTCAGTGGTTCGAGCCCACTAGCGCCCACCAATTCAAAACAGGTCTGTATCCCTTGTGGTTACAGGCCTTTTTGCTTTCATATAGTCGTAAAAACCGCTTGAAAAACCTCATGAAAAGTAAAAGTGGACAAAAAGTGGCCAGTTAGTGGCCAACTTTATTTCTTGCTTTCTACAGATCCCTAAAATTTGACCTCCGCCCTGCACAAAAAACACTTAATTTTCATCCACTTTCAAAAATCAATTTAAATTTAGAAAAGCGAGAGTCAAAAATGAGTGTCGACCCTTGCTTTTATTATCGATTTACGCTTTTATCCATCTCATTATTTTTAATTTTGACCACTTTATAAAATATCTACAAATGATTGACCCTCGCTCAAAATGACGATTTATAACGTTATTGATCAGCAAGTTAACCAACTTCACTTCTCAGTTATATAGCGATTTTCTCACCGAAAATTCATCTATATGAAGTATTTTGTCCACTTCAAAAGTGGCGAGCGCCTATCCTATAAAAATAGACTGGATGAGTGAGAGATAGCTTTACCTCCAATAAAAGTGGCCAAAATTTGTTGACTAAAACAACCCCATTTTCGAGCTGAATGTTAGGTTGTTTTGGCCACTTTTATCCATGAGTTACTAGGTGAATTTCATTCAGAAAAACATCAAATATTTCTAATTTTTTTTAATTATTGCATCATATTTATATTGTAAGAAAGCTCGCTTTTGGGTAATAAAATTATGGAGAATATTATGATTGAATCAATTAATTTAGGCACAGCAAGTTATTTCAGAATGCGTGGGCTATTACACCCTTATCTAAACGAACAAACGCCTGACGATGAAATTCTTATAGCTCCAGCAACAGTTGTTAGAAGAGCTATAGCAAACTATTTTGAGAAGTGGGATATTAAATATAAGAAATCAAGCTTTTCTATCTACAACCTATCGCTAATTGAATTAGAGAAGTTAATGGAATTAATTACCATCACTATCATTCTTTTAGAATCGACCACAAACCAAGCCACTTGGTTTAAAGGTGTTAGAAAAGAATTAGATAACCGCTCGCTAGAGGAGTTGGTTTTATCCCGCAATTTTGATTTAGCGCTGAATTACGCTAGAAGTATTCTATTGTGATTTTCTAGCTGGATAGAGAAACCAACTGTTTTAGCTATTTCATTCAGTTAGAATTTGGTTTTTTGTCAATATTTAATTTCATAAACTAAAAGAGGCAAAACAATGATTGATTGTGAGCAAATATCTCATCTACTTTTTATATTTTTTAGCACAATTTTAATTGGAAGTATTTTACAGCTATTAATGATGGCTTTGCCAAGAAATACATCACGACGTGAAAAACATTATGAAAAAATAATTAAAGATCTTGAGGAATTAGACAAATTGGAAAAGGCTACAATCTATGATACTAATTAATTAGAAAATCAAGTATTAGTTTCTTTGTTAAACAAAACACTAGAATCATATTGCTACCGAATACTTCATCAATTTAAGAGATTGTTATCTTGCCAAACTCAACTGAGGAATTACGGTTTATTATTTGTTGCAACTAATACAACGTCTATTTAAGGCGCTACAATTGAAAAATCAAATAGTTTATGTTGATATAGATGATAATTTATTCGGTAAAGGACAGGAACTCTTTAAGGGTGAATTCCTTCAATTTTTGTAGTGAAATGTACCCCTCCTGAGTAGAAACCTTACGTTTTATTTTATCGGTAAACGACAAGTTTAGATAAAATGCATTTTTTAAACTAACCAATTGAAACTAAGTTATTTTCATCAATTGATATAATTCGAGTGGGATCAAAACCCTCAACTTTTTCATGACCGTTATAACCTCTAGCATTACAGTAAATTACTGTACCGCAATCCAATATTTCATTAACGAATGCATGTGAGTGACCAAAAATAGATAAAATGGGTGCTTGTTTAGCCGACTCAAAAAGTGGTTCAAGATCTGATGCAAAAGCTGGGTTCAATGGCGAGCCTTGGTAAATAGGTGATATCCCTTTTCGACTAACGCCATGATGTGTCATCAAAACCACAGCCTCTTTGCTTTCATTTAAGGTCTTCTCAATAAAAACTCTAGATTCTTGATGCCAGGCCATAGTGTCTATCGGTTTTAGCTTTCTGTATTGCTCCCCTATTTTGACCTTAATTCTTCTATAGTCATTCATCATTGATTCTGCAGATTTCATAGCATGTGCTTGGTTACCGAATAGCGCAAAGTCAGTCCATAAATCGGTTACACAAAACCGTATATTATTGAACACAATCGATTCATTTAGTAAAAATTGTACGTGGGTATTATCAAAGGCATCCCTAAACGCTTTAATGGCTTTGTCTCTTCGAGTTCCATATAACTCATGATTACCAAGAGTGATCAGCACAGGCTTTTCATTGGTCGCATTTAGAACCCAGTCAAATCCTGAAGCCTTACATCCATCGATGATATCTCCCGCCATTAATACAAGATCGACTTTCTCCGCCACATTTAATTGAAATGGTTTATTTGGAGAATCAAAGCCTAAATGCAAATCGGATACTGCAATTAAATTTATCATAAATAAATTCCTACTGTCTTTTCTATTGTTTTAAATTCAATCGTTTTAAATTCAATTGTTTGTCATAGGATCCATTAATCCAATCGTCTACTATTTTTTTAACCTTTAAGGGTGGATCAATATTACACCTGCCTAACAGACCATGAAGACTGATTCCTTTCTGCTTAGGAAGCCGATTTAGAGTCAGTGTGTAATCAGTCCCATCAATAGTTACTCTATAAACATCTAAATCCTTTGTTAAAACTTGTTCCGCATAACTTGCTAAACAGTTAGTCATATCGCTCGCCAACTGATAAAGCTCACCAAATGTTGCAACATGTCTAATTTCAGGTGTACCTTTAAGGCACGGTATTGGCGTTTTATTCTCTTCTGAAACACCTAACGATAGGATCTCTCGCTTAATTTTATAATCAGAATTCTGGCGCTGATGATATTCCTCCAATTTCTTAAACTTAACAACATTTTGATAGTCTCCTCTAATATCAGTTAATTTGTCCATTCTTCTAATATCTTTCAATAGCGTAATGAAACTATTTAATTTATCATTATCATACCCACTGCTAAAAAACGGCTCCATATCTTTTTGGAATATTAGCTCAATCAAAGGAAGTTCAGCTTGATACAGATTAACAATGAGCTGTAATCGTGCAAGGCTGACAAATTCAAGCTTGAGCAGTTTTTCAATTAAATCAGGTTTATGTTTTAATAGAATGTATACCGTTCGAATTAATGCACAAGCATTCTTTAAGCTCCAATTGTTACTCCTAATTCGTTTTAACAAAGCCATAAATCTTGGTGGGTATTTAGGGTAACATTTGGCTAATAACTCTTTACGCGAAAGTAAAAGGTCATCCTCACTTAAAATTTTCAATGAATCGACTATAACCAATAACAATCCTTGATTATTCAAAAAAACAGCCAACTGAGGGTGTGTACAAAGTAGCGAAAAAAATGATGTGTGATGCATACCCATTTCTAAAAGTGTTTCACCAACCTTGACCTTGCTTAAAAACAACCTAATATCGGGACGTAAGCTAATCGTCTCTTGCAAACTAAATCCATCCAAATGGTTCCCATCAAGGTATAGGCCAATTGGCTCAACTAATAAATGGAGTCCGTCATTACTTTTGGAATTATCCAGCGCGTCTTGACCTTCAATAATGGTAAATCGCATGCCAAGTTGACTTTGCATATCAAATAACAATAGGTTATCTTTTGATATTTCAATCTTTGTAAAATTCACATAGTGATCTGTCAACACTATTCGGGACACTCAATTACACAACTTTTTGCATAGCTTCATAATCAACGGGTGACCAATAGTCATTAGTTGAGTGAAGTCTTTGCCTATTATAAAAAACTTCGATGTAGTCAAAAATATCATCGACCGCTTCATCTCTAGTTTTATATTGCTTATGATTGGTTAACCCTGTTTTTAACGTGTGAAAAAAACTTTCAGCAACAGCATTATCCCAACAATTTCCTTTACGGCTCATACTTTGTTCGATGTGGTGTTCTTTCAATAAATCACGATGGCTATTGGATGCATATTGCGAACCTCGATCAGTATGCCACAGTAGTCCTTTAGCCGGTTTACGTGCCCATATTGCCGATAATAACGCTTGATTAACCAACTCTTGAGTCATTCGTCTATTCATCGACCAGCCAACGACTTTTCTTGAATAGAGATCAATCACTGTCGCTAAATAAAGCCAACCTTCCGCTGTCCAAATATAGGTAATATCACCAACCCATTTTTGATTAGGTTTGGTGGCTGTGAACTCTCGATTAAGCGTATTAGGTGCAATCGGTTTATCATGTTTAGAATTGGTCGTTGCCTTGAATTTCTTCTTAGTTTTACAAAACAATCCTTCCGCCCTCATTAGTCGCCCAATCCTGCGGCGACTGACTTGATAATCTTTACGTCCTAAAGCCTTTTTAATCGTTCGAGTTCCGCAGCCGTTTCGTTGCTGGCCAAATATTTCCTTAATCAACTCACTGAGCAACTCATTTTCCTTTTCTCGTTCCGTTTTTGACCGGCTGCACCATGCATAGTAACCGGTCTTTGATACGCCCAAGATTAGGCACATCGCTGTTACCGTAAATTCTATCTGAGCCTTCATCCATGCGTACTTCATTGGCTTTCTTTCGCGAAGTACGCTGTGGCCTTTTTTAATATATCCCTCTGCTCTTTGACCTCAGAAAGTTCTTTTTTCAACCGAACTAACTCATCAAACATTTGTTCGCTGCTTTGTTCCTTAGCTGGCTGTTCAGAAGATTTTACCTTATTAACCCAAGAATAAAGTGTGGTCGTTTTAATCCCTAAATCATTCGCTATCTGGCTAGTCGGTTTCTCTGAGCGGATCACCATCTTGACTGCTCGCTCTTTAAATTCTGTGGTATATTTAGTTTTAACTTTCTTGCTCATTTATGACTCCTTAATTTCATTTATATTTTATATGAAATTAAGTGTCCTGTTTAGTGTAGCCAGATCACCTATGTGTTTAGTAGAAGTTTTAACTGATAGAGGTTATCTAAAACCAATGCATTTCTGCATGTCATTTCCAAACGTTTTTGGCGCTATATAGTTATGAGCAAGTCTTATAGTAGCGTGCATGAGCACATGCATGAGCAATATATAGAAGGTAAAACGTCAAAGATGTATAAGTCTTTGGATTATTTCTCACGTTCTATGCTGAATAAAGCAACAATAGTTAAAAATATTAAGAAGGCAAAAATATTGTACAAAGTTGTTAATGAAAAGATAAAATCAAGTGGAACTATGGAAAACGATGATATTCATCAGTTATATATGCTATTAACTGATTGTTTTGAAGTTATTGTTGACGATGTAATTCTTTTGTCTGCATTTGAAATGCTAATGAAAAGAAAATTATTGGCTAAAAGCTATATTATTCACGAAATTACAGAACCGCTTTTTTTGAAAAAGAAACAAAAAAAAGTTCCTATTCACGTTAGAACTATTCAATCAAATGCAAAAAATAAAGAGAGTATTAAGTTTAGCGATAATACAATAGGTATTGGTTTTTTAATGAAAAATGACTACTTATCAAAAACAAAAGTCCCAGATAGCATACTTAAAGGATTAGCTAAAGTAAGAAATCGACGGAACCTTGTGCATTTTCAATCGCCATTTGCTTGGAGTGTTGATAATGAATTATTAGAGTTAGTCCAGTATTTAGATAAAGAGATCCCTTCAATTAAGATCAAGGGGGTCAGAAGAACATGAAACTTTGATCAAAGAGAAAACAGTTTGAATGACAATACTAAATCTTACAATCAGGTCGTTCTATTGAGTTTGTCAGTAATTGTTGATTGATTTTGTGAGCGTTTGGCTATATGTTGGGGGTCTTGTATCTTCAGGTATAGATGCAAGCTACTTACATAGACGTTTAATATATTATCAACAAAATTAGAGGAGAGACTCATGTCAAAAGGTCAAGATTCAAAAAAGGCAACTAAAAAGAAACCTGAAAAAACCATGAAAGAAAAACGCCAAGAAAAAAAGGAAAAAAAAGCCAATAAAACATAGGTGTAATTCCCTAGTCAAAAATTGTTAAATCCCATGAAGTTAAGGATAGGGATACGGGTTACGTCACGTTATTAATAAGGTTAAAAGGAGATCATGCAATAAAAATGTGTGTTTTAAGGGTTTTGCGTATTTTACAATGCAAGCAAACCTCCATTAACACTCCCCCTCATCCTTAGTTACAGCCATCCTTGCATTATAGTAAATATTCGCATAATATATTAGCTAAGCCTAGCTAACCTATAAATAACTATGCAAACCAATATGCACGAAGCAAAAACCAAACTATCAAAATTAGTCGATGCGGCTATTTCTGGTGAAAAAGTCATCATAGCAAAAGCCGGTAAACCTCTGGTTCAACTAGTACCTTGTAAACCTAATGTTGAAAGAGTCTTTGGCGCATTAAAGGGTAAAATTAAAATGTCTGGCGATTTCAATTCACAATCCACCAATGATGAAATAAGCGACCTATTCGGGATCTGATGAAAAGAATATTACTCGATACTTGCGCCTTGATTTGGTGGCTCAACGGTTCTTCTCAACTCGGCTCAGTTGCAAAAGAATATATTGCTCATGCTAATAATGATATTTACGTTAGTGCCGCGTCCATTTGGGAGATGTCTATCAAGCGTCAACAAGGTAAATTGGAAGCACCGGCTAACCTTGAAGAAATTATAGAAAACCTTGGATTTAATCCTTTAGCTATATCGCTTTTTCATAGCGAACAGGCAGGAAATTTACCTTTACATCATAAAGATCCGTTTGACCGAATGTTAATTGCTCAGGCTCAAGCAGAAGGTTTACAAATAATCACTCAAGATAAGCAATTCGACTCTTATGGTGTGAAGGTTATTCATGCATCAAAATAGTATGCCTCTCAGCGGCTAGTCGATTTAACGTGAGCCCTTCATTATTATTGAATTAATCAATAATATTTTAGTAGGTTTTTCGGGGACAGGTCTTGCATCGTGCGCTAGGGATTCCTCTCTCTGTTGAGTAACGAATGCTGAAGCCCTCCCTCCTCACCCACTGCGCATTAATTAGATCGTCAAAGATATTGAATGCTATAATACGCCCTTACACTATATGTTGGGTATCTGTTATCTTATACCCATCTAAACAATTAAGGAGTTTACTGTGGAAATAGCTTGTCTCGACCTTGAAGGCGTACTTATTCCTGAAATCTGGATTAACTTTGCTGAGCGCACTGGAATAGATGCCCTACGCGCTACCACACGCGATATTCCTGATTATGACCAACTTATGCAGCAACGCTTACGCATATTACGTGAAAATAACCTGGGGATTAAAGACATCCAAAACGTCATCGATGACATGGCTCCCCTTCCAGGTGCGAAAGAGTTTTTAAATTGGTTACGCGAACGCTTTCAGGTGGTAATTTTATCCGATACTTTCTATGAGTTTGCTGAACCTTTTATGCGTCAACTTGGGCATCCTACCCTACTCTGCCACAAATTAAGCATTGATGAAAAAGGCATGGTTACGGACTATCATATTCGGCAAAAAGACCCAAAACGTCAATCCATCCTAGCTTTTCGTACATTGAAATACCGAATTATTGCAGCAGGTGATTCTTACAATGATATAAGTATGCTAGGAGAAGCGGACAGAGGAATTCTATTTTGTCCGCCTCAAACGGTTATTGATGAGTTTCCTCAATATCCTATCGCCAACAACTATGAAGAGTTCAAACAAGCCTTTTTAAAAGCCAGTAATCGAGATTYGAGTCTTTAATAGACTCAATCTTTGATATTTGGGACACGAGATTTATTTATTGCCAGGTCGATAAACGAGTAAAGTACGAACACTTCCACTCTTCCCTCGCCCACCAACTGCAATTAATATGTCTTGAGTTCCAAATTTAAACAACTATCGGATTTTTCGTTTACAAATTGTAAACCTATAATTTTTACTATATACTGTTTACATATTGCAAACCCGAAGTAACAAATCAATGCACGTAATCGCTAAGCCCATTTTTGTAGAAGCTAAATTAAAGTTTCCCAACGACGCTAATGCGATAGATGATGTTTACAAAGTGTTAAAGAACAATGACTTTGCAACACCTGTAGAGCTACGCAAGGTATTTCCAAGTTTAGATAACATGAAATATAGGGAGCGCATGTATGTTATTGATATAGGTGGAAATAATTTAAGATTACTAGCTATTATTGAATTTAAGTTTAAAAAGGTTTTTGTTCGTCATATAGTAAAACATGCTGATTATGACTCCCTGGTACAAAATTATAAACGAGGTGATTTATGAATGCTGTAGCTCAAAGTAAAACAATCGAACGCGACTTTAGTCAGTTTACTAAAAAACACCCCTTTGTCTTTACTATTAAAAGTAAAGTTCAATATAAAAAGGCTTTAGATTTACTCGAAAATATTATGTCTCAGTCAAAAATTAATGAAGCGTTTTTAATGACTATTTCCAATACGATAAGTGCTTACGAAGATGAGCTTGACTCGGTGAAAGAGTTGGAGCAATCAATAACAAAGATTCCAACGGGGATCGCAGCTATTCGAGTACTCATGGATCAATACAATCTCACCATGAGCGATCTACCGGAGTTAGGCAAAAAATCTAATGTGTCACTCATCTTAAAAGGCGAACGTAATCTTACTTTAGGTCATGTAAAAGCAATGGCTAATAGATTTAACGTGAGTCCTACATTATTCTTGAATTAGTTTGTTTTCACGAAGCAGCAAAGTATTCACTATTACACCAGAGGCTCACGCTCAGAATGTATATCGGTAAATTCGCCTCATTGACCGGCACAACACCTAAGACAATTAGATTTTATGAATCAATTGGAATATTGCCTGAGCCACTAAGAAAAAGAAAATATCGAATATACGACAAGACATACATAGAAACTGTTATTCAGATAAAAAAAGCTCAAGACTTAGGTTTTAAACTCGCGGAAATTAAATCCCATATGGATGACGCTAATATAAAGAAAGGACTTCCTGCGTCGGTCATAGTTAATGCTATCACTGCAAAACGAAATCAAATCAAACTCGATATTGATAAACTGCAACAATTAGATACTCAAATGTTAGAGCTTCAAAAAGAATTAGAAAAATCTAAATGTAACCTTGACTCTACCCTATAGGACAAAGTGTAAACTCTACTGACACCGTTAATTTTAATCAGTAGAGAACAACAATGCAAAAATCGACTTATAGTAAAATTGTAAGATATAGCGCCATTTATGATGTGGTGATGACATTTCCTTATGCTTTCCCCATTTTAGTGGCTTGGAATATTGGCATGATTTCTGAGCTTCATACGCAATATTCATTTTCTGGTTCTATCCCAGAGTTTTCACCGTTACATTTATTTTTTGTTAATCTAATGGGAAGTCTTGTTCTTGTTTGGTCTGCAATAAGAATCTATAAACCGGAAGCGATTCTGGGGTTATATGATAGCTTTGCAAGATTCTTATTTTCATTCAATATGCTTTATTATCTTTTAGCTTATGACGTTACTACTATTTTGTGGTTGATGTTTATTCCTGAATTGATTTGGGGATTAATACAGTTTTTCGGTTATTTTTATTCGCATAAAAACGAAAACAGTATCTCACAATAAAACGAATTTAAGGTATGATGAGTCGAGCTTGCAAACCCGTCAGTTTGACTTTTGAATAACATTATCTTGACTGCAAGCACCATAGAATTGGTGCTTTCTTCGTCTACCCGATCGATAAATTAAATGCCTTTATTTAACAGTCACCTTCCCACCAATCATTTTAAACGCCGGTGTTCCTCTAACTAAAGTATCCCGTGCAAAAACTATTTGGCAGTTGGGGCAAGTACAAGCAACCTTGGTATAATCATCAAGGATTCGTTCCTTAAAACATTTGACCAAAGCGCCTTTTCCACCTTTACGATACTTAAATAATTGCGCCTTACACTGCTTGCAGTAAATATTAACTGTTTTAATTGGACCTTTTTTATTAGGTTTTGCCATAGTCTATTTTTTAGTTACGCAAGTTTCAATTTAAACAAAACCCAAGGAGCAAGAAAGGTTATATGAAAACCAATGATTGAGTATCGAATAAAACGAAATATAGGCTGAGGTTCCAAGCTAATAAACGCCAGTTTCAACCCAATATAAAAAGCAAACAAAATAATTATTCCAATAAAGTAACCCATTATTTTTTTCATTATTGTCTTAGGAACTTGAAATTCGCGCCTTTGTTGTTCAAAAGATAAACCTATTAACGCGCCCATCAATACACCACCAATACCTGTGATGGCAGGATCAAATTCAGGGGCAGTAAAAACTAGAAACATTGGTATCCCTAACGATAAAGACAAATGAAAACCTAGCTTTTTCTGCTTTAACCAATCAATAACGGGTTGCTCAATTTTCATAAATAATAGCAAAACCACTATACCTAGAAAGTAACCTCCCAATAAATCCGTTGGAAAATGAACGCCTAGATAAACTCTTGAAAGCGGTACAAACACCATCATAACTCCAGCAAATATCCACAACTTCTTGCTCTTAAAACTAGCTGCAATATAACTCCAAAAAACCAACGCATTTTGAGTATGACCACTAGGTAGTCCTCCACCAGTCGCATGCATCAGTTCTTTAACTCTGCTGTCATAATTAAATGGCCTTGGTTGATCAATTAAGAGTTTAGCTAACGCATTTAAATAGGTACTTGCCAAAGTTAGTATTAATAATCTAATGCCGATCCGAGGGTTAATACACCAAATAATCGCTGGCATAAATAACAGGTAAAACAATTCATTGCCACTTAGAGAAAAAATCTTAAACAGTATATCTAAGCTAGGGCTAAAATACTGAAACCATAGCACGACTTCAATACCCCACTGTAAAATGGCTTCCATTCTATCTATCCTTATTCAATTGATATAATCTATATTTTTGATGATTCTAAGAAATTATAGAGCAACTGTCACTGATATTTTCGCAAATAGTGAGAAACAAAGGATATGATTACATGTTTAGTCGCTGGAATGCGTTTTAGGGCCTTACATCACATGTTGCACCAAGGTACGCATTGATGAACTTATTATTTTTAAACTAAAGTATTGAAGATCGATATTTAGTCGGAAGTTATCGAAGGGCTACTTAATTAGTAGCCCGAAAAAATAATTCGAAGCACTAATACTACAATTTATCTTGATAAACAATTCGCCCATCAACAATCGTTAATACCGATTTTATTGTTCGTATTTCCTCTGCATCGACTGTCAGATAATTTTTATTTAACACCACTAGATCCGCTAACTTTCCAACTTCTAAAGAGCCTAGCTTTTTTTCATCAAAACCAAACCAAGCACTGCCTCTGGTATAAAGTTCTAACGCTTCTAATCTTGTTAAATACTGATTGGGATTAACCAAAACGCCCTCATTATTTTTCCCTGTGACCATATAGTAAATTGAAAACCAAGGATTCATTGGCCCAAGTAATGATCCGTCCGTACCTGCACTCAAAGGAATTCCATGATCATATAAAGTACGATACAACGGGCCAGCATTTTCACCTCCCATTGTTCTTCCTAATGGAAATACATCTGTTTTTGCATAGTAACCATGATTTTGTAGTCGTAATCCCATTTTCATCGTCTTTAAATCAGAAATTAATTTTTCCGTGCCATTCATACCTAATTCGAACACATGGGATAAAGACCAACGAAGGTTTTTAATTCCATGTTTTTTATTGATTTTAGCGATCATCGCAAGATGTTGTTTATTTTCATCATATGAAACCGAGTGTTGTTCATGAGACCAACCCAACGCTGCAGTCGCTTTAATTTTGTCACTATAAATTGAATTAACTTTACCATTGATTGGAAAACTAACGATATGTTCACCAGTACCAGAATAGCGCAACATATCATTTCCGAAAAATGGAAAAGTATTTTCAATCTTTTCGTCGTAAATATCGCGCTGAAGCGTTTTTGAAGTACTGGTATGTTGAATTTTAACTCTAAGAGTCGACTCGTGTTTACTGTTGATGTTCATTAACGCCTTATATTCATCTCTACCAAAAAAGTAAGACGCGCCAGGAAAACCAGTTCCGCCCTCATCAAAAACCATCGTTAATCCCATCGAATTAGCATAAGCCATTAAGCTTTTAGTTGAACGTATTTGATCCGCTAGGTTTTGTTTTGACTGCAATACCGCAAACGCTTTTGCAGTCTCTTTACCTTTAGAAATAACGCCATTATCATCAACGGACATTCCTAATTTTTTGAAATATTTTATGCCTAAACTATTTGTGTAAACGGGACCAGCAAAACCAAGTTGAACATAAAGTGGTCGTTTGGAAACAGCACTATCAAACTCTTTTAAATTTGGTATTCTTTTTTCGTTTAGTTGATCAAGTGATATTCCGCCTAAAACCATAACCACTTTATTTTTTGGTACAGTAGAGTCAGCACTTTTTAGAAACCGCAAAAACTGTTGAATGCTAGTAGCTGATTCAACCTCTCTAACATCATAGCCTGGCGCCAATCCTTGCCGAACAAAATGGAGATGTGAATCAATCAAGCCTGGAATGACAGTATGACCTTTTAGATCAATTATGGTTGTGCATTTATCCGTAAAAGTTTCACCTTCAAAATCATCAACATTGCCAATGGCAACAATTCGTTTATTGCGAATTCTTATTTTTGTGGCAATCTCATTATCTTTATTCATGGTGATTATTTTTCCATTCACCAGAATGAGATCTTTTTCTTTGTTACATTGTTCAAGATGCTGGCTATTTGTTAGCTTTATCGTTTTATTTTGACCTAAAACATTTGTTTGTACTAAAAAAATACAAATAACAAAGACGAACATTAACATTTTTGTTGGCAACATGATTTTATTCCTCTAAAAATACAATTAAAATTAATTTCGATTGACGACAGCCTCGTCCAAACTAGTTTGTCTAAACTAGCTTTTCTAATTTAGTCCATCTTAAATAGGTAGGGTGAGCCTTTTTTTCTACTAAAATATTTATCGCAGCCAACTTAAAGAGCTGATTTTTTTCAACATTATCAAACATCCACTTACAGCTATAAACCATTTTAATCAAATGAGCTTCGGGTATTTTACGTGCTTGCTCGGCAATAACTTGCCATGTACTTTCCCTAAATAGCTCGGCATCATCCTCAATCAGTTGATCGTCAGGCATTGGTAAATTTTCCGGCGATCCCTTTTCTACATATAATCCCGTTAACCAAACCCAATAGAGTGTCCATAACTTTACAAATATTTCTTTCTGTTGCTTATTCTCGCCGAGTCTATTAGTCAGATCCGCTAGCGCTTGGCAAGAGGTCACAGCGTGCAAAGTAGTTAGTGCTGGATGATGTAAATACAAACGAATAGCTGCTTGTGAAATCTCAACAATTTTAGCGGTTAGATTATCTTGATTGATCGAAAACTGATTGGATAACGATAATTGCTGTAGGCTTTCTTCTGAACAAAATTGTTCGCAAACACGTAGACTTCCCCCAAAAGTTTGAAAATTTTGTTCAATTGCTCCGACGGATTGATTAACCTCTTGCCAAACAGATAAAGCACTACTGGCTGAGTCATTTGTTAAATCAAATTGCGGATATTGTTTATACAAGTTGTAATAACGAATAGCAAAATAAGCGAGTGCGTTGGCGATCAATTTTGTATCACCATGAATGATTGCAAAGTTAAGTTTGATTAACGGATGGAACAAACCCATAGGTAAAGACAGCATCATTTTTTCGAGACATTCCGCCACAAAGGTTGCAACGCCTTTTTGCAGGATCCCCTGTTCAAAAACGCGGCTAAACTCCAACAACTTATTTGCTTGACCGAGATAATTTGTCCAATTATCAAGTGTTATTTCATTTGTATCAACAAGCGTTAAATCAGACTCAAGATGAGCGCGGTAACGTTGCCCCCTTAAACCAAATTGTTCTATTTCATTATCGCTAGCACCGAGTCCAGATAACGCCATTACGGTCATTGGAAAATGATTAGACATTCCGCCTCGGGTCACGCCGCCTAAATTAGGGTGATAAAAACTATCGTGCAACATTTGCTCATTGACTAACGATGAAACATCTGGCGATGGAACGAAACTGGAAATGTTTTTCTGGGTATTAAAATTCATAATTTTCTCTATTTTGCTATCTCTAACTATCTCTAACTATCTCTAACTATCTCTAACTATCTCTAACTATCTCTAACTATCTCTAACTATCTCTAATAAATTAGGACGTTTTTCTGCTAATTAGAATCTCTTTTTAAGTCAGGATATTTATTACTATTATTCTGTTAAATAAACAATCAAAGTGCAAAGGTGGGTTCCAAACCAATCGGTACTATTCCATGAGGATTACGTAACGGGCTAACCGAGTTATATCCTCTACGATAAACATCCAGTTCAACTGTTTTTGCAACACCGGGGATCGCAACTAAACGTTTTAAATATGCTGATAAATTTGGGTAATCCCGTAATGCGCGAATATTACATTTAAACGCGGTGAAATAACCCACATCAAATCTTACTAAAGTTGGCAGTAATCGCCAGTCAACTTCTGTAACTTTTTTGCCCAATAGAAATTGCTGGTCGGATAGTCGTTGTTCAATTTTATCCAATGCGGCAAACACTTTAGTCACTGATTCATTGTAAGCACTCTGAGTTCGAGCGAAACCCGTTTGATAAACACCGTTATTAATATTTTGATAAATGTAATCATTAAGTTCATCTATTTCGCTAGCGAGCTGTGAAGGATAAAAATCTTGCTGATCACCTGTAATTTCATTAAAGGCTGTATTAAACATTCGAATAATTTCCGATGATTCTGTGCTAACAATTTTATTTTGTTGTTTATCCCATAACACCGGAACCGTTGCTCTACCATTGTAATCGCTGACAGATTTAACATATATTTCATACAATGAAGACATTCCATACAATGAATCAACAAACCGAGAATCTTTATCGCTCTCTACATCTTTTTCTTGCTCAAACACCCAACCATTTTCAGTTCTTAAAGGCTTAACCAGCGACAGTGAAACGATATTTTCTAACTGTTTAACACTTCTATAAATCATCGTACGATGAGCCCACGGACAATTAATTGCAGCAAATAAATGATAACGCCCTGCTTCCGCTTTAAAGCCTTTTTCACCAGATACGCCAGCACGTCCATCGGCTGTAATCCAATTTCTAAATTTAGCGGTTCCGCGTTGAAATCGACCATCAGACTCTTTATATTGCTGTTGCTCGAATGCGATTATTTGGTCATCATTTAACCACTTACCATCAATTAACTTACCCATTATTTCTATTCCTAATAAACTCTTTGTAAAGTTTTAACGCGATGCGATTAATCAAACAACTCATCACGATGATGAGCCGAGGTAAAGTCAATTAGTGGTCCCGCAGGAATAATTCGAGTTGGATTAATGGTTTCATGACTGGCGTAATAATGCGCCTTGGTATAATCTTCCTCGACCGTCTCTGCAACATTAGGGATTTGATACAAGTCACGCAAGTAACCCCAAATATTAGGATAATCAATAATTCTTCGTAAGTTACATTTAAAGTGACCCACATAAACAATATCAAATCGAATCAATGTAGTGAATAGTCGCCAATCAGCTTCAGTCACCAAATTGCCGGTTAGATAACGTGTTTTTGATAAACGTAATTCAATGTTATCTAGGGCTGAAAATAATTTTTTAACGGCGCCATCATAAGCTTTTTGAGTTGTCGCAAAACCCGCCATATAAACGCCATTATTAATATTATGATAAATAAAATCATTTAACTCATCAATTTGTGGCAATAAATTTGTCGGTGAAAAATCACCAGCTAACGCGCCAACGTCATCAAATTCCGAATTAAGCATACGTATAATTTCTGCGGATTCATTGCTGACAATAGTTTTATTTTTTTTATCCCACAATATTGGAACCGTCACTCTTCCTGTGTAGTTTGCATCGGCCGCGGTATAAATTTGATGCAAGCGCGAAGCCTGATGAATAGGATCGGCAATAACTCCTTCACCCGGTTCAAATGTCCATCCTTCATCTCCCATAAACGAGTTAACCACTGACATTGAAATTAATGATTCCAAACCTTTAAGTTTTCGATAAATAATGGCTCGATGCGCCCAGGGACATGCCAGCGAAACATAAAGATGGTAGCGATTAGGCTCGGCTTTAAATCCACCAACACCTGAAATTCCTGCGCTACCGTTTTTGGTTACCCAGTTTCTAAAATTAGATTCTTTACGTTGATAATGACCACCGGTTGATTTGGTATCATACCAAGTATCTTGCCATTGTCCTTCTACTAATAATCCCATACCTTTTTCCTTATAAACTATTCTGTTAAAAACTGTTCTAGTTAGTGACTGTACTGTTAAAACTATTACTAGATTATTCAGTTGGAATGTGAAATTCTATGCTAGAAACTTCACCTTCATTGAGCGACATCAAACTGCCGACTTTATGATCAAATGCGCCGTTAATATTATTAGCAACAATATCTTCAAAACGATGATTGATTAATATTCGATACTGACCTTTAACCCAAGGCAATGTTGGTTCGAAAACTAACCCTGTTTCGTTAGGTTGCAAATCAATAGAGCCCTCTATTTCTTTTCCGCTATGATCAACAATCAAAATAAAATGCTGAGCTGACACATGATCCACAGGCTCTTTAAAATCTATTTTCAACTTATCCAAATCATGCTTTGGAAACTCTATCTGCCATCGGCTAATATTAATTCCCTCACGATCTTCAGAAGTTGCGGTAAATACTTTCACATAATCCGCTGTAGTTTTTAATCCGCTAATCGCCTCAAACCCTTCGCTAACAATCAATTTATATTTCTTGTTTGCTGTAAAAGCACGTCCCATTGCCGAATTTGCTTGCAATCCGCTTTTCACTCTTCCCGGATCTAACAACAATGTCAATCGTTTGTGATCAGGTGTCCATAGTTCATGAACACTATCAAAAAATACATGACTCATTTCATTGTTATGCTCATCAAACAGTTTGATAAAATCAAAAATATTCCCTTCTCTCATCGGAGCGTCAAAATAAATATAAAATCTCAATATATTTTCAGGAATTTTTTCTGAGGTTGGATATACATTGGCAACATTTATTCCACTGATATTGCTATTATGTTTAACGTCCGCTAACGAGAGATTAACACTCAAAATAATAATTAAAACTATTGAGAATAATTTTTCAATAAATCCTTTAAGGTTTTTTAATTTAATTAAGTCAACTTTCATAAATCACTCTAAGCTTTAGTTTAGGTAAGACTAAAAAGCCTTACCTAAAACGACATTACTTAACCACTTCGTCCGCAAAACCTTCATCTTTCTTCATCATGTTTTGAATACCTTTAATCATTTCTTGCGATCCATCCGATGAGTAAGCATAACCTGGGTGGTCGTATTCACTCTCAAAGTCACTCAATCTAAAGTACAAATTTTTCATATAAGAAACCAGTTCCACTTCACCATTATCAGCATTTCGTCTTAGTGCTAATAAATGGTAATTATCTTGATCCGCTAATTGCATTATCCCTGTCATTGGTACAGGCGTTGCTTTGGTTCCTGCTAACTGAAATCCAGCGAAAGAATCGAGCCCTTTTTCTTTATTACTTTGACTAATGGCAGACAATGGAATAACTTGTGCGCTTTGGTTTTTATTTGACAACATCAAAACATCATAGTTATTCTTATTCCAGTCTTGAGCGGTAAAAGAAATAAAATCAATCGGTGTATTTCCATAGCCCAATTCAGCAATGGTTTTACCAACAATATGTGCGCCATTTTTAATTTGATCTAATGGAATACTAACCAAAGGCGTACATGTATAAGCAGCAATTAAATACTCTTTTCCATCTAGCTCTACGATATCCAACGTTCTAATAGGTGCTCGCGTTTCCATTTGATTATGGTTGGCATGAAAAACTTCAACACTAACTTCACTCATTGCTTTATCGACAAACGGAAATGGAATGACTCTTAAGGTTGAAGAAAATTCAGCATTTGATAAACCGCTGACATAAAGGTTACCTTTATGAAAATCAATGTCGGTGAACATTAATGAACTAAGAGGTGTTTTTCCCCAATATTTCTCTTTGCTCTTTGTGGTATTGCTAACCAAATATTCGGTGTGTTTAGTCTTTTTTAGATCAAAGTTTTTAATTTTACCTAGCTGATTAACCGTTACAATGGCTGGATGATATTGACCTTTTTTCACATAACTAATTGCAAAATAGGCTTCTTTAGTGATTGGGTGTAACGCCATATCTTTTATTGCTAAATCGCGTACCTTAATTTGAAGGTGCTTCGCTAGTTTTGAATCAATGCCCTTTAAGTTATATCCTCCTATTGCCTGCTTATTTGAGTCCATCGAAGTTTCATAACCGTAGATAGTGCTACTTGTTGAATCAGCTATAAACAGTATTCCTTTGTCATTGAATTCAAGAACATTGGTTGATTTTGGCTCTGAAGCGAGCGCAAATTGAGTTAGAAATAATGTTGATATCAATACTTTTATCGAAATAGAGTGTTTCATAAGGTTTACCTATAAATTTTGTGAAAACAAATGTTCTCATAACATCAAGATAAAATATATTTATAATATATAATGAAGATGATAAGCTATAGTTATCATCTAACTTACTCAGCCACATTAAAATATGACGATAGATCAATTGAAAGCAATCGATGCGGTTGTTCGACTGGGTAGTTTTAAAGCCGCCGCTGAGGAATTACACAGAACGCAACCTGCAATCAGTTTGGCAATAAAAAAACTCGAAGATGATATGCAAATTCAGGTTTTTTCCCGTGAAGCCTACCGTGTAAGCCTAACCGACGAAGGTCGAGCACTGCATTTTAGTATAAAACAGGTGCTTAATGAGCTTGAAAACTTGTCCGATGTCAGTAAACGTCTAAAAGACAAAATTGAACCTATCGCTCGATTAGTGATAAGTCACATATTTCCTATTGAAGATCTATTTGAACTGTGTAAAAAAAGTATTGAAGAATATCTACCTAGTCCGTTAAATATACGGATTGAAGCACTTGGTGGGGTTTTACAATGTTTGAGAAACCGTGAAGCCGATATTGCGATTGCGCCGTTATTTGCCGAACAATCAAAAGAAGGCTTAAAATCAATCGTTATCGGCGAGGTAGATTTGGTTCCTGTGGTACCGAGTAGTTATCAACCGGCTCAGGTGAAGCAATTCTTTCTTGATAGAGAATTACATGATTTTCCTCAAGTGGTTATTCTGGACAGTGCAAAACAAGCAATGCAATATAATCACGGTGTTTTAGAGACGGATAAACAGTGGGTCGTTAATAACTTCAATACGAAGAAAGAGATTATTTTAGCTGGACTGGGATGGGGACGCATTCCTAGACATATGATAATAAAAGAACTTAACAGCGGTCTAATGATTGAAATCAAAACTGAAAGTGTAACGACTGAAAGTTATATGATTTATGCCACAAGATTGAGAGGCACCCAATTTGGCCCTGTGTTAAATGGGTTATGGCAACATCTTGAATCATTGCAGAAGTAATCAAAAAAATAATCAAAACTGTATCTTTTGATAAACAAGTATATAATCACCGCTTTAAAATAGTGCTCAAATATTAATCCTAATTTTTGAGCTAGCAAACTGTAGACATAGATGAAATTTTCAGAATTAAACTTAAACAAACACATACTTGAAGCGGTTACTCAACAAGGCTACGAAACGCCCTCGCCTATCCAAGCACAGGCAATCCCTGCAGTTTTGGAAGGCAAAGATGTCATGGCCGCTGCGCAAACAGGCACAGGTAAGACCGCTGGATTTACACTGCCTATTCTTCAACTCTTATCAAAAGGTCAGCCTGCTAAACCTAACCATATTCGTACACTGATTTTGACGCCAACGCGAGAACTTGCGATTCAAGTTCATGAAAGTGTTGCTGTTTATGGGAAACATCTACCGCTTAAATCATCGGTAGTTTATGGCGGTGTCAAAATAAATCCTCAAATGATGAAATTACGTAAGGGTGTCGATATTCTTGTAGCGACCCCTGGACGTTTACTCGATTTATACGGTCAAAATGCGATTAAATTTGATCATGTCGAAATATTAGTACTTGATGAAGCGGATAGAATGCTTGATATGGGCTTTATTAGAGACATTAAAAAAATCATCGCGCTACTGCCTAAAAAGCGTCAGAACTTAATGTTCTCAGCGACTTTTTCGGAAGATATTAGAGCGTTAGCAAAAGGTTTAGTGAATAACCCCTTAGAGATTTCCGTTAGCCCGAGAAATACAACCGTAGAATCCGTAGAACAGTGGGTCTATCCTGTTGATAAAAAGAAAAAGTCTGAACTCTTAAGTTATTTAATTGGTTCAAACAATTGGCAGCAAGTTTTAGTTTTTACACGCACTAAACATGGCGCCAACCGATTAACTAAACACCTAATTGCTGCGGGAATAAAATCATTAGCTATTCATGGTAACAAAAGCCAAGGTGCAAGAGTTAAGGCTTTATCACAATTTAAAGACAATAGTATCCAAGTTTTAGTCGCAACCGATATTGCAGCCCGTGGCATCGATATTGACCAGTTACCTCACGTTGTGAATTTCGATCTACCTAATGTTCCTGAAGATTACGTACACAGAATAGGTCGAACCGGCAGAGCAGGAAGTTCAGGCGAAGCTATCTCATTAGTCAGCGCTGATGAGTATAAACAATTATCTGATATAGAACGCTTAACTAAAAAAGTGATTCAAAGAAAATTGATTGATGGGTTTGAGCCACAACATGACGTTCCGCCATCAAAAACCAACTTTCAACCTATGAAACCAAATAAGCCTAAGAAAAAAAGAACGCCGAGAACAGATAACCAAAACAACCAAAGCAGGCAAAACCAATCTCGACGATCTAAAAAGCCGAATAATGATAATAGAGGCAATACTAAAAGTAGACGGTCTTAACTTAACTAAACTCAATTTGGTTAAGGCTAATTTAGTTTTCCCAAAATATTTTTTCAGTTAGTTTTTCATCTAAATAATGTTCAAACTTATGCTCTATTGCCGCTCGTTTGATTTTTAGCGTTGGCGTCAACAATTCGTTTTCAATTGACCATTCATCTTTAAGGATAATGAGATGGTCAAGTCGTTGATGACTCTCTAATTTTTCATTAGTTTGATGTAACGTCTCGAGCAGTTGATTGTGCGTTTCTTCGGTTCTTTCTCTTGTTTGTGGGCTCATTACAACGAGAGCGATAGGTTGCTTTCGTCCCGCACCAAAAACACAAACTTGTTCAATTTCTGTGAAACGCCCCAACAAACTTTCGATCGGAGCTGGCGTTACATATTTTCCTTTGGCTGATTTAAATTGTTCCTTTACTCDACCAATTATBTTGAAATTACCCTCTTCAGAAACAGATCCCATATCTCCAGTATGGAACCAGCCATCGGTAAAGCTCTTAGCTGATTCAACCGGGTTATTATAATACTCTTTAAAAACTGCGTCTCCTCGTATCAAAATCTCTTGGTTTTTGCCCAATTTCATTTCAACACATTTCATTGGTTTACCAATCGAACCAATGGCTTTTTCACTAAATGGTAGATTAGTACAACATAAACCCGTGGTTTCTGTCATACCCCAACCTTCTGAAATGGAAACGCCTAAACGATTAAACCAATGCAATATCGCCGGTGATATTGGTGCTGATCCAGAACCATAATTACGAGCAGAATCAAAACCTAATCCTTGGCGTATTTTTTTAGCCACTATTCGGTTAATGATCGGTAGTTTAAGCAAGAACTGCAATTTCTTATCTGGCATTTTTGATAAAATACCACTTTGAAACTTATTCCAAAGTCTTGGGACAGAAATAAAGAAACTTGGATTTGCAACTTTAAGATCGTCTACGAATGTATGCAGACTATCCACAAAAAATAGCATAACACCGGCATAATAAGAAGTAGTTTCTACCAAGCCTCGCTCTGTAATATGCGCAAGCGGTAAATAGGAAAGCACTCGGTCATTACCGGTAAAACTGGAAATGTTAACAGCTTCTTGCGCTGCCGATGCAAAATTATTAAATGATAATACCACCCCTTTTGGATTACCGGTGCTTCCGGAAGTGTAGGTTATGGTCATAGTATCATCAGGATTTTGCTTCGGTAATTCTCGGAGAGGCTCAGTTTTTATTAGCATATCCCAACTCAACACTTTTTCATTATCACTATTGGATAGTTCAGATGGATATGGAAATAAAATACGCGAAATATCCGGTGCTATACCTGCATCTGCCTCTTTAAAATCGTCCATTCGACCTATAAAAATAGCCTTACATCCACTGTCATCAAGAACATAACTAATCGTCTTTCGATTAGCGCTAGGGTAAATTGGAACAGATACCATTCCCGCCATCATGATTGCTAAATCTGCGATAATCCATTCAGCGCAGTTCTTAGATAAAAGACCTACTCGTGCACCTTCGCCCAAATCCATTTGTATCAACGCATTTGCGACGGAACGAGCTTGTTTATCGACGTCAGCCCAAGTCCATGTTTTTAATTGACCATCAATTGGTTGATTTAAATAAATTGAATCACTATTTTTTTGAACCGTTTGGTAGAATTGTTCTAAAGGCTGGGTATAGTCCATATTAGATTTCTCTATTAATTATTATTACCGATAACACAAACTTGAGGATTATAAAATAACTCTATTTCTACAAAATTGCAATTCACACAAAAGCAACTATCGTTTCGCTCTAAAAAACCTTTTCAGTAATTCAGAAGATTGTTCTTGTAGTATTCCATCAATAATTTCAATTTGATGATTATGTCCTGAGTGCTGCAAGAGCTGATACAAACTGCCACCCGCACCCGTTCGAGGTTCTTTAGTCGCAAATACTATTTTTGATACTCGCGCATGAACCATTGCCATTGCACACATAGCGCAAGGCTCAAGCGTTACATACATTGTGGAATCAACTATACGATAGTTCTGAACTTTTTGACCGGCTTCACGCAATGCCACTATTTCAGCATGTGCAGACGGATCATGATTTGATATAGGTTGGTTGTATCCTTGCCCAATAATTTCATCATCTTTAACAAGAATAGCACCAACAGGAACTTCCCCCTGCTTTTCCGCTAGTTCAGCTAGATTTAGTGCCTTTTGCATCCAATGTATATCGTTATGCATTTATAAAAGTTCCAAAAATATATTCACCACGGAGGCACGGAGTACACGGAGAAAGCACAGTTTTTATTTCTTAAGTCAACTCCGTGCTCTCCGTGCCTCCGTGGTGAAATAATATCTTTAATTACTCCCACTCAATAGTTGCAGGCGGTTTTGAAGAAATATCGTAAGTCACTCGTGATATTCCATCTATCTCGTTAATAATTCTGCCCGAAACTAATTCTAAAAATTCATAGGGTAAATGCGCCCAACGAGCGGTCATAAAATCAATCGTTTCAACCGCTCTTAGTGCAATCACATAATCATACTTTCTCGCATCACCCATGACGCCTACTGATTTGATCGGTAAGAAAACAGCAAAGGCTTGAGATGTTTTATGGTAAAGATCATGGTTGTATAATTCTTCGATAAAAATATTATCTGCGAGTCTTAAAAGATCAGCGAACTCTTTTTTCACTTCCGCTAAAATTCTAACCCCTAAACCAGGACCTGGAAACGGATGACGATAGAGCATATCGTAAGACAGCCCTAACTCTAAACCAATTTTTCTTACCTCATCTTTAAATAATTCTCTAAGCGGTTCAACTAAGCCTAACTTCATATCTTTTGGTAAACCGCCCACATTATGATGGGATTTAATGACCTGAGCTTTTCCTGTTTTTGCTCCGGCCGACTCAATTACATCAGGATAAATAGTGCCTTGAGCTAACCACTTTGCATTGGTTAATTTTTCTGATTCTATTTGAAAAACATTAATAAATTCTCTACCAATAATTTTTCGTTTAGCTTCTGGATCTACTTCGCCTTTTAAGGCATTAAGGAATCTATCTTCCGCTTCGACTTTGATCACTTTAAGACCAAAACCATCGTCAAACATATCCATCACTTGCTGACCTTCATTTAAACGGAGTAAGCCGTTATCAACAAAAACACAAGTGAGTTGGGAGCCAATGGCTCTATGTAAAAGCATTGCAGTCACCGAAGAATCTACACCGCCCGATAAGCCTAAAATAACTTCATCATCTCCAACTTTTTCTTTTATATCGGCAATCGCATTTTCAATAATGCTTTCAGCAGTCCAAAGTTTTTCACATCCACAAATATCCAGCGCAAATCTTTCTAAAATTGCACCGCCTTGATGAGTATGTGTRACTTCKGGATGAAAYTGMACYCCGTAAAATTGTTTKKCTTCRTTWGCCATKGCYGCATARGGYGCRTTATCYGATTCACCAATRGTGACAAAACCYTCWGGAATTTCTRYYACTTTATCGCCATGGCTCATCCARACATCWARTTCRTTTTTKCCRTCAAYRTTTTGATCAAAAATRCCATCKAAYAAYTTWGAMNGCGCTKRMWKSNCTTACTTTKGCATAACCRAATTCTTTTTTGTYWGATGWWCCRACTTTYCCGCCCARTTGRTGTGCCATRGTTTGCATWCCRTAACAAATWCCYAAAACRGGAACRCCYAAATCAAAAATTARMGGATTRGCTCKAGGSGTATCATCKCCGATAACACTTTCAGGACCACCGGATAAGATCACACCATCAGGTTTAAAATCATGGATATATTGATCCGCTAAATCAAATGGATATAACTCACAATAGACACCAATTTCTCGGACTCTGCGAGCGATTAATTGTGAATATTGAGAGCCAAAATCAAGAATTAAAATTTTTGAAGAATGAATGTCTGAAGACATAAAGTGATCCTAAAAGATTAAGGACTAAAAGATAAAAACAAATTCAAAAGACTATCACCACAGAGGCACAGAGAATCACAGAGGCTAGTTTTGTGACCAGTATTCTTTTCTTTTCTCTGTGTACCTCTGTGCCTCTGTGGTAGAAAAATCTTTTGAACTTAAGTGTGTTATTAATTTACTTACTAACTTGGTAATTTGGAGCTTCTTTGGTTATTTGTACATCGTGTACGTGACTTTCTGTCATGCCTGCTGCGGTTACTTTAATAAATTCTGCCTTGGTACGATAAATTTCCAAATTTTCACAGCCAGTTAAACCCATAGAAGATCGCAATCCACCTAGCATTTGGTGAATGATGGCACTTAAAATACCCTTGTAAGCAACTCGCCCTTCGATACCTTCTGGTACAAATTTATCAGCGGCATTATTAGATTGGAAATAACGATCACCAGAACCATGTTTTTGCGCCATAGCACCTAAAGATCCCATTCCACGATAAGACTTGTATGAACGACCCTGATACAATTCAATTTCACCGGGCGCTTCCTCTGTACCCGCGAACATTGATCCCGCCATTACTGAAAATGCACCTGCGGCTAACGCTTTACACATATCACCGGAGTAACGAACTCCACCATCGGCAATCAAAGGAACACCGGTACCTTTTAAAGCTTCGGCAACATTATAAACCGCTGAAATTTGCGGAACACCCACGCCAGTAACTATTCTGGTTGTACAAATAGAGCCCGGACCAATGCCGACTTTAACGCCATCCGCTCCCGCTGCAACTAAATCTAACGCGCCTTGTGCTGTGGCAATATTGCCACCAATCACCTGCATATTCGGATAATGTTCTTTTACCCATTTAACTTGGTTTAAAACGCCTTGTGAGTGTCCATGTGAAGTATCTACCAAAATCACATCAACACCAGCCTTCACTAATGCATCAACACGATCTGGTGTATCTGGTCCAGTACCAACTGCTGCGCCTACTCGTAAATGACCTAAACTATCTTTACAAGCATTAGGCTTATCTTTTGCTTTTTGAATATCTTTAACTGTGTAAAGACCTGTCAAATGAAAGTCATCATCGACCATCAATATTTTTTCAATACGATGTTGATGCATTAGATGCAAAATGTCTTCTGGACTTGCTTTATCGGTCACCGTGACTAGGTTTTCTTTTTTCGTCATCAATTTAGTAATCGGTTGCTCCAAGTCATTTTCAAAGCGTGTATCTCGACTTGTGACAATCCCTAGCAATTCACCATTTTTTACAACAGGCATTCCTGAAATCCCATGAAGTAATCTCAGTTCTTTAATTTGCCCAAGAGTTGTTTCGGGGGTTACAGTAATTGGATCGGCTACGACGCCACTTTCATATTTCTTTACTTTTAGTACTTCGGCAGCTTGCTGAGCAATATCCATATTTTTATGAATAAATCCCATACCACCCTCTTGCGCCATTGCAATCGCAAGGTTTGCCTCAGTAACGGTATCCATAGCGGCAGAAACCAAGGGTATATTTAAGCTGATTTCTCGCGTAATTTTTGTTTCTAATTTAACTTGATTTGGTAGTACTTGAGAGAGAGCAGGAAGCAATAAAACATCATCAAACGTGAGGGCTTCTTGAGTGATTCGCATAATTAATTCACCRTTTCKWGAAKRGCTGATACAGCCAAAGCGGGATTATACAGATATTTTTAATTAAGTCACACCGTTATTTTCAATATTATGACCTGATTTGAACTACTTTATACTACTCTTAATTGTTGCAATTCATCCAAAATACTGGTGCAATAACATACTAGAAAATATCTATCGGCAGCTTTAAGGTTATTTTAGAAAAATGAGAAAACCATTTCTTCAACCACAAACACCTACCTCGGCCATTGAGCGCCAACTATTAACCGTGAGCCAACTCAATAAAGATGTGAAGTCATTGCTTGAGAAACAAATAGGTAGTGTTTGGATAGAAGGTGAGATATCCAATTTCATTAAAGCAGCCTCCGGACACTGGTATTTCAGTCTAAAAGACCGAAATGCGCAAATTAAATGTGCTCTGTTTAAATTTAAGAATTCACGCCTAGATTTCTTACCAAAAGAAGGCGATCAAGTTGTCGTAAAAGGCAAAGTTAGTCTTTATGAAGCTCGAGGAGATTATCAATTAATAGCTGACTATATGGAACCCGCCGGACTAGGCGATTTACAACTAAAGCTCAATCAACTAATTAATAAATTACAAAATGATGGCTTATTTTCTAGTGACGCAAAACTAAGCTTACCCAAAATACCCAAAACGATTGGAGTCATAACGTCGCCCACCGGGGCTGCAATTCACGATGTATTAACCGTTTTGAAACGTCGTTGTCCGATGATACCAATCATAATTTATCCAACACTTGTGCAAGGTATTAATGCTGCAGATCAGATTATTAATGCGGTAAAAACTGCAGAATCTCGAAATGAATGCGATGTTCTACTAATTACTCGTGGCGGTGGTTCATTAGAAGATTTATGGTCGTTTAATGATGAAAAACTAGCTCATACAATAGCCGAATGCAGTATTCCTATTGTTGCGGCGATTGGCCATGAAGTCGATACAACTATTACCGAGTTAGTTAGCGATTTAAGAGCTGCTACCCCATCGGCTGCAGCGGAATTATTATCGCCGGATCAAAACGTGTTGGCACAAAAAATTGATATTCTATTCGAAAATTTGCAATCAAACTTACAACAAATCGTTTTGTCTAAAAAGCAACAATTACACCTCGCTAAAGTAAAACTAAAAGCGCCAGAAAATAAACTCAGTCAATACCATCATAAAATAGAAAATATCAAACAAAGGATGTTCGCTCAACAACAGGCATTATTAAATCTATCGAAAAATAGATTGCTCAACGTTATTCATAAACTCGAACGACAAGATCCAAAAGAACAACTCAAATTGAAAAAGCAAGAGCTTAAATCACTGAATGAACAGTTGAACAATCATTTTAAAACGATATTAAACCAACATAAAAATGAGTTAGGCGGACTAGCTAACCAACTCAACTTATTAAGCCCACTTTCGACATTGGCAAGAGGTTATTCAATTACAAAAGATGAAAGCTCAGGGAAAATCCTGAATAAAAAATCTGATTTTAGTCATGGGCAAGCTATTAATATACTTTTATCTGATGGTAAAATAAATGCAACAGTTAAATAGTTAAGTCCTCTATAAGCGTCTAAAAATCTGACAAACTTAACACGGATTGACATTTCTTTTTAGGCGAAAAGTCACCCACACTCGCATCAAACTCATAATCATTTTCCCACTCTCTAATATTGCGTTCTATTTTAGCTATAGAATCGACAATAAAAAGGGCATCATCATCGGTTGAGGTCGGATGAAGTGAAATTCTAACCCACCCAGGTTTTCTGCTTAAATCCCCTTCATCAATCTGGCAAGTAATAGATTGCGAAGTAGCCTCATCTACACCAAGTAAAATATGTCCATAGGTTCCTGCGCATGAACACCCTCCCCTTGATTGAATACCAAAACGATCACTTAATAATCTTACAATTAAATTGAAATGTATGTCTGGAATATAAAATGAAAAAATACATAACCTATTCTTTTGTTGTTTATGTAAAATTTGTAAATTAGGTATTTTGTTCATTCCATTAAATAAAATATCGACTAATTCTTTTTCTCTTAAATGAATATTTTCTATTCCCATTTTATCTTTTACTTTGATACATAATGCTGTACGAATAGTCTGTAAAAAACCGGGCGTTCCTCCATCTTCTCTAACTTCTATATCATCATAAAAGTGATGTTTACCCCAAGGATTTGTCCAAGTAACGGTTCCGCCTCCAGGATGATCGGGGATCTTGTTTTTATATAGTTCTTGATTAAAAACCAATACGCCAGAACTACCGGGACCACCTAAAAATTTATGGGGAGAAAACATAACGGCATCTAAACGTTCTAGGGGAGCTTTGGGATGCATATTAATTTCAACGTAGGGTGCGGAGGCTGCAAAATCTATAAAGCAATATCCTCCATGTTGGTGCATGATTCGGGCTAAACTTTTGTATTCAACTTTGATTCCTGTGACATTACTACAAGCTGTAAAAGAACCAATTTTTAACGGTCGTTCTGCATACTCTATTAACAATTTATCGAGTTCATTTACATCAGGTAGACCTTCTGAGTCTTCAGGAATTCTAACAACCGTGACGGCACACTCTTCCCATGTGGTTTGATTAGAATGATGTTCCATATGAGTAATAAAGACGACGGGCTTGTCTTTTTCATTAAGCTCAATTTTATCAGCATATTGCTCAGGAATTTTTAGCCCTAAGATTCTCTGAAATTTGTTAACTACGGTTGTCATACCCGCCCCAGCACAAATTAAGCTATCGTTGCTACTCGCGTTAACATGTTCTTTAATACATTGTTGCGCTTCGTGATAAAGACTAGTCATGGTAGACCCAGTAAAGCTGGCATCTGTATGAGTATTGGCGATCAGAGGGCCAATTTGGTTAGTGATAAAATCTTCTATTGGTTGATAAAAACGTCCAGAGGCGGTCCAATCGGCATATATCACTGGTTTGTTGTCATGTTTCAAATCGATGCCAATAACGTTTGTTCTAAATTTTTCAAAATGTTTTTCTAAATTCATAGCTGGAATTCTTACCTGGACGACTAATGATTTATTATTTCACATTTACGTAAGCATTATTTTCTATATATTTTAGTATTCTGGCATATATTAGTATATTATTTTAATACATAGCACTATATGAGAATATTTTACGCAATAATGGATAGTTTTGATAAAAACATATTAGCCTTACTTCAAGATGATGGCTCACTTTCTGTCAGTGATATAGCTGACAAAGTTGGTTTATCGACCACTCCTTGCTGGCGTAGAATTCAGTCCATGGAAAAATCCGGCGTGATTAAATCACGGGTTGTATTAGCATCGCCAGAAAAACTCAATGTGGGTTTAACCGTGTTTGTGATGATTAAAACCAACCAACATAATCAAGCTTGGCTAGATCATTTTACTGAAACCATCGATGATATGCCGGAAGTGATGGAGTTTTATCGCTTAAGTGGCGATGTGGATTATCTACTTAGAATGGTAGTGCCCGATATTAAGGCATTCGACGCTTGTTATAAACGTTTGATTACTAAGGTTGATTTCTCAGATATTAGTTCAAGTTTTTCTATGGAAGAATTAAAGTATACGACCCAACTTCCATTGGATTATATATAACGCTTTCTATTTAGAACAGGTTATTTAATCCATCTGTTCTATATCGCACCTTAACTCGAAGCTATCATCATTTCAGGGAGTAACCAAGAGCCGGTTACTATACTACTTCGATAATCGAAATCGTTACCAATTGCCATAATATTGCTAAACATATCAATTAAATTTCCGGCAATGGTTATTTCCTCAACAAAATGCTGGATTTCGCCATTCTCTACCCAAAAACCTGAAGCTCCACGCGAATAATCACCGGTAATTGCATTAACCCCATGTCCCATCATTTCAGTGACGATTAAACCTGTATCAAGTTCTTTAACTAATTGTTCAAAACTTTGCCCAGTATCTTTTAAAAACAAATTATGAGTTCCGCCCGCATGAGAGGTAGGTGACATTTTTAATTTTCTTGCGGAATAACTATTGAGCAAATAGGTATTGAGTACGCCATTTTCGACGATCATTTGTTCTTTAGTCGCTAATCCTTCGCTATCATGCCAAGCACTCGCTAAACCTGATTTGATAAACGGTTTTTCTTCTAAGTTAAAAAAACTAGGAAAGATAGACTGCTCTAATTTGTTTAATAAAAATGAGGATTCTCGATACAAACTTGTACCATTAATCGCACTTTTAAAGTGTCCGATTAGAGTTCTTGCCATTTCAGGTACAAAGAGTACTTTTGATTTTTGTGTGCTAATTTTTCTTGAATTTAATCTAGCAATTGTTCTCTCGGCAGCTTTTTTACCAATAGCTGAACCTGTCTCAATGTTTTTAGAATCTCGTGACGCGCTATACCAGTAATCCCTTTGTTTACTATTTACTCCTTCAGCTAATAAAACACAACTTAAACTATGGCGAGTTGATGGTGTCATTGCAGAAAAGCCATGAGAGTTAGCATAAAAATGCAAGTTCCGGTGGCTACTAAATGATGCTCCTTCACTATTACTAATTTTATCACTAAATGATAATCCAGCTTGCTCACATCCCAGAGCCAAATCTTTTGCCGTTTCTGCATTAATTCCCATTGGGTGATCGAGCTCTAAATYAATYGGTTTTGTTGCCATTAATTCCTTATCMGCTAAACCRGAAAAAGAATCKKCYTGKGTAAAYTTYGCTATATTAAAKGCMGMYTCTACSGCWTCCTTYAATGCTTTAATYGACAAATCACTWGTCGAWGCATTWCCTTTTTGYTTTCCAWAATARACRCTRATTCCRCAACTATTATCKCGRTTATATTCMAGTRTTTCRATTTCTTGRTTTCTTACGGARACACTCARYCCWACATCTTTACTAAAACCAAATTCAGTTTGAGTAGCCCCTAGTTTATTTGCATAATCTAAGAGTTCTTCACTGACATTTTGAAAAAAATCACTTTCTTTTTCCAAGTCCAATTTATCCGCAGAAGGAATTTCGGTAGAATCTTTAATTTTTTTGTTACTCACTCGATCGTACTCTCTAATTGTTTTGTTTCATTTAATGTGTTTTATTTAATGTATTTTATTTATGGAACTTAAACATCAGTTCGTTATTTATTCTACTCATCATCATATTTCAACTATTGAGTCATTTAACCAAAATCAGTGACTCCATTAAGTTTTAAATACTCTAGAAGTTTTGCTTTTGCAGTTTGTTTTTTCTTTCCATTTTTTGCACCATTACAGTTGCGAATAATCTGTCGTAAACTCTGGCGTTCTAATTGCTGATGCTTCTCTAAAATCAATTCAATTTTTTCACCATCAGCAATAAGTAAAGCATCGACAAATTGCGAATTTTTATTCGATGGATTCAATTCACTACTTGTTCCACTATCATTCGCTTGAGTTTTAATAGTCACGTCCTTACTAGACGGCTCTTGGTTAACCTGCCTCTGCATTGTACTAATATTAGCTCTTTCCTTATTGTCCAAATATTCACGAATTGCACTTTCACTCTCACTTCTCAAACACTTACCAATAAACATTAGGTGGCGTTTTCTTGCTAGGTTTGTCGTCATTTTTTGATAATCGGTTAAACTTTTAAGAGTAACTTCACCTACTGGTAAATTTTCAATAATACTGGTTTTTAATTTCGCCAATTCCAAGCCGAATTTTTTTAAATCGAGTGCTTGATTTTTTAATTGCGTTTTACTGACAAAACCGTCTTCGGATTGCTCTTTATCAAACTCTTTATCGGTTTTATATTTGTTTCTTCTTTTATTTACACTCATTTGTTTTACCTTGTTCCGCCAACCGTCAATTCGTCTATTTTAAGAGTCGGTTGCCCTACGCCAACCGGAACACTCTGTCCCGCCTTTCCACAAACACCCACTCCGGCATCTAATTCTAAATCATTACCAACCATACTGACTTTGGTCAGCACTTCAGGTCCATCACCAATTAAGGTGGCACCTTTAACTGGTGCGGTTATTTTTCCATTCTCAATCAAATACGCTTCACTCGTAGAAAATACAAATTTACCCGATGTTATATCAACTTGTCCACCGCCAAAATTAGGTGCATAAATCCCTTTCTTAACCGAACGAATGATTTCTTCTTTTTCACTTTCGCCTGCCAACATATAAGTATTAGTCATGCGAGGCATGGGTAAACAGGAATATGACTCTCTTCGACCATTTCCAGTGACTTTTTGATTCATTAATTTGGCATTCATTTTATCTTGCATGTAGCCACTTAAAATGCCATTTTCAATAAGTGTTGTTGTTTGAGTGGGCGTACCCTCATCGTCCATTGATAATGAACCTCGTCGGTTCATTAAAGTGCCATCATCGACAATCGTACATAATTTCGATGCGACTTGTTGACCCATTCGCCCACTGAAGGCAGATGACCCTTTTCGATTAAAATCACCTTCCAATCCGTGTCCAATAGCTTCGTGTAACAAAACGCCTGGCCAACCACTTCCTAGCACAACTGGCATTACACCCGCAGGTGCATCAATTGCTTCAAGATTAATATTGGCTTGATTGATCGCTTGATCGACTAACTTATCTAACAATTGGTCCGTCAATATTTGATAAGTGTTTCTACCGCCTGCTCCTGAACTTCCACTTTCTGTTTTACCATTCCTTTCAACTAAGACAGTGACACCTATTCGAACTAAAGGTCTAATATCAAATGCAAAGGTTCCATCGGTTGCACAAACTAATACTTTTTCAAACATGCCTGATATAGAAGCCATAACTTCTTTTGCATTCAATTCTTTTGCCCTAGCAAGTTTGTCTAGTTTATGTAATATGGCAATTTTTTCATTTTCTGTCAGACTCATTAGTGGATCATTCGCTTGATAAACAGAAGCTATTTTTTCTTTTGCATTCTCTATTTTTAGCAACGAGCTTTTTCCTGATTTAGCAATCGATTTAGACGCTGAGGCAGCATCCATAAGCGATTGAATATCTAACTCTTCAGTATAGGAAAAACCTGTTTTATCTCCAACTACCGCTCTAACACCAACACCTTTATCACTTGAATAACTTCCACTTTTGACGATCCCTGATTCTAACGACCAAGATTCTTGACGTACTGATTGAAAGTAAAGCTCAGCAAAATCAATTTGATGGCTTGACATAGATGATAGAATTTTATCAATTTCGCTTTTATCAATCTCTAATTCATTGAGAAAATCAGTTTCAGACGAAAATGAATTAGTATTTGTGTTGCTATTTTTTAACGTCTCATTCATGGTTTTCACTTTTATATTTGTTTGTTACTTACAAATTTTGCCAAATATTAAATTCGGTTTTTAATTTTAGTATGGGTTAATACTGGGAAATCAATACGGTTTTGTAGTTGCTTTTCTCTATCAATTGAATGCAGAATAAATCCACTACCTTCCTTCAGTTCAGATAAAATCTCTCCGGTATAAGAAACGATTAAGGATTGACCCCATGTTTCTCTTCCGTTCTCATGTTTTCCACTTTGAGCCGAAGCAATAAAGTAACATTGGTTTTCAATCGCTCTAGCTCTAATCAAGACTTCCCAATGAGCTTTTCCCGTTGTATAGGTAAATGCCGCGGGCATGATAAATAACTCACAACCACCTAATGCCATTTCTCTAAATAATTCAGAAAAACGTAAATCATAACAAACCGCCAAACCTATTTTACCCCAAGGCGTGTCAAAGGTAACTGGGGATTCACCTGCTTTAGAGTATTTAGACTCACAATAACTTTTTGTATTATCCTCTACTTCCACATCAAACAGGTGTACTTTATCATACCAACAATTAACCGTACCGTCTGGTTGAAAAACGTAACAACGACCAAAGGGGCGTAATTTATCTTCCGATTCTATCGGGTGAGTACCCGCCACGATCCAGATACTATTTTTTTTAGCAGACTGACTCATTGCCTTTTGCATAATGCCTGTATTCGCTGTTTCCATATGCTCAAATTTATCGGTTTCTTTAATACCCATAAATGCAAAATACTCTGGTAATACAATGATATTTGCTCCGGCTAAAGTGGCATCATCAATTAACGATAAAGCAGCATCAATATTGCTTTGAAAGTTAGCGCAGGATGTCATTTGTACGCTGGCGATGATAAGTGGACTAGTCATTATTTTTCTCATCATCTTCATTGTTGGTTTTACTCCTCACTTTAGTTTCGTCTTTATCTTGAACCCTCGCTTCATCGTTACTCTGTTCTTTATGTTGTTCTTTATGCTGATTTTCATTAATTGTTTTATCATCCAAATTGATCTTTACTCGCTTTTTAGACTTCTTTATTTCATCAACAATGGTTTTTTCAAAACTTCCGTGAACTCGATAGTCTATTTGAGTAGCTACATCAATAGCAGGCTCCATAATTACACCCAGCAAGTATAAAATGATACCTGTCGTTGGCTCTAATGCCCAAGCTGCCAATACAGGGACACTTGAAGTGATATGAGGTGACACAATCGCGTGTTGTTCTACAGTTTCATTATTTAAATCAGTCGTTCCGTATAACCAGACATCAGCAACATTTCCCTTTATGCTAGTATCGTAGGTTGAAATAACGCCATTATCAATATTCACACTGCCTCCCATCGATTCATAGAAAAAGCCTTTCTTATACACGTCTTTAAAATCAAAAGTCAATTTCCGTAATATTGACTTTAAATTGAATAGCGTTAGAATCCGGCCATCTCCGTCGCTTATTTGAGACAAATAACCTTTGCCAAAATCAAGTCGTCCAGAACCACTTATCTTTTTATAATCAACTTGCCATGGGCTATTATTCCAACTTAAGTTTCCAATGACTTTACCTTTACTATCTTCGATACTTGGTTGAAAACCCCACCTCTTTAACATCGTCCCAACATTATTAGTTGATAGAGTGAGATCAACATTAGTTTTTTCATAACTGTTATTTTGATAGTTAGCACTCTCAATAATCTCACCATCATTCTTGTCAGATAAATTCATCGACCATAAAGCACTAAGAGAAACTTGATGTTCCTTCCCTTTTTCAATCTTAGCCTTAAGTGAAATACTTTCGTCACCTTCTTCGCTCTTTCTAACGCTCGCTCTAAAGTTGCCCACGTTTTTCTCATTAAATTGACAAAGAATACAATTAATGTCCATTTCTGGCAAAGAAGAATAAATACTAAAATGACGAATCATTTGCTCTTTTGCTTGTTTTTCAATTTCCAAATCATCTCGAATTTCATCCTGAATTTCATCTTGACTGGATTCGTCCTCAAATTGAATATCTATATTCTCAGCATTTACTAACCAAGGTGACTTGTCATCAAAAAGAATGTCCACATTTCCCTGCTGACTGTTTAAACTTAAACGCCAAGGCAAGTCCAAATACTTATCCGCTGTTAACTCAACTGCGGATATTTCCTTTAGTCCTGGTATTAATATTCTATTGACCGATAAGTCGACTTTATTAACAAGCCACTCCACACCATCTTGTTCTTTTTCATTGGGCTCTAGATCTGTAGCATAATTAATTCCAATTTGATCGATAAATGTAATCCATTCTTTCAAATTGATTATCTCTAAATCTCCATGCATCGTTAAACCGCTAGGGTAAGTCCAATTGCTTTGCACATGACTCAATACATTCAATGGTTCTATTTGATCTGGTTTTTTAGATTGACTATCACTAACATCAACAAAAACACTATATTCGTCATCCTGTTTTGTTAACCATTCAGCTTTAAGACCACTCCATTTGATTTTACCTTGTTGTGAATTGTTAGCTTTGCTCTTTACAAATATTAGATCAAGTTGGAAAGGTGTATTGACATCTTTTTTCTTGCTTAAAAAATCAGGCATACTAAAAGAAAACCCATTGAGGTCTGAACTGAAATTAACTTTCATTTTCGATTCTTTTTCATCTTTACCTGTTGAACTAATAGTAGAATCAGATAGGACATTATCAATGAAAAATATCTTTCCTGTGAAATCTGCTTCGCCAGATAGAAATCCAGACCATCCTCCATCAATAAATTGATCAACAGTTGAACTAGAAAACGCTCCCTCCAATTCCAGTTCCATAAAAGTATGTTCTTTATTAGCATCGTTATATTTATCTACTGACTGAATATTGGCTTGCACATTTTTGTTATTAACTTTGCCCGACATTTCACTCTTAATGATACCTTCTTCGTTAAATGCAAGTATGCCTCTAACAGACTTAACTTGAACAAACGGAAGGTTCAAAGTCAAATTATTACCTACTGGTTCAACGCTACCTAACAAACTGATTTTCGAATGAGGTTTTTGTTTACCTTTATTGGTAGCCGAATCATTAGAAACAGGATCGTCAGATAATGGCACGTTTAACTCTATTGCTGTTTTCATTTCTCCACTAAAGTCTAAATCGTCTAGCCCATTAGAAATAAAATCTAACGGCGATTCTTCTAGAAATGTTCTGGCCTGATTATTCAAACTTGCAATATTGAGATTAAACTCCAAAATTGAATTTTCTGAGCTCATATCTGCAATTCGGATCGACGATGAGGTTAATAGATTGCCTAGTGATTCAGCAGAATCTACATTAATTGACATTCCTGAACCTTCAAATAATAAATGAGCATTAGCTTTATTTGCTAAAGGCCACTCTGGCAAATATCGATAAGTAGCATTTTCCACTTTAGCCAAAACGGCAAAAACTCCAGAATAATTAGGGTAAGGGAATTCTTTCAGAGGTCCACGCAAAATTGCAGTTGTATCAAATAGCATTCCAGTTTTAATACTAGAATCTAAATAATCAACCAAGCTATCCGACATAATACCTGTAGGTAAATATCGAAACGTTTGTGAAACATTGCCTTTGAGTATATCTACTTTAAGACTTAAATTAGGCTGACTATTATCAAAGTAAAACTTAGCATCTGCTCTTATATCAAGATCAGAGTTTATAAATGTTAGATCGGATATATAAAGTTCACTAAAACCTTCGCTTAAATCACTTGCTATGTTGGCGTTAAAATTTCCAACCGGAATTAATTCTCTGAACAATTCATCAATAACCAAATCACTTGAATCACTTTCAATTCCACTTTGCAACAATTGTTTTTCGAAATCAAATAGAGTCCAACCTTTTAAGACCGAAAAAGTAGGGATGTTATTCCTACTTTTTATTTTAAAGTTCGAAAACTTCAAACTGAGAGGTGAGCTAGCCCATTTTGATTTGTTTTTGGTGAAATTTATTTTAAAGTGATCGATTTGCAATATTGCATCACTTTCCTTTAACCAAGCCATGCCCCCTATATCTTCTGATAGCACCGATGGCATATAATTAAGTAGTGAAGACACATCGAAATTCTTTATAAGAATATCCCATGAAATATTTTCTTTTTCTTCATGCAAATATTTAATAAACACTTTGTTTGATTCAGGTGTGTTTTTGCTTACAGCTTCTTCATTAGTGCTATGATTTTGAACCTCTTCATGTTGACTGCCAATTATTAAATCATGTAATACCGCATAACCATGGTGGTAATCCTCGTTGCGCCAAGACAAAATAGCAGACAAATCCTCACTTCCAGACAGAACAATTTGAGCATCCATTGTTTGCCAGTGTCTATTTTGCCATCTTGCCCACATCTTTAGTGTCGCAACCGTTTTGGCCTTAGATAAATCTTGAATGCCACCATCATTTAGCGATTCAGAGTTACTGTTTGGCTCCGCTTTAGATAGTTTGTTTTTATCGAAAACATAACCAATTTTTGGCAAGCTTGCCAAATCAATTTCATCAATATTTAAATAGAGATTGGTGTGATTCGCCGTTTCCTCAACCCCATGAAACACTTCAGCGATCAACTCGATAGAGTTCGAATGTGTTGTAGATTCCGTTATATGCTCTAAATGACCAACTAATTGATGATTGTCCTCATATCGTTTTACGGTCAGGTTTTCTATTTCATAGTCGAAAATTGAACCATCTAATGTCATCAGTTGTAATTTTGAGTTTACAATTTCAATTTTTTTCTGTGCAACTAACAAATCAAAAAAACGTTTACTAGCATCTTCGATTTGACCGTCATCAACATAACTAATGTCAGGCTTTTCTTTTAACGTTGAAAACGTATTTAATTTAACACCTAATTTTCTATCAATATAAAAACGTATGTTGGCGCTTTGTAATAATATGGCATGGGTAGAATATTCACGATTTAGAATAGATGAAAGTAAATCAAACTCTATAGAGAGAGAGCCCACTTCAAAAATATTAAATGTTTTATCGTCAGAAAAAAGTGAAAAATTTATCAATGATAGACTGGGACCACTGGATGACCATTTAGCCGATATTGAATCTACTTCAATATCAATCTCGTAGTTACTCTCGATCCAATTCACAATTTCTGGTTTGTATCGATTTACTTCAGGAAGCAACAATTCAAGCAATAAAAAAAGTGTTGCTAAACCGATAATACAAAAAGCAAAAAGCAACCATATCTTATTAATGACATAGCTAAGCGCTCTTACTACGAGCGACTCATTGGTTTTCTTATTTGACATAACGTCTAATCGTCTGTTTTTGATGACGGTTAAATTTAAAGTAGGACAACATCAAATTGCTCTTGAGTATATAAAGGTTCGGCCTGAAACCTTACGGGTTTATTAATCATTGATTCAAGTTCTGCTATATGTGCGGTTTCTTCATCTAACATTCTATCTACAACCTCTTGAGAAGCTAAAACTAAATATTTTTTTGCATCATACGCCATAGCAGAACGATGTAACTCGCGTAATATTTCATAACAAATGCTCTGCGCTGTTTTTATCGTTCCACGACTATCGCAGGTAGGGCAGGTTTCGCAAAGAGTATTTTCTAAACTTTCCCGACTACGCTTTCTCGTCATTTGAACCAAACCAAGCGATGAAACTTCTGAAATTTGGGTTTTCGCTCTATCTTTATCGATTGCCTTTTCAAGCGTTCGCAAAACCTGCCTCTTATGTTCCTCTTCCTTCATATCAATAAAATCGATAATGATCATACCGCCTAAATTTCGCAATCTAATTTGACGAGCCAAAGAAGAGGCGGCTTCCAAATTAGTTTTGAAAACGGTATCTTCTAAATTCCTATATCCTACAAATGCGCCAGTGTTAACATCAATCGTTACCATCGCTTCTGTTTGCTCAATAATAAGATAACCACCCGATTTCAAATTCACTTTTCGTTCTAGTGCTTTTTCAATATCATCTTCTACGTTAAATAGATCGAACAACGGCCTTTCGCCCGTATACAATTCCAAACACTCACTTAAATCAGGCGTAAATTCATTTAGAAACTCTAGCAATTTATTGTGCGTTGATTCTGAATCGATACGAATTTTTTCAACATTCGTTGGCGCGAGATCTCTAACAAATCTTCGAGCAAGATCAAGATCCTCATGTACTATACTAGGCGCTTTAGCCTTTTGTATTTGTTTGCCGATCCTCTGCCAAAGCTTATTCAAAAATGTCACATCAGCAACTAACTCTGAAAATTCTGCGCCTTCAGCAGCAGTCCGTACAATGTAACCATGTAAATCAGTACTTGATTGTGTTTTTGAGCTTTCGTTTTTACTTTTGTTTTTACTTTTATTTCTCTCGGTTTGAAATTGTTCTCGCTCTTTAAGAATAATATCTTTTAACCTTTGCCGTTCATTTTCATCTTCAATACGTTGAGAAATACCAATATGTTGATTATCAGGCATTAAAACCAGAAATCTAGATGGGATAGTTAAGTGAGTCGTTAATCGTGCCCCTTTAGTTCCTAATTCATCTTTAATCACTTGTACTGTAATTGTTTGTCCATCATGTAAAAGCTCTCTTATGTCTTGTGCAGGGATTGCATTTTCTTCATTCATTTCAGCTTCTGAATTTGGCAATATTTCCGCCGCATGTAAAAATGCCGAGCGCTCACGTCCAATATTAATAAAAGCTGCTTGCATACCTGGAAGTACTCGAATAACTTTGCCTCGATATATATTACCTACTAAGCCCCTACTTGAAGCGCGCTCAATAAAAAGCTCCTGCAACATTCCGTTTTCTAAAACGGCAACTCTGCTTTCTTGAGGTGTTACACTAAATAATATTTCTTCTTTCATTTTTAATTGTTTCACATTCTTTATTTCAGATTTCTAATTTCTAAGTTTTTGCTTCTAATAATTAATTTTATTAAGCAATTGATTGGTCTCATATAAAGGTAAACCAACGACTCCCGAATAACTTCCGTCAATAGACTTAATGTATTTCGCTACATAACCTTGAATAGCATAACTTCCTGCTTTACCTTGCCACTCATCGGTTTCTAAATATTTATCAATATCTATTTTATCTAATTCCATAAAACTAACATTGGTAATGGAGTCAATGGTTACAATTTTCACTTCGTCTTTTCCATCAATAAACGCTCTATTCAGATTTTTCCTATCCGTTAAATTCCTATCTTTTAAATTCATCGGCGTAAAAATAATACTAACGCAGGTAATCACCTGATGTGTTTTACCAGACAATTCCGTTAGCATGTTATAAGCATCTTGACGATTTTCTGGTTTACCTAACACTCGACAGCCGATTGCAATACTGGTATCTGCCGCTAATACTGGGTAATTCTTTAATTCTTGATTCGAATTCTGTTTTAATAACCACCCCGCCCTCGCTTTCTCTATCGACATTCTTCTCACATAATTGAGTGGTTTTTCTCTATTATTGAGTGATTCATCAATTTCACTATCAATGATTTCAAATTCAACGTTAATCTGCTTTAACAGATCTTTTCTTCGCGGTGATTTTGATGCTAAATAAATTTTATTCATAGCATTGCTTCACTCATTATCATAATTTTTATTAACCAATTATTACTTTTAAATTCATTTCAGTTTTAACCGTCTTTGCAGAAATTTCGACGTACATCTCGCAAAATGATAAAGACCCAAGGCCAAAAAAGGAGCGATGTAAAAACAGGAAACCAATAAGAAAAATCAAAGCTAATAGGCTGAATGAATTTTCTCAGTATTAATCCTAATAACATGTGGATGCCAATAACTACCCCAATATTAATTGACTGTTTCCATCGTGGAAAAAGTCTCAACCGGTGATACAACAATTGAATCAAATATGCTACTAAGGCTAATGACATCGCATTAATGCCAAATAACGTTCCATACAAAACATCCGCGACAATACCAACCGACCATCCAATTAACACACCAACTCGATTTGGCATTGCCATAACCCAATAGATTAAAACTAACGCCACCCAGTCAGGTTTAAATAAGTTAATTCCATCGGGCAAAGGCAAGATACTTAAAAATAAAGCTGCGACAAAGGATAAAAAAATCGCAAAACCGCCACTTGAATCATTTTTAATCATTTTTTTTACCTCGCTTTTGAACGAGTCTGTTAACCGAATCATTCAAAGTCCAAACTAAAAGGACTGAGGATAATTGCGCGAGTTTTGCAGTCGGTTTTGCGGTGATTATAGCGTAAGCTTTTCCTGGATCATGGATAACTTGAGTTACTGTAGCCACTGGGTAGCCCTTAGGAAATTTTTGACCTAAACCAGATGTAACTAAGGTATCACCCACTTGAATATCGGTGGTATCTGTCACGTTTGTTAAAAATAATTGATTGATTTGTCCACTTCCGGCCACAATCGCTCGAGCATTATTTCGCGCTACCCGTATTGGGATCGCGTGACTAGAATCAGAAATCATAATCACTCTGGACGTAAATGCTGAAACGCCAATGATTTGACCAACAATGCCCTGAGCGTCAATCACGGTTTGGCCAATATAGACCGAATGATTACTTCCCTTATCAATTATAAATTCCAAATTAAATGGATCACTATCTATTTGGATAATTTCTGCCAATAAACGTTTTTCTAGGCTTTCGTTTTGTGTTCCTAATAAATTTCTTAAACGTGCGTTATCTACCTGTAAAGATATAAATTTTTGCAGTTGAGATTTTAAAATTTGGGACTCAGCTTTTAAAGCCTGATTTTCTTGACGTAATTGAGACCGACTCATCATCGATTCTCCACCCCACGAAAAAAATTCCTGCGGTAAATCAGCTAAATAAACAAGCGGAGTCACAAAGGTTCCAATAGTAGAACGAACACCCTTTAAATGCTTTTCGTGGTGATCAACAAACATCAAAACCACAGAAATAATCACCACCACAAATAAGCGTGTTGTGTGAGATGCTCCCTGAGAAAAAAGGTCTTTGATTGGTTTATCCTATTAAACTGAGGCATTCTAATAGGAACGCTCTAAACTAGGCGTATTTTAGCTGAATTTAGCTTTTTACTCAAAGAATTAAGCGTTTGAAATGGCGCTTTTTTGGCGTTAGATTAAAATGATAAGTGGTTGATTATCCGATTTATTTAAAGGCGAAATTAACCTTTTCTAACAAAATTAAGAGCTGATTGAGATTGCGCCGGTTTTATTGCGTTTAGTTTACTTACAACGCGCTTAACAGCAGAACTTAAAGACCATATTTCAGCGCTTGCAACCGCGTCCGACCACTCGTAAACACTGCAACCTTCGGCAAAGGAATCCATATATGCCACTCGAAATGAAATGATATTTTTGAAAGCCGATAGCTTGGATGTTTTATTCACTTGATCCATTACTTCTTGCGAAGACTTAACTCGTTTGCGAACTCGATTCCAAACGATCTTACAGGTTAGGTTCTTGTTATACTTTACCGCTTCATTGATGAGGTTTTCAAAAGAATTAAATGACCAAATTTCAACAGATGATGGCGCTAAAGGAATAATGATTAGGTTTGAAGATAACAGCATTGACCTAACTAAAGAATTTACATGGGGAGCACCATCGATCAAAATATAGTTATATTCATCTTTGTGACTGCTAATGATCGAATTTAATTGAGATGGCGTTGAAGCCGTTTTGATATCCAAGCCAGTCTCAATATAGATATCATCGCGTATAGAATACCAAGCGCTCAAAGAATGTTGCGGAGGATCACAATCAATCATTAGCACTTTTGAGTTTTGAGAAAGAGTCACTGACAAATTAGCACACAAAGTGCTTTTGCCGACACCGCCTTTGGACTGTGCTATACCTATTATTTTGGCGGTCATATTAAACTCCTAAAATCCGACTCACCCACCTAAACCGATGAGTTCGTTAGCTAATCTACTGATAATGTAGGAGTTTTTAGACCAAAATGCAATAATAATTACTCAAAAACGAGATTATTGGTTCTATCTAGGTTCAAGTTTTATCGCATTTCTACCTCTAAAAGACGCTGTTTACGCCAGAGACCACCACCGTAGCCTGTTAACTTACCATTTTTACCGATCACTCGATGACAAGGAATGATAAACGCTATTCTGTTATCCCCATTAGCACTTGCAACCGCCCTTACCGCTTTTGGATTGCCAATCGAAATTGCTTGCTGTTGATAAGAACGTGTTTCGCCGTAAGGAATTGTTTTTAACGCACTCCAAACTTGGTCTTGAAACTCCGTACCTAATACATCCAAAGGAACTTTGAAATCAGCCAGTTCCCCTTTGAAGTACTTGGTAATCTCTTGATTTAATTGATTAAAAAAATGGCTTTCGCCAGTAATAAACTGAGCATTATGCCATTTGGTTAGCCTCTTTAATTGAGTTTCTAACATGGGTCGGTCAAAAAATTCTAGCAAGCAAATACCTTTATCAGTCGCACCAACGATCATTGGGCCTAATGGTGAAACGATGCGATTAATGGTAATGATACTTTTAGATTTACTGGCAATTGGCGATAACCCAACTAGCTTTTTAAAAGCGTCTGAAAAACCACTTAGAGAATCATATCCAGAATCCATCGCGGTTTGTGTTATTTTGGATTCATGTTTGATCAATCCAATTGCCTGATTTAATCTCAACGAACGTAAATAAGCTTGAAATGTCATATTATGATGTTTATTAAACCATCTTCTTAAAGTAGCAGGTTCAATGCCCCGCTCTTTTAATTGCCAATCTTTAATTCTGAAATTTTCTGAAGTAGCAATATCTTTTAAAAGTGATTCAATCCATTGTGGCGTTTCGCCCAAAGGTTGTTGAGGTTTACAAATTCGACAGGGGCGAAATCCATAACTGAGCGCTTGATGGCTATCAATATAGTATTGGCAATTTTGTTCTTTGGGTTTTTTAGCGGTACACGAGGAACGACAAAAGATCCCCGTTGTAACGATTCCAGCAACAAAAACGCCTTCGTAAGCAACGTCCTTGTTGCAAAGTGCTTTGTACATTTCCTCTCTAGAGGGTAGAGATTTTTGCATTGAATGCATAGTTTTCGCTTTCGGTTAACTCAGTCTTATTGCAGATTATGCAATAGAGAAAATCTGTTAACAGCCGATTTTTGAACAAGTAATTTTTTTATTACTTATTAAAATCCAAAATAACGTACTGAGCTCCCGAACCCGGTCTATTAACCAGTACAGGAACACTCCCGCTTTCTGGTAAAGATTCAATAATTCTCTTAAACTCAATCAAGTTACTGGTACTACTCAATTGAACCGATTGGATAATATCGCCTTCTCTAATTCCAGCATCGGCTACCGAACCTTCTTCAACTCGAGTCACCATAACGCCATTGCGAATATTACTTCGTTTAATGATTTCGTCGGGAATATTTTTGAATTCAGCCCCTAACCAATCCTCCTTGTCCGACTTAGGTATCGCTGAATTTTCGGCAACTTGTTCTCCGGTTCTAGAACCGATAGTCACCTTTTTAGTGAGCTTATCTCTGCCTCTCACAATGTGCATTTTAACTGAGTCGCCTGGACGATATCGACCAATCACAAAAGGCAGTTCACTGTGATTCTTGATCGCCTTCTTATTAATTTTTAACACAATATCGCCCGCTTTTAATCCCGCTTTATCAGCAGGAGAGTCCGGCGCTACGTGATTAATTAATGCGCCTCTTGACCGTTTTAGTCCAAAAGATTTCGCCAATTCATAACTAACTTCTTGATAATTAACACCTAAATATCCTCTTACCACAGTTCCATCGTCTTTTAGTTGTCCTACTACATCCATGGCAAGATCAATTGGAATAGAAAATGACAAACCATTCGATCCGCCCGATGTACTCAGTATTTTAGAGTTAATTCCAATAACCTTACCATTCATATTGATTAGAGGACCACCTGAATTTCCGGGATTAATAGCTACATCAGTTTGTATGTAAGGAATATACTGCTCACCAACGCTTCGACTTTTAGCACTGACGATACCAGCGGTAACTGTTTGCTCATAACCAAAAGGCGCGCCAATGGCAACTACCCAAGAACCAACTTTAGTGGCATCTATATCGCCAATTTCTAAAGGCGTGAGATTTGTCTCGCTTATCTTTAGAAGAGCGATATCGGTTTCAGCATCGGTACCGACGATTTCAGCCTCTAGATCATTTCCATTATGTAACCTGACAAAAACCTTATCGACGCCTTCTACTACATGATTATTAGTAATCACATAACCATCTTTTGAAATAATAAAGCCTGATCCGCTAGGCCCTCTACTACTTCCGCTCGATGGTCGCCTTGAGAAAAAGTTTCTTTGTCGGACTTTTACCGTGGTTGAAATACTGACAACACTAGGCTGTGATTTTTCAACTAACTCCACAAAATCAGGGAGTTGCGCTGACATTGACACTTGTGAAAACGATAATAGCGTAATGGATAACAAGGCTAAAAATGATTTAAAATAGTGATTTTTGGATTTAATTAAAGCATTCGAGCGATAAGATAAATAGTTAAACGATTTTGCTGGCGCTAAATTATTCATTCAGTTTCCTCTTGAGGTAAATTCAGGTGTTTATATGGATCTATCTCGATAGAATATTTCAGGACTCTATCGGACTAACAATTCTGACCATCTTAATTTGGTATTGTTCGTGATATTTGCTCTTATGATTGTAATATTTTGTGATCATAAATCCAGTAAACAAACCAATTAGTGCAAACATTATTGTAACAAATTGATTTGATTCACTTTCAATCCCAAAATATTCAAATAAAAACATATTTGAAACTGACTCGCCGATTAAAGCAAAGACGAAAAGCCCTAAGATAGGCACGAAATAGGAAATTAAAGAGGCTTTGGTGACACTAGAAATTGGTATCTCAATGACAACTTGCTCACCAACTTTTGCATTTAAGGTATTTATGAGCTGACTTTCAAATACTTTACCGGAAAGATATTTTTCAATGAGTCCATTGCCACAGGAGTCAGATAATTGGCAACTACCGCAAGCTAATTGGTTCTTTGTGATAATTCTGGCTATTTTGTCGTCGACACTAGAAATAATGCCAATCTCTTGGAACTGATTCTCTTTGAATTGTATCTCTTGGAAATGACTCTGTTGGAACATTGATTTAGTTAAGATGAAGTTTAATTTACTTTGGCATGTCTTCTTTTATCTTTGTTTCTTCTGACTCGTTTTTAGGGGACTGGTTTTTAGAGGACTGACTTTCATCCAACTCTCTTTCATGTTCAATGCGAGTCGAGCGACGTAAAATATTTTCCCATTGTTCCTTAGAAAAACGAATAGTTCCAACGCTTTGCCCTCTAACAGCTCTAGCAAATGGCGCGATAGCCTCTTGCTCAGATTGTCTAGCTTTACTCATGAACATATCGTTGAAAAACTCTAATTCTCTTTGCTCTGCCGTTTCTAACAAAAATTTAGCGGGTTCGACTGATTCAACACCTGCATTAGAAGCGATTGTTGGCATCTTGATTTGTTCTTCAGATTGTTGATTCGCTATATCGGACTTAAAAACGCCATCATTAGCGACTTGAACTGACTGTACAGAAATGAAAGTAGCGATAGCCACTGAAGCCGCAATCGCCATACCACCGGTTAATTTTTTGATTTTTGAAAATAAAGGTATAACGTTATTAGTCGAATCGTTTAAAGACTGGCTGTCTGTAGAACGACTATCAGCAGACGGAGCAAAAACAGTTGGTTCACCATCAATTTTTTGACTAACCGCATTGATGAAATCCATACTAACAGGGGCATTAGCTTCTTTACGCAAGATTTTACTAACCAAATTATATCGATAAAAAGACTCATTAACGCCGTCTTCTTTCAATAATTCACTAAGTTCCTCAGAAGCAATTTGTTCATCTAACAAATCTGAAATCTGGCTATTTAAAACTAGATCTTTTGATTTTAATTGAGAGTTATCAATTGTTTGGGTCATATTTTACCTATATGGTTCAATTTGCTTGCTTTCCGTTTGCTTACTTTAAATTTTCGCTATCTTGAACTTACACTGTTTTATTCCGAACTTTCTCTATTTTTCAAGCTAACTCAAAACCCCTTTTACAAACGTATCAAGGGTATTTGCACAATTCTGACATAAGAAATCACAATTAGTTCACATTATTCACAAATAATTAGATTTTGTTAATTAATGGCTTAATTTGTTCATCAATAGTTTCTCTAGCCCTAAATATACGCGATCGTACAGTTCCAACGGGACAATCCATTGACTCAGCAATTTCTTCATAACTCATCCCTTCTATTTCTCTGAGAGTAATCGCTGTTTTTAAGTCGCCTGGTAATGAATCGATAGTATCAAAAATAACTTTTTTCAATTGATCGCGCATTAAGAGCGTCTCAGGAGATGCATGCTCTTGAAGCGAACCGCCTATCGTGTAGGTCTCAGCTTCTTGCGAATCGATATCTGAACTCGGTGGACGCCGCCCTCGCGCAGTTAAATAATTTTTAGCCGTGTTTATGGCAATACGGTAAATCCAAGTGTAAAACGCACTTTCACCTCTAAAGTTAGGCAAAGCTTTATAAGCCTTAATAAAAGCATCCTGCGCGACGTCATTGACTTCCGCATGATCACTAATAAATCGACTAATGATTGAAAATATCTTATTTTGATATTTTATCACTAATATATCGAATGCTTTTTTGTCTCCCGCTTGAACTCGCTTGACTAACTCTGCATCCAAATCTCTTGACGATAATTCTTTTGACATTAAACCTAATTCTTATGTTTGGTTGTTTTATAGTGTGTTTGAAATAACTTTCTATTTTAATTCTAATCTATTCTAGTTCAATAAAAGCAGAACTTACACTGACCATAGTATTTCTGCATAGTTTCATATTAAATAGAAAAAACTTTATACCCAGTATTTAATTAAAATTATATCATCAATGTGAGAATATAAAAATATTCTATAGCATTTGTTAATTAACAAATGCAAAATGCCTATTGGAACAAAACTAAATGGTTAAGACTATAAAGTAATGGCTAAAAAACAGACTTCAACCCAACAGATTTCTGATGTATTGATTATTGGCAGTGGCGCAGCAGGTCTTACTTGCGCTCTTCACCTAGCGGATCATTTTAGCATCAATATTATTTCTAAAGGTCAACTCAGTGAAGGTGCCACCTTTTATGCTCAAGGCGGAATCGCTGCTGTCTTAGATAATGAAGATTCTATTGAAGCTCACGTTGCAGATACAATCAAAGCAGGTGCTGGGCTATGCCATAAAGATGCGGTTCAATATACGGTTGAAAATAGCAAACAGTCGATTCAATGGTTAATAGATAGAGGCGTTGAATTTAGCAAACAAGATCCTGAACTTCAACCGGCACTTCAAAAGGATCAACAATCAAACGATATAGGACAAGACTACCATCTAACGCGAGAGGGTGGGCACAGTCATCGTCGCATTATTCATGCCACCGACGCCACAGGCAAAGAAGTTCAAACGACCTTGTGCCAGTCAGTCAAAAACAATAACAAAATAAAAACCTTTGAAAATTACAATGCAGTCGATTTAATTACTACCCATAGCTTAGGTGTTATTGGCGAAGTGAATCAAATACACGGAGCTTATGCGCTTAATAGGCAATCTGGAAAGGTAGAATCTTTTCAAGCAAAATATGTCGTATTAGCTACCGGCGGAGCAAGTAAAGTCTATCTTTATACCAGTAACCCCGATGTTTCTAGTGGTGATGGTATTGCTATGGCTTGGCGTGCGGGTTGTCGGGTCGCAAATTTGGAGTTTAATCAATTTCACCCGACTTGCTTATTTCACGGCAAAGCCAATTCCTTTTTGATTTCAGAAGCTCTACGAGGCGAAGGAGCTTTCTTAAAGCTCCCTAGTGGCGAACGTTTTATGCAACATTTTGATGAGCGAGCAGAATTAGCGCCTAGAGACATTGTTGCAAGAGCTATCGATCATGAAATAAAACGTTTAGGCGTTGATTGTCTTTATTTAGATATTAGTCACAAAGACCCCGAATTTATCACTAGCCATTTCCCTACAATTTATCAACGTTTGTTAGAACTCGGCATCGATATAACTAAAGAAGCGATCCCAATTGTTCCAGCGGCACACTACACCTGTGGGGGAATTGTAGTCGATAAAAATTCAGCTTCTGATTTACCTAATTTATACGCAATTGGTGAAGTCTCATTTACAGGTCTACATGGAGCCAATCGGATGGCGAGCAATTCATTACTGGAATGCCTCGTTTTCGCAAAAAATGCCGCCGAAAGCATTCTTGCGGAAGAGGCTAAACCCAATCACTCTTCAACTCTTTCAAAAGAGGATTTATTCATTCCTAAGTGGGATGAAAGCCAAGTCTCTGACTCAGATGAAGACGTTGTAATTTCCCATAATTGGCACGAATTAAGACATTTAATGTGGAATTACGTTGGTATTGTGCGAACCACCAAACGGCTAGAAAGAGCGAAACGTCGGATTCAGTTGTTAAAACAAGAAGTGAAAGATTATTATTCCCACTTTAAAATTTCAAGTGATTTACTGGAATTAAGAAACCTAATAACGGTTGCAGAACTAATTATTGAGTGTGCAATGAGAAGAAAAGAAAGCCGAGGATTACACTATACTCTCGACTATCCAGAAACCACCGAAGATGATAGTCCAAGCGATACAATATTGTCGCGCTTCAATTAAACTTTTAATATTTTTAAGTAAGAAAGCTCTTAAAAAACATTACCACAGAGGTCACAGAGCACACAGAGTGAAAATAAAACATAACTTGCTTAATTCTTTTTCTCTTCTCGGCGTCCTCTGTGTCCTCTGTGGTAAATTGTTGTTCTTTAGATTTTTAATGTAGATTACATTCTGGGCATTCCGCCACCTGGTGGCATCATTCCTTTCATGCCTCGCATCATTTTCATCATTCCGCCTTTACCTTTTAACTTTTTCATCATTTTTTGCATTTGCTTAAATTGTTTAAGCATTTTATTCACTTCTTGAATATCCGTTCCAGCGCCTGAAGCAATTCTGCGTTTGCGTGAACCTTTGATGATTTCAGGGAATGTTTTTTCTTTTGGCGTCATTGAGTTAATAATCGCTTCCATTCGGTTAGTCATTTTATCGTTCATTTGGTCTTTTGCGGCTTGAGGAACATTTCCCATACCGGGCAACTTGTCCATCATGCCAGCCATACCACCCATACTTTTCATTTGTACTAACTGCTCTCTAAAATCTTCTAAATCAAAGCCCTTGCCTTTCATTACTTTTTTAGCGAGTTTTTCAGCTTTCTTTTTATCAATATTACGTTCAACGTCTTCGATTAAAGAAAGAACATCACCCATGCCTAAAATACGTGACGCAATTCGTTCTGGATGAAAAGGTTCTAAAGCATCGAGTTTTTCGCCCATCCCCATAAATTTAATGGGCTTTCCGGTAATATGTCTAATTGAAAGCGCCGCCCCGCCTCGAGCATCACCATCGGCTTTGGTTAAAATGACACCGGTTAATTCAAGGGCTTCATCAAAGGCTTTGGCTGTATTTGCAGCATCTTGCCCAGTCATACTATCGACTACAAATAAGGTTTCCGCTGGTTTTGCTAATTTATGTATCGCTTTGATTTCTGACATCATTTCTTCATCAACAGCCAGTCGACCAGCTGTATCAATGATCAAGACATCACTAAAATCTTTTTTTGCTTGTTTTATTGCCGCTTTAACAATATCAATAGGTTTTTGATCGGCACTGCTAGGAATAAAGGTTGCGCCAACTTCTTCGGTCACCATTTTCAACTGCTCAATCGCTGCTGGGCGATAAACATCCGCACTAACTAATGCAACAGACTTCTTTTCGCGTTCCATTAGGTATTTAGCTAGTTTGGCACTCGATGTTGTTTTACCAGCACCTTGCAAACCCGCCATTAAAATAATCGCTGGAGGTTGAGCTTTTAAATCTAATGATTCATTAGCGGCACCCATGGCGGCCACTAATTCACTTTGAACAATTTTAATAAACGCTTGGCCTGGCGATAAACTGGATTTAACTTCTTTACCTAACGCTCGGTATTTAACCTTAGTGATAAAATCTTTAACCACTGGCAACGCGACATCAGCTTCCAAAAGCGCCATACGTACTTGGCGTAGGGTTTTTTGGATATTCTCATCGGTAATTCGGCCTTTGCCACTCAGACCTTTAAGAACTTTATTAAAGCGTTCGCTTAAATTATCAAACATAGGGGATCCTAGAAAAATTGAACATGTCGCTATCGGCGCATTATATCGAGTTATCTTTCTGATTAAAACAAGACATCGGTTATAAACGTACCTTATTTTACTAGAGAAAGTGCTTCGAGAATAACCTCAATACCTGCATTTTGCTTAGTTGCAGATTCACTCAGATATCGACGCCATTGTTTACCATTTGGTTGTGCATGAAATAAGCCCAGCATATGACGGCTAATGTGTTGTAATTTACCGCCTTTAGAAATATGCTTTTCAATATAAGGTAGCATCAGCTCTGCAATTTCGACTCTATTTGAGAGTTTTTTATTGCTACCGAAAAACTCTTTATCGACCGACGCTAACATGTAAGGATTATGATAAGCCTCTCGACCAATCATAACGCCATCCACGTTATTTAAATGATCTTGGGTTTCTTTAATGGTTTTTATACCGCCATTAATAATGATTTCTAATTTTGGAGAGTCTTTTTTAAGCTGATAAACTCTGTCGTAAATAAGGGGCGGAATTTCTCTGTTTTGCTTAGGGCTAAGACCCGATAAAATAGCTTTCCGAGCATGTACAACAAAACTATCACATCCAGATTCAGCTACAATTCTAACAAAATCAACTAATTCCGCATAACTATCTTGATCATCAATTCCAATTCGATGTTTAACGGTTACAGGGATTTTACAAGCTTGCTTCATAGCCAGAATACCATCTCTAACTAACTCAGGTTCCGCCATTAAACAAGCCCCGATTTTTCCTGATTGAACGCGATCCGATGGACAGCCTACATTGAGATTTATCTCGTCATAACCGTAATCCTCACCAATTTTTGCACACTCAGCAAGGGCCTTGGGATCACTGCCACCGAGTTGAAGTGCAATTGGGTGTTCATCATGGTTATAACCTAAGAGCTTTTCCCTATCACCGTTGATGATAGCGCCAGAGGTTACCATTTCTGTGTATAGCAATGTCTGTTTGGTGATTAATCGATGGAAATAACGGCAGTGGCGATCGGTCCAATCCATCATTGGTGCGATGGACAAACGACGATTTAAACAGTTATTCATGAAAATTGACGACTAAATTCATTAAAACATCAATTATGATTGAATCGTAGCAATCAGGTTACGCGATCCGCCTTGATTCCTATGCTCGCAAAGATAGATACCTTGCCAAGTGCCTAAATTTAATTGACCTTTAGTAATCGGGATAGATAGCGAAGGACCTATAATAGTGGCTTTGATATGTGCAGGCATATCATCGTCACCTTCATCGTTGTGACGATAATAAGGCATTCCCTCAGGCACTGTTTTGTTGAAATGAGTTTCTAAATCTTGTCGTACAGTTGGATCCGCATCTTCATTAATCGCTAGCGAAGCAGATGTGTGTTGAATAAATAAATGCAGTAAACCACAGGAAATATTACTTATTTCAGTTAATTCATTCAGAACTTCTTGAGTGATTAGTTGAAAACCTCTTGGTTTTGCTTTTAACCTTATTTCTTTTTGTTGCCACATTGCTTAAAACCTCAAAATTGACTTCAACTTCACTATTTAAAACGTAGATTCGAATTAATACTCACCATCATAAGCGGGCGTATAATTTACAAATCGATTGTAGTGCCCTTGGAAAGCAACTTTAACCGTACCTATTGGCCCATTTCTTTGCTTGCCTATGATGATTTCAGCAATCCCTTTACTCTCGCTTTCCGGATTATAAACTTCATCTCTATAGATAAAACAAATAACATCAGCATCTTGCTCGATGGCGCCAGACTCTCGGAGATCGGACATCACAGGTCTTCTATCCGCCCTTTGTTCAAGTGAACGATTTAACTGCGAAAGAGCAACAACCGGACATTCTAATTCTTTAGCCAAAGCTTTTAATGAACGAGAAATCTCTGAAACTTCCTGTGTTCTATTTTCAGACATTCCTGGTACTCGCATTAATTGTAAATAATCGATCAAGATCATGCCGATCGATCCTTGCTCTCTAACCAATCGCCTCGATCGACTTCGGACTTCGGTTGGCGTTAACGCAGCAGAATCATCAATAAATAATTTACAATTATTTTTTAGGATGTTGCTGGCAACTGAGAGATTATCCCAATCTTTATCATCTAACGCGCCGGTTCTTAATCGAGTCGCATCAATGCCACCAATTGACGCAAAAGAACGCATCAATAGTGACTGGGAAGGCATTTCCATACTAAAAATTATCACCGGTTTGTCACCATGAATAGCAGCATGTTCAGCCATATTCATAGCAATAGTGGTTTTTCCCATTGAAGGTCTACCAGCAATAATGACTAAATCAGAAGGCTGTAAACCTGAAGTCATATTATCAAAATCGGTAAATCCAGTCGCTTGACCGGTAATACCTCCTTTTGATTTTTGGATTTCTTCAAGTCGATCGATGGCTCTAGGTAGGATCTGGCCAACAGGTTCTGGACCACTATTGGCAGACTCTCTTTTCTCTGCAATTTTAAATACTTGAGATTCTGCTAAATCGAGTAATTCATCAGGCTTTCGGCCTTTCGGCTGGTAAGCTGAATCCGCGATATTATTGGCAACACTAATTAATTCTCGTAAAACAGCTCGTTCTCTAACTATCTCTGCATAGGCAACAATATTAGAAGCACTTGGCGTATTTTTAGCGAGATCGCCAATGTAAGCTAATCCACCTATTTCATCAGCTTCGCCTTCTTGTTCCAAAAATTCAAAAAGAGTAACCACATCCATCGGTTTTGAATTTTCAGCTAAATAATGCAACGCTCTAAATATCAATCGATGATCATTTCGATAGAAGTCCTCAGCAACAATTTTTTCGGCAATTTTTTCCCAAGCGTCATTATCAAGTATTAGACCACCAAGAACAGATTGTTCAGCTTCTAACGAATGCGGGGGCATTTTGATATTATTTACTTGTCTATCGTCATTCATTTGGTGGGAGTTCCGAATATTTATAGGACATAAAAAAACACCCTAACCTTTTCAGATGAGGGTGTTTAAGTTTCTCACTCGTTTGGCCTTTAATCAAATGATTAATGAGCCAAAACTAAAACTTATTCGTCTTGAGCGATAACTTCTAACTTCAGTGTTGCATTTACATCAGAATGTAAGTGAATTTCAATTTCAAACTCACCTGTATTTCTTAATGCGCCGTTAGGAAGACGAACTTCGTTCTTCGCAACGTCAACACCTGCAGCAATAACAGCGTCAGCAATGTCTTTAGTTCCAACAGAACCAAATAATTTGCCTTCGTCGCCACTGTGAGCTTCAATTGTAATGCTCAATTCAGCAATTTTATCGGCTCTTGCTTGTGCAGTAGCTAATACTTCAGCTGCCTTCTTTTCTAAATCAGCTCTTTGAGCTTCAAACTTTTCCGTATTATCTTTAGTTGCAGGTACTGCTTTACGCTGTGGCAACAAAAAGTTACGGCCGTATCCATTTGCTACCGATACATTATCGCCTAGCTCACCTAGATTACGGACTTTTTCAAGTAGAATGACTTGCATGAGTCTTTCCTCTTATCAGTTAATCGTTAAATGTTATATTTCAACTATCTTATTTTGCGCTTATTTATGAGCGTCAGAGTAAGGTAGAAGAGAGAGGAAACGTGCGCGTTTAATAGCTGTTGAAAGCTGGCGCTGGTATTTTGCTTTTGTTCCAGTAATTCTACTAGGAACAATTTTACCCGTTTCAGTGACATAGCCTTTTAACGTAGCTAAATCTTTGTAATCTATTTGCGTTACACCTTCAGCGGTGAATCGGCAATATTTACGACGTCTAAAAAATCGAGACATATTCAATTACTCCGTTATTCAGTTTCTGTTGGCGTTTCAGTTGCTTTAGCGTCATCAGACTTAACGTCTTCAGCTTTAGCTTCTTCTTTCGCTGGTGCTTTAGGTTCCGTTTTCTTTTCAGAATCGGTTGTCTTTTCAGAATCAGTCTTCTTTTCAAAATCAGGCTTCTTATCTGAAGAATCAAAGCGCTTAGCAGCTTCTTCTTTTGCTTTAGCAAGAGGAGACATTTCAGTGACGGCTTCTTTAGTCTTAATGATAAGGCTTCTAAGAACAGCATCATTAAAACGGAATTGAGTTTCTAAATCTTCGATTTGAGCATACTCAGCTTCTACATTAAGTAGAACATAGTGTGCTTTGTGTGAATTTTGGATTGGATAAGCTAACTGACGTCTGCCCCAATCTTCTGTTCTGTGGATGGTTCCTTCAGCATCRGTGATGACTGCAGAATATCTTTCTATCATTGCAGGGACCTGATCGCTTTGATCAGGGTGCACTAGAAATACGATTTCATAGTGTCGCATTAAGAGCTCCTCGTGGATTCCTGTTACTTAGTGCTTGTAAATTAAGCTATTCTTAGTAACGAAGAGTTAAGTTAAATTGTATTTGAAAATTGTACTGAGAAAAAGTCAATAAAAGCCCTATTACCCAGAGCGCGCGATTATACGGAGGTCGTAGAATTAAAGCAATAGTAGTTGTTGAAGATTTTTGAAATGTTGATCAACAAGTACAAGATCCTATTATTGACCACCATCTTAGCTTTACCCATTATTTTGTCATCACAAGGTTAGTAATCGGAGATTCACTCATTAGTTACAATAGCTATAATGCTCTAGCCTTGGAAATATGGAATTAGTAACAGCACTTTAAATAACAGATCGTCATTTGCTCGTATAGGATATTCTCTATATAGTGATAGTTGCCTAATAATCTTCACTCAATAGTCTTCATTTATTAGTCTTTATTTATTCGTTTTTAGGAAAATATTATGGATAGACGTTTATTTCTAGGGTTCACAGCAAGTGCAGCAGTCACTGCAGCGAGCGGTAGTTTACTGTCCGTTGCGTCAGCCACAGCATCAGGGCGATACACTGCACGCAATCCATTGTTACTTAATAAGAATGAGAATCCCCTAGGTATGTCATCGCGCGCCATTGAGGCTGCCAAAAAGGCTTTGTCTATAGGTCATCGCTATGCGGGTGATTATGTAACGGTTTTGGCCGAGGAATTAGCTCTCAATGAAGCGCTTAAACCCCAAAATATTGGCGTTTGCAACGGATCGACAAGGATTATCGATGCGGTTATCCAAAACCAAGCGAATAAAAATGCAACCATTGTCGCACCTGCTATTACCTACGATCAAGCGCAAGAGGCGACTGTTAATTGGAACATGGCTTATCAGGCTATTCCAATGCTTGCAGACTTTAAAATGGATATCGCCGCTATGGAAATAGCTTCGCTTAAAATAGATGGTGCAGTGCTGGTTTATTTAGTCAGCCCTAATAACCCAACCGGTAGGTTAACGCCATCCAACTCTATCATGGCTTGGATCAAGCGTGCGCCCGATAATGTTTTTTTCCTTATTGATGAAGCGTATCACGAGTTGGTGTCTGATCCTTTGTATAAAAGTGCAGTGTCTTTGGTGAAAGGCGGTTATAAAAACCTAGTGGTAACGCGGACTTTCTCAAAAATTTATGCGATGGCTGGCATGCGGATCGGCTACGGCATAGCGCATGCGGAAGTGATGAGTGAGATTAAGCGCTACTATGCAAGCTGGAATGTGAATATTGTAGCGGCAATCACTGCCTCCGCGTCACTCAAGGATCACGCTTTTTTCAAAAAAAGCTTTGATGAAAATCAAACAACAAAACAGATGGTCTATAAAACGATGAATAAGTTAGGTCTTAAATGTATCCCCTCTGAAGGAAATTTCATCCTTCATGAAATAGGGATGGATTTAAAACCCTATCAGCGCGCCATGTCTGAACGTCATATCCTTGTGGGTCGTGACAGAGGAACAGGACAGCGTTGGAACCGTTTATCCATGGGCACTGTGGAAGAAATGACTTATTTTATTGATCAATTCCAGCGGTTGCATAGCTAAGAATAAACGGTGGAAAATGAGTAAACTCTCAACAAGAAAAGTAAAGGACTGTTCCTAAATATCAACGAGTTAAATAACTGATGTAAAGTTAGAAGCTACAAAAGTACCTATTTTGTCGGGTACCAACATTTTATTCAACACCTGTAATAATTTAAATTCAAAACATGATTTAAAATCAAATGGTATAATCAACTCAATAGTAATTAATCATTAATAGAGTTTAAATTGACAACAATAAAGATACTTTTAGCATTTTTCCTATTCATTTTCACTTCAACTTTAGTCATTGCTAAAAATGATGTCCAAACAATATTAGTTTTTGGTGATAGCCTAAGCGCCGCCTACAACATGCCTGTTGAAAAGGGTTGGGTTCATCTTCTAGATATTAAATTAGAGAACGAAAAATTACCTTTTGAAACTCGAAATGCCAGTATTAGCGGTGAAACCACTTCTGGCGGACTACTACGATTTTTAAAGCAAGTTAAAATCAACCAACCTAAAATAGTCATTTTGGAACTAGGCGCAAATGATGGTTTACGTGGATACGATCTGAAAACGACTAGTTCTAACCTTAATAAAATGATTGAAATTAGCTTAGCGCACAATGCGCATGTACTTTTAGCGGGCATTCAAATTCCGCCAAATTATGGTAGACGCTACACGCAGGATTTTAATCAGATATTTCAAGATCTAGCAAAAATAAAGCATGTTAGTTTGATCCCTTTTATCCTTGAAGGTGTTGCAACGGATTTCACATTAATTCAGAAAGATCGATTACACCCGAATGAAAAAGGACAGAAAGTGATTGTTGAAACGGTATGGAAAAATTTGCTCCCACTTCTTAAATAGCTTGAAAAACATCCGAAATCTTAACTTTGAGTTTTCCGGTTGAATAATAGATAATACTGCTTCTGCAAAATATCGGGATCTCCCCTTCTCTCCTGCTATTTTCCATTGTGACTTTTGCGTAGTCTTCTTGCATACAAGCTATTACAAGTAAGGGTTTTTAATTGTTTATCTATCAATTAAATAACATTAAGGAACTCTCTTATGAGTAATACAAATTCTAATCAATCATTTGAAGTAAACTTTGACGGCCTTGTCGGACCTACACACAACTACGCGGGTCTTTCCATTGGTAATGTAGCCTCTTTAAAAAATGCTGATCAAGCATCTAATCCCAAACAAGGCGCATTACAGGGACTAGCTAAGATGAACGCTTTGTCTGATATGGGATTAAAACAAGCTGTTTTGCCACCACTAGAAAGACCTGACATTCATGTTTTAAGACAATTAGGTTTTAGTGGCAGCGATGAACAAGTGATTACAAGAGCCGCGAGTGAGGCGCCATCTATATTTGCTGCAACTTGTTCAGCATCTAGTATGTGGACAGCTAATGCCTGTACCATTTCACCTAGCGCGGATACAAAAGATAATAAGGTGCACTTTACCGCGGCTAATTTATCCAACAAATTTCATCGCTCGATAGAAGCACCGACTACTTCACGAATTTTAGAAGCCATATTTACTGATGAAAATTGTTTTTCTCATCATGAAGCACTACCAATGGGCGATCATTTTGGAGACGAAGGCGCAGCTAACCATAACCGATTTTGTCAATCTTACGGCGAGCAAGGCGTAGAATTTTTTGTTTTCGGTAAATATGCATTTGATAGTAGCAAACCCTTTCCTAAGAAATATCCTGCTCGGCAAACGTTTGAAGCTTCGCAGGCCATCGCTAGGTTGCATCAGTTAAATGGCAACAAAACCGTTTTTGCTCAACAAAACCCAAATGTTATCGACGCAGGCGTATTTCATAACGATGTAATTGCCGTTGGAAACCAAAATTGTTTGTTTTATCATGAGTTAGCTTTTTTGAATTCAGATCAAGTCGTTAAAGACTTACAAGAAGCCTACGGTGAGCAACCAATGCATTTTGTAAAAGTGCCTGAAAGTGACGTTAGTTTGAATGATGCGGTACATACTTATTTATTTAATAGCCAGCTAGTTACATTATCTGACGGTTCAATGGCTATTATTGCCCCTGGTGAATGTCGCGAAAATCAAGCAGTTAAATCTTATTTGGATTCAGTGATTGCTGGTGATAACCCAATCAGCAGGGTTGAAATTTACGATGTGAAACAAAGTATGCAAAATGGTGGCGGTCCAGCTTGTTTAAGGCAACGTATAGTGCTCAGTGAAAATGAAATTAAAGCCAGCAATTCGTCGGTATATATGAATGATGGCTTATTTCAAACCTTGAACCAGTGGGTTGAGAAGCATTACCGAGATTCATTAGTTGAAAAAGACTTAGCAGATCCAAATCTATTAATTGAATCCAGAACAGCCTTAGATGAATTAACACAAATTCTAAATTTAGGTTCAGTTTATCCATTTCAATTAGATTAGCCATAGGTTTTGATATAAACTGGGAGCTATTCAGAGATAGCTTCCTAAAAATTAATAATAAAAGGTCGATCACAACATTCTATGGAAAAGCCTACTGAATTGTTCGCTCGCTTAAAACCTCAAATTTTTGTCACTATATATCTGTTATGTATGTCGTTTACAGTCCATAGCGAATTAAATGAAGAACCCGACCTAACTTCACAGATTTTAACTGTAGAAGAACGCAACTATATAGCAAATAGAAGCTTTACTGTTTGTAGTGTAGCTCAGGCAGCCGGTTCTGAGGCCAGTATAGACTTAGTTAAATTGATAACCACTTCATTAAATATTAATTTACGCTCAACACCACAATTATCATGGCAAGAGGGCTTAACTGGCCTGAAAAATAAAACCTGCGATATTTTACCTTGGGCGACCTACACGATTGAAAGAAATCGTCGAATGAATTTTACAACACCCTATGCTCGAATTATTAGGGTGATTGTTACACGACAAGAACGAGCATATGTTTCAGACATTTCGAGTTTTGAAGATGAATTGTTTGTCACAGAAAGCAATAATCAGATATTAGGTGATTTGAAAAAGAATTATCCCAGACTAAAAACCATTCAATCAGACTTAACAGCCACAGCTCTCGAATTAGTTATGGAGGGGAAAGCATTCGCCAGCATTGCATCGCTTTATTCGGTTGCAAACCTTTTTAATAATAAAGAATTCGGAGAACTTAAAATCTCTGGTCGCTTACCTCCAGAATTTGATGATGTAGTTTCATTGGCGAGTCGAAAAAGCGATGCTATGTTGAATGCCATTCTCGATAAAGCGGTTCGTATGACCAATCCTAAGCAAATCGAAAGTTTTATGAGTCAAGGCGCCATACTGAAATTTGAGCCTGAAATAGACTACCGTCTGATCTGGATCATTGGGACTTCCATCGCCATCGTATTTTCTTTACTGCTCTGGTGGAATAGACGTTTAACTGGATTAAACCACCAACTTGCCATAGTGCATGCAGAGCTTGAATTGTTATCCATTACAGATACACTTACAGGAAGCTATAATCGACTTAAAATCGACCGATCATTTGCTCAAGAAATTACTCGATGTGAGCGTTATAATCATTCTTTATCTATTTTTATGATCGATATTGATCATTTTAAAAGGGTAAATGACAAGCACGGGCACCTTATCGGAGATGAAGTTCTCATCAAGTTTGCAAATACAATTAAGAAAAATATCCGCGGTAATGACCTGCTAGGTCGATGGGGAGGAGAAGAATTTATCGTCATTTGTACCGAAACTAATATAAAAGACGCAGAACGGGTCGCAGAAAAACTTCGGGTACTTATAGAAAACACCTGTTTCTCTCCATTAAAAGAAATAACCGCAAGTTTTGGTGTGACTCAATGGAAAAAAGGCGAAAGCCAAGAAATGTTGGTTACAAAGGCCGACTTAGCAATGTATCAATCGAAACAGCAAGGAAGGAATAAAGTCAGCGTAACCACTGAATAGACTTAAATGAATTGCTAAACTAACAAGCACTAAGCTCCCTCCTTCTCGATACAACTTTATCGGGTTTTCTCAAATACTCCAACTCATTCAAATTAGCCTTTCTAAGGAAATTGAAGCACAAGAAAAATTGCAAAGCTATTTGCAATCTTACTCAGCACCCAGTATTCTCAATGATTGGACAAAAATCAATCAAGAGAATAATAAATAATGAATCTTACAGCTAAAGTGCTCATTGGTATGGGCTTAGGAATGATAGTCGGCTTAACATTAAACTGGTCTGGTACCAATGTCGATGGCTCGTTTACTAATCAGTATGTTGTTAACGGATTATTCCATACTGTCGGCGCTTTATTTATTAATGCATTAAGAATGTTAGTAGTGCCATTAGTACTATTTTCGCTTATTTGTGGTGTTTGCGGTATTGGCGACATTAAACTATTAGGTCGTATAGGTTCAAAATCGTTTGCTTTATACATGATGACAACAGCTGTAGCGATTGCAACCGCTATTACGATTGCGGCCGTTTTTGAAATCGGAAAAGGAATGAACGCACCGACGGATGCAGTCTTTAACGCTCAAACACCCCCACCACTTTCTCAAGTCCTAATCGACATCATTCCAACAAATCCTATACAAGCGATGGCTAATGGTGAAATGCTATCCATTATTTTCTTTGCAATGATGGTTGGAATTAGTATTTTACTGGTTGGGAAGAAAGCCAAAGGATTAGTTGAAAATGTTGAGTTAATGAATGAAGTCATGATGAAAATGGTTGGTATTGTGATGTCATTAGCACCCTATGCTGTGTTTTGCTTACTAGCAAGAGCAATGGCTAATTTGGGTATGGAGTTGTTATGGCAATTAATTTGGTATGTCAGTGTATTGGTTGGCGCGTTAATGTTTCATATGCTGATTACATTACAGGGCACATTGATGATATTTTCTGGATTAAACCCAATAAAATTCTTGAAGAAAATGCGTAATGCTCAAATTTTTGCATTTAGCACCTCAAGTTCAAACGCCACTATTCCTGTAACCTTACGAACGGTTACCAATCGTCTTGGCGTAAATAACTCTGTAGCCTCATTTACCGTGCCTTTTGGTGCAACCATTAATATGGATGGCACCGCCATAATGCAAGGTGTAGCGACAGTGTTTATTGCGAATGTTTACGGTGTTGATCTTGGCATATCGGGTTATCTTACGGTCATTTTAATGTCCGTTTTAGCATCTATCGGGACAGCCGGAGTTCCTGGCGTTGGCCTCATAATGTTATCGATGGTGTTTGCTCAGGTAGGTCTACCAATGGAAGGTATTGGTCTTATTCTTGGTGTTGATAGAATTTTAGATATGATAAGAACTTCAGTTAATGTTACCGGTGATGCAGTAGTATCAGCAATCGTTGCAAAGAGTGAAGGGAAATTTAATATGGATATTTTTAATGATCCTGACGCAGGTCTGATTGACGAAAGTGAAACTCAGGTCGATATTGATGATGAAAAAGAATTAGCTGAAGCCGTTACAAGCACAGCAAATAATTAGCATTATGTTTGGAAATCTGTTTAGCTTGAATTTCAAAGTCTCAGGCCTTATATGCTTGTTAGTAATAAATATTGCTTTTGTACAAGCTGAAATTAACCTTGAGCAAATTAAAACAGATATTGAAACTCTTGCATCTGACGAGATGCAAGGACGTAAAGTTTTCACCCCTGCGATAGACAAAGCAGCTGATTATATTGCTCAACGATTTGAACAAATAGGATTAGAACCATTCTCAGGGCTTTCGTCATTTAAACAAAGTTTTTCTATCTACCAAATATCACCAAAGACAACGTCAGTCGAAATTAATAGTGAAAAAATAGCGTCTGAATACGTCGCTTCGTTGACATACCATAAAAGTCGCTCCTGGAATAAACCAGGGGATTTCAATATAATATTTATTTCAGAAAATGATGATTTTAGAAAAATTATTGGCCAGGTGAATCAAGGCAATAACGATACACTTGTACTAATCGATCCAAAACACAAAGCAAAATTTGCTCGGTGGCAATCATTTTTTTCAAGATTAAAAAGTCGGCTTGAAGTTAACACTGGTCCGTCTTTAATTTTAGTTCTCAAAACCGAAATTGATACCTTTGACATAAAAACAGTAAAAATCCATTTAACCACCAGTACAACTAGAAAATCATTAACCAATGTTATCGGAATTTTAAAAGGCAATAATTTAAAACCAGTCAACTCAAAAATATCATCGAAGAAAAATGAAAATGTTATTTTTTCGGCACACTATGATCATCTAGGCGTAAAAGAAGAAGATACATCACATATTGATAAAAACAACATCACAGAAGATAAAGAAGTTGATTTGATTTTTAACGGCGCTGATGATGATGCATCCGGCACAACGGCGGTAATCGCATTAGCCGAACATTATGCGACCCAAAGCAATAGAAATCGCGACCTGATTTTTGTTGCCTTTACCGCTGAAGAAATTGGTGGGTTTGGTTCTCAATATTTTTCGAAACAAATTAACGCGGATAATATTGTAGCAATGATTAATATTGAAATGATTGGTAAACCTTCTAAGTTTGGCACAGGAGAATTTTGGATGACAGGATTTGAACGCTCCGATCTTGCTCATATAATTAATACTAATTTAGAAAAGTCTCGTTTTAAAATGCACCAAGACCCATACCCTAAACAACAACTATTCTACCGTTCGGACAATGCTACTCTTGCACGTTTAGGTGTTCCTGCGCATAGTTTTTCAGCCAGTCAAGCAGATACGAATCTACACTATCATAAAGCTAGTGATGAAGTGAAAACGCTGGATATTAAATCAATGGTTGAAGTCATTAAGAAATTGAGTATCGCAACTAAACCATTGGTCATGGGCAGTGCAACTCCAACGCGATTAGATACTACGAAAGTTCGAAAGAAAGGTAACTTCTTTTAGGGAGAGCTCTTTTAGGTCCACTTCGTTTAAAGAAGTTCTTTTAAGAAGATTTACGCATTAAATAAACCGCTACACCCGCAAAAAGCAGTAAGGGTGTAATCGCGCCGATAAAAGGTGAAACCCCATATAACAAACTAATTGGTCCAAAAGACTGCTTCACTAAATGAAAACCAAAACCTAATAGAACGCCGGTTAAAATTCTCGCCCCCATCGAAACATCTCTCATAGGTCCAAAGACAAAACTAGCGGCTAAAAGCATCATTACGGCTATTGAAAATGGCATCATTATTTTTTGCCAAAACGCTAAAGTTACTTCGCCTGAATCTAATTGATTTTTATTGAGATAATCTTGATAGCTAACTAGTCCCCTAATATTTAAGGTTTCGGGTTTAAGCGTTAAGGTTTCAATATTACTTTTATTTAAAGGATTATTCCAAATCTCTTTTTCAGATATAAGTGTCTCTACTCTATCCGCTAAAAATTTTGTTTTTGTTACTTCAAATAAAAACCATTGGCCTTTTATTTGTTTGGCACTTTTTGCATGGGTCAATTGGGTTAGATGATATTGCTCATCTAAATCATAGAAATAAATATCGTATAAATCACCATTACTTAATAGCCTAGAAATTTGAATGATTTGTTGGTCGTTTTTTGCCCACAAACCACTGGATGAACTGGTTATTTTTCCACTACTCAAAGCGACTGTCTTTAATTGATGCGCAGATTTACTAGCCGCTGGAGCAACAACCTCACTTAAAAATAACACCCAAGCCATTAATACAAAAGATGCTTTTAACGTTGCTCCTGCAATACGCCAAGTAGTCATTCCTGACGCACGCATCACAGTTAATTCGTTGCTAGATGCCATAACACCTAACCCAAATAAAGAGCCAATTAAAACGCCCATTGGAAACAGCTCTAGTACTTTTTGCGGTAACATTAACCCAACATATAAAATAGCATCCGCTAATTCGTAATTCCCTCTACCAATTGCATTAGATTCTTCTAATAATGCAAACATGGCTCTTAACGCAATTAATAAAAAAAGAATTAATAAACTTGCCATAACAACGTGTTGCGCAATGTAACGATCGAGCCTTGTGTAAACTTGACTAAACATTTGCGATACCGACTTTGTTAGCAGTTACGCTTTTTGATGGTCTATATAATATGTAAATAGCGAATGCTAGGATCCCATGTATCCACCAAAAACCAACGACTTCATTTAGCTTCCCTGACTCTATCAACTTTCTTGAATACATCATTAAAAGCACATAAATTAAATAAATCATTATCGAAGGAAATATCCTCGAAAATTTACCTTTCCTCGGCTGTGTTCTAGATAGTGGGATCGCTAATAAACAAATTAGAGGAATAGAAACTGGAGCCGCTAGTCGCCAATGAAGAGCGGCCCAAGATTTGTTGGAAAGGATTGAATCAGCTTGGAGATTTTGTAATAAAAAATAAGTGGATTTTGCTTTAATATTATTTGAAATAGTTAAATCGGTGTCCTGAGCAATACGAGTATATGATGATTTAAATTCGGTCTTTTGCCAATTTTGTTTAGATGAATCAAATTCCGAGAATTGGCCGTTTTGTAAAAGCAAATAATCAAGTTTTGTCTCTTCATCTGTCCATTGCTGTCCGCTTTCAGCCGTTTGAATTTTTAAAACGGTCTTAACTTCAAAATTTTCTGGGTTAGATGAATCTAAATCGCTATCTCTGTTTTTAACTATTTCCGCAGGGATATTTTCTTCAATTAGAGCTTCTTCAATTAGAGCTTCATTAATTAAATTTCGATTCGTTAGCGCTTCATTTGAATCTTTTTGACTAATTTTAATTTCCTCTCGACTAACCGAAAAAATACCTTTGATACTGCCATCTTCACGTTTGTGATCGACAAAAACAATGCCTCTATTTGCAGTCTCTTTAAATCGTCCAGCGGAAAAAACGCCTAGTTTAGCCTGTGCCGCCTGCTCTGCAAGTAACGTTTTACTCTCTGAAATAGCCCATGGCGTTAAAAATAATGATAAAAATGCCGAAGTAATAGCAAACCAACCAGCTAAAGGCAGTAACATTTTAGCTAAATCGCGTTCTCCAGTGCCACAACTGTGGATCACTACTAATTCATTGTCCGAATACAATCGACCAAAATTGAGCAGTATCGCTAAAAAGAAGGATAATGGAATTAAAAACCCAGCAATGGCAGGAATTTGCAGGGCAAGTAACGAAAAAACAGCCTTTGCGGAAATAGTTCCATCCACTGCTAACTGAATATATTTAACAAATCGTGAGCTGATAAAAATCAAAATCAACAGTAGAAGGATTGCCCCACTAGTTCGATAGATATCTTTGTTAATGTAGTTTTTTAATATCAAAACAGATTGATTTCTCAGTGTTAAACTTAGAAAAGTGTCACTTTCTCTTAATTATTTGTATTTTATCAGTTAAACTCCCGTTTTAACTAGTTTTGTTGGTTAAAACATCAATAAATTTTCGATTACTTTGAAATAAACGACTTATTAGCTATCTACGACATTTAAGAGACAAACCTATGGAATTTAGTGTAAAGAGTGGAAATCCTGAAAAACAGCGCACAGCTTGCGTAGTTGTTGGTGTTTTTGAATCAAGAAAACTATCTCAAGCCGGCGAACAAATAGATGAAGTCAGTAAGGGCTACCTGAGTAATTTATTACGCCGTGGTGACTTGGAAGGCAAAATGGGACAAGCGTTACTTTTACACAATGTCCCTAATACACTAGCCGATCGCGTGCTTCTAGTGGGTTGTGGGAAAGAAAGAGACTTCACAGATAAGCCTTATGAAAAAGTCATTGCTAAAGCTATTTCAACCTTAAATGAAACAGGATCAATGGAAGCTGTCTGTTTTCTAAGCGAATTAAACGTAAAAGGACGAGATACCCATTGGAAGATCCGACATGCGGTAGAATCCACAGAAAATACGTTGTACAACTTTGACCAATATAAAAGTAAAAGTGAAGCGCCTAGGCGCCCGGTTAAAAAATTAATTTTTAACGTCACTTCACGAAAAGATCTCAGCGATGGAGAACAAGCCATTATTGAAGGCGTTGCCATATCCAAAGGTGCTCACAAAGCACGCGATCTGGCTAACGCGCCGCCTAATATTCTAACGCCAGCTTACTTAGCTGAACAAGCCAAATTATTGGCGATTGATAATGATAAGATTGATTGTCAGATATTAGATCAAGCCACCATAAAGGAAATGGGAATGGGCGCTTTTATAGCTGTTGCTCAAGGTAGTGATAACGAAGGTAAATTAATTGTTCTTAATTATAAAGGCGCAGATAGCGATAAAAAACCGATCGTATTAGTAGGAAAAGGCATCACTTTTGATAGCGGCGGAATTTCACTAAAGCCCGGCGATAGAATGGATGAAATGAAATATGATATGGGTGGTGCCGCTGGTGTTTTTGGAGCGTTTGTAGCCGTTACCGAAATGTCGTTAAAAGTTAATTTAATTATGGTCATCGCGGCHGCTGAAAATATGCCTAGCGCAAAAGCCTGHCGHCCTGGCGATATCRTTACTACTTTATCTGGTCAAACCGTTGAAATTTTAAATACAGATGCAGAAGGTCGCCTTGTTTTATGTGACGCGCTAACTTATGTAGAACGTTTTGATCCAGCAGTTGTAATTGATGTTGCAACTTTGACAGGTGCTTGTGTTATTGCTCTAGGTAATCAAGCTTCTGGATTATTAAGTAATCACAACCCTCTTGCACATGACCTATTAAATGCGGGAGAATTAAGTGGTGATAGAGCTTGGCGCTTACCTTTATGGGAAGAATACCAAGAACAGTTACAATCTAATTTTGCTGATATGAGTAATCTTGGTGGCCGAGAAGCTGGAACGATTACAGCGGCTTGTTTCTTATCTCGTTATACCAAAAAATATCACTGGGCCCATTTAGATATCGCGGGTACGGCGTGGCTTTCTGGCAAGCAAAAAGGATCGACGGGTAGACCGGTTCCTCTACTGACACAATATATTTTAACTCAGTGTGAATAGAGATTAGAAAACATGCCCCAAGTTGAATTTTATTCCATAGAAAGCCGGTCTGATCCCAAATCTGAATCAAGCTCTGACACAAAGTCTGATACAAGGTCTGGCTCAAATTCTGGCTCAAGCTCTGACTCAAAGTCTGAAGCAAAACCTAGCAAATTGCCTATCGCGCATATTGTAGAGGTGATCACTCGTGGCTATAGAAAGGGGCAAAAGATTTTCATCAATGCTGAAAGTAAATATCAAGCTGAGCTACTCGATGAAAAACTTTGGACACAAGATGCTAAAAGTTTTTTACCTCATCAACTAGTAGGTGAAGATGAAAATACTAAACCACCTATTGAAATTGGCTTTGGTCAAAATCCGAGCATAAGAGCTGATATTTTAATTAACTTAGCCGATGAAGTTCCTGCGTTTTATCAACCAATGAAATGGATTTTCGAATATGCTTACGGTGATGAAGAAAAGAAAGAAAAAGCGAGGGCGAAATTTCGCTTTTATCGTCAACAAAACTGTTTAATTAATCATAAAAAAATAAGCGGATAATCATTTAGTTAGAACTTGTTATTTTGTAAATAACTTATAAAAATTAACCCCTGCGAAACTACTTTCGCCTGTCACGGCTTGAAAATAATGACTACAAAAAACCAATCTTCAGAAACTAATTTAAGCGAATTAGATACTGCCTACAACCCAGAAAATATCGAACAAAAATGGTATAAGAAATGGGAATCCGCAGGTAATTTCAAATCGGGGGCAAATACATCTCAAAATTCAACCAACGATCCCTATTGTATTTTAATCCCACCTCCTAATGTCACAGGCAGTTTACACATGGGTCATGCTTTTCAGCATACTATTATGGATACTTTGACACGTTATCATCGAATGAAAGGCGACGATACACTTTGGCAATGTGGTAGTGACCATGCGGGAATTGCTACTCAAATGGTCGTAGAAAGACAATTGAATGCACAAGGAAAAAAACGCACCGATTTTACCCGCGAAGAATTTATAGAAAAAGTCTGGCAATGGAAAGAAGAATCTGGCGGCACTATTTCTGAGCAAATGCGCCGATTGGGCGACTCACCCGATTGGGAGCGTGAAGCATTCACAATGGATGAAAATTTATCCAAAGCAGTGCAAGAAGTTTTTATTCAACTCTATAATGATAAAACTATTTACCGTGGTAAACGATTAGTTAATTGGGACCCAAAATTCCAGTCAGCCATATCCGATCTAGAAGTTGAAAATCACGACGAAAAAGGCCACCTTTGGCATTTTCGATATCCGCTTGCTGATGGTGTTAAAACCAGTGATGGAAAAGATTATTTGGTAGTAGCAACGACTCGCCCTGAAACCATGTTAGGCGATAGTGCGGTTGCGGTTAATCCAAGTGATGAAAGGTATACCGAACTAGTGGGAAAATTTATTGACCTCCCGTTAGTTGGTCGTAGAATTCCCATCATAGCCGATGATTATGTTGATGCGGAATTTGGAACTGGTTGTGTAAAAATAACGCCCGCCCATGACTTTAATGATTACGAAGTGGGTAAACGTCACAACTTACCGTTGATAAGCATTTTAAGTGCAACAGCAACAATTTTAGCAGATGCTGATGTGTTTTATTACGGCGGTAAACCGATGGATGACTTTGATTCTGCATTACCGTCTAATTACCATAATTTAGATCGTTTTGACGCGAGAAAATTAATCATTGAAGAATTTGAATGCAAAGGACTTTTAGATAAAATTGATGATCATGCTTTAAAAGTACCACGCGGTGATCGAAGTAATGTGATTATTGAACCTTTATTAACCGACCAATGGTATGTGGCTACTAAGTCATTAGCTAAACCTGCTATCGAAGCGGTTCGAAGTGGCGAAATTAAATTTGTACCTGAAAACTGGGATAAAACCTATTACCATTGGATGGAAAACATTCAAGACTGGTGTATCAGTCGCCAACTTTGGTGGGGACATCGCATTCCAGCTTGGTATGATGATGATGGTCAAATTTATGTCGCTAAAAATGAAGCGGAAGTACGCAAACAACATAACCTTTCAGAAGATTTTAATCTAACTCAAGATAGTGATGTTTTAGACACATGGTTCTCCTCCGCTCTCTGGCCTTTTGCAACTATGGGCTGGCCAGAAGAAACGCCAGAGTTAGCAAAGTATGTTCCATCCAGTGTATTGGTAACGGGCTTCGATATTATTTTCTTTTGGGTTGCCAGAATGATTATGATGACCAAAAAATTCACTGGAAAAGTCCCTTTTAAAGAAATTTATATTACCGGATTAATCAAAGATGAAAATGGCGACAAAATGTCGAAGTCAAAAGGTAATGTTTTAGATCCTATCGATTTAATCGATGGCATTGAGTTGGAAGCGTTAGTCACAAAAAGAACTAGCGGAATGATGAACCCTAAAGATGCAAAGAAAATTGAAAAAAGAACTCGCAAAGAATTTTCGGAAGGTATCAATGCTTATGGAACAGATGCATTAAGAATGACATTTTGTTCGCTAGCATCCACTAGTCGCGACATTAATTTTGATTTAGGACGAGTAGAAGGATATCGAAATTATTGTAATAAATTATGGAATGCCACCCGTTACGTTTTAATGAATGTTGAAGGTCATGATTGTGGACAGGCAGAAGAAGACAATTCAGGATTAAGTTTAAGTGTTGCGGATAAATGGATCATTGGGCGTTTTAATCAAACCGTTGAAGCTTTTGAAAATCACATTGCTAAATATCGTTTTGATCTAGCGACTCAAGCGCTGTTTCAATTTAGCAAAAATGATTATTGTGATTGGTACTTAGAGCTTTCAAAACCGATGTTAATGAGTGATTCAAGTAGCGAAGCAGAGAAGTTAGGTACAAGACATACGTTGGTGAACATCTTAGAATCAATGATGCGTTTGTTGCACCCAATGATGCCTTTTGTTACCGAAGAAATTTGGCAAAAACTAAAACCTTATTGCAGAGCCACTTCAGTATCGGATTCAATCATGTTAGCGCCCTTCCCACAGTTTGATGCAAGTAGCGTCGATCAAAATATCATCGATGACCTTCATTGGATCCAAGATTTTATTAATGGCGTGAGAAATATTCGTGGCGAACTTAATATTAGTCCATCTAAACCAATCAATGTATTGCTGAAAACTGATAATGAAGAAACTAAAACTAGAGATTCTAAACGGTTAGATAACTACCAAACGTTCCTTTCATCTCTAGCAAAATTGGAAAGCATCAATTGGGTTACTGATGACAAAATCCCTCCCTCATCAACTGCTCTAGCGGGTGAATTAGAAATTTTAGTTCCTGTTGCAGGTCTGATAGATGTGAGTGCGGAAATCGCTCGCTTGAATAAAGAAATTGAAAAGTTAAATAGCGAAATAAAACGAACCCAAGGGAAACTATCGAACGCTAATTTTGTTGATAGAGCGCCTGAGGCTGTTGTTGAAAAGGAAAAAGAGAAGCTAAATATTGCACAACTAGCAATAGCTAAATTGGAATCTCAAACCCAGGAACTTAAATCATTATGAGAGTCGAAAATTAATTTATTTTCGATATATTGTAATGGTCTAATTAACTTGGAAGGTTTTCTAGCCTATAATAGCAGATTACAAGATACCCAATAATATGCCTCACTACTACCTTCATTCAACTAACGCCTTACAGGCATTAAAAGCTATCAATCAAGGACTATCTTGGATCAATATCTCCGTTGACTTGAATATTTCGGAACAGAAGTTTGCTTTAATTGATCAATGCCTTGTACTTGACGAAAAAAATCGACTTTCCATTAACCAACTCAAAAAAATCATCAAAAAGACACAGAAGATCACCCTCTGTCGCGATGGAGAGTTGGTTCCGCTTGAAGATCGCAGCAATGGCTACTACAAACTCGTTCCCACAGATGGAGCACCTTTACTAGAAATTAGCGGTGTCAAAATGCATATATCCAAGGGAACTGATCCTTTTGTCAGTGCCTCCGGTATGGCTCAACAAGCGGTACGCAAAGGTGACAAGGTGCTGGACTGTTGTAGCGGTCTTGGCTATGCGGCTATAGCAGCCCACCGACTAGGCGCAAGCGAAGTACTTAGTATCGAACTAAGCCCAGAAGTAATGGCACTGCGTGCATTTAATCCTTGGTCAAAGGATTTGGAACAAGAAAGCATTGTACAACGTCAGGGCAGTAGTTTTGATCTGATAGCCACAATGCCTTCGGCTTTTTTTGATTCAGTGATTCACGATCCCCCACGTTTTTCCCTCGCAGGGGAGCTCTACAGTGAAGAGTTCTACCGAGAGATCTTTCGGGTACTGCGCAACAACGGACGGCTTTTTCATTACACTGGAAATCCTCGCGTCGTAAAAAAAGGAAGTAGCTTTGTCGACGGTGTCATCCGAAGGCTAAAAGCAGTAGGTTTCAGACACATAGAAAAAATCGAACATCTGATGGGAGTCAATGCTCAGAAATAAGAGAATTAAAGGGCTGATACTAAAAATGTGGTTACAGTAACAAAAAAGCCCCTGAGACTACTGCTATAGTCTCAGGGGCTTCTTATGCGCAACACGTTGAAAGTATTGCTATATTGGCGGAGAGATAGGGATTCGAACCCTAGATAGGCTACAAACCTATGCCGGTTTTCAAGAACGACTATAAAAAGTGCTTTTGTTTAATATCAATACCTTAGGTTGTAACGGTCATGTTAAAACACTCTCGTACACTCTCAATAACAACGATTAACGATGGTTTGTGCACAAAAGCGATCACACTAAATCACTAAGCTTTTAACTCTAAAACGCTAGCCCCATTATTATTAATAGAGACGTTTCCAGCCGCTTTTCTAAGGTGTTCTGAGGAAAGGTGAGCATATCGCTTTACCATTGAATAACTAGACCAGCCGGCTAGGTCCATAAGCTCACTCAAACTCGTTCCATTCATTATGTGCCAACTTGCCCAGGTGTGCCTTAAATCATGCCATCTAAAGTTTTCGAGGTTGGCTCGCTCAATTAGAGGCTTCCATGTGTATCGGTGGTCCAGTGATGAAAACGGTCGGTGTTCTTTGGAGCCTCGTCTTTGGTGAGTGAAAACAAAGTTATTATCTCTCCCCATATTTCTCATAAGAATGTTCTTTATTTCTTCTGTAATTGGAATGGTGATTACGCGCTTTGTCTTAACTGATTGCCGGGGAACAATGATTTGCATGCTTTCCATGGACACCCACGACCATTTCAAGCCTAAACAGTTGGATTGTCTTAATCCTGTCAGCAGAGAGAGGCTAATTGGATCTTTTAAGTGCGTAGGAGCGTGTCTAATCAACGTGCGCGCTTCATTTATATTAATCCAACGAGGCTCACAGTCCATCTCTCTATAAAACCGTAAGTTAGGTGTACTTTGGATCCAATTCCACTCTTTACTTGCCAGGTTTAATAAAGATCGCAACATCGATGACATTCTGTTGATTCTGGCATCAGAGCACTCTCGTTCGTCCTGGTATTCATCAAAAATGGTTTCTACAATTTCTCGATTGATATCTTCTAAGCAGATGTTTGGGTTTATCTTCTCAAAACCGGCAGTAAGTACTTCGAAAGTAAAAATGTATTCATCAAGAGTGGCTAAATGTTTTTTGGCGTTTAAGAATTTTTCTAATGCAGAGTACCAAGGGTGCTTACCCTTTACTCCAAGCTCATAATTTTGCCAAAGGCTCTTCTTAACTGTTGCTTCTACTTGTTCCGCATCTTCGCGGATTTTCGAGCCTGTGCTAGCACGGTAGAGGCTGCCCTTGTACCGGAAACTGTAGTGGAAATAAGACGAACCTTTTCGTTTTTTAACTGACATGACCGCTCTCCTGACTCATCCTCTAACTTTTTAGCAGCTATCCTAAACAACCTTGCTAGCTCGCCGCGCAAAAAAACATATTTATTGCCAAACTTAAGTGCAGGAATTTCACCGGCCGAAGCTTTACTGCGAACGGTGTTCTCGTGGCACTTCAAGTATACCGCGGCTTCTTTTACATCTAAAGTATCTAATTCATTCATTTAAACCACCTATTCTTTTAAATTATAGAAATATGTCAACAACTTGGTTCTTATCCGAAGTTAAGTCCGGAGTTAAAAGTAACTCCGGACATTTTTGCTAATTGCCTACAAGCGCTAAAAAAGCGATAACGCAAAGGCAAATAATAACGCCTAAAACAATCATACTTTTCTCCTATTTCATTAATCGTATTATATCTTAGTGATTAATCTTTCTAATTTACGAGAAACAGCTGAAAATAAAAAAAGTTTCTTACAGGTCATCGGAGAACCCTATTTTTTCATTCTCTCAAAAGTCTTCACTTCTAATTCAGATATAGCGCGAATAGTTGGCTTGATTTCGTTAGGAGCCACATTTATTTTATTGTGATTCAATCTAAGGTTTAACGCTTTAGAAACAGTCTCAAGATTCTCAACGTCAACATTTAATTTATCCCCATCTATAAACCTAAGATTCATTCCTTCAGACACCAGTCCATTCTGCTTTTCCCAGTTAACAATGGCTTTATGTCGATACCATCCTCGATGCCCGGTGTGAGGGTTTACCTGATCCACTTTAATCAGTATATAGCCGCCACGGTCTTTTCGCTCATGACCAAAAGGTTTCAAGTTTGAAGGTATATCCCCCTTTTGAAAACTTCCTGAATTAGCCTTGCAAATCCCTTTTGTTCCAGTGTTCCATGATGTTGATCCTTTTTCAAAACAACCTGTCCGCCCCGATTTGATTTTGTGGTTTTTCACAAATGATTTTAATTGTGACTCGCAAATACATAAATTAAAACGCTCATTAAGAGCGGCTGTTAATTCAGCAAGTGTTAATTGAGTATAATTACTCCTTATAAAAGCAACCTGCCCTGTCGTTAAAAGTTTTACCTCGCCTTTTAGCAAACCAGGTTTTCGACCGCACGTAAACCCACTCCTTGTCAGCTTGCTTTTAATAGCCGTGGTCTTTTTATCTAATTTAAATCTACGATTAAAAGCAGTTGTAAGCTCAGGCACTCGCATAGACAAAAATCCATTTTGCAAGAAATCCAACTGTTCGTTAGAATAATTAAATCGCATGCTTGTGCTCGAGCATCGCTGGAATATGCTTGACTAAGTTATCACCAAGCGCTTTTTGAGCCTGCAGAGCAAGCGTTCCATTAGAAACAATCGCGTTGGCAACTGAAGTGATAGATTTAGCTCTATTTATTTCCTCTTTCAGAACGTCTCCGGAGATATCCTCATCAGATAAGCGCTCTAACTGGGCAAATAAATGGTCATTCAAATCAATTAATTTGTTTTTCATAATCTCTTTTCCTGGTCTGACTTAGCAAGCTTTCTGCCGCAGTAGCAACAAAAATCAGCGACTAATGAAAAACTGTCTCTAGTTAAATTTTTGGCGGGTGTACCATTTTTCTTTTTAGCCCTGTAGGAGATATTAATTTTTGGATTTACTAGGCTATAATCTCCGCCTAAAAAAAATGACGAATTATCCCACTGAACATTGAGGTCAGAAGCGTCCCTTGGAATTTTTGACTCCACTCTCTCTTTAACCATTTCTAGGTTTTTACTGAAACACTCACATTTACTCATGATCTCTTTTCCTTAATTGTTTTCATTTAAGAAAGCTAATCCTAATGGTGTTAGCTTTTTGTCTGCATCACTTTTTGCGTCAACTAAAAACCCACCATCAACAGCAATGTGATACGCGGTATGACCTGACCAATAACCAGCAATTTGATCCTTTAGGGTTTTGGTTATTTGTTTTCGCTTCATTTCAACGCTGCTATTTGTAGGCTCGCCGAAGTTTGTACCATCAAATAATTCGTTAATTTTTTCATTCGAAACTACGCTTTTTTCACAAGAAAGCTCTAGCTTCTTTATCCTGCTTTTAAGATCAAGTACATGATCACAATTACACTCATCCATTCACAATACCCCCGACGTTTTCTTTTATCGTTTGCCAAACAGGTTTACCATTAAACGCTCGCCGTATCCCATACGAAACAGCCAAACTAATAAAAGTAAATATCACCATAAACCCAAAATTTTGAGCCAACGTAATCTGGTACCCAAACAGCGGGAATATAACCGTATTGGCAAACATATTAATTGGCGCTCGAATAACAATATTGGTTATCGACTCAATCAAACTGTCTTTTTTAGACTGCGTCACTAAACTGCCCCTCTACTTTTGAGTAAGGGTAAGGCTTGGTTGAATTAAATTTCCAGTAAGCCTCATCCCACTCTTTAAGTAGCTCCTCAGTGCAAGGTAAAGGACTACCCGCTTCAGTTGCGTTGTCGCAAAAATCTCTCAACTCTTGAGAAAACCTGCACGCAATCTCAATCAAATCATCTTTCGTTACTTCTGCCATTTTTCTGTCTCCATACAATAAATTTTATAATTTAACTTTGTCTTAATTTTGCTAACAAAACGTCTGTCACTCACCCAACCAAAACAATGCAACTTTACCCATTTCCCGTCATTACCTAAAATAACTTGAACTTTCATTTAATCACCTACCAACTCGTACCGACCACTAATTTTTTTCACCACACCATCATTTATCAATTCGCTTAACGTTCTCTTTAAAACCGGATAGCTGATTTTTTCCTTGGCAACAATATTTCGGACTATTAATTTTCTACCGTAAACGCCCGTTGCGATTTTTTCCTTAATCGAAACACCATCCGTTGACACCAAAACGCTTTTCGTTATTGCCTGTTGCGCCTTAACATCAACTCTCGAAACAACAATCAAACAAGTGATACCGCAAACATCAACCAACACAGCAACCAAGCTAAAAACAACTAACCGCACATTGTCATCGGTTTCACCCAATACCTTTGCCACGGCATGAAACAAACCACCTCCATTAACACCCACACCAACTGCGCCAAGCTCTTTAACCTTCACACCAATCAACTCGTGCAACTCTTTTAATCTACCGCTTTCTTGGTAAGCTCTTTTTCTATAACCAGCCTCAGCGTCTTTATCAATCAACTTATTTAACGTTGTTAATTCATTGTTCAAACTTAATAGCTCTGCCTCTGTTATTTTATAAACCATTGACTGTTTTAATTTCTCATCTTCATCAGCAATCACAGCTGACTCTAAAAAAGAAACCGTCGCAACAATCGAAACAAGCAGTAAAAACGCGGCTAATAACAACAAGAAAAAAGAGAACCATTTGCTTTTAATCCACAGTCCAATCGCAATCGGAAAAAACACAAACTTACAAATCTCCAACGCGCCAGAAAACACACCAGCCAACACAGTGGCAAACAATCCATTTTGCATACCAACCCACAAAGCAACGGAGCAAAATAAAGATCCACCGCAGAGCAAAAAACCAGCAATAGCTAAAAGTGACTTATTCATCAGAAAACCCCACCTCAGGTCTCGCAACAGACAACCCAAATTTTTCCAGTTCCGTTAAATCAAGCGCGGTTAAATGTGACGCTCTTTGCCTGCCTATTTTTTTCTCAAAATCATCCCTTGCCACCACGCCCGCTCTAATCAATTGTTGCTTTAAAATTCTTGCTGTCTTAATTGGCAGTGCATCGTATTTGTTTTTTAAAGCCGGTGATTGTGATAAATGAGACATAATATGATTCACTCTAATAAACAAACACTCCTTACCTGTTTGAATTTCAGTATCAACAACGTATGGATAACGTAAATTATTAGAATCAATTTCAGCAAAAATAATTTCCAAAACCCATACCCACGGCTGTCTGCTCGCTTTGGTTTCTTTCACATGTAAATTCATTGCCGTAGTCACATCTTTAATAAAATTTCCCTGCCTAACATCAACGCCACTAAACTCACAAATCAAACGCCAGCTCATTGCCACACAGGCGTAATTGGTTATGATCCTTTCAGCACCAACATCGTCATCATTGGCCATGCTTCGTTTAATCAAACCGGCTTTAGTTTCTTCAAACAATTCTTTTACACGCGCCTTGTTAAGCTTTGCCAAAAACTCTAACCACTGCCTCATTGGCCAACGTGGTAAAGCCTCTGGCATCATAGGACCCATCTTATTATTAATATCCGTGCGTACAATTTTCCCTAAAATACTTTCCACCGGCACATCTTCACCGGCAAGCAGCACAGGCGCGGCGTTCAAGTACTCCATCATGTCACTGCCTCGCCGAGTCACCGTAAACCCATAACACTCTTGTAAAAGTGAAACCGCTTTATCAATCACTTTTGTTGCTCTGGCAGAAATTTCTTCCCAGCCCACCGGATGGCTAGTGTGAGAAATGCTGGTTAACAATCTAAATTCTGTTTGCAGAGACTGACCAGAAAACATCGTAAAAGTAATGGTTCTTTGCAGCCTATCCAGCAACGTTGTCTTACCGCTTCCCTTATCCGCTTGCAACATCATGTGCGGCCAAAAACCCATAAATGTTTTCAAATGGCAACCAACGCCCCATGCCAATAACATCATCGCCGCATTATCTTTAAACGTGCTTTGGTAAGCTTCAATCACCGGCCTAGCGTTCGTCTTATAGCCCGCATCAAATACTAGATTGTGGTACGGGCACTGCTTTAACGGATCGCTAAAATAACAATCAGTGCCATCATTAACCGTTGGTTTACCTTCTTTAAATGCCAAGCCAACAAAGTTCATCGCATTACGCTCACCAATATGAACGGCTCGTTCCCAAAGATTGATTAGCCGGCTCATATTGGCAGGCTTAAAAATGGGGCCAAACTTTTTCCACTGTTCCAAGTTATGCAGCTGCTCATCTTGCAAAACACGCCGTTGCAAAATATTACCGTGCCTGGGCATTTGAACACTCGCAGCAAACAAACGCATCGGCTGAGCATCTTTCTCACCGCTAGTGGTGGCCGTGGCACTTTGAATGGTTATCTTGCTTAAACCGGCTACTCTAAACCCGCAAACTGGATCGCTAATAAAACTCTTATCACCCTCTTCGTTAGTTACTGAGCGTTGAAACAACGTCATATCGGGCTGTGCATGAAACTTCCAATAATCCTTAAAATCGTAAGTCGGCAAATAAACTCGGCGTTTATATGGCTTAGGTTCGTCCTCCTGACCAATTAGTCCAGGTATTGCCCAAAGCTCCATTTTTTTAATGGCTATTCGAGTTTCTCTTTCGCCCTCTTCCATTAAATAATCATTAATGTCATTTACTTCCCAATCGCTTTGATCCACAAATAAAGCGCTCACATTAACCGCCAACATCTCTTCATGAATTCGCCAAGCAGACTCTTGTCCTGGTCTATATCCTTGCGGGTTTGGGCTATCATTATCCATGCACACAATCACTTTTTTACCGAGTAAAATAGTCCAGTCAATTCCCATATTTTGTGTGCCTTTTAAAGCAACGCTGGCATACCCTTTTTGATTTTCAAACGCCGTCATAATAGACAGCGCATTAATCGGAGACTCAACCACCACCACCGTATGAGCTTGCTTCAACGCATAAGGATCAGGAATATACAAATTGCCATTTTTATCGCCTTGGCTTTGTGTTTTTAAACCGCCATTAATTTCAGGCTCTAAATAACGCATATCAACTGCAAGCACTCGGTTACTTAAAAAACAACGAGAAATAAATGCAGCGGCGCATCCGCCATGAGTCGCATCACCTTTTGGCACCTTAGGAGATGTCCAGGTGTTAAAGCCCAATGTTTTTCTTAAAATACATTTCTCAATAACTTTCAAACTAATCTTTCTATTCTCACTTAAATAAGCGGTGCAACCTTTAGGCTCCTCCATACAACGTTTAGCAATAAACTCTATTGTTGATAAAGAGGTCTGCGCCGTAGCCAATTTCTTCTCTCGTTCATATCCGTACAATTCATGCAGTTCGATAATTGCATCTGGTAACTCCATGCCTCTTACAAACATCACCAAATCAATACAACTTCCACCCGCCTCACTACTAAAGTCTTTCCAACTTCCTTTGCTCCCATTAATGGCAAGCGAGGGGCTTTTATCATCATGGTGGGGCGAACGGTAATTACCCTTACTGCCATCTCTACTAAGCCCTAAACGCTCTGCTAAATCATGCAAATCAATATCAGACTTTAATTGTTCAATCGTTGCCATTAATAATATTTCCGTTCTTATCAATTTTTATTAAAATGCTCGCACCAAATTTTATTTTTAAATCCAAAAATTCAGGGCTCTTAAACAAAGTCACCAAGTCGGGTGCTTCATCTTTAATTTTCTTCCACCAAAACTGCCTCTCATCGGCAGACAAACGTGACAGATTAATTTCTCTGCAAAACATAATTCGAGCGTGCAACGGGCGTAATTTTGTTAATGCTCACATTAGGCGCACAAAAATTATCATCTATCGGCAAAATGTTAAGGCCAGAGTCATCAAACAAACTAGGCATTAACTTACCGCCCGCATCACCATCCACTCTCACCAAACCATAAACACCAAAACTTCCAGCGCCTCGTCCGCCACAATGCATCAATGCTACATTTTTCAAGTGAGCTTCTTGCGTTCTAAACTGAGGCGTTAACTTAAGTAATCCAGCAACGGTTGAGTCATTGAATTTTTCTGGGTCAACTTCAATAATCATTTTAGTTTTCACGAGTACTTCAATCTCATAGCGCTCTTTAAGCATTAGTTTTTCTCCTTTTTCGTAGCTGAGGTAGGTTTTGATATCTCCGTAGTCGGCAAAACATACTGAACAAATTTTGGATGCTGGTTCAGTGGAATAACATTCGCAAAAGAAGCACCACCGCTTTTCGGTTGAACAAATTCTATGTGACATATTTTTTTCTCTCTTAATTTCCAATCATCCGGTTTTACAATTTTTAAAATTCGATTATAAAAATGGTTTCTATAAAAAATGCCTGGTTCTTTTTTTAATCCAAAAAACATCCAAACCTTATCAAAGTTGTTGGGTTTATTAGCTGGCATTGATCATCATCTCCTTAATCGTTTCTTTGTCCGGAGACGTATAAATAGTGGTGGTGTTAATGTTGGCATGGCCTAATAACTTTTGAGTGGCTAGCAATGCCTCTGGCGTGTTCTCGTTACGTTTAATAATCCGCTTAGCAAATGTATGCCTAAGCCAGTGAATAGTTCCTCGCTCAAGCCCTGCTATTTCAATCCACATTTCAAAACGGCGTTGATAGTTGCGTTTGGTTAAAGCAGTATGATGGCGGGATAAAATCAAAGGCCTATCAAATTCTGAAACGTCAGTTTCCTTCACTAATTGCCGTTGAATATTAATCAATTTTTTCAAGCAAACTTTCACTTCTTTCACCATAAAAATTGATTGCTCTTTTTTGTTTTTATTAAACTCACCAATTTTTAAATAGTCTGAGCTAATCGCTTGCAAAGCATCACCCACCGTTAGCTTACTTAAAGGCATTAACCGAATGCCCGTTAACCTGGCAATACGCATCCAGCAGTAATCACGCTCAGCTAAGTGCCCTTTCACGCGCTTAACCGCATTAAACAATTGGCGCTCTTCCGCCTCAGTAAAATATTTATCAAAACTCATAACGCATAAACTCCTTGTTCATTAAGTGCTTTTTCCAAAGCAACAATACCGTCTCTCATGGTATAAATTTCCTCATCACTACTGGCACAGTTTTTCATTTCTGACCAAGTAACCCGTTTTAAAAAAGTGGCCAAAGCTACTGCGCTTTTCTTATTTACAACAACATCTAAGGCTAAAAATTCATCATCCATTAGATTGCTCCTTATTTTTTTCGGCCAGTCTCACCATTTGGCGCGCTCTCGCTTTCAAAATCCCATAAAAAACAGGATCAGCCATCGCTATTTCAATATTGGCAGGTCGGCACTTAGGGTTAAATTTACCAAAGGCAACATGAATAACATTGCGCTCAGTGAGCGGTCTTGTTTTGTTGATGGGTAAAGAGGACTGTTTCATAATTCACACCCCAGCCTTGCTTCGCAGTGGCGTAAAAATTGGTGAAAGGCGTTATTAGCTTCAATGCCCTCCCTTAGAATTTTTCCATACTCTTTATAAGATATTTTTTCATCGGCAAAGGCTTGGCTAACCGCAGCACTCACCTCGCCAATTTCCTTGTGCCATTTTGAGTACATTTTTAAAACATCAATGTGAGAGCTTTTTTCATACTTGCGAATGGGCACTAAAGTAAAACCCAGCACTTGAGCAATGCTTTCTAAAAGAGAGTAAGACTGAGTTATTTTTAATAATCGAATGGCATCTAAAAAACCAAGTTTATGATTCTCAGATTTAGCATTAACTTCGTGGCTTAAAGTAGTGCTACTTTTATTAATTTGAGGAGCAAGGCCACTTGAGCCTCGCTTGTGGCTATGCACTAATTCATGCATACCCATTTCTAAAATATTTACTTCAAAAGGCGTTAAAACGTCACCGGCTCTTGAATCAATTGCAGCTAATACACTCATGGCAAATTCCTTGTCATTTACGCGTGTTGTTTAAGCTACTTTCGTCCTAGCATTGATCCTGCTAAAGTATCAGCAGGTAGATGTTCGTGTCCGAGCTAGGCGAAAGCCGCTACCTATGCTCGCCGGTGCTGTAACACTGGCGAGCAACCTTTATTCTGCTATACCTTCAATTCCATTTGGTCATCTCGCAGATCATTAATGTCAACCCCAATCGCCTTAAGCTCTTTGTTGATTAACTGGGTAAGAGCTAATTTCTCTTTATTATTATCTGTTTGATTTCTCATGCGGAACAGATTACTTAAAGGCTTTGTTTTGTCATCACTACCCGATTTAATAACGCCACTGGCACTTTCATACTCATGAAGCAAGTCATCCCACTCACAATGTTTACCTTCTAGCCAATCTGCCGCGTCTGAATTACCCATTCCACGGATGTTTTCAGGGTTTAAACTGTTCAAAAAGGTAGTAACTCGGTCTAGTCGGATACAAGTTTGGGGTGTACCACCATACTTAAGTGTGGTGGTTTTTGTACCCAAACGCTTACCCAAATACTTTGTTGGCGATGTTTTACGTCTCTGCCCTTCCCATTGAGCACCAACAAGCTCAACTATTGGCTTTAATGGAACTCTATCAAAACCATCATCACAACGTATTACCGGCACTATTGCATCTCCATACTCGATAGAAAGATGAATCCTGCTTTTATTGCCCTTGATTTCTAACTCTTTTTTCATTACTATTTCCCCTGTTAAATGCACGTGGATGTGTAAATTAATAAATCGCTCAAGCTTCAACTTGAGCTTTTTTTTGCCTTCAAGAAACCTTAGCTACAGCCTCGTAGCGTTTTAAACTCCCGTTTTTAATTCGATAGCCATTGTTGTGCGCTATCATTCCTAACTTTACAAAATAGGATGCCTGCACCGCAATTGGTCTAGTTTCATCCTTGGCAACAGCATCAACCTCCTGCCATATACTAGCTGGCAAGCCCACTGATACTCTTTGTAACGGACTCTCATTTGAGGATTTATTGGCCATCATTCACTCCTTACTGTATTAGTTTGATATAATGTCGCTTATTAAATGCTATTAAGTTCAATCAGAGATGTTTAATTAGCTTGCATGAAATTTATATCCGTATACGGATTAAGTCAAGAGATATTTATGAATATTAACCTAAGCAGGATATTGAAATTAATCCTAGATGACAGAAAACAAACTAAATGGGGTAAGGATTTGGGCATCCCTATCAGCTCAAACTCTCGATTATTCAAGGACGGAACTCTTCCAGCCGACAAGTATTTAACTAAAATAATGCACTCAGAAAACGTCTCGCTAAACGCGCTCTTTGGCAACTCAGACGCGCCATTCATTGTGCATCGCACCATTGACAGTTCTGAGACCTTTCAATTCATTAAACCGCATTTAGAAGACGAAGCTTGGGACATTCATATTATCTCTGGCGCAGAGTACCCAATTATTGTATTAAGCACACTGGCAGAAGATGGAGACGGCTTTAAATACACGCCCATTGAGGTTGTTTGTGGTCCAGCCGATATTGCAACGGCTAATTTATTTAAGGGCTTAAAGGTGATGCACAAGGCGCTTCCTAAAGATGAGGCTAATGAGCTAGCCACCGGTTACAAGGGCACTTATTACTTGTTTGGTAAAACCACTTTATTAGATGCCGTAGAAGTTAATCACTCAGAAATAATGGACATATTCAGGCGTGAGGCAACAAAAAATGCACAAACGCTTAAGAGAATTATGCAAATTATTGATGACACCATGGCAGAAGAAAAATCAAACCTATCCGCAGAAGATAGGCGCAAGCTGGTTTCTGAGCTTTATTTTTACGCCGTAGAAGAGGGTTTAGGCTCTGGCGATATTAGTGAAAACCTAGTGAGCTCTATGATGCGAGTGATTTAGCTCTCGCCTACAGCTCTTAAACCATCATTAAAACGTCTCTCTTTTTTCAGCAACTCTCCAAAAGTAGAATTAAAAATTTCAACATCTACTTTCCAAAAACACATCAGCTTCACTCGTAAAAATTGATCGTCAATGTTTTGAATCTTGTGATACTTAGCCTGTAATTGGAAGGCTTCAGTTCGCATCCGCTCGCGTCTTCCGTTCTCTGAATTACGCCGTTCATTATCCTTAACAACTAAATTTATTCTATTTTCATTTACAATGCTTTCTTTGCAAAAATTAAATGAATACAACAACCATATGAATAGTTTTTTCACTGTTTTTTCCCTAAATAAGAATATCTCGATGTAAAAATTGGCATGTTTAGAAAATGGTTGTTAGTTTGGGTAATGTAACAAATTGTGTATTAATATTAGGAGGGATTAGTGATATTGTCCATAAAAGCAGTGCGTCATTTCGTGCCCTAACAAGCTTTCAAAGCTCTCTATATTGTTTGATGGTTCCACTAAAACAATATAGCACTGGTCATCAAAGTAATAGTGAAACCCAAGTCTTTCTTCAGTTTTTGAAATCAAACCAATGGGGCCACTGTTTCGACTGATTGATTCAAAATCAATTGACGAATCATCTTTTATTTTATTAATCCGCCGATATTCTTTTTCAACTTCTTGAGGTGAGATTAAAAATTGATAGTTGACTTTAACGGGTGACTCAACTTTCAAAATCATCGGCTTAGTAGGCACACTTTTGCAAGCTGTCAGAAAACACAACATAACTAATATCATAAATCTAATGATGGTTCCTGCTCCTGCATTTCATTATCAATAAAGTAATAACCCCGAACGCCTCCAGTAAATTCTATTAACTCACAGCTCGTAGGACAAGGCAGATCCTTAAACGTGTTGCCACAGTGACAAACGCCGGTGCTTTGGATTTTTTTTGATGTCTTGTTTACCGCTATCCAGTGCATTATTGTTCTTCTCTGGTTGTGATAATGCCAGTTGAAGACTCAACTACATCGGTTGAGTCTTGATCGGTTGTTACTGTATACGTATGCGTTCCAACGCCCGGGGTATCGTTTATTGTTCTAACGTTAGATCCGTACTCCCAATACCCTTCGCCCGCATCAGATTCAAACCGATCAACTACTTGAATGGTATCAATGGTTATGCCGTTTCTTTTAAGATTGAGCGTTATAAACCCAGCCGGCGGATCGTTGGTGTTAAAGCTACTTTCGGAATTTTCAGCAAGACTCCATGTAATTGTTATTCCGTTACCTACGGAAATGTGAGTTAAGCCTGTTTTAGGATCATTCGTTGAGTTTAATATTGGATTTGCGCCCAACCCATCTGAGCCGTCTTGACCGTCCGCCCCCCTAATCAACGTCCAAGAATAAAGCGATGCTGTGTTTGAATCAGCGAGAATAAAATCTGTATATTGGCCAATATAAAATTTATTAGTTGAATCGGTTGTGCTAAATCCAGTGGCACCCGCAGCGTCATTTGCGTAAGCTATATGCAAATAGCTGGTTTGCCCATTAGTTCCATTTGATCCTGCTAGGCCATCAGAACCGTCTGCCCCATCAGAACCTACTACTAATTGCCAATTCCATAAACCACTGCCTGAACCTGCATCAGCAACAATAGAATCTACGTAGGTTCCTATATATAACTTACCCGCTGGATCTTGACTAAATCCTGTACCTGTTATGGTGTCTGCATAAGCGATATGAAAATAAGTGCTAGTGCCATCAGCACCATTAATTCCGTTAGTTCCATCAGCACCTTGTAAACCTTGCAGTCCGTCGATACCATTTGTTCCATCCTTAGCTACTTCAACAATATGCATATCTTGAATGTCTATCGTGGTATTAGTGCCTACATCTCCCTGTCTTACAAACAACCCGCCAATAGCCATAGTGACTGCATTAGATGGTATTGTAGCTATAGCATCTCCACCGAATTCGGTATAGTATTTAGTCCATGTTGTAGGAAACACAGAATCCGCTAAATAGTAATTGTAGCTGCCTTGCCCTGCGGGCCAACCAGAAGAGTCACTAACAGGTGTTGATAAGTTGGATATACGAACGTCTGAAGAATCATAAAAAATTACTATTAAATAGTTTCTTCTATCTCCTACAGGCTGCCTTACCTGTGCCGAAACCCTATATTTTTGTCCTGGGGTTATACCTATAGCCTCACTAACCACGGTGTGGCTATTGTCATTATTATCTGTAAGACTTAAAGCATCGCCCCAAATAGGTCCATCTGATACTGTTTTAGTTATAAACGGAGAAGTTAAGGTATCGACTCTGGTGATGTTTCTATACCATAAACTTAAATCATTAGACCTACGGCCTGAGTTAAGTGCTGATGACCCAGATGTTCCAGAATCACCTTTAACACTATACTCTGATGGAGTTGACCATGCGTTATTTGACCAAGTATCAGCTACTGCGTTATGAGTGTATAGAGAAGTAGAAACCCATGTTATCTCACCCTCTGTGTAGTAAGGGTCATCTTGCCAACTTGCTGGTGCAGTTTCAACAGTACCTGTGAATGATCCACCACTAGGCGTAGCAGGAGCCAATACGCTGGTTGTGAATACGTAAGATTTAAAAGACCCATCTGTAATATAGTAATCAGAACCTTCAACAGGAGTGTTTCCAGATATCTGTGCAGCAGACGAGAATGCCCCTACTACACCGTTAGTAACAGTAGCAGTACGTCTGAACATATCTGAAGTTAGAAAATCACTATGCCACAGTGTTGCACCATCAATACTATATTCGTATATTTCATAAATAGTATCTCCATCAGTAGCTAACCTACCCATTAAATCAGATAGAGACGGTTCATTGCCGTTAACCTCGTCAACCCTTGGCCTGCTAAACTGGACAACATTTGTAAGTGAATTTGAATAATAAAGATATGCCCTGTGTCTTTGCGTTGAAGAGCCGTCACTTTTAAATTCAGTTGCATCAATTACTCTTGAGCCATCAGATGGATCGTAAACTCCAGAGATACCTAAATCTGAACCTGTGTAGCTTGAACCATGAAGCACCCCAATTATGAGATACCATTTGTCGTTAGTCGGTAAATCACCGTTCCAAAAATATGGATTAGTTGTGACAACGTCAGCTAAAGTTAAGCAAGCTAGACACCCTAAATAAACAGTACCAACGCTTTCACTTTGTTTTGCCCAAACGCTAAAACGATATGTTTTAGTTGGATCGTAGTTTTCTGATGTTAAAGAGTCATTTATCCAACCACCATCCGCTCCCAACCCATCACCAATATTTGATTGACATCGCCAAATAGGCTCTGTAATTCCATGTGGCCCAACATCAAGCACAATTGAGTTTTCATCGGCCAAACCATTTCTAAGAAAGCTTCCTTGGCTTCCTGTGGTGCCAACAACCCACTCTCTTGGATCTATTAGATTTGCTGAGCCGTCTGCGCCTCTAATTAGCGTCCAAGAATAATCGCCTGCGATGTTTGAGTCGGCCAAGACAAAATCCGTATATTGCCCTATGTAAAATTTATCGACAGAATTGGTTGTGCTAAACCCAGTTGAACCTGCACTGTCATTTGCATAAGCAATATGTAAATAACTGGTTTGTCCGTTGGTTCCATTTGTGCCGGCGATACCGTCTGAGCCGTTTGTGCCGTCCGCCCCATCGGAGCCAACTACTAATTGCCAATTCCACAAATTACTGGTTGAATTTGCATCTGCAACAACAGAGTCAACATAGGTACCTATGTATAATTTTCCTGCGGGATTTTGGCTAAACCCTGTTCCCGCTATAGTGTCTGCATAGGCTATGTGAAAATAAGTGCTAACACCATCAACGCCATTGGTTCCCGCTATTCCGTCAGCTCCATCGTTACCTTGCAAACCCTGCAGGCCGTCAGTACCATTTGCGCCATCAGCGCCCGCCACGCCATCACTACCAACATAAAGGGACCAGGTGTAATCTCCGGCTATAGTCGATTCAATTGCAGTCGTTTTATTAAAAGCTAGACCGATGTAATCTTTATTTGTTGGGTCGTTAGTCAGCCCCGCGCCCGCAATATCATCTGCATACTTAACCCATGTGTAGGTTGTTGTGCCATCCGCTCCATCTTGGCCTACTCCGTCATTACCATTGTCACCTAATATTTTTGACCAAGTATAAACGGCCGCATTGGTTCCTTCTGCCTGCACGGCTTGGTTGACCGCAATTCCTAAATAAGCCTTGCCTGTTGGATCGTCAGTTAAACCTGCGCCAACTGCATCGTCTGCAAATTTTATCCAGGTGTATAATGCAGTAGAGCTGTCATCAATGGGATCATCTTCAACAGGAACCCTAGCCTTGGGAATAAATTGAATCCTGGCAACACTTTGTCCAATATCCATCCCTGCGTCATAACTAGGATCGTTTGATAAAGCGGTCATTCTGCCATTTATATTTGGAACGCTAGAAGTTCCGCCATCTAACAATATCAAAATACCGCCGGGTGTTGAGTGACCTCCATTTCCGCCTATCGCAAACCCACTTGGTACGCTATCAACCGCTACGTTTCCAGCAACGCCAGACATATCAATATTAGCATTGCCAGATAAAGACATGCCCCGGCAAACAACCATCAAACCAGAACCAGAATCGTTGCCCGTGGCACCCGACGAGCTTTCTGACTCATTAGTTTGATTGTTCTCATAAAGAGAATCTCCACCGCTTGCGCCCGCACTTCCACGCAAATCAGAAGGTATGCCGTTAATGATTGTTCCATCTAAATTATCAAGCGTTAAAACAGGAAAAGCATCATGTTGGCCAGTATTTACATCACCATTCACTTCGTAGCTCGCATCCCATCCAGTGAAGTCTATATATTCATCCGATCCAGATTTACCAATGGATGTTCCAATATAACCGCCGCCAGCTGCGCGACCATTCCCCACGCAATTAATAAATTCGGTGCCGGTTATAAATCCTCTCACTCTCAATTGAACGTTTTGTTCAATGTTCAGTTTTGAGCTTAAATTCAAATCACCAAGATGATAATAAACATTAGCAGCCGCATGAATATCAACACCGCCCACCAAGGTGGTTTCGGTTGTAAGGCTGTTTGCGCTCACGTTAGGAATAACTTGACCTTCTGAATCATAATAACTATCAGCCATGGCCCTAACATCACCATCGGTAATAGGATCGGCAACCAAAGAGCTACCAAAAAACTTAAACGTTATCCCTTTTGACTGGCTAATGCTTTTACCAACAATTTGCATTGCCCTTCCAAGCGAGCCATTGCCGGTGTAATCGGCTATCGATGGATGCTCCACATTAATAATATCGCCCGTTTCAAATCGCGCTTGTTTACGGAGCGTTTTACAAGAAAAATAAACAGAATCACCGGCATAACGGCTCATGTACCGATTAGCAATTGCTAGCAAAGTGGAAGAAGTTGAAGTGCTGGCATTTAAAAGTTGTAAAAAGACAGACAAAGGCTTTTCGCCAAACTGTGTTTTAGAGTTTTTAATCACAAACGTTGCTTTACGGCGATATTCTGGCTTATTAGGTCTTTCATCCCAACTCCAAAACATACTAATAAAATTAGCCACTTCGGATGCGTCATGCTTTAAAGATGAAAAATCAACCATCTCATTTTGACCAATCGTTCCAACCACATTGTTATTACTATGAACACTGTTCAATGAACGCAAATTCATTAAACCCTCTCCGTTAACTCCTAAATAATAACCCAGTGATAATGCAATTTGCTCTTCAAAAAACTGTTTGCCGTTCACTTTTTTTAAGGCCATGTGTTGCGCCTTGGTCGCATTTTCGGCTTGTAAGTCTATAAATTCTTGTCTGACTAATTGATTAGTTGGAACGTTGCAATGACGCCCTTCCGGAAACAAGTTAACACCAATATTATCTAAATCTTCACCGGTTAAAAAAGCCCAAGCAAATTTGGCCATGTTCATATCAATGGTAAACATCTCTTTAATCTTAGGCCCTCTATCTTCATCCGCATTATTGGGCACAGCCCATCCAAACGCAGTCGTTCCCATTACGCCTCTCACAACCGTTAATTCGGTTGCAGTTATAGCCGTCACTTTACAAAATTCTTTTTGATTATTGTCTGATATTTCTATAAACGTACAAAGCTCATTGGGCGCTTCAACAAATAGTGAATCTTGTTGCACTAAGTTAAATTCACTTGAGTTGTATATAGGGAGCGTCAAATCAGATGAGCCTACACCAGCCGACAACCGTGTTTCCGGTGGTCTGTTAACGGTTTTATCCATGAGGCTTTGCGAGTCCTTGCAAGACACTAAGTATTGATTTTTTCTATAATCAAACTCGCTTGAAATCCACTGAGTGGTTTCAATAATATAACTTCCCCATTGCAAGCCAACGCCACCAGAAAACAAACGAGCTCGTTTACCAAAAAGGTGAATACCTAATGCCCTTTTAGCTCTTAATTCCGACTCAACGTTGCCGTTAACATTGACTAATGAAAAGCTCAAGTTACCAATAGTTGAATTAAATTTAGCCGGTTTTAGTTGTTGTAATACAGCGCCAACATTTCGTAAAACACCATGAACAACTGTTTCGCCCGCAGGAATAGGCACATCATCATGAGAGGTGAAATAAACAAAATCTGTAGCGGCATCATCAAAAGCAACTTGAATCGCCCAACGGGAAGATTTATTTGATGACTGAACAAACTGATCATATTCAGAATTGAAAACGCGCATTAATAAACTCTTATTTTAAATTTATAACGATATTTAAGAGGACTAGGGTTACTTGGCGATAAAGACCTTTTCAAAAACAGATGAGCATTCCGGCTTGCGCCACCCTCTAAAATAACAGTAAATAATTCGCTGGCAGAGCAACTATTTAAAAACTCACGGCACAAAAGCATGGTCGCTTTATCCATCAATTTTGTTTCAACAATATACTCTTCCGTTGAAGACACCATTTCAGTTTCGGCATCATTTGGTGTAAAAGTTTGAGTCGCATTAAATGAATCAATTGGATCGAGTTGTCTTAAATCAATTTCAAACGTTTGCTGGGTATTAATTAAATGCCCCGCGGTTAAACGTTTAGTTGCTGTATAGGTTGCACTAAAATCAGCCATTAGCCACCTCGTTTTTCATCGTTTGAACAAAACGAGATTCTGGGTTAATCGTTAATCCTTCTATACGCCTAATCAAAACATCGTCATCTTCTTCGGCGGCTTTGGTTTCGTATATATTGATAATGGTAGCGGCTTGACCGCTTTGAAAATTACTTTCACTTCTAGTGGCGTCATTTGCACTAGGGTTGCTTTGTACGGTGGGCGCGCTAGAAAAAGGAACTACATTATTTGATTGAGAGCTAGGTGCGCCCGAGAGCGAAAGGCTAGCGGAACCGGAATTAGGATTGGTCGATCTTATAGTTGAAACTAATGACGCTCCGGCGGCGGCAACTGAAGCGGCAAAACCAATATTAGCAGGGTAAGGATTATTAAGTGCTTGAGCGACACCCGCTGTAATTTGAATAATTGATTRCGCAATCRCATATCTCTTTTTTGTTTTAAATGATTGACTTCCAAAACTTTCAATAAGCCTTAACGAGCTACCAGCAAAAGAGGAATAAGCGTTTATTTCAGCAGATTGTACCGCCCTAGCCAATCTCGCTCGCTCTTCTGCTTGTGCTCGTTTTATTTCTGTAATGTTATTTTCGTGAATAGAAACTGCGGCTTCATCTTCTAGCCTTTTGGCTGCATCTAATTCACGTTGCTGGTTATCCAGCTCATCTAAAAGCTCTCTTTCAGCTCCTTTGTCCTCTAGTTTTTTCTCAAAAACAAGCTCACGTCTTTCTATTAATAGCGCCTGTTGTTCTTCAAATTTTGCACTTGATATGTTTTTAGATTGTTCATAGCTATCTAGCTCAAGCTGTCTTTCTAACTCGAAACTTGCTATGCGTAGTGCGCCTTCTTTAATAAAGTCGTTGTTTATTTGAGCTAGTCGAGACTCGTGCGCATTCGCTCGCAAACTAGCACTGGCGGCATAATGCCCCGCTTCATCAGAAAGTTGTTTAGCCCTAACAGACGCCAAATCAATAATTTGAGCTGATTGTTGGTTTTGCTTACTAAATTGCTCAAACGACTCTTGAGCTGAACTAAGCACGTTTAAAGCTGTAGCAGACTCTCGCGCTTTAGTAGCAAACTCTTCAAAACTAATAATTTGCGCATCCGTCGCAAACTTACTTAGTTTTGCGCGCTCTGCCGATATTTTCAACTCAACATTTAAAAGCCGAGTTTCTTGTTTTGATTTACCAAATAGTAAAACTTGAGTCGCCAAAGTTTTTGAGTAAGTTTCCATGGCTGATTTTGTTGTTAGCGTTTTCTTACCGTGCCTATCTGTAGAGTCGGAAGCACCATCAGTCCCTTTACTCATTTTTTTTAAAGCAACCGTTATTTCAACGACTGATTGTTTGTATTGAGAAAAAGAAATCAATGATTCAGAAAGTTGTTTTTTTAATCTCGCTAGCTTTTCTACATCCGTATTGAACGCATCCTTAAAATCTCCGTTACTCTCTTTAACCACTTTGTTGAGCCGTTTTATTTGTTCAGTAAGGGTTGAAACCTCTATTGTCGACTCTTCTAATCCCTTATTTCCTTCCTTCAAAGACTTGTTTAGTTGTTGCTCTTTTAACTTAGAAAAATTACCTAATAGCGCATCAACCTTTTTAGAAAAATCTTCGGCTGATTCTGCACCATCATCACTGGCAAAAATAAATGAACCAATCGCAACGGCCGCGCCGACAGCAAGACCAGGCAAACCCGCCATTGCAAAGTTAAGCCCTCTTTGTAACACGGTAGCTTGCTTTAATTTTTGCCCCATATTGTTAGTAGCAACGCCGGTTGTTGTAAAAGCTGCCGCCGCGCTTAACGCTGTCGCTTTCATGCTGATAAATAATGCTGGTATAAATTTGGCGGCTGCAAAGCTGGACAAAATAATTAAGAGTGTTTTTGCTTCATCGGCATATTCAGGTAAAGCGCGAAGACCGCTTGCAACGGATTCTAAAACGGGAACCAACGCAGAGCTAATAGGTTGCTCCAAAAGCCCCGCAACCTCAACATAAGCGTTACCAATATCTGTCATTGCACCTGGTATAGTTTCACCAGCTCTTTCCGATGCACCTTCAAACTCAGCAAAGGCTTTAATTAAAGTTTCTTTGAAAAAAGAAGATGTTACTTGTCCATCAAGAACCATTTGTCTAAATCCACCAGATGCCAACCCTAAAGATTTATCCATTGCTTGCAACAAGCCTGGCATTGGCTCTGTGACTTGGTTAAGCTCTTCCATTTTTAATTTGCTAGAAGCTAAACCTTGCGACATTCCAAAAAGAGATTGACCCAATTGAGTGTTATCTGCACCCAAAGCTGAAGCCGCATCAGCTAAACCAATCAATAATTGCTTGCTTTCTTTTTGCGTGGTTAATCCACCTTTTTGCAGGGCTAAAATTTTCGAATAACCATCCCCTAAAACAAAATAATCTTTACGCAATTTTCTAGCGGAATCYCGCAARAACTCTTGATTAGCGGCGTATTCTTCCGTTGAGCCAGACAGCTCTTTTAAGCGAATGTTAAGTGTTTGAGTTTCACCAATGGTATTAACTAATTTGGTTGCACCGTAAGCTATTCCAACACCGGCAATGGCTCCGCGTAATATCGAATAAGTACCAGAAAGTTCTCGTGCAGGTCCAGCCGCGCGTTTTGTAGCTGAGTTTAATCGGTTGAGTTTTGATGTTGTTTGCTTAGATTGGTTTCCCACACCTTTAACCGCATTACTGGCTTTTTTGGATGCGCCAACAATTTCGGCGGTATCACCTGTAATGCGTATTCGTAAAGTATGATCAGTGCTATTCATTATTTCGCTTATTGTTGAGTTGCTTAATCACTTCGACTTCTACCAATCTAAACTTGTCAAAAAAGAGAGCGCTTGTTTTTATGTTTGCCATTTTAAAACCAGACTCAACGGCAGAATAATCAAATCCTGTCCAACCGTATGTTTTGCAAAATTTTAGTTGAGTTTTAACGGTTAAAAAAGCATTCCATACTTTTATATTGTTAGGCCAAATTAAAAAAACATCGTCATTTTTACCTAGCAGTTCGGCTTTAATTTCTTCCGGACAATTTAAATCATCTAAATCATCCTCAAAACTATCGTCGGCAATAGATCCATTAACCCAACGAGCTACTGCCTCACAAAGTTTTTTAGGTCACCACTATTAAAATCATAAAAAGCATTAATTAATGCATGTTTTATTCGAGTAATAGAGCACAATTTTTTAACATCAGACTTAGAACCTTTAATCGCTTTACCATCACTGTCTTTTAATTCTTCAAAACTATGCACAACCGATTGAAGAAACTTTTCATCGCTCATTGAATCATTAAGCTTTTTTATTTCTTCTTCCGTTTTAAAATAAAACAAAGCATAAAACTTAACATCTGCTTCACCCTTGTCAGTTGGGTATTTAAACTCAACCGGCCACTTGACCGGTTTACTTGTATCAGCTAATTGAAACATTAATAATCCTTAAAAACCGGCTAAGAAAAGGTAAAGGTAAATTCAGATAGCTGATTAGTTCTATCTGGAAATATATTGAGATTGGCGGTTAGTGTGGCTTTATTTTTCTCATTACCGTATTTTGGCTCAAGCAACTGAACCTGCGGGTGAGAAATGACACAAATTCGCCCAGCACCTTCATTCACATCAAAACTCATGGCGCCAACATCATCACTATCAATCGCGTTAAACCAGTTCTTGGAGGTGAAATCTGGGTTTTCTAAAACAATTGAACCACTTGAACTTCTACCTGCCAACACAGATTCACGCTTTGTTAGCAAAACGTCTGCTTGAATATCGCTACCGGTATCAAACTCAATACTTCTCACATCACCCGTCCAACCATGTAATAAAAAGTTTTGGATCGTTGTTGGGTTAGTGCTAAGCGCTTTTTGATAATTAGCAAACGTAACCGTAGGAAAGGCGACTGCCGTAGGTGCATTATAATTACCCACCATTGAACACTTTAAACGCAATTTACCATCTGGCGTAATGGAATAAGACGCTTTGCCCTTGCAACCGGTTATGATGTGTCTGTGGCCATCCAAGAAATAGTAAATAGTACAGCTTTCATCACCTTCACTCACTAAAGTGTAAGCAACATTTACGCCCACACTAATCGTTTCAGATAACCCCAGTGATCTAAAAATGGCACTGGCTGCGGGAATAGTTCCCGGTGTTGCATGGCCAACCATATCAATTTCAAAATCAAGGGAGACGGTTTTATTAATCATGAACTTTGCAGCACCACCCAATAAACCGTTTGGCAAAACATCATCATCTTGCACATCGCCTTGTAGAGGATTAATCTCCACGTTATAGGCAATCACTCCATCGGTATCAACAGGAACCGCATCAACATCATAGGTTGTTTCAATTTTGGCGGTAAATACACGCCGAGACCAATTTAAACCAGGCATTATTTATCTCCTTTTTTGTTATCTTTTGTTTTTGCTTTAGCGTCTCGCGCCTCAGCAATTGATTGAGTGCGGGAGGTTAATTTAACTTTCCCCGTTTTTTTATCTTTCTCGTAACTTCCACCTTTTAACATGATTATTCTCCTAATCAGTCATTTCTAAATCGGCTATCACCCATGCAAGTGGTGCTTCCATTTGTGAGGACGTTTGTGTTTGAGTCACTTTTAAATCACCCAACTCGTTTGGTAAATCAGTTGCTCGTATAAACGTTTTAATTTCTTCAATAATTTTAAATTCTTCGTCTTCAATATCTTGTCCGCACGCATCTTGCTCTAAGTAAACTCGTGCAATCATTAATATTTTTTGTTTGCCGTTGTATGCCTTTTGCGTAAAGGTTGTTTCATAATCACTTTCATTTTGAAAAATAAACGTTATAACTCCGGCGCTTAAATCTTCACTAGACTNHATGNGAGTGAACATCTTCATAACTTCGGTTCACTACTCTGTGAGAGTTGCGCTTTTCAAATTCGCTAACCAGCAGATCCATTTTTACTTTTAATTCATCTGCCATTTTAAATACCCGCTAAATGCCGTCTTACAATGGCATCCAGTCCCTTTCTATTTTTCTTTAACGCGGGCTTCATAAAGGGTTGAGCTTTAGTGCCGTTTTTATATATTTTTTTTCTAATGGCGTAAGCCAAATCAAATAAATCAAAACCTTTCGTGTGCGGCTTTATGTTTCTTACCTTCAACCAATCCAACATGCTTTGAAATGTTGGCCACCCACCTTTTTTACTGCCTTCCTCTATCGCATTGGCATAATTAACTTCTGGCTTGCTCTCATAATCAATCAAGCCCAGCCGTTTTACTTTAATGCTGTTTTTAAGTGTGGTTTCTGCCTCTGGCGCATTTAATTTGGCATCTCTATTCACTCGGTGAATAAACTCTTTTGCAGCGTTATCAATACGCGGCTCTAATACCTTTGGGTAATTCTTTATTTTAAGCAGTACGCTCGTCAGGTTGCTATGTAGCTTAAAACTCACAATGCAACACCACGATAAAAGGCAACTAACAATTCTTTAGCCATCACAGATGGCTCACCGGCTCTACTTGAAACATTGGTGATTGGATCTTTAATAGAAACCTTACTCACTCGTAAAAAGCTAAGTTGCAACATAGCTTCGGCCTGCATTCTTAACAAAAACAAATCTCTATCTTGTTTTGGGATAGTGGTTGCACGGTCAGTTGCCACTTGAACATCGCTAACAACATGTTCTTTGGTATAAAATATTTGCATAGTGGAGCCAGCAATAGACAGCTCCTCAGCATTTGGCACGGGACTTAAAGCTAAACGATAAGGCGCTTGACCGTTTGCACCAGGAACAACCTTCACATCGGGAATAGATACAACCTTAGGCGAGTTCCAAGGGTCGCGTCTCCGCCTGTTTGCCCGTCCCCAATCATGGTTTTTAAAACCAATTAAATCCGTTGGCGCATCGTAAACACTTTGATCGGCAATCAGATCTAAACTGGTGATACCCACCAACGGTTTTTGTCTTGAATAATCCGTTATGGCAACATTCAATATTTCTTCATAACGTCCGTCTAACATTTTAGAAGCATTTCTAATGGTGTCTTCAAAGCTTGCTAAAATGTCTTTTTTTAACATGCTCATGTGTGCGTAAGACCAAGTTTTATAAGCTCAACAGCTACAGCAAAAACACCACCAATAAATAATCTTATCGTCCATTCTTGAGCTTTTGTAGTTTGAGTATTTCCTAAACTTCTACGCTCAACTGAACCAATTCTTAAATCATGGTTATTAATATGAGTACGTTGTAACTCAAGCTCTTTATTCATCCAAGAACCATGAGTTTGCAATTCAACAACATCTTTACCAACAGAAACTTGGTCATCACGGATCACATTTAAATCTTTTCTCATCCCAACAATTTCGTTAGTTAATTGAGATAGCTCACTCATAACAATCCTTAATGGTTAATTCAAAGTCTTCACCATCTAATTCATCCATCAGCTTTTTAAGCGTGTACCGGCTCGCTGTAACGGCCTGTTGATTGCTTAACTCGCCAACGCTACTGCCCGGCAATAAGCAACCGTAAGAATTGGTTTTATAACCTTTATCTTTGTTGCCAACATAATTGCCAGCATGGATTAAAATGTGAGTTCTATCAGGAACACTTTGAAGTTGGTAAACATGTCCGAACTTAGGTGATTCGACTAGCTTGCACAGGTAGGTTCCGGCAGGAATACAGCTGATTGATTGCAAATTATTTCGCCAAGGTAACTCACCAAAATAACAAAAAAAGGTGCTCTCAATGAGCAAGGCACTAAACGTACCTTGCTCACTGGAATCAAAGCGGATTAATTTTGCTTTTCTAGTCATCGCTTGAATCAGTCTCGTCTTCTGTTTTGTTCACTTCTTCAGAAATTCGATCATCTAAAACCGATTGCATTTGAGATTTATCATCTTCAGAATACTCATCATCCAACAACATTTCTTGAAGGTCTGAATCTTCTAAAGTTTCTAAATGCTCAACAACCATTTCAGTTGCTTTTTCTGCTTGAATCAGGTCTAACTTATCGCCAAAGGCATCCAATATTCCTTTGCGGGGTTTGTCCATAGCTTCTTCAGCTACAATCACTAAAACAAGCTGGCTTTCAGAAAGATTAGGAATTTCTTTGATCGCTTTAGGAACGCTTAAACCCAAAATATCTTCTACTTTAAAAACCTCAGGTTTATCTTGTGGACAAAAACACTCATCAATCATTCTAGCTTCGCCTGGTCTAACCGCTAAACCGCCGGGATATTGAATGTTTTTGGTGTTGTTTCTAAACATTTGCTTCTGCATTATTTTATTCCTCACTTAACCAGTAAAAAAGTCCCCTCTCAATAAAGAGAGGGGCAACCCATGACACTAGGAACTAGCGACCAGCTACAGAATAATAAAGAATTGATGTATATCGATTGTGAAGTGGCTTTGGCGATTTAATACAGTTGTATTCTTCACCGTAGGCTTCTTTAGTCGCGTTGAGATTTCCGTTCGCATCGCGCCCTTCAATCATTTGACTCATGTTCCAAGGTTTAGCTATCACGTAACTCATGGCAGCACGAACACCCATGATGATCCGCTCATCACCCAAATCAATACCCGGTGCATTGGTTCCGTAAGCTGGCAAACCTTTAACCGTTGCCAAATCACCCATGGCGTTAGTGTTAATGCCATCTCGCTTACGCTCTGCTGCAAACATTTCAGCGTTAGAACATTCGTCATTTAAAGAGGGAGACATCAACAAGAATTCAGGCGTAATAAAGTAATCAGTACTTAAACGGGCTTTACGTGCGCCAATGGCTTGAAGTAACGAGTTCAAATGAATTTCTTTACTAGTATTTGCTGGTAAATCAGCATCTACCTTAACCACGTTCGTTGCTTCGCTGTAAGAAATGGTTGCCGTTGCTTCGTTAGGTGTAACAGCAACGCCCGCTTCATCTACAAAAGCGATATAACCCAAATTTAAACTTCGCAATGTGAAATAAGTACCTGCGGTTTGAAGACCGCTTCCATCATATGCGGGGATATTAGTTGCCCCAAAAGCAATAGTTAAACCGTTCTCAGCACCGCCAACGGTGTTACCTTGCATGTCGTATTGTTGGAACGGGCGAACAACGGGGAATTTTGCTGTTTTAATAAAATCAACAGCGCCACCCAATTGACTTGCAATGCTTTCATTAACCACTGCAACCGCTCCAAAACCATCTGAAACACGTTGCATTTCATTGGCTATTCTACGAGAAACTAATTCACGCATTAAACGTGATGCACTGGCTACATTGCGACCCCAAGCATCCCAATTAATACTGCTAGACTGAGTTAAATGCATGACTTCGTTAGAAACATCAATCGCAATTTTCATTGCTTGCATGTAACCTAAATCCATTTTTTGACGGACTTTCGCTTTTGGTATACCTTGACGTTCAGACACAATTCCGTCATTTAACACGCCAGAAACATCTCGCTCTTCGTAAGGGATTTGTGTGGTCGCTTGTGCCCCGCCATCCGTATAAGTTTGAACAAGGTTTAATATATTTAAATCACTTAAAGACTCACGAATTACTTCACGTTGAAACGCCACCGGTAAATCAGTATCAGAAATACTCGTCTCGCCGGCTAAAGCTAAAACGTTCTTTTTAATAGCTGCGGCATGTTGTGAATCAAATAACGCCAAAACCTGTGTTACAAACGGATTAAGGTTTTTATCTTCTGCTAACTTGAGAGAGCCAGTCACAAACGCACTGGTTTGTTTCAGGTGACCATGAATTAAACCTTGAAGCTTAATGGAGTCGCTATCGTTTCCAGTGTTGAACTGCATAGAGCCAACCGGAGTACTCACAAACCCAACGTTCGATAATCCCTTTGCAACTTGTTGCTGTTGACCAACGGATATTTGATACTCAGCAAACTTAACAATCGCTTCATCAGAAACGCCGGTAGAAACTAATCYWGTTTCDGCTTTAAGTTTAATTTTAATATCATCATCAATACCTTCTGCTTTACCGATGGTGTCTGCAAACAACTTTATTTTTGCGTCCAACTTGGTTTGCTTATCAGCGTTGGCATTATCGATGGATGTTTGATGCTCTGCCATCAAAGCAATAATTGCATCTTTATCCATACCTGGTGCGTTGAGTGATAAATTAATATCACCAATGTTGTCACCAGTACCGTGACCAACAATTTGCTCCGCTGTTTTTTCTAGTAAAGATATAACACCTTCTGCAGTTGTTTTATCAACAACCGTTTTCAAATTTTCTTCTGCAGCCAATACAAGTTTACCCACTACACCAGCGTCTAGTTTTAAAGCTAATAACTTTTCTTTAAGCGCTATAATTAATTGCTTCCACATTTCTTTATCCTCAGTTGTTAATCGTTGACGCAGTTTTTCGCTCAGCAATATGCGTGAGTCGTTACCATCGTCAGAAAGTTTTACAGGGTCTAACCGTTTAATACAGGGACGCACAACTAAACCAGCACCAAGCAATACTGCTCCGTGTTTTTCTTGGGTTTCGTTGTCTTGAAAGTCCGGGTGAATTTCGGCAGATAAATAGATATGACCTTTGTTTTTTATGGCGTCAATACCATATGGGGTAAGTTCAACCTTACCTCTCAGTTTGTTCCCATCCAGGAATAGCTTTTTGAAAAAACCAGCCGCGCCTTTATTTGGCTCATGTGCAACATCTAATGCGATTTGTTGACCAAATGCGTTTTCATTAAAGTTTTTGATCATGTTATTAAACATATCAACACTTAACGTAAATTCACCATATCGTGGATCAGTAAATGTTCCCGCTCTGGTAATAGTCACATCAATCGTATTCTCTGCATCCACAAGAGAAAGGTTTTTAATGTTGTCACTCAGTAATCGATAAGCACCATCAAGTGATGCGGCATCTAAACTAAGGATCATAGAGCTTGCTAACAAAGTGCGTTTAAAAGACTGTTTCAATTCATAATCTCCAATATTTGCGCATCCACGCAATTTTTATCTGAATAAACAGATAAATCATACTGGCGATATTATTAAAAAGTTAAGGGGGCAAAATAAGGGACAACATTGAGCGCAGGCAATATCGCACAAGCAAATAAGATAATGCTGATTGTTTGGAGTGGATGGTGGTGGTTATAATGACTCATCCCTGCAGAATGCTAGAGAATGAGCTAGTTGGATGCTATGGGTATGGGGCGCTTAGGCGCCCTTTTTTGATGTACTTACAGTAATTTCATATTTATTGTTTTCATCTATTGTAGTTGCCCTTTTATTGGCTTTTTTATTTATTTTCCTAATTTTCCAATGGGAGTTTCCAAAGGCTAAAAGAAACATTAACGCTAAAGGGCCAACAGCCAATATGCATACACCTAAAGCTGTTAGGTATACAACTTTATAATCTGGGTTAAAACCTGAAAAAATCAATATAGAAGTTAACAGTACAGACACGATAATACCTGTATAAATAGACCAGGAAGATACCTTCATTACAAACTTGCTAGCCTTTTTACCTATTGTTTTTAATTCTTCAGTATATCTAGTTTCAGCAATACGAGAGTCTTTTAACGTTAACATTAATGTGTTTTTTTGAACGCTATCAGAAATCAAGTTTTTTGACTTTTCTCTAAACTCTTTCCATGTACTAGATAAAAGGTTTAACGCTATAGCCACCTCTAAAAAAGAAGAAAAACTAGAGAGTCTATACAACTGTACTGCAGGCTCCACGATTAAATCAGGTTCCATGATTACTACTCGTCCTTTTTTCTTATTATTAAATAGCGCTTGTTGACAGTTCTGTCAAATAAAAGTCAAAAAAACCAGTTAGCTTATCATGTACCCTTTTATCACCAAAGTTAGCGAATGCTTTAAAGCACTTTGGTTCATGGCTTTTTTCAACTCGATAGGCCTTATCATCACAGATTAAAAAATGATTATTAAAACCGCTTTCTAGTTGAACTTTATTTTTCTCGTTAATTTGCCTGAAAGAATAATTACCTTTCATATCTTTAGATTTAGCAAATTCTTTTAGCGCAACCATAAAAGGGTTCTCTGCATCGATTTTTTTTTCAACTATAATATCTAGCTGCGCGCCATCCTGCCTTAAAAAATCAGTCATATTTCTAATCAGCTTTGGGTGTGAATATAACCTTAAATCTTTATCAAGCTCGTCATATTCCCCCTCTTTAATAACTGGAATTAAATGGTCAGAAAACAAACGTATGCGCTTTTTTGCTATCAAAAACAGCTTGTTCATCAAATATAAGGCGTGCAAAGGATTACTGTTATCAACACTAAAGTCTTCGCCAGAAAGCGCCAACCTATCTATTTCTTTGACATAAAACTTATCAAAGTCACTTCTGTTGTCTGTATTGAAAATCATGTTGGTATTCCTACTTATTATTGTATGGGGTAGTACAACTCAGCTTTTATTATTAACTTATTTATTAACTGAGGGTAAAGCGTAGCAAATGCTATACGTAAAAGCCACCTAGTAGGTAACAGAATGTTGCAAGGCGCTAAAAGTCATTTTGGCTAAAGTTCTGTTTTTGATGGCTTGCTGAATCACCATAATTAGCAAAAATAGAGAGCTGCTCTCCACCTTCATCACCTTTAATTACTTCAAAAGTGTACTGCTCTTTACCGCTATTGTGATTCCAATCGTAACTGGCAAACTTCCATTTCACTTTATTCCTAGTCACATAGCACTCATAAGAAAACATTTTTTCGTCGCTTTCTCGCTGATACATGACCGTAACGTTGCCTTCAAGGTGAACAGAGAACATCTTTTTGGTGTTTTTACCCATTACCATTGCTATGGTTGCGGTGCAAATCTGCTTGTCTGAAAAGCTTCCCTTCTCTATTTCTGGTCCACTGCTACACTTTCCTAAAAGAATTAACCCTAAAAACGCCACAACAATAAATATTAATATTCCTTTCATAACTAATTCCTTATCTTTGTTTATTTAGAGAACATACCGTAAATAGCATAAGCAAGCATTATGAATGGAATAGAAACAATGAACGTTGCAAGAAAAAACTTAAAAACTAGCGCCACCATTGATTCAAACCGTATATTAATGTCGGTTATAACAACCGAAGATGAGCTGGTTTGATGATTAGTGTCTAACGACTCTGTCTCTTGAGCTGGTGAAGATGTAACAGCTCCCGATTTGTCAAAACATTCCTTACACAATAATTTTTCATCCTTGCCTAGCACCACTTTGTCTTTTTCAAAGACGTAACGGCAAGCACTACACTCTAAAAACGAAACATCATCCATAACTAATTCCTTTTTCATTTTATTCAACATTCCGAGCGTCACTTTAGCTTTGCATAAAGTGACGTTAAGAGCTGAGGTTAACCCGTTATAGCAAAATCTGCAACTGGAAATTACCCTATGAAGTCTCACCTCTGAGCGCTTGGTATTCTTCTGAGCGCTCATATCTAAAGCCATTATCGCCTTTGTACGGTTTTTTATGAATAAACCACCCTATCGATATTTCTTTAGGAATTGGATCCGCCCCAAAGGCCTCACAAAACCCACCGCCAATATAATGTTTACAGCTAATACATTGAGTGCTTTGCATGATTAACCTCCGGTAATGGTTCCAATGGTCGCATTATAAGCGTTTAACAAGCTAGATGGAATATCAGCCTCTCGGCCTAATGCTAACATCGCAGTCACTTCACTAAACAACTCTTCAATACTTTCACCCGCATAGTGAGAAACCATCACATAATCCATATAGTTCACGTTAAAGCGGTTTAAATTATCTTTCCACGCTTTGCCAAGGTTCTTTTTAAAATACAGTGTGTGACCAGCCTCATGCGCCATAATGGCAAAAACTTCATCAAAGGAATCTGAGCTAACGGTAAATCGAGTAGACAACCTTTCTCTCAACAGGGCTAATCTTATAGCTGTTTTTTGTGATTCATCGGCAATATTTAAAAGCCTTTCTAGCTTCTTAATTCTTTTTTCTTTCCTTATTAAAAATAGAGCATTATTTTCGCCTGGCGTTTGGTGAAGCGACCGTTCGACTGAATGATTTAACGCAATTTGAAAAGTTCTTGTATTATAAAAGCCTGCAGCCTCATCCCAACTGGTCCAACGTAAACTACTAATATCTAAATTAAACCGGCCAAGGACCACATCAAAAGCGGCATAAACACTATTAAGCATTCCCACGCTGGCACCTTTAAGGCCAACGCCCGATACATATTGATTTAACGCTCGGCGAACGTTTATATTCCCGTTTATGTAATCTGGCCTTGTTCTTATGGCGTAAGGGTTAACGTGTTTATTTAATCCGGCAATAATTGTTGCCGGAGCTCTCGGTAAATTATTAACATCAATCCCCCGCCTTTCTAGCCTTTTTTTAATAACTTTCCATGGGGTGGTAAAGCCGTTTTCTCTTAATAACCCCGCATTAAATGCTCTTTGTTTTCCCCAGCTATTAAGCACTTGCGCTTGCAGTTTGGGCGGTTGACTGGCTAACCATTCGCTTCGGGTTTGTCTGTTTGCCCGGTGAACGCTAGTTACCTCCTCTTCAAAAACAGCCACTTCATAACTAAGTGTGTTTGGGTGAGCGGGCAACGGGCTTTTACCCAGTGGATAAACACCGGAACCCAATCCATAAACATTAGCTCGAGCATGCATGTCGCAAATATCCCGTTTAGGGTGGTTTCTACTTAATAAAAAGCGTGTTCCAACTACGCCTGGAACACCATCTAAACTTTGCTGGTAAGCGGTAATATGAGCACGGTTTATTTCTGTTCTAAAAACTCTTTTTACGTTGGAATAAACACTGTCCGGAGAGTTGATTAATTCTAATGCTATGGCTCTATTAATGGCATTAACGTTTGCCCCATTCATTTTTATAGCCAAGTCCCCCGGAATAGCTAATCCCTTATTAATAAAATCTTGCGCGGCTTGACTAGCAGACTGCCCTTGAATAATCGCAGATTGAACGGCCAAACCTATTCGCTGTGTTGCTTGGTTGTCTGTTCGCCACAATCTATCGCTTAGCTGCAATCCATCGGCTGCTATAAATTGTTGAGCGGTCCTAACGGCCTCGCTTGATGCGTTTAGTATGGCTTGAGAATCAACAACAGAAGAGAATATATGGTTGGCAATATTCGCGTTTTGCAACATGCCTGAATTCAGTAAAGCTGTTTGTTGTTGGCTTAATACGCCTAATTGATGATTAACATTGTCCATAATCCCGCGTAAATTATTAATACCAACCACGCTATTAATTCCAGCACTGTTAGTAATCTGTCCTTGAATATCAATTAACACCGCGCGATAAATTGCCTCAAGTTGATTAAGAATATCTGCATCAAGCTGGTTGGCCAACGCTTGCGCCTGCCAACTAGCTCGCCTAATAATGGCGTTTTGGCGTAATCGATTAGGCATTGTTTACACTGGTTGCGCTTTCGCCTTTAGGTGCGTTGTTTGGCGTAATAGTAACGTTGGGTTGTTTGCTTGATTCAACGGCATTCTCAGGATAAGGATTAAGCAAATCGCCCTCGTCCTCGAGTTTGTTTTTTGCTTCAATTGGATCAACGCCCGCCGTATTCCAAACCATGCTTTGTGGCACTCGCATAGCTTGATGTTTAAGCGCTAAATCTGCTCGTTGGTTTGGTGTGGCTGTTTGTCTTTCAGAAAATTCAATTGCAAATTTGTGCGAGTCTGGATTGATCCCTTTAAGTAATAATTGAAGTCTAAATATTTCATAATAACCAAACGCCAAGCCATCTTGTAGCGCATCAACTTCTTCAAAATAATCCTTTTTTAAATCTTCTAAAATATCACGAGATAAATCGCCCACATAACCAAACAAACCTTTTGGTGCGGGACTTCCTGCAAAAAAGGTGTCTAGCAAATAATTAACATCGGCTATTTGGTCTAAATTGGCATCACCTTGTATGGCGGTAACAGCCAATTTTTTGTTAGAAAAATAATCCGTTTGAACATCACCCTGAGCTGACTGCGCATCAACTTTATACTTGTCCAACTCTTCAGGACTCGCCCCTTCCAAGTTGTGAGCGAGTTTCAGTGGTGCTCTTTCTCTTCTTCTAATGACCAAATCGGTTTCAGTCATATTCAATTTTTTCCAAACCGAGCGAGTTGCATCTAGGTAGGGCCTTCCCATGCTTCCATGATCATCAAAACTGTCTGGCTCTAATCTAATCATGGTTAATTGCCACAAGGGAAAACTTGCCAACACTTTTTGGCTGTTTGGATCTACTTGATGATAAGCAGCACTTAAATCTTTTATTCTTCCAGACTCGCTTACATTGGGAACAATGGTTTCGCTTGGCATTCTTAAAGCGGCGGTTATTTCGGTTTTATTAATTACAACTTGCAATGGTAAGTTACCTTCCATCACTAAGCCTCTTACGTCGCTCTCTAATTTTTCTCGTCTGTTTAAATTTAAGCGTCTAATAAATTCGTTAAACAAGCGGGTAATGCGTTTGTTTTCTTTTTCTTTCCAAACAATTTTCAAACCACCTTTTACGCTATCTCTGGCTAATTTTTTATGTATTTTTTTAACGCGGCCGTCTAGCTTATCCATTTGCCTCAAATCTAAAACTGAGGCTCTACGGCTGGTATCAATAATTAATTTTCTATAAATATAATCAATGCTATTTTCAGGCGTAGCCGTCCATCCTTTGCCTTTGTTTTCTATTGTTGATACGGCTTCATGATTATTAACGGGTGTTTCACTTCGGCTCATCCATCCAAATAACTTTTCTCGAACACTCATTACATCACTCCTAAAAGTAAATTATCTTGACCGCCAAGCAACTCCGCTCGGCTTTTGGTTTTAATTGAAATAATCGTACTAACTTGACCGGCTCCGCGAGTAGCAAAACCCCAAACCATGGCAATGAAAGCATCAAACAAATCATCACCTATTTTTTTATCTGCCATTTCATAACTGCTGTAACTGGTTCCGGTTGCAACGGGTCTCATATTAACCAGTTGCCTTTGTAATTCTTTCATTGCTATAACTATCTCGTCTTTTTCTTCTTCATCGTCGGTGTAAGGAATAGCGCAATGTTGGTTGTGAAAAACACTTCGTGCGGCTTGAGCCATTTGATGTTTCACCATGCCCTCAAAACGAATGGGAGAAAAAGCCCATTCTGGCCAAGTTGTAGCGGTAGATGCGCCATCACCAATCGTTAATCGATTAATTGAACTCAAACCCTCGCTAAATAAAAGATCATTAACAGCTGTTAACAGGCCAACACCATAAGCATCACCCAACGCATAATCTGGCATAAAATATCTCCAGAAAGAAACTAAGTCTTTAACCACTATCGAATCATCGGTATTGGCTGGCCATATTTTGCAAAAAATTGGCACCACAAAATTACCCAACATTTCACCCACAACTAACGATGACTTTGAAGCGGTGGTACTTTCTCCATGGCCAGAGGCATCAAAACCAAAACTGAGCATGCCTCTTTTTTTATACGTCATGCCAGGCATTGGTTCTTCAATTTTTAAACGAGCCTTAACCCCTTTTTGAATCGCCATTCTTAAATACTTTTCCCAGATTAAATTTTTAGCGGCTACGTTTTTGCAAAGCAATTGGCGAATATATTCTTCGGCTGGTAATTGTTCTCGCATATCTAAAATAAACTTTTTATTGAGGATCCCCATTTGCATTCCCAAATGACAATCTACCACCGGCAAACTGTGATATTTACCACTGGTCACCATGGCGGCCAAAGTGTCGGCTCCTTTAAAAACACCGGTAATTCTTATTTGTGGATCGTTTTTAGCTTCTTTACTTGCGCCCAAGCGTCGAGTCGAACCCATCATTAATATAAATCGAGAAAAGAGTCTGTCCGCTGGCATATCGTCAACCTCTTCAAGGCTAGCCCAGGTCAAATCACCACCATCCACTTGACTCATAATGCCGTAACTGCGTGCTAGGCTGTGATTGCAAAACTGGTAATAGGTATCGCTTAATTGTTTGCGCCCGCTCTTGTAATAAATAAATTTCTCTAAAATTGGACTACGTCTAATCGCATCAACATGATACCCAAGGTTAACTTGAGCCTGAGCCTCACGCGGAGCGACCACACCACCTTCTTGATCAGCATTAACCGCATTAAACTCCAATAAATAAAGCTCTTTAACGGCTGTTTTACCAGTACGCCTAGATGAAAAATCTAACGTATTGAGGTTGAGATCCATCTCGGCCATTTTTAAAATTTGCATAGGATCAAGTTCAACGTTGTGCACGTGCTTATGCCACAAGGCATGGTCACCCGCATAACGCATCACTTCTTTTTCGGCAACACTGTTAAGCTCTATTCTTTGCTTATTATTTAAGCGTTCAGACACTAGTTATCCGCATTGGAAATTTCTGAATGATAATTCCATCATCGTTAATGGCATCAAAAAGAACTAGTGTTGCAGAATAGTCGCCCTCAACAATCGATTGATCACCAAGCGCCAACTCAACAATCCAATCAACGTCAGGCAATTTTACTTGAACAGGGTTATCCGTTGAGTTAAGAGAATATCTATCACTCCCTTTCACCAAAACGATTTCAACCTTGGTGATTGTTACCGGGTCGCTCACAGGAACAATTCCCTGTTCAAGGATCTGTCGCCTAACAGTGTTGTCATTGCCTAAATAGACAATTTCTCTACCTTTAGGCATCGTTACCAAAGCCTATTTTCAATTGACCAAAATCAACTGGGTCACCATTGTTGAGCGCTTTGTTTGATGACTCATCAAGGGTCTGATATAACGTTGCATCATCATAAACCGCATACCATAAATCGTCAGTAATCAAAGTGTTTGTAGTGGCATTCGCCGCAGATGTTGCAGCGGTGATTGTTACTTCACGCCCGCCAGCGCCACGAACCCCTAAAACGACTTGAGCACTTGGTGGAACGTAAGCATCCGTCACCCTTTTACCGGTTAGGTTACCTTCAGCATTGGTTGCGTGCTCCAACGTTGTTGGCTCTCCACGACAAATCGCAACTTTAAGTGTTCCGGTTAAATTAGCAGGGACAGATATTTGCTCTAATCCTTTGTCTCTTAATATATCGTCTTTCATTTTCTCTTCCTCTTGGTTAAATAAATTGTTTATGTAAAGTAAATCGTTTTTGAAACAGAGCTGAGCTCTTTGCTTTTGCTGGTGCTGGATAAAAAACTATTGGGAGATAAATAAACCAGTTCGCCAACAAGATAGATTCCAAGCGCTAGACTTTGAACATCGCTCAAGTTTGTTTTTGTTGTGACGGCGGATGCTGAATTAACACTTTGTCCTATGGATGAAAATATTTCTAGCTGGGGATTGGTTGTTATGATCCCTTCATAAAAAATTCCGCTTGAATAAGATTCAGAATCGCCAAGTAATGCACTCGTAGATAAATTAATTGATGAGCTTAAGCCTGAACTAGTGGCCTCTACTGCATTTAAAACCAGACCACCACCAAGTGCTAATGATGAGTTGATACCTAATGAAATACCGCTGGATGACTGCAGCAACGAATGAGTGTTTAACCCATTAGCAGAAAAAACACCTAAGCTCACGCTACTAGCATTTAGTAGGCTCAGTTTATTCCCAGCCGCTTGAGAATCAAAAACTCCGGCACTTGATTGGTCAGAGTTTTGTAATATTGCTCGAGTATTAATTAATTGATGGGTATTAATTCCTAATGATATTGAACTGGCATCAGATAGTGATCCGCCAATTGAAATATCGCTAACAAAGCTTATCCCCGAAGATATGGATCCTTGATCACTTAGTTTAGAAACTACTTTTAAATTAGTAGATGAATAATTTCCTGAGCTGACGGCATCAACATTCGAAAGACTACTGTCACTTGAAAGGTCTAATGCGTTACTTATTCCAACGCTCGTTGATTCAGCTGTGCCCAAACTTGTTTTAGTTTTTATTAAATTTGAAGAACTTACGCCTAAAGATGTTGATTCTGAGTTGTTCAAAACTGCATCTAAACTAACTGTTTGTGACGAGTGAACGCCAGCACTAACGGCATCAAACGAACTTAAAACTATAGTTGTTGATAGAGCTAAAGAAACGGCAATACTGGCAGATGAAACGCTTGCAACATTTAACAATGACCGTGTAATTATTATGTTCGGTAAGTTTATTCCGCTTGCCACCGATTCGTTAACAGAAAGTTGAGATGGTGCCGTAATATCTAGCGCGCTACTAACACCTAAGCTTGTTGATACTGCGTTATTTAAACTAACTGGGGTTGCGTTAGTTCCGATAATAATAGTATCAGTCGTAGAATTTGACCAGGTTTGATCGGAAGCGTCACCAAGACGAATATAGATCTCATCGGTAACAGGAGCCGAGCCAGGATACCCATAAACGTAAACAACACCAGAAAAACCAATGTGAACCGTTCCACCATTTAGTGAGGTCGTTTGGTATTCCAGTTGATCTGTACCGAACTCTAATCCGGTTACATCTAGCAACACACCTAAGTCGTTTTGGTTTTCTATAATTAAATATGTATTACCACTTGGCGGAATAAGCTCTACAGGCTTTCCAGAAGCGTTAACTTCGCCAGAGTCTGTTCTTACAAAAATATAATAATTAGTGCCATATAGCATTTGTAAGTTTACGGGCATGTTCGCCGTTATCGAGTCATCAGCCCAAGCTGTTGGCGTTAGATTTACTGCAGAAACATCATTGATGTTATCGCTGGGAGAAATGATAACTTCTGCTGATGCAACCTCGTAGTTGGAACCAAGAATCACTATTCCAGTTTGGTCTATTTCAATTGAATCGTCAGCGTCTACTGAATCAATGGTTACGCCAACGGGTGCTGTATTGCCAGCGTTGTAAACCCACAATATTGAAAACCCGCGCCCACTATTGCTAGTCATTAATGGCGCGATAGATGCCGAAGGTTCGTCGGCGCTCGCTATTCGATAATAAGTAACTACGTCGGTAATGTTGCTTATCGCTTTAGAAGTGCCCGCTTGAGTCCAGCCTAGAGCCAACATCCCCGCAATATCGTTTGAGTTGATATTTGTTGAAGCCAACAAAACCACAAGACCGCCAGCGTCAACCGAATAATTTAGTGCGCCTGGTGCAACTGCGTTATAGCTGTTTCTTACCGCTTCTCTAAATGGTGTTACTTGATCAAGTCCTGAAACATCTAGTACCGCATATCCCGCTCCGTTTGGTGTTCCGGTGGTATTTTGAGTAAAGGTTTTTGCCCCCGAAGTTACAGCTAGAGCTGTACCGCCTACCGAGATCGAAGTGTTGGGACCTAATGCCTCAGTGTTATTGTGTAATGAATCTGCAATAAAAGCATCACCGCCAATATCAGCCTCGTTAAAAGTGGCAATCCCGCCAGTGTCGATTGCCATTCCGTTATAAATGACACCTGTATCGACATCCACTCCCGCATTATTAATAATGGTTTGAGAGTTGCCACTGACGACATTACCGTCGACTCTTAGTACCGTTATAGCCATTTATGGAGCCACATACGAGTAGTAGACACATTCGTCTATCTCGCCCATTATGACTAAATTATCACCGTGAAGAGCAAGGCCTTCTGGTTGAAACATTCCAACAATATTCAGTGTACTAATTAAGGTTCCTGAAAAGTCATATTGGTAAACCGCATTGCCCGTATCGGATAAAACCAAGATGTGGCCAGTGCCCTCATGGATCAATATACTCGATAAATCCGATCCAGTTTGGATCACCACGTCAGCATCGAATGGATTAGTTACAGAAAACCCCGCATCAACCGCTTGGTCTAAATCTGTATCTCTATCGGTTGGACGGTCAGCTAAAAATATTACTCTTGTGCTTACAGCTCCCTCTTGACATACAATTAACCTATCGGTTTGCCAGCTGTAGTAAATACCTTCGGAGGCATCATTTGTGCCAGATGAATTTGCTGCAAATTGTAACCGTTGCCTTACGGTTACCGATATGTTGGCAGTACTCAACAATTCCGCTTTAGTGAAAGGTAAATTGTATCCCCAATTTCTACCACCATTCTCGATAGTAAACCAGCACTCATAACCTCCTTCTAAAAAGTTTGGCAAGATATCAGAAAGTCCCTCGGTATCATTGAAACCACCTAATCCAAGAATTGTAATTACACGGATTAAAGTCGGAGACGCAACACTGTTGACAATATCTGATTCTGATATTTCGGTAATCGTGCCGAAATTATTTCGGATGAAACCAAAGCGTTTGGTAAAAGGATTATAATTTACATCAGAGGTGTTTGTACCGGTTCCTAGATTAACTAGTGTACCAGCAACAAGGTTGCTAACCCTCCATGCTGGAGAGTTAATGGATTCCATTGAACAGATCGTGTTGTTGATCGCGTTAGGTTGCCAACCGTGANCTGGTTACTGCGATCGACAAAGTCATAACTAATCCAGTTTCTTTAAAAAGTCCAGTGAACAAGAAACATATCTAATCCACCGTTGCTGCTAGAGCTTCCACCTGTCGAAAAATGTTTGTAACCGAAGCCAATCGAATCATTTAATCGGTAACCAAGAGTTAATAAAAACGGCGTGTTCGAGTTCCAGGCAGGCGTATGATTTTTCCAGTAGCTGGCACCAATACCGATACTAAAATCATCGTAATAAACAATTCTCTGAATAAAAAAAGCTTGATTGGCACTTGCTGATTCACCACGCCTACATTCATTTTCATCAACGCAATCTAAGCGCAGTTGCAACAACAATCCAACTTGATACTTCTTGCTGAATTCTTCGGTGATAATGATTGTTTCCGACTCATATCTTTCACCACCAACACTGACAGCATAGGCCGAAAATTCTGCTAATGTTTGAGCCTCTACTTTTTCGACTGAAAAAAACCAAAATAAAACCATTATAAAAACCACCACTCCAAGAGCGGCGTTTTTCTTCCAAGGTAAGCGAGCTTTTCCCATCTTAATTTCTCCTTTATTTTGTTGCTTTAACAATGTGTTTTAAAAAATAGAATCCAACAACGATAGAAAATGGAGTGTTCACATTTTCCTTTAACGTTCTAAAAATATACTCAGCAAAATCTTCAAATCCAAAACCTTGAGCTATCACACCAGCAACCAAAAATAACGCCCACAAAAACACAACAACAATGGCTATCATTCTTCGGGAAACATTTTGAGGTTGAGTTGCATCTAAATATTTAAGATACCAGTCTCGATATGCCGAATGGTCTTGAGCTTTTTCTTCATCGGTATAAAACAGGGCATCTCCGGCGTTAATAACGCCATCAACAACTTTCTTTGCTGTATCGCTTTCGCCGGTGAGGAAACCTAGAAGACTCATTGACCCTCATCCTCGGTTTCGTATTCCATTAAAATTGGATCGGCCTTGATATTTTTTTGACTTCGCTGAATCATTTCTGACATTTTCTCTAATGCATCTTTACTGCTTTTTTGAAACTCAGATAACTGTTCTTTACTTTGATTTTCGTCACTCAGATTTCCAGCGGTTATTCCCTGGTCCATCACAACCTTTGGCGTCATATTTAGGTCAGCCAAACTTAAATTATTCTTAGAAAGAAGTTCCATTAACGGTTTAAGGATCGGATGAGCTTTTATTTCTTCAATCGTAATTAAGTCGCCATCATCATTGGTGTATCGAGCCAAATTAAACCCGCCATCCTTATCAAAACTGTAAGCAGGATTTCTTAAAGTTACGCCGTCAGTAAATACAGTAATCATCATGTCTTCAAATAGCGCAGATAAACCGGCTTGGTTTGCGCCATGAATTTCTTTCAACATGTTTGGATCATCGGACTGAATGGCCATAAAATGCTTCATAAACAGTTCGGTTCGCTTTAAGCAAGCCGGTTGCTGTTTGCAATAGTCGTGATCAACTGAGCAGGTTTTACAGTGAGGATATCTACCAGGCTTCGCAGGAAACAAAATCGCTGTTTTGGCGGTTGCTCCATGCTTAAGCGCATTAAATCGAATAACAGAGCATTCTTGAGGTGTGGGATGACCTTCTAGGTTTTTAGCAGACTTTGCCTTACCTTTGGCTGTCCTTGGACCCGTAGCATTAGCATTCGCACACAAAATACCAACCTGCCACGCAACTTGCTCAACTTCACTTTGGCATTCAATACATTTTGAAAAATATCGAAAGGGATGAGAGCGAGAAAGCTCTTCTTCGAACCGAGAGGGAGTTGAATCAAAAGTTAGCTCACAAGGCTTACACTTAAATGTAAGTTCTCGTGAGTCAAACGCTTCAATTTTTTTAACAGGATTTCTCATCCTGTAATTTTGTGCTTTAGGTCAAGTCAATATAAGGGACGCTTTTGAGCGTTAAGCGCTGTTTACTTGACGATACTTGTTGCACCAACGCCTTACAGTAGGAGGCGACACGTTATATCCCAAAGTTTTTAGTTCGCGCTGAATGGTAGACGCTTGAACGCCTTGAATGGATTTTTCTCTAATATATTCATTTCTTTGAAACTTTAAGTACTTGTTAAAGCTTGGAAATGAAACCCTAAAACGACCTTCAATTTCGCCGGCATACATATAGTCAAATGCCTGCCAAATTTGCACAAATTTATCAGCACCAACTTTTTCTGCCATCATTAGCAAGTCATCTCTTAATCCCATCTCTTTCAGCTCCGACAAAATGGTGTTTGCCGTTTTTTTTTCGCTTAGTGAAATTTCAGAATATATGCAGTTATCTAGGTAACCTCCCCCCTGTTGGGATAAGCCCGATCCTTTATGCCGAGCCCCCACCCCACTGGATGATCCACTATCACAACCACTATTACTTATTGAGTGTCGCTTTACACTAGTCCGAGCGTTCATAAGGTACTGATTCCTTTGTATAGTGACACGGTTCAGCGTCACACTTTGAGTAGAAGATGACCTAAGGCAAATACTGTAATAAATGCTTTAGGCTGAAAAAAAGAGGAGTTTCGAGGGCACATCAAAACACCCTAGAAAGTCCGTATTACTTGATAGTTAGGATAACACTAAACACCCCCTATAGTGTTTCTGTTCGTTACTTTGAATCAAAGGCTTAACTTTGTGTGATTCTAATAAAAAAAAGAGGTTCTATTAATTAAAGATATCCGCGAGCTTTGAACTCTTTAACTAGCGGTGACACTCTCGTCTCAATCTTCCCTAGTGGGTTAGCTCTATCTAAGACTTCAGTAAGCTTTCTCAACGCTAGTTGTGCGTAAATTGCGGTGGTGTCTTCCTGTGCATGACCTAAAATAGCCATCATTTCGAAAGGCGTTGCTGACTCTTCAGCTAGCTCGGCACCAACCAAATGTCTGAATGCATGAGCGTGAGCTTGGGATTCAGGCACACCTGCCAGGATAGAGTAATCCTTAATCATTTGCTGGATGCCACGTTTACCCAAACGTCTTGCCTCACCACGATGCTCGTACGATGGAACATGATTGTTTTTAAGGTTAACAAAAACAACATGATCGCCGTTTGGTAGAGCTGTGTCGATTAATGAAAGTTCATCATGGCCAAGATACGCCCTAAGAAGTAGTGCGGCTTCAGGCGGAACGGGAACAATGCGTTCCTTAGAGCCTTTTTCTTTTAGCTTTACTGCTAGCCGGTCAATACCTTGATATTCGAAAGTAATAAGATCTCTTTTATTAAGATTTATTATCCCGTGAAGTCTCGCTCCAGTTCCAATAAATAACGCCAAAACGGCTGCATCTCTAAGCCCTTTGAAAGTAGAAATATCAGGTTGCATTAGTAGCTTTTCAGAATTTTTTAAGCTCATAGCGATCGGAACTAATGATCGTTTTTTAGGATAAACTAGATTTTCAGCAGGATTTAAAAGGCACAACTTATTAACAGTGGCCCATTTATAAAAACTTTTCACAGCGGCGACTACGGCTCGCCGAGAAGATGGTGCAGCACCAGACTCATGTAAATGAAGTCCTGTAAAATCAACTAAATCATCGGTACCAGTATCAACCAAATCGTTTTCCAAATAATCAGAAAGCCTGGACAAGTAACCTCTGTACTTATCGATCGTAGAATCAGCGCAGCCTTCATTTGTTAATTTAAAAGTTAGCCATTTACTAACTAATTCATTGTCATTTTTTTTCAAAACAAAACTTCCTCGGGGAAAATAACCCGTGGTTTCGTGGGTTTCGCCTAATAATATCATATGTCTTTGTTTTTAAAAGAAATACACACCCACAAAAACCCACGTTTTAGCGTGGGATCGGCTTTGAAAACGTGGACACATTTTGTTACATTTATAAAACCCGTGGGATTGGATTTCCCTCTATTTATACCTCTCTCTCTTTAAAAACAATAAGATAAATAGATATAGACAAAAAGCCCTAAAAACAAAACGTGGGCAAAAAAGGTCAAAGCGTGGGCAAAAAGGTTAAAACCGTGGGATTTAAGGCTGATTTAGTGGTGGGTGTCTTCTCACGAATCAATGACTTACAAAAATAAAAGGGAAATCCCACGGGTTTTTAGTTCTCCCCGACCTCCAAATAAATAATTATGACAACGGTATATCTTTCTGACATCTAACACTTAAATGAAATTGGCGATAGCCGTGGCACGTTAACTCGTGAAGGGGTGCGGGGATATTGGATGATAATTGTTGATGTTTGATCACAAAATGGATCACAGTAACGAAAAAGCCTCTGAGATTACGCTAATAATCGTCAGAGGCTTCTTGTGTGCAACACGTTGAAAGCATTGCTATTTTGGCGGAGAGATAGGGATTCGAACCCTAGATAGGCTACAAACCTATGCCGGTTTTCAAGACCGGTGCATTCGACCACTCTGCCATCTCTCCAAGAGCGCGCATATTACCGGAATCTTATTGAATATCAAAGGGAAAATTGCATATTTTCCAAAATATTTTCACCATGTAAAAAATCATTAGAAATTGTTACATTTAAAGCAAAAATACTTGACCAAAAGCCTTGGTTTCTTTAAATTTAGTACTTACTATACTAGTTARTGGTAAACTAAGTTARTTCWAAGHTTACNACMCCATACGATCTATTTATTAAGGAGCGACCTATGAGAGAAAACGCACCGGTTATTGAACGCACACGTGGTCAATCACTTGAAATCAATAAAGTATTGAAGAATACTTACTTACTTCTGTCTGTAACGCTCGTATGGAGTGCTGCAATGGCCTATACGGCTATTGCTATGAATGTCGGCTTTATCAGHCCVTTTATTTATTTAGCAGTAATATTTGGTCTTGGTTTTGTTCTTCGTAAAACAGCCAATAGCAGTATGGGAATAGTTGTAACTTTCGCATTTACTGGTTTTTTAGGTTTTTATGCAGGACCTATCGTTGGGCATTATGCATCCGCATTTGGTTCTGGAATTGTTGTACAAGCATTAGCAGGTACAGGATTAATATTTTTCGGATTATCTGGWTACGTTTTATCCTCTAAAAAAGATTTTTCTTTTATGAGAGGAATGTTATTTACCGGCGCTACYGTTATTTTTGTAGGTTACTTAACTTATTTCCTAGCTAATTACTTCTTTGGTTTCCATATCTCTGGATTGTCGCTAGCTTTCTCTGGCCTTATTGTTATTTTGATGTCTGGTTTTATTCTTTATGACACAAGTAGCATTATTCGAGGTGAACAAACTAACTACATCTTAGCTACGGTCAATATGTATATGAATATTTATCTCATTTTTATGCATTTGTTAAATTTATTATCAGTTTTTTCTGGCGATGATTAACCGTTAGGCAATTCGTCTTTATCCTAATAAAAAGCCCATCAAATGATGGGCTTTTTTGTTTCTGCTATCCGCTATTGTAAAGTTTATTATTGGAACATCCGTGTATCTAAAGGAGCATCTATATCGTACTCGGTAGCTATTCGTACAGGTTACAAAGACGTTTGACTAGAGCTATTAAGGTGAAAAACAGACAATATGAAAGCCCTTTCTTTCCTATTTTATAAGTGACCTATCTGTATAAGCTGTTTCAAAGCAGGTTACCATCTTATAGAGCCATTCGACTTCTTATCGCAAGATTTAATTGCAATACAGTCATGCAAGTACGAGTAGATAATGACTAGAAACAATTAATCTATGCGAAAGCAAGACAACCCGTAGGAGCGCTCTTTAGCCGCGAAAGGATCTACCAGCATACCGAGAATTATAGGATGTCAACAAGCTCTCTTCGCGGCTAAAGACCGCTCCTACATTTAACCAAAATTAATCAGTTGAATCACGAAACATAGCACTCTGTTCACGAATCCAAGTGATTATTTTTGGTTTAAAGGTTACTATCTTCCCGTTACAATTGCCCCGACTTATTGAGAAGTTACGAAAGATTGACCTAATAATAAACGCGAACTACAGTCAAAAAAAAACCCTATCCGATTAGGATAGGGCTTTTTAAGAATAAGAGCCTGGCAATGACCTACTTTCGCATGGGGAAACCCCAAACTATCATCGGCGCTGAACGTTTTCACTTCTGAGTTCGAGATGGGATCAGGTGGTTCCCGTTCGCTAATGTCACCAGGCAAAACTGGGTGACTAGCTGTCTGTTAAGACAGGGACTAATCTTTTAAGTAACTTTTTCAGCTCAATTATGAGCTATAAACGAGTTCAAGCGGGGCAAAGGATCTTTCAATCACATTGTGTTGTCGGTTAGGACAATCATTATTCAATATAAACTTAATCTATACATAAACACTTCATCCAGTCGCAAAACTGTTTGGGTGTTATATGGTCAAGTCTCTCGGATCATTAGTACAAGTTAGCTCAATGCATTACTGCACTTACACACCTTGCCTATCAACGTCGTAGTCTTCAACGTTCCTTATGTGAGCTTAAAGCTCAAGGGAAATCTAATCTTGGATGGGGCTTCCCGCTTAGATGCTTTCAGCGGTTATCCTGTCCGAATGTAGCTACCGGGCAATGCCACTGGCGTGACAACCCGAACACCAGAGATTCGTCCA
>NVVT01000028.1 GCA_002733465.1 Kangiella sp.
GTGGTATATTTAGTTTTAACTTTCTTGCTCATTTATGACTCCTTAATTTCATTTATATTTTATATGAAATTAAGTGTCCTGTTTAGTGTAGCCAGATCAGTTAACCCTCTCAATTTATCATTACTTGGACAAGAAATAGCCAGCTCTGCAAAGTTTTTACTTAAGAAAGGCGAGCGTACTTCAAGACTGTTATACATAGAGGCTCTATCAACCTTAAATAATATATCATCAGGTAAATAAGTTTTATAAAACAGTTCTTGCAAGTTTTTAACATTATCTGCAGAAGAGGTCGCTAACAAAGTATCTATTACCTGATGCGTACATCCATTCCTATCAGTTTTTAATATGACCTCTTTCCAAATGTTATCTTGTTCAAAATCACTCAACGCAGACATAAAATGCATGCTTTGATACCGACTATCTTTTCCAAAACCATAGGAGAGTTGACGTAATAAGAATGACTTAGCCATATAAGAGTTGTCATTAGACACAAGAGATAAGGTTCTACGCAACATTTTGCCTGATATAGAAGGCAGCAAAGCTATCAATTTAGAGAACCGAGTTAATTTAAAGTTTACATACCCAGCAAACAACTCATCCGCACCATCACCACCTAAAGCCACCTTTACCGACTGGCGCGTCTTTTGAGACACCAGATAAGTAGGAATCATTGAAGAATCGGCAAACGGCTGATCTAAGAGCTCTCCAATATTATTGAAAGCATCGAGGATATCTTTATTAGTTATCTCTATAACATTTAAATCGATGTTTAAATGCTTTGCGACTTGAATTGCGTGACTGGATTCATCAAAAGATCCTTTCGGCATTTTAATAGTATGTGCAGTTATTCCATTCTGATGTTGCTTTGAAATAGCCGCTATTAGAGAAGAGTCAATTCCCCCTGAAAGAAAAACACCAACAGGAACATCCGCGACAAGTAGCTCTTCTATAGACTGATTCAATGTCTCCTCAAGCATTATTATCCTTTCTGCCTGATTAGTATGTTGAATTAGAGGGATATCATTAGTATCAAAGTATTTATTAATTGCTACATGACCATTTTCAAAAATCAAGAAGTGCCCCGGAAGCAGTTTTTTTATCCCGACAAAGCCAGTTGACTCACCCAAGAGGTACTCAGTAGTTAGGTATGTACTTATCGATTCGCGATCCATAGCAGAATTACAGCAAAGAGGATGTTGCAAAATTGATTTAATTTCAGAAGCAAAAATTAACTGCTCATTCTTAACCGCGTAATATAAAGGTTTTTCGCCAAATCTATCTCTAGCCAAAATGATTTTTTTAGTGTTTTGTGGGCGAAATGCTAAAGCAAACATGCCATTGATCTGATTTAATGTGTTTTCTATACCAATTGTATTTAAAAGAGTAAATAAAACTTCGGTATCCGAGTCATCTTTTAATCGATGACTTTTACTCAACATCTCCTTCGCTAGATGTTTATAGCCGTAGATCTCTCCATTAAAAACTAGAGCCCCCCCGTTTACACCATTAGCACGGGGTTGGTGACCGCCCTCTAAATCAATTATCGATAAACGAAGGTGACCAAACGCTATTGATTGATCAATAAAGGTATTTTCATCATCAGGCCCTCGATAACGAATAACCTTAAGCATTTTACTAATCACGTTATCCGAGCGAATATCTCTATCTGTTGTAAATCCAGCAATTCCACACATTGAACGTTTACTTTAATAGTCTTTTTATTTGATGTTTAATGCAGTGTAACTACAAAATCTATAAATATCCAAATAGATTATTAAGTTGTAATGAAATTACTATTTTAGACCTCTATAGAATATAGAATCGAATCATAGTGACGTTAAACGTAAAATAAGTGACGTAATTTGTCACCACTTACTAAAGGCTAGTGACTTCACTCAAGGTGCCGGCCAAACTAATATTCATAAAATGTGACACACCTCTCATACCTATAATTCAAAACTGTTTAGTGACTACTTATTGAACACTAGCTAACTAATTGAATTGCGGGTTGTTTATCGCATGAGGTAGACTCCAATCGATTGCCATGGAATAAAAAGGATTTTTGTTACAAACCTATCAATAATAGAGTTGGCACTGGCTTTGCTTTATGACTAAGTATCTAGATTTAATTAGATTAATGTCTAGAGAATAGGATGATTGATTTTTTGCTGGTACTGGTTTTTATTAAATTGATTTATTGATTTCATTGATTTTTTAAAAATATGGTCTAAATTGATGTTGATACCTTATTTATCGACGTTGAGTTTCAGACCAAGGAATCAACAAAAAATTTGCTTTACGGAATGTTTGTAGAATTAATCTAAACACTTTTATTTAAATACACAGAGGTCTTTATCATGAAAAAAGTACAAAAAGGTTTTACACTGATTGAATTAATGATTGTAATCGCAATTATTGGTATTTTAGCCGCTATTGCTTTACCTGCTTATCAGGATTATACGGTTAGAGCTAAGGTTTCTGAAGGGGCTATTGCTGCCAGTGCTTTAAAAGTTGGCGTTACCGAAATGTTTGCTGATGATGGCGAAGCTGGATTGGCGGCATATAATCTAGTAATTATTGCCGACCAAGCAAACTTACTGACCGATAAAATAACTGAAGTTGTAGTAAATGGCGGAAATGGTACTATAGTCGTAACATTGGCTGGAATAAGTCAACTTACGGCAGGTACTGCAGATGATCTTGCTTATGTTCCAGAAATTGGAGGTAATGCAATCTCAAATACCAACTCAACTGGATCGATTTCATGGGTTTGCGATGGGGTTTTAACAACTATAGATGACAATTTTTTACCAGCTAATTGTAGATAAATTAAAGTCGCTAAATAAAGAAAGAGCCGTTTGGCTCTTTTTTTTGTCTAACTCAAAACTTATGGTCTCACCAATCTAACCGACTGAATAATAACGGTTTATTTCAATCAAGCTTACCAATCAACCCCTTACAATACTGTTTTGTACCGAAAATCAGCATTATAAGAAGTAGTTTTCTCTCTTGTTACATAACCGTCTCAGTAATTTTTCCCTGTCCGTCGTTTGCTTTAATTCTAACGAAATCAAATGATTTTCTGTAAACTGCTGACCACCAACTGCAAGACTTTCAGTCCACTTGATATCTCTTGTCATTTGATTTTTTTTATCGCTTCATCAGCCCACATCCCATGACTCATTCCAAAACGTTTAATTAAACTAAATTCAGCTAATTCACATCATATATTTTGGTTAATTAATTGATACCGTTTTCGAGGGTTATGTATCTCACTGAATCCAGATTGTGAGCACTTGATGGGTATTTGACGACTCCCGCCAGAACCATATTGAGAATTCTAAGAGCTAGCAACAACGTAACATTTCAACATTTATCCTATTACTCAATAAGTTACGTTGGCACGCCACTTCTGTTTCACGGTTAATACAATTAGTTTTTGATCATTCTAAAAGACGCTTTCTAGCCTTTTTTTGAATAAAGTTTGTTTATTTTAAAAGAAATTCTAGTTATATTGAGCGGAAAAAATCTCCAAGATATTTTTTCAGTCGTGCCTGTTACATCCTTCCTATCCAATATATATTTTATTCTTTCCATTGATACTATTGGATAATTGTATAAGTATGAAATAAGCCTTCCCCACAAACCATCATTCATTTCTAAATCTATAATTTGTCCACCAGGCTTTAATAAGTCATATAATTCATCTAGAGTAACTTTGAGGTTTGTTGAATATCCCAGATTTGCTCCGGCACAAATAATATCAAAACTTTCACTGTTTAAATAAATACGCTTTCCTGAAAGAAATTTGACATTCTTGGGGTTGGAAATATCAGAAATACCTAGCTCTATATTAGGATTACCCTTCACTTTTTTTTCTAATGCTTCTAGCAAATGAATATCTCTATCTGTAAATAATACCACTGCATCTGTAAATATCTCTGACAATGCTAAACCTGTTGCCGCTGATCCACAGCCAATTTCAAGAATTGATTCAACCTTTTTACTTTTATCGGTATGCTTTAGAATAAATCGCCTAATTTGATAATCAAATCCAACATATTTCATTATTTGATTGTAAAATTTATAAATAGGATTGTTATTCGGCATTATCGGTTCACTTCGATTTAGTTATTTTTGTCTGAATGCCATGTTGAGATTAAAGAATTAAACTTAATCTCGGCGTTGTCTATTCCTAACAGGTTGTTTTTTTCATTTGGATCTACAATTAGATCAAATAAAAACTGTTCTTCTTTTAGTCCACCTACTGTGGACATAAATATGTATTTATACAGAGAGTTATCTGTCGGATTATACATCGTTTTCGCAAACGAGCTTGAACGATTAGGAATTTTGTGTGTAATTATTATTGATTCAGTTTTTGATTTTTGTAGAGCAGTTCCGTCCCAAGAATTTGGAATGGCTATATTTAAATCAGAAAGAATAGTAGGCGCTATATCAAACTGAGTTCCATAATGTGTCTCTTCAAATTTGAACCCTTGCTCTAATGTGTTTAACATTATTATTGGTATTCCTAGACTTTCATTATGAAGGCCTTTCACATGACCAAAATATCCATGTTCGCCTAATCCCTGACCATGATCGCCTGTTAAAATCAGAATTGTATTCTTCATATATCCTTTATCTTTTAAAAGAGTATAAATCCTAGAAAAAACCAGATCAGTTTGAAATAATCTATTATCCATACGATCCCATCTAATCTGTTGCTCATTAGGATCAATACTTTCAAATTTAGGTGCAATAGGCTCCCCCTTTAAAAAACCAGGTTTTATACCGTGAACCCCTTGCCCCATGAACTTGCCATATGTAATTCCTGCTTCATGTGCAGAAAACAAATGAAACTGAAAATAATTAGGCGTTCCATTATAATCTGGCCATTTTTCCAATACAGATAAAACGCCTCGGTCATCATTAAGTGGATAATTATTAAAACCAATACCATCCAGGTAATAATCATAAGGTGAATAGATTCGTTTTAAACCGCCAAATGCATGATCTGATGTCAGTAAAAAATTTATTTGGTAGCCATTATCTTTAAGTTGTTTATGTAAACTATTTTCACCAGCCTCTAACGAGTTTTGTTCTCCCAGCCCTCGCGAAGTCAAAATAGAGCGAATACCACACTTAGATTCATCACATATAGAAAAGGCATTTTCCACTTGTTGCGATGAATGTTTACTCATTAACTCATTGATAAAAGGCGTTGTATTTCGATGATATCCATAACTTTTAAGATGATCGGCACGTAGACAATCTACAATAACCAAAACAACATTCTTTTTTGAGTAATCAATCGTTTTTTTGCTCTGAATTATATAGGTTGATGACTGGCTAACAATGTCTTTAACACCTCCAGCTCGTGCAACATAATCTTGATGCGCATCCGTGTATTCTGAGAAAAGATTAAATATCATTTCTTCGGAAAAATATTCTCGTAATTTATTATGTCCACTCTCAATTCTAGTAGTGTTAATTTGAATCATAAGAAAAGCAGAAAAAGATAAATGATAGAAACTATTCATTTTAAAAGCTGTAACAATTAGACGTTGATTAGACAAGATTTTCGAAAAAAACAATATTAACAAGTAAGTGGAAATAAGAGGTATTATCGTAATTAATAAAAATGTCTCAAGTTTATACAATTCGTAAAAATGCGTTATCATTCTTTCAATTAAATTTAAGTTTACATTTGCTTTCCAAAAATAATTACTTAGCGCATTGCCAATATAAATAAACAGCAATATTGTTGATGGAATAGCAAAAATTACTGATCGCCACCACAGCCTAGTTTTTGTGTTTTCCAACGCATTTAAAGCGATTGATATCCCCGCGATAAAGCTAAAGATAGATACTATTATTATTAAATGAGTTAAAACTAATTTTAAAGAATAATGATTGAAAAAATAAATATTCAATGAAATAATTAAAGCAATCAGACACAAATATGAAACGAGTCTAATATGATACATAGGTCTATTTTCTCATCGAATAAAATTTGGGTTAGTTTATATAAACTAGAAGGTTTAAGACAGTTATTTTCTCGCTCAACCTGATAAAATAATGGGACTCAAATCCGTTTTACCGTACCTTAACAGAATCAACCTACCAATAAAATATATTGGACTATTTAGCTCGTTTTTCACGAGCTTCTTTTGAATAGAAGTAGTTTTGGTAATAGGATGCTCCCAACGCCTGAACATCTGTTTTTGCAAGTAACCATTCAGTAGATTGAATTCGCCCTATCAAGTTGAAAGCTGATTGGCCAAGCGGCTCGAAAACAAAAGCTTCACCTTCTTTGATATAGTCAATATCGTCCATTTGTGTTCTGTGAGACATGACAAACGTATTACCATGTAATGGTTTTTTGCTGAGAATAGTTTTTGCACGCGTAGGGTCATGTATATTTTACTATAAATAATGGTAATCAAGTCCGTTTTAGTACACATTGAATGAGTATATACTCATCAAGCCGTTGGGCTCGCACCAACCTAACAGACTGAATAATAGCGATTATTTCAATTAAACTTACCTATTAACTCCTTACAATACTATTTCGTACCGAAAACCAGCATTATAAGAAGCGTCTTTCTCTCTTATCACATAACAGTCACCAGTAATTTTTGATTACTTTAGTGCGACCCACAGATTTATGGCAGTGGTCAATATCCCTCAGGCAGTTGTCAATAAAGCAAATCATCTATTTTTTATATTCACGAAAAGATGGACATATTCGCTAATCACATGCAAAATGATGTCTTTTGTATTAAAATGTGTCACAAACACCATCAAAATGGAATTGTTTTATGAAATCTGAAATGTTAACAACTAGAATAGATCATGATACTAAAGTCGCATTTACCCATATCTGTGATGAAATTGGGTTAAGTACTTCGCAGGCTATTAAATTATTTGCCAAAGCGGTTATTCATAGTGGTAGCATCCCTTTTGAATTAAAAACTAAACAGCCTAATTTAATTACAATAGCAGCAATTCAAGAACTGGAAAATAATAATGGGCATAAAGTCGGAAATGTAAATCAGCTAATTAATGAATTAACTGAAGGCAAAATAACCAATGTTTCGGCTTGAATATTCAACTCAGTTTAAAAAAGACTTTAAGAAAATCACTAAAATGTCTATACCGGATATAGTTGAGGTTGGTCACATTATTTATGCTTTGCAACAAGGCGATGCGTTACTTGAAAAATATGTTGATCATCCTTTATCAGGTAACTGGGCTAATTATAGGGATTGCCATATAAAGCCAGATTTAGTGCTTATATATAAAATAAGTAACAACACTCTTAAGTTGGCACGCATCGGCTCTCATAGTGAGTTATTTTGAGAAGGTCAGAAAAAAGCGGGTCGAGACCGTTTTACCGCATCTTAACAATCTATTAGCCTGAAATAATGAAATCTTAAATAAATGCCTCATTCGCCCACAGAGTCTTAACAAATTCTCTAAAAGGGTAAATCATAAAACCTTCATCAGTCTTTCTTTTATGATCGTCGAGACTAATAATTATTTTATGTGTTAGCGGGATCTCTTCACCTAGAGCTTTAATCCCTTTTAAATGTTTTGGTTGTACTCGGGTTGTCGCTTTAACTTCGATAGCAATTTTATTTCCAACAATAAAATCAACCTCTTGACCATTGACTGAACGCCAAAAGGTGAGTTCTTTTCTCACTTTAAAATAGCTTAAATAGGCTTGTAATTCGATAAATACCAAATGTTCAAGACACTTGCCGTAAAGTTCACTTTTAGGTTGAATATTAAACCTTTTGGCTAAGACATTTGCAATTCCCACATCAAAAAAATAGAACTTTGCTTTACTTATAGCCTTCCTCTTTATTGTTTGTTTAAACGGTGGTAGCAAATGTCCAATTAGTGTGTCCTGTAGTATTTGGTAATATTCTTTCACGGTGTTAGCTGAAGTGCCTACATCACTCGCAATATTTGAAAAATTAAGTAGTTCGGTATTATCGATTGCCGCTTTTTCTAAAAAGTTAGTGAACGGGCCTAGATTTCTTAAATTACTTTCTTGTTGAATTTCTTCTTTTAAATAAGTTCCAACATAGCTAAATAGATCATCTTCAGGATCCGGTGAGTCATATATTGCGGGTAGCGATCCAAAATTAATGATTTTATTCAAATCAAAAGAACCTATTTCTTGCGTAACCAGAGGGAATAGTCGCCTCTCAAGCGCCCGACCACCCAATAAGTTAACCGAATGACGCTTAAGCTTTCTAGAGCTACTACCCGTTAGTATAAAAAGATAATGATGTTCTTCAATTAGGTAATGTATTTCATCAAGTAATATCGGAAGTTTTTGTATCTCATCGACAATAATCGGGCGCTCATTCGTATAAGTGAGCACCTCTTCACGAAATAATTTTGGTGATTGCTGATATTTTAGAAATTGATCCGATTTTAAAAGGTTGATCAATAAGGACTTGGGGAAAAGCGATTTTAATAGCGTTGATTTTCCTGTTTGGCGTGGGCCAAATAAAAATAAGCTTTTACGCTTAATTGCAGAAAGATCAATTAAACGACAATATTTGAGACTATTCAAATCAAGTTGAGACACCATAAAATCCAATAAACTGAAGCTGACCTTCGTTAATATAGCATTATATCGAAGTTAAACCAATGTTTATACGTTAATTATTAAGGAGTGGATTCATTATGACATGCCTTAACTCAGTATAATTTTAGCCATAACATGGTTGTAACCTCGAGATTGCATTGAGCGCATTGAGGTTCGCACCACACTAACTGTATTCACCACCCAACGATGATTTATGGATATAAGAGTGTTTCACATACAAGCCGATTATTTTCTTAATTTATTTTTGAGATTCACATCATATCTGTTTGTTTTGTAAGCTAATATATAGTCATTCCCATACAAATTTATTAGAAATAGGGCCTTGTTTAAACTATACTGGTTTAATCAAAGCTATTTTTGTAAGAATTGAGACAAATCTATGGCGTCATCACAACCTAATGTTATTCTAAGTGGACTAGCGCGCAAGCTGATCCAAGAGGGCTTTTTAGATGAAAATTCGGCATTAGATGCTGTCTCCAATGCTCAAAAAAGTAACGTTAACCTTGTCACCTACCTGGTTGAAAACAATTATGCTGACTCAAAATCAATCGCTGTAGCAGCTTCCACCGAATTTGGTGTTCCTTTATTCGACATTAATGCCATCGATTTTGAGCAAATTGCTACGTCCTTAGTAAGCGAAGTATTAATTAAAAAACACCACGCTATCCCACTATTCAAGAGAGGAAAAAGGTTATACGTAGGCGTTTCAGATCCAACCAACCTTGCTGCACTAGATGAATTCAAATTTCATTCTGGCTTAACAACAGAAGCAGTTCTTATTGAAGAAACAAAACTCACCAGTATCATCGAAAAAGTCATTGAAGAAAAAGAAAGTGAGGATATGGGTAATTTCGGAGATGATGACTTCGAAGATATGGATCTCGAAACCGTTGATGAAAATGCGAATAAGGATGACGATGACAACGGAGCAGACGAAGCACCCATTGTAAGATTTGTTAACAAAATACTGCTAGATGCCATTAAAAAAGGTGCTTCAGATTTACATTTTGAACCTTATGAAAAACGCTACCGAGTAAGATTTCGAATTGATGGTATATTATCAGAGGTAGCTAGCCCTCCGATTAATTTGTCTGTTCGAATCGCTGCGCGCTTAAAAGTTATGTCACGACTCGATATTTCTGAAAAACGCATCCCCCAAGATGGTCGTATCAAATTAAAGATATCTAAAACTAAATCTATCGATTTTCGAGTGAGCACTCTCCCAACTCTGTTTGGTGAAAAAATCGTTATGCGTATTTTAGACTCGGCGGCTGCGAAGTTAGGTATTGATGTTTTAGGTTATGAGCCAGAACAAAAAGAGTTGTTTATGGAAGCGATTCATAAGCCTCAGGGAATGGTTTTGGTAACCGGACCAACCGGTAGTGGTAAAACAGTTTCACTTTATACTGCAGTCAATATCATTAATACTGTTGAAACCAATATATCTACAGCAGAAGATCCTGTTGAAATTAACCTTGAGGGTGTTAACCAGGTTAACGTCAATCCAAAACAAGGATTAACATTTGCTTCAGCTTTACGTTCTTTTTTACGACAAGATCCAGATATCGTCCTAGTAGGGGAAATTCGTGATCTTGAAACCGCTGAGATTGCAATTAAAGCCGCTCAAACGGGTCACTTAGTATTATCAACGTTACATACTAACAGTGCGCCAGAAACGATTACTCGAATGATCAATATGGGCGTTCCAGCGTTTAATATAGCAACCAGCGTTAACTTAGTAATCGCTCAGCGATTGACTAGAAGACTATGTGAAGTATGTAAAAATGAAGTCAAATTACCCCATGAAGTACTGAAAGAACGTGGCTTTAAAGAAGATGAGATAGGAAAACATAAAATATATGAACCAGTCGGTTGTGATAAATGTGTAAACGGTTATAAAGGACGTGTTGGAGTTTATCAAGTAATGAAGTTTTCAAAGGAAATGGGGCAAATTCTTATGGATGGCGGAAATGCACTCGATATTGCTAAGCAAGCAGAAAAAGAAGGTGTTGACGACCTGCATCGATCAGCGTTGAAAAAAGTGATGCAAGGTGTCACCTCTTTAGAAGAAGTTAACCGAGTAACTCAACATTAAAGATTTAAAATACGATATTAAAAGATTGCGGCATTAGATAGATAACTTAAAATAAGATTTGTTAGTAATTTAAAATAAATTACAGATTCAAGGAAATGTTATGGCTGTTCAAGCGATACAAAGTAAAAGGCAAACTCGAAAGAGTTCAAAGGCCGCCAAAGCACCTAAACAACATCAGTTTAAGTGGGAAGGTGCCGATAAAAAAGGTCAAAAAATGAAGGGCGAAATGACTGCGGAAACATCAGCAGTCATTAAAGCGCAACTTAGAAAACAAGGTATTAGCCCCATTAAGGTTAACAAAGTTGCTCAACCACTATTTGGAGGCGGTAAAGGAAAACCAGTTGAAGTAGCAGATGTTGCGCTATTTTCTCGACAAATTGCGACGATGATGAAGGCTGGAGTACCTCTCGTTCAATCATTTGATATTATTGGTCGAGGCAATGAAAAACGCTCCGTACAAGATCTTTTGATGAGCGTTAAAGCGGATATTGAGTCTGGCCAAACCATGGCCGACTCGCTCCGTAAACATCCTAAACATTTTGATGATCTTTTTTGTGATTTAGTTGATGCTGGTGAGCAATCTGGTTCACTAGAAGGCATGTTAGATAGAATTGCTACTTACAAAGAAAAAAGCGAAGCATTAAAATCAAAAATTAAAAAAGCACTTAACTACCCAATTGCAGTTGTTGTGATAGCAGCCATTGTTACCAGTATTTTGTTAATTAAGGTAGTTCCACAATTTGAAGAAATATTCACCAGCTTTGGAGCTGAGCTACCGGCGTTCACCCAATTTGTTGTCGGCCTTTCTGACTTTATGGTCGAGTATTGGTGGATATTTTTATTTGGTGGAATTGCTATTGCAATGATTTACAAAGCAATGTTAGCAAAATCTAAAACTATGCGGGATAGACAAGATAAAATCATGTTAAAAGCACCTATAATTGGTGAAATCCTTCATAAAGCAGCTATCGCAAGATTTACAAGAACACTAGCTACAACTTTTGCAGCAGGTGTTCCTTTGGTTGAAGCTTTGGATTCAGCCGCTGGCGCATCCGGCAATGCATTGTATCGCGATGCTATCTACAGTATTAGAAATGATGTCACCACCGGTATGCAAATGAATATGGCAATGACTTCGACTGGCGTTTTCCCCAATATGGTCGTTCAAATGGTCGCGATTGGCGAAGAATCAGGTTCAATTGATGCCATGCTTAGCAAAGTGGCTGATATTTACGAGCAACAAGTTGATGATATGGTAGACGGTTTAAGCGCGCTTCTTGAGCCGATTATTATGGCTGTTTTAGGTGTATTAGTTGGTGGATTAATCATTGCTATGTATCTACCAATATTCCAAATGGGTCAAGTCGTTTAAAATAAAGCATATATAGAGACTGAGGCTGGTTTATCCAGCCTTTTTTTGTTTTAACTACTCTTATTAAATAAATCAAATTAAATATATAAACCAAATTAAGTGGAAAGCTAACTTAACGGATAAACCAAGTGGACAAACTCTTTTTTGTATTAGAAACAAACCAAACTATTTTGACAATTTTTTGCCTTATTTTTGGCTTATTAGTTGGTAGCTTTCTCAACGTTGTTATCTATCGCTATCCCATTATGTTATTCAGAGAATGGGAACAAATGGCCAAAGAAATATTAAGTGAGCGCGGTTTTATCATTAAAGCTCCAGAAACTGCATTTGATAAACAGCCTAAAAAATTCAATATGGCTGTCCCTCGCTCYGCTTGTCCAAAATGHGATCATAAAATATCTGGTTTAGAAAATNTTCCDATHATTAGTTATTTGTTYTTAARAGGAAAATGTAAAGGCTGTCAAACGTCGATATCACTGCGTTATCCATTTATTGAATTATTAACGGGACTTTGTTTTGCGATTATGGCTCAAAACTTCCTCTTTGGTTGGCCTTTGGCGATTGCATTGATAGTAACAGCTTACTTTATTGCGATGAGTTTTATCGATATCGATCACCAAATTTTGCCCGATACTATGACTTTACCCTTAGTTTGGCTCGGACTATTTGTCGCTTACTTTAACCTTTACATCCCACTTGGAGATTCGTTAATTGGTACTCTTGTTGGCTATTTATCCCTTTGGTGCGTTTATTGGTTGTTCAAAATAATCACTGGGAAAGAGGGAATGGGATATGGAGACTTCAAACTTCTAGCGGTAATCGGTGCTTTTATGGGATGGCAAAATGTCTTACTAACTATTGTTCTTTCGGCTGGCGTTGGCGCAATTTTAGGCGGATTATTATTACTTATACAAGGAAAATGCAAAGAAACCAAAATCCCCTTTGGCCCTTACTTAGCTGTTGCAGGTTGGATTAGCTGGATTTGGGGTGACGAGTTAATCAATCAGTACCTTGTGTTTTCTGGCCTCCGTTAAAATGCTAAAGATAGGATTAACAGGTGGAATTGCAAGCGGAAAATCTTTAGTCAGTGGTTATTTTGTAGAGCTTGGCATTGAAGTGATCGATGCGGATAAAATTGCAAAGGATCTATTTAAGGCAAAATCCAAACATCTAGTTCCACTGATTGAGTATTTCGGAAATGATATTATTGATAATAAAGGTGAGCTCAATAGAAAAACATTAGGGAAAATCGTGTTCTCTGACCCCAAGCAACTCAATTGGCTAAACCAATATAGTCATCCTTTAGTCAATCAAGAAATGAAGCAACAACTTTCATCAGTTAAATCACAGTACGTTATTTTAGATATTCCTTTGTTAATTGATAAAGGTTCTACCATTCCAACTCGATTACTGCCATTTATTGACAGGATACTTGTTATAAAAACGGATCAAGACAAACAAATTAAACGCATTATCACTAGAGATGATCGTACAAAAGAAGACGCTCGGGCTATCATTAACAATCAATCGAGCCTTAAAGAAAAACTTGCGCTGGCTGATGATGTTATTGATAATAATACAACGAAACAATATGTTAAAAATCAAGTTAATGACCTACACGTTCTCTATCAATCGATTTAAAAAAGAAACACATCCATATGGACAATGAGATACTACTTTTTGAATATCCGCTTAAAGAAAATATTAGACGATTCTTACGATTAGAGTCTTTATTTAAAAGCTTTAAGTCAAATACACTTTCTCTCAATGCAGAAAATCATCTGCATGCATTAAAATACCTGTTCGAAATATTAGAAATGTTAGAAACGGGCGATTCACGATCCGAGTTAATTAAAGAACTCGCTCGTTATATTGAATATTTTAAAATGCTTAAAGAAAATCCCAATGTCGAAGTGAGCAAACTTGACAACTTTCTAAATCAGCTCACTCAACTTCATTATTGGACTTTAAATTATGAAGGAAAGTTTGGCGAAAAGTTACGCAAAGATTCATTCATTAATTCAGTTAAGCAGAGAACCAGTATTCCGGGCGGTAATTGCCAGTTTGACTGCCCCGATCTATTTTTATTTATGAACCAAAATCATAGCCAAAGACAAGAAAAATTAAATCAATGGGTTAACGATATCAAAGGCGTTGAAACAAGCATCAATGTCATATTGCGTTTAATTAGAGATAAGACAAAATGGAGTGAAGAGTCAGCGCCTTTAGGTAACTTTATGTTAGACCTGAAAGGGGCTGAGAATCAATTAATAAGAATAAAACTGACAACAGATTCAAGAAATATTTTTCCCGAATTTAGTTCTGGTAAACATCGATCTAATGTTCACTTTATGCGTTTTAATGATCAACATAAAAAATCACCAATAAACCAGCCCATCAAATTTGAGCTGGCGTGTTGTTGATCTGTTTTTACCTATTAGATCTATTACGTATCAAATTTTTTTTTTCGCTCTTTTAAACTAAAGTCTCTAATACTTTTAATATAGACACCAATTAAAAAGAATAGGAATAAAAAATAACCTGATATAGCACCACTACCATTTTCATAAGAATCAGCACCGTTATTAACACCGCCCCCACTTGCAGAAGGGCTATCATAATGGTTATCGTTATCCACTGACTCTAATTGCAAAGATGCAAGCGAAGTAAAATCTTGAGCCGCGTTAGCAATAATTTCGCTGGTGTAAGTATTAATTAAATTGATCTGAACATCGTACCATCCTGCGGGATAACCCGCGTTTAATACTAAATCAATAAACTCTGTTTGATTACCTAAAACAAAGTTATCTGTTAATAATGTCTGACTCCAAAGGGCATCGCTATTAGTTAATATAATTTCCGCATAAACTAAATCACCAAAATAAATAGTGCTGATATCATATTCTAAAGTTAAATCTGTGTAGAAATTATCACCATCAGCATCATGGCTGATTGTGGATGCCACATAAGTAATTTGACTCGCATTCGAATTCAATTCATGTGCTTCATCTTCTAAAGGAAGACCTAACAAGTTTTGTGTATCATCCGAACTAATGGTCGCAACAATTCCGGAGATACCGTGCTCATACAAATCAATCAAAATATCATAATTACTGGTTGGAAAGTCAGTGATTAAACGAGAAGTCACTTGATAATCATCCGTAGCGTCGTTTAAATATATTTCAAACACGTCAGTTTCAAAATACTCAATCCATGGTCCACCATTTTTTGAATAGTAAAGCACGCCGTAAACATCTGCGTATCCATCATCATAATCCGCATCAAACTCAATCGTAAAGTCACTATAATAACCATCACCATCTAAGTCATAATTCAAATAGGCACTAGCAGAATAAAAACTAAAACCGTCAATGTTAGGTGCTTTTTGTGGATTCTGAGGTCTAGTTTTAGCACTAATATTTTGCGTGCCTGAAATGGTAGTTTTTAGCCTTTGAACTAATTTGTTTTCAGCTAAGTTAATTCGCCTATTAATTGACACATCAGCATCACCTTTAAAGGCTATAAATTCACTTGTTGTAGATTTCAGATTAGAGGCACCTACTCCGATAATAACCATAGATTTTTGGTAGCTTTCCAGTTTGTTAGTGTCATCAGCTAAGACATTTATACTTGTTAATACAATTAATAGAGTACTTAATGGTAAATTCAGTTTCATGGTAAATTCCTCGTATCGCTTTATTTTTATAGCATTTGTATCTTGTTTGAATTTTACGTATCTGCCCTTATAACGAACTAACTCACAAACAATGCCATTATTTAAGCAAAATCCGACTGAACAAAGACTGAACCAATTTTTTGATGTTAAGTGAAATATGGATAATGTATTTAAATCGTCATCAATCCGTTGACTTATTGTTGTTGTAGACTACATTTAATAGATACTAGAGCGCCAAATTTTCAAGAAAACAGCCACTTAGAAATCATCTAACCGAACCTATTAATGTCAAATACCGATAAAAAAATTACAGTCAAAGATATTAGGCAAGCAATTGAGAATGAGGAACTCGTTCTTTTTTATCAGCCCAAAATATCTTTGATTAACGGTAATATTTGCGGAGCAGAAGCACTCATTCGATGGAAAAAACCGGATGGTTCTTTAATACCACCATTTAAGTTTATCCCAATAGCAGAAGAAACAGATTTAATAAGATATATCACTTTATATGTCTTTAATCACCTCATAATTGATATGGCGTTAATCACCGCTATCGATAATGAAATTGTGGTTTCATTTAATGCGTCTGGCAAAGACTTTAATGATGATGTTTTTACTGAAATTATCATTCAAGCCATAAAAAACAAGTATATCGATGCAAAAAATTTAGAAATTGAAGTGACTGAAACTGTTCTTTTAGATGAGACAACAACCAAAACTTGCCTGACAAGATTAGCTGATGCCGGGATATCGATCGCGATGGATGATTTTGGCGCTGGTCATTCGGGTTTAACCTCTCTGAGTAAATGGCCTTTTACTACCATAAAAATCGATAAAAGTTTAATTGATGACATCATGAAATCTAATAAAAAACACTCTTTGATACAGGCAACTATACGAATGGCGCATCAACTTAATTTAAACATAGTTGCCGAAGGGGTTGAAGATATGTCAACCTATCGAATGCTTCAGAATTATGGCTGTAAAGTTGTTCAAGGGTATGTCGTTGGAAGACCAATGAATCTCGAACATTTCATTCACTACTACAACACATACGAAAGCTATCCGGCCAAACCAATTGGTCTATTATATATGGCGCAACTAGATCATGTTCAGTGGCGTAAAGGCATAATCGATGCGGCGATATTCTTAAATAACTCTACTGAAAAAAGGGAGTTCTCGCAAGTTCGTTCTTGTCCCGAATTAAACCATACTAAATGTAAATTAGGCCGTTGGTATTATTCCCACGAAGCTGAATTTGAGAATGAAGAGCTATACAAGGCAATGGAAAAACCCCATCAAGAATTACATCTTTTAGGCTATAAACTACTTAAAAAAGCGAGTGAACATTGTTCTTTTGATGAGTTTAATGAGTTAACACGAAGTCTTTCAAAAAAATCGATGGAAGTGTTAGAAACGCTTCAGAATATGGAAAATTACCTTTCTATGAAAGACCTATCTGGAGGTCAAGGTTTCTAGTAATTCTACCTGCTTCTTAATCTAATCATAAATTACTCATTTTAACTCTTTATACCTTTAAATCAGTATTAACCTCCGTCAGTCATTTTCAACAAATATTGAATAAATAACTTCAAAATTAACTTCACGCTAATGTTATACTTTTGCGGTATTTTCTATAGTCAACACCTCTAATATGGAACAACCTTATATGAAACACACTTGTATGAAGAATAAAAACACATTGATGCTAAGCATAGCCGTTGCTTCAACGATTTTAATCAGTGGGTGCTCTCAAGAAGCGAATCAAACCACTGAAATTGCTCAAACTAAAACGACTGAGAAAACAATCGAACAATCAACATCCAATGTAAATCCTCGTTTTAATATCTATAAAAAAGTCGCTTTAACCGCTGATTTAAGTCATTTAAACGACAACCAAAAAAAAATGATTGGTTTGTTGATTGATGCTTCAAAAATAATGGATGAGCTTTATTGGAAACAAGCTTTTGGAGATAGAGCAGAATTTTTAAAATCTTTAGAAAACTCACCCGCACAAAATTTTGCAGATATAAACTATGGCCCTTGGGATCGTTTAAATGGAGATAAACCTTTTATTGATTCTTATGGTGAGAAATCAAAAGGTGCTCAGTTTTATCCAGCAGATATGACCAAAGATGAATTTGATAAAGCAACAATAGATGATGCAAAAGGTCTTTATTCGATTATCAAGAGAGATAAGGACGGTGGTTTATTTTCGGTTCCCTTCCATGAAGAATATAGAGAAGAATTAGAGGAAACAGCAAAAATATTACAATTAGCATCTAAATTAGCACTGGATGAAGAATTTAAAAATTACCTTATGTTACGAGCTGATGCATTAATGACTGATAAATTTCAAAAAAGTGATTTAGCTTGGATGGACATGAAAAACAACCCGATTGAATTAGTCATCGGTCCTATTGAAACCTATGAAGATTTACTATTTGGCTATCGTGCATCTTATGAGTCTTACGTGTTAATAAAAGACTTAGAGTGGAGCGAAAAACTTTCACGCTTTGCTTCATTCTTACCTAAATTACAAAAAGGTTTGCCTGTTGACGAACAATACAAACAGGAAAAACCAGGTACCGATTCCGATTTAAATGCCTATGATGTTGTTTATTATGCTGGTCATAGTAATGCGGGTTCTAAAACTATTGCGATTAACTTACCCAATGATGAAGAAGTACAATTAGCAAAGGGTACTCGTCGTTTGCAATTAAAAAATGCCATGAAAGCAAAGTTTGACCATATTTTAGTTCCGATTGCCGATCAATTAATCGCAGAAGATCAAAGACAATACATCACTTTTGATGCGTTTTTCACTAATACGATGTTCCACGAAGTCGCTCATGGTTTAGGCATTAAGAATACGCTTGATGGTAGTGGAACGGTCAGAGGAAGCTTAAAAGAAACCGCATCATCCTTGGAAGAAGGGAAAGCCGATATTCTTGGTTTATACATGGTTTCTGAACTATTTAAATCCGGCGATTTAACGCAGGGCAAATTAATGGACAACTATGTGACTTTTTTAGCCGGTATATTCCGTAGCGTTAGATTTGGTGCTTCATCAGCACACGGTAAAGCAAACATGGTTCGATTCAGTTTCTTTAAGGAAATGGGCGCATTTTCTCGWGATGAAASYAACGGYCAYTATAGYGTYAATTTTGACAARATGACCTTAGCYATGAACGCYCTTTCYAAATTRATYCTTACWTTACARGGCGATGGYGATTAYCTTGGTGCYGTCGATTTATTAGCCACWAAAGGMATTATYACMGARCARYTSGCAAATGATTTGGCWTTRCTKGAAAAAGCYAAYATTCCTGTWGATATCGTTTTTGAGCAAGGGAAAGAAGTGCTAGGGCTATAGAGGTCAATCAACACTCAAGGGTCGAAGTCGCTGTTAATCGAAGTATGAAATTTACCAGCGAGTCCGACCATATTTTATGGACCCTATTTTATAACTAAATATTTTTAAACAACGCAAAAACCACCATAAACCAAGTCATTCCTACCGCCATACTTTTATCGGCCTCCACACCTACTGTCGATTCTCGCCACTGATTAGCGTTACCAATATCATTTTTATAAAGGTCAAAAATCTCTTCCGCGTTTTTGGCTTCTTTTAAGTCTTGAGCTATCCACTTATTTTGGAAAGCAAATTTAACAGCATCATCTTCTTTGGGAAATTGAGAATGAAGATCGCGAGCGAGAAGTTGTTTTACATAGCCGGAAAATGCCGTATCTAAAAGATTGAATGTCGAAGTGGATTCTGCAGAACTAGCATTGCTATCAGATTGGTTCTTGATGATTTCGCCTTCAAACGATGATAATTTATCAGAATACTTATTTTCCATATCCGAAATGATTTTTAAATCACTAGTGGATAGCTGGCTGACATCGCCTTGAAGTTGGTTGAGCTTTATGGCTAGTTCAGAAAAGATAGACTTATCTTCTTCTGATAATTGACTCATCATTTGGTTAATCAGGGTTTTCATTTTCGTTTTATTCCTAGATAGGTAATTAATTGTTAACTGTTTCTTCTAGGTTTAACGAGGAGGTTGTACTTTTAATCCTTTATCAGCAAATTCCTGTAAATCTAATCCAAATGCAGTATTTTCAAAAGCTCTTATTATTTTATAAGGTTTTGAGACAGCATCCAATGCCATTTTCGATAAATCGACAATTTTTTCCTTACGAGTTTGCTTATATTCATCCAAAACCAACAAAACCTTAGGTTTTAACTTAGCATTTGGATTTGATGAAACCACAATGCCGACTTCGCCATTTTCCATTTCAACGATTGAACCTGGTGGATAAATACCTCTCCACTCGATAAATTTCATCACTAATGTTTCATCGTAATGTGTCTTTTTTCCTGCCATTAATATTTTATACGCATCTACAACGGACATGGATTTTCGATAAACTTGCGGGGTGGTTAGTGATTCAAAAACATCAACAATGGTAACTAGTCTGACATTATCGGAGATACTTACTTCCTTTAACCCTCGGGGATAGCCCTGCCCTCCTAAYCTTTCATGATGATTAGTGGCAATATCWATACAACTGGATGTTAATCCATCTTTACCTTGCAACAACTGAA
>NVVT01000029.1 GCA_002733465.1 Kangiella sp.
TCGTCATGATTAATTAGTTGTGTGGTAACTCCTATTTGATCATGATTTGAGCTTTATTTCAATTTCTTAAGATCCTACCTATGACATGGATGTAGGTACATAGGTTTGGTCTGGAACTGCAAACCTTGCCCGAAGCCTCTGCGTCCTCTGTGGTAAATTTGTTTTAGCTGTTTTTGTTTTTAGTCTTTTAAAATTAGCTAAATTCGCTGACAAGTAGTCTTTTAATCTTTTTAAAGGTCTAAAAATCAAAAGAAGGAATCAGTTATCTAAATAATATCTGTAAAACCATCTATAATTGTCATAAATAGCAATTAATGTTAGGATAACCGTATATTATAGTTTGAAGTGAATCTAATGCAAAAGTTTACAACCTTATCAGATCAACAAATTTTGTCTGAACTTGGGCAACGTTTTGACAAAAAACGAATTCAAAAAGGCATTATGGATAAAAGCCTGATCAAACAAGGAGGTGTTTCTTCCGATGCGCTTAATAAATTTCGACAAGCTTCAGGCGGGATCACCCTATTAAATTTCGTGCGATTATTGAGAGGGATTAACGAGCTAGACGCTTTAGAAAAATTAATCTCTGTTGATTCTGGTTTATTGTTTAGTGAAAACGAAACACCTCCCAGAAAACGAATAAGACACAGTCTAATCCGTAAAAAATCAGTTAATTGGGGTGAGGATCAATAATGGCGGTTAAAGTCGATGTCTATTTATGGGGAACTAAAGTCGGCTCTTTGGGTTATGATAAAAGTGGCAAAATGGGGGAAATATCAGTATTTGAATTTACCGCTAAAGTAATGAATGAAGGTATTAACATTTCACCTTTGCTTATGAATAGCCAAATACAACAACATCACTTTACCAATATTAGCTATAGAACCTTTAAAGGACTAGCTGGGGTATTTTCGGACTCTTTACCGGATAAATTTGGTGATCAGCTTATTGATATTTATATGGCTGAAAAAGGCATTGTTGGACAGGATATCACGCCACTGGATAGATTAATGTACATTGGTGATAGGGGCATGGGAGCGATTGAGTATGTTCCAAACGAAGTTAAGAGTAGCGAGGATGATTTTCACGCTTTAGATATCACAATGCTGAATGAGTTGGCTAGTTTAACTAATAATAACCAATCTATTCTTGCTCAAAAACTACATGAGAGTGAATCTCAGTCACAGGCATTAAAATTTATTCGTATTGGTGCTAGTGCCGGTGGTGCTAGATCAAAAGCATTGGTTGCCAAAAAAGATGCTGTGTTAAAGGATGGTACGGTCAATCATGGCGTTGAATACAATTATTATCTATTAAAATTTGATACCGATGATAATAGTGATAGAGATGGTTTTGATGCAAAAGGCATGACCCGAGTTGAATATGTTTATTCTATCATCGCAAGACGTTGCGGAATTAATATTCCAAATACCGAGTTCATAGTCAATGGTAATGACTTTCATTTTTTGATTGAACGTTTTGATCGAATTAAGGTTAATAATAAATTAGAAAAACTCCATTATGTATCTTGGTGTGGTATTGCTCACGCCCATCGAGATGAAACTGGCGCTTACTCTTATGAACAGCTATCACTGGTTTGTAAACAATTAGGTCTCGGAGCTGACACCCTAAAAGAGGTATTTACTCGCTGTGTTTTTAATATCGTAGGTGTTAATCAAGATGACCATACCAAAAATTTTGGCTTTTTAATGAACAAGGATCTTGAATGGTCATTATCTCCGGCTTTTGATATGACATATTCCTATGATCCAAGCGGCAAATGGACTTCAAAGCATCAAATTAAACTCAATAGAAAACAAAGCGACTTTGTACGTGAAGATTTACTAAACTTTGCAATCCATTGTAATTTAACTCGCTTACAAGCAAGCAATATAATTAACTTGGTTATTCAAGAGTTTGCTGATTTTGAATCATTAGCAGACGAATATAATGTCCCAAAAGCACTAAAAATGACGATATCAAAAAACCTAAGAAGACATTTATAAGAAAAATGAAACAGATGAAAAGTCTTTTAAATACCTAAAGAAAAAAATCGTCAGCTAATTACGCGAATTACTCGAATTAAAGACAGGACAAAGACCAAGACTTACATATTGTCATTGCGAACCAAGTGCGGCAATCCTCTTTAGGTTTTAGTCTTTTCAAATTAGCTTAATTCGTGTAATTAGCTGACAAAAGTCTCTTAATCTTTTTAAAGATCCAAAATCAAAACAAGGAGTCAGCGAATTACGCGAATTACACTAATTAAAAGCAAATAAAAAGACTAAAGATGTTTAACCAAGGCTTGCCCCGCGAAGGAACTGAGTGCTTTGGGTACCGAGGGCCAGGTTTGTAGTTCCAGACCAAACCTAAGTACCGACATCCATGTAGGCACAGGTTTGTAGTTCCAGACCAAACCTAAGTACCGACATCCATGTAGGCAACAGAGGCTTTGGGTATTAACAGTAATAATCTCTTCTCGGTGTAGCGAAGCCTCGACAACTGCTCCTGCGTTGTTCTACTAACCTGCGTCCATGCAGGGATCTGCGTCCTCGGTGGTAAATTCGTTTTAGCTGTTTTTGTTTTTTGTCTTTTAAAATTAGTGTTAAGTAATGGTTCCTCAATTTAGGTTTGTAGTACCAGAACAAACCTAAGTTGCTACATCTATACAGGAAAAGTAATTTATATTACTTTTTTATCGCCATTATGGCGATATAGTGTATACTTAAATTCGTTTTATATTTTACAGTTATGAGTGGCGTGATGACTAAATTACGTAGTCTAAATGATAATACTATTGTCGCGGTAAATGCAGGCCATAATGGTTTGTTTACTAGTAATGATCTCGCGATGTTAACAAACAGTCATCTAGACGCTAATTTTACTAAATTTTTGTATAAAGCAGTGAAGTCAGAAGTATTAATGAAGGTGTGTACTAATATTTTTATAAACCCTTTAGCACCTCCAAGTGGTAAGGGAGTGTTAATTAAAATTGCTAATATTCTTCATTGGGATAAGTTTATTTATATAAGTTTAGAGTCTCAGTTAAGTTACTTAGGTGTTATTTCACAAGTGACGATGAACTATTTAACCTTGATGACAACAGGTCGCACAGGGTTGGTTAAAACAAAATACGGCACTATTGAGTTTACTCACACTAGTCGAAAAATGGCTGATATTAGTGATTATGTTTATTATGATACTGAGATTAGTGCTTTTAGAGCGATTGAGAGTAAAGCGATTATAGACTTAAATAGAGTAGGGCGTAATTACAATATGTTAGAGTTTGATAACCATTCTGTTGTAGCCGGAATATGAATATGTTGAGCAAAGTAGTAGAACAAGTTTTAGCAAATAAGCCTGAATTTATTGGCTTAGAAGACGTTGTTGAAAAAGAAATTTTGCACCACGATATTATGTCAGTTTTACATCAAGAAGGTTTGCTGGCAAAGCTTACCTTTATAGGTGGTACGTCTTTACGATTATGTTATGACTCAAGCCGGTTATCGGAAGATTTAGATTTTACTGCCGGTGTTAATTTTAAAGCGGCTAGTTTCTTTGGCTTGGGTGAACAATTACAACTGTTTTTACAGCGCAAATACGATTTAAATGTTTCTGTACATGAGCCAAGCTTAACTAAAAATAATACATCAACTTGGAAAGTAACAATTGAAAAGTTTAGTGATAGGCCCGACTTACCTTCTCAAAAAATGCATATAGATATTTGTGCTCTGCCTTCATTTGATATTGTGCACCGACCGCTAATAGATCATTACGGCGTAAAACCTCAAATGTTAGGGTTGCCTATACCAGTGCAAAGTATGACGGAAATATTAGCAGATAAAATGGTCGCTTTTGCTTATCGAGAAAGAAGGATCAAACCAAGAGATGTATGGGATATTGTGTGGTTAACTCAACAAAGAGTTAAGCAAAATGCAGTATTGGTTCAACAAAAACTATCGTCAAGACACAAACAGCAAGATGATTTTGTTGATTTGTTAACTAAACATACAAAACTTATTTTAACTAGTAATGAAATAAAGACAGATTTCAACCAAGAAATGTCTCGATTTTTACCTTTGTCAACTTCACAAAAAACGATTTCACAAGCTAAATTTTGGCAATACACCCAAACAGTCATTAAAGAAGAAGTTGATAAACTAATCTTACAATTGCAAGGGGGCGGAGATAATTTGGAATTCGAAATGTAATTACATAAGCGAAGCAAAAATATTGTAGTAAGAATAAGCGTATTTAACATTAAAAAAAAGAAGATGCGAGATACTAGATAGGAAAGAAGATGCTAGATAAGAAAGAAGATACGAGATAAGAGATTAAAAAACATTTTACCACAGATCCCTGCATGCAGGTTAGTAGAACAACGCAGGAGCAGTTGTCAAAGAAAACCAAAGATGTAGGATAAATGGAACTAGATAGCTGTTGGTTTTAATTTAATCTGGTCTTTTCTCGGTGTTGCCTACATGGATGTCGGTACATAGGTTTGGTCTGGAACTGCAAACCTTGCCCTCTGCGTCCTCTGTGGTAAATTTGTTTTAGCTGTTTTTGTTTTAGTCTTTTAAAATTAGCTAAATTCGCGTAATTCGCTGACAAAAGGTCTTTTAAGTCTTTTAATGATTAAACAAGGATAAGTGGTGATATTTACACTTTTTAGAACTGTGACTCAGTTCACGTTTCTGTTACAATCTCAATTCGTAATACTTGAGTCTTAGCAGTCTATCAACGATAATAGATGTATCTGTAAGGCATTAGTTTTTAATTGAAATTTATTTGTATAATTTAGTCATATTGCGTTAATCAAAAGCAGTAAATGGAACAACATTAGTTATTCTAATGTTCTTATAAGGATATAAAATCAGTGGTTTCTAAACCGACTTTTAAGTCAAACTCTAATTCATATTCTTCCTTCTATCGGATTTTAGATCTACTCATTATTCTATTGTCTTTGCTATTGGCTTGTACTGTTTCTGACATAACTATTACTCCAAAATACTATATTGCAGCTCTTGCATTGTCTGTTATTTATTCTAATCTTGCTGAATTACTAGAACTATATCGTCCATGGCGAGTGGGTCGGTTTTCGACGATGGTTATTGCGACTATGGGAGCGTTTTTAGTTTCCTTTTTAGTATTGATGTCTATTATGTTTGTGCTTAAATATGGTGAGTTGTTTTCTCGCATGGTTATTACGTTATGGTTTGTTTTCATCATGTCTTTTTGTTTTTTATGGCGATTGTTTATTCGCTTACACAATAAACATCGACGAAGCTTAGGTTATAACATTAAACAAGTTGCTGTTATTGGCGCAACCTCTAGTGGCCAAGATTTATATAACGAAATAAGAGAAAATGAAGAGCTCGGATTTGAATTTGTTGGATTTTATGATGACCGCTCTGCATCAAGAGTTTATGAAACTAATGGCATAGTTGTTAATGCTGATGTGAATGAAGCGATAGATTCAGCTAGAAAAGGTTTAATTGATATCTTATTTATCGCTTTACCGTTAAAAGCGGATAAACGTATTACTAATATATTGTCTCAACTGGGTGATACAACCGTCGATGTACATTTTATCCCCGATTCATTTATCTCTAATTTAATGCATGCTCGGGTCTCTCATGTTGGAAACCTTGATACCATTAGTGTTTATGAGTCGCCTTATTTAGGGGCGAAAGAATGGTTAAAACGAACTCTAGATGTTGTGGTTGGAAGTATCATTTTATTATTAATTTCTCCGATTTTAATCATCATTTCTATTCTTATAAAAGCGACGTCTAAAGGTCCGGTTTTATTTAAGCAAACTCGTTATGGATTAGGCGGTCATAAAATTACCATTTGGAAATTCCGTTCGATGGGAGTGACTAAAAATAGTAACGGTGGTGACAGTAGCGATAGTAGTGGCGGTTCTGACGCTACTGACCAGAAAGTGATACAAGCCACCAAAAATGATCCACGCATTACCCCTTTAGGTGCTTTTTTAAGACGAACCTCTTTGGATGAGTTACCACAATTTTTTAATGTGGTTGGAGGCGGTATGTCAATTGTTGGACCGCGCCCCCATGCAGTCGCTCATAATGAAGAATATAGACAGAAAATTAAGTTTTATATGCTACGTCATAAAGTAAAACCTGGGATCACCGGATGGGCGCAAATAAACGGCTGGAGGGGTGAAACAGATACCTTAGAAAAGATGGAAAAACGCATAGAATTCGACCTCATGTATATTAAGAACTGGACTATTTTATGGGATATAAAAATCATATTCTTAACCCTTTTTAAAGGATTTATGAGTAAGAATGCGTATTAGAGAAACAAGCAAAAAGATAAAAAGTAAAAAACAAAAGACAAAAGACAAAAGATATTCACCACAGAGGACACAGAGGCTACGCTGCACAGAGGAAAGACTATTTTATATTAAAACCAGAAAACTTCCTCCCACTTTGCGAAGGGGGATTGAGGGGGATTTAATTTAAGTCATTGCGAACCAAGTACCGCAATCTAGTTCACTTTATTATATGTCTTTGATTTCTCGGTGTTGCCTACATGGATGTAGGTACATAGGTTTGGTCTGGAACTGCAAACCTTGCCCGAAGCCTCTGTGCCCTCTGTGGTAAATTTGTTTTAAATGTTTTAAATGTTTTAAATGTTTTAAATGTTTTGATTTTAGGGAATTTAAGGAAAATAAAAATGCAAAAAAGATTTTTAGTTAGCGCCTTGGTTGGCGCTTTAGTTGCTACATTTAGTTTTAACTCATTAGCAATTGACCCAGCTGGGCATATGACAGAAGAGGGTATTTTAATTACACCGCTACTTGTTACTAGTTTTCAGTCAGATGATAATATTTTAAATCAACCAGGGAACGAAATTGAAAGTAGAGTTTTCATTATTGCGCCGACGGTTAACTTTTTAAGCGAAGATGGAATTAATAGTTACGAATTGGAATTGGGGTTGAAGTCTGCGAAATATGACGATAGCCCTGATGACGACTATTTAACCAACTATATGATGTTTGATAGTCACACTGAACCTAGCTCTCAATCGCGATGGGATTTTCATCTTTCCACTCGAAAAGATATTGAAGCTCGAGGTACGGGGGTTACAGAAAGTTTTGGCGATCTATTATCTGATCCTCTTGAGTTTTCGCTAAATAGATTTARTTTAACTTACGAGTATGGCGGGTTGACCTCTCAAGGGCGAGTGGCGGTCAATACGAAATATTTAACAAAATCCTATGATAACTTTAAAGATCTTACGCGTTTTAGAAACTACGAATCGCTGTTGTTTGGCGCGGCGTTTTTCTATTCAACCAATTCTAAAAGTGATGCTTTTTTAGAGGTGACCCAAGATGCTATACGATATGATTTGGCTGAAGTTAATGGTTCTCGTGATTCTGATGATACCCGTGCTTTGCTTGGTTTTCAGTGGGAAGTGACGGCATTAACCACAGGTTCGATAAAGGTTGGAACCCAGAATAAAAAGTTTATTGATTCTAACCGAGAAGATTTTGATGGTGTAAGTTGGCAAGTTGATGTTGAATGGACGCCGTTGACTTATTCGAAAATTCTGATTAATTCTTCTCGTAATGCTAAAGATCCTAATGTTGAAGGTGATTATATTAACGAAACGGTTGTTGGAGTCGCTTGGGAACATGAGTGGAGTGAAAAATTAAGTTCAACGGTTGGTTTTTCTTCTATTGAAGAAGAGTATTCTGGAGTGGTGCGGTTAGATGAAACTAATTTACTAAACGTTGGCGTGATATTTTCTGCGTTACGTTGGATCGATGTTTCCGTCTACCTGCAAAGCGTCAATAAGGAGTCAACTCGACCGGAGATATTATTTGATAAAAATATTATAGGTGTTGATTTTATATTTTCGATGTAAGCTTTTTTAAAACTGCTTTAATATTGCTTAAATCGCAGAGAAACATTAAGCTTCGCCGTCAATTTTTATAAGGATTTTTATTGTGAACAAGTTAACCCATTTTTATTTGCTGATACTCATTAGCTGTTTGACTATTTATGTTAGTGATGCAAATAGCGCTGATTATAAATTAGGGCCAGGCGACAAAATTGAAATTAGTGTGTTTGGCGAAAAGGATTTATCAATATCGGTTTTATTAGGTAATAGTGGCAAGATAAACTACCCCTTTTTAGGTGAGATTAGCTTGGTTGGTTTATCGGTAAAGCAAGTTGAAAACATGATTGTTAGGGGTCTTAAAGGTGACTATTTAATTAACCCTAATGTATCCGCTTATGTTTCCGTTTATCGCCCCTTTTACATACATGGGCAGGTGAAAAAACCGGGCGCGTACCCGTATCAGCCGGGTTTAACCATTAACCAAGCAGTTGCGCTTGCTGGCGGACTGACCGAACGAGCTTCGGTAGAAAAGATATTTTTATTTAAAGATCGATCTAAAGGACAACAGATTAAGGCGTCTTTAAGTACGGTAGTATTTGCTGGCGATACCATTACCATACAACAACGTTTCTTTTAGGCCCAATTAATGAATCCTTTAAATAGCAAAGCAAATGTCATCTCTGATAGTTCTGGCTCGAACTCTTTAGTAGCTGATCCGCAAACGTCTAAACAGGGCAATACCGAAGAAGTCATCGATTTGCGCCAATATTACAATATTATCAATAAATACAAGTGGAGGATAGGCTGGTTTGCCTTCGCCATGGCAATATTCGCTTCGGTTATTGTGTTAAATATGACGCCAATTTATAGAGCGTCAGCCACTTTATTGATTGAGGCAGATCAAGCAAAAGCCGTTTCATTTGAAGAAATTGTTGGGCTTGACTCTAATCGTAAAGAATATTATTTAACTCAATTTGAAATCATTAAATCTAGAGATATTGCGCGAAAAGTGATTGATAAGCTTAACCTAAAAGAGCATGTGGATTTTATTGGTAAACCTTCTTTTTTAGGAAAAATTAAAGCTTCTATTCCTTTTTTACCAAAACGCAAACCCTCTAACATGACGTCAGAAGAATCTGACGAACATCAAATGCAGGGATTGATAAAACGTTTTTCTAGTCGACTGAGTATCTCACCTATTAGGAAAACCCAGTTGGTAAATATTTCCTATGAAAGTTCTGACGCAAAAATGGCGGCCGTAATTGCTAATACAGTCGGTGAAACTTATATTGAAGAAAATTTAGCCGCTAAAATGGGCGTATCTAAAAAAGCGGGTGATTGGTTGACGACTCGATTATCTAGTTTAAAAATTCGCTTAAAATCTTCGGAAGAAAAATTACAAGATTATCGCGAGAAAGAAAACCTGATTGATATTGAAGGCGTTTTGGGTTTGGCGTCTAAGGAGCTGGAGCAAACTTCAGAGCAATTAGTCATCGCAAGAAATGATAAAAACAAGCTCGAAAGTATTGTAAGAGTTATTGATGAATATGGGCGTAATAATATTGAAATGCTGGAATCTATCACCGAAATCACTTCTCAACCGGTGATTCAAAATGTGAAAAACACCCTAACTCAAATTGAACTTAAGGTATCTGACTTATCCAAAACCTATGGCCCTAAACATCCTAAAATGATTTCTGCCCAATCGGAATTTACTACAGTTAAACGGAATCTTAGTACCCAAATTAAACGTTTAATTACCGGCGTTGAAAAGCAATTAATCACCAGTAAGCGAAATGTGATTGCACTTGACAATGAGTTGCTACGCATTCGCAAAGACTATCAATTGGTGACTCGCAAAGAAAATGCCTATCGTCAGCTGAGTAGAGAAGTGGAAACTAACCGTCATTTATACGATACCTTTTTATCTCGTTCTAAAGAAACAGAAATCACCAGCGATTTTAATTCAGCGGTGGCTCGATTTATTGACCGAGCGTTTAAGCCTGATGATAAAATCAAACCTAAAAAGACTTTAATTGTTATTTTGGTGTTTATTGCGATGCTGGGACTAGGTGTGGTGATTGCTTTTGTTGTGGAAGCGTTAGACAACACGTTTAAATCCGCAGCCGATATAGAAAACAAATTATTATTACGCATGCTAGGGCTTTTACCTCTGGTTGATACTAAAAAGACCGGTAAACTTGATACTCATTTCTTTTTTGATCCCGATGATAAGAGTTTTTCCGAATCGGTGCGAACCCTAAGGACTAGCTTTGTATTGAATCAATTAGGAAAAAAATCGCAAATGATTGAGGTGACATCGTCGGTACCTGGCGAAGGCAAAAGCACTGTAGCAATCAATTTAGCTTTTTCATTAGGGCAAATAAAGAAAACTATATTGATAGATGCTGATATGCGTAGACCAAGTATTCGTAAGCAATTTAATATTCCCGCTTATCATCCAGGGCTTGCTAACCTAATTGCAGGAACAGAGAAATTTGAAGACTGTATTTATTTCGACAAAAAGTCTGGAATAACCATTCTTCCTTGTGGGCAAACGCCACCTAATCCTTTAGAGCTGTTATCTTCACCTCGGTTTACAAGGCTTTTAGAAGGATTGAAAAGTAAATTTGACCACGTTGTCATTGATACGCCTCCTATTAACGCGGTAAGTGATTCTTTGGTTATTTCTCAAAAAGCGGACGCCGTTATTTATGTCGTTAAGAGTGACGATACCCGAATTAATGTGGTTCAACATGGGGTAAAAAGATTACTAGAAGCCAAAGCAAAATTGGCTGGCGTAGTACTTAACCAAGTGGATACCAGCAAAGTTCAGGAAACGGATTATTACCATGGCTATTATGACGCTTATTCTTACGGTGATTCCGGTGCTGCAAAAGATGATGTGTAGGCGCTAAGCTTGACAAAAAACATGATTAATAGACAACATGATTGGTAGAAAATAGGATTGATACACAACATGAATGATAGAAAATATGATTGATATACATTCTCACTTAATCCCTAACATAGATGATGGATCAGATACGTTAGAAGAATCGCTGACTTTACTTAAGATGGCCGCCGATGATGGTATAACGCGCATGGTATTAACGCCGCATATTCATTTAGGGCGTTATATCAATACTCGCACTAGTATACAGTTTGAATATACAAAACTGAAAAGAGCAGTAGCTGATAAAGGTATTAATATAGAACTCGCATTTGCCGCTGAAGTAAGACTTGATTCTGAAATTATTGCGTTGGTTGAAGAAAAGGATATCCCTTTATTTGGCCCCTATGATAATAAACAATATCTTCTGCTTGAATTGCCTCATGGTCATATTCCGGTTGGCACCACACGATTAATCGAATACTTAATCAGTTTGAACATTGTACCAATTATTGCTCATCCCGAAAGAAATAGGGAGCTATTAAAAGCCCCGGTTAAGATTACCCAGATTGCACGAAGTGGTTGTTTATTCCAAATAACTGCCGGATCAATTGTGGGTAAATTTGGCGCTAAATGTGAAGCGTTAGCGATTGAATACTTGGAACAGGGTTTTGCATTTGCCGTAGCAACTGACGCGCACAACGTGAAACATAGACCTCCTATTTTAAGTGACGCAAGACGAAGAGTGGTTAAGTTGTTGGGAGAAAGTATAGCGCAAGATCTTTTTTATAATAATCCGAATAAAATTTCAAGAATGTTGTTTGATTAAAAGGGAAAGACAAAAGATATTCACCACAGAGGACACAGAGACGCTACGCTGCACAGAGGAAAGGCTATTTTATATTAAAACCAGAAAACATACGGCAATCTAGTTCACTTTATTCTATGTCTTTGATTTCTCGGTGTAGCGAAGCCTCTGTGTCCTCTGTGGTAGATTTGTTTTAATGTTTAATGTTTAATGTTTAGCTTTTAAAATGAGCAATATGCTATCAACTTCTAAATATCAATTCTCTTTCGCATTACTTCTATTGATCTGTTCTTACGGGCTGTATGCTTCATTTAATCGAGGCAATGCTAACGCTTGGTATTATAAAGCGGAATTTAGTTTGAATGAATGGTCTGATAACAATGCGATCACCAGTAAGCTCGATTATGACGATACTCTAACAGCCATTTCAAATGCCTATCAAGCCGACCAATCACATCCGCATTACAATCATATATATGGACGTATTTTGCATTGGGGTGTTTTAAATGATTATGAACCAAAGGAACGAATTGAAGAGGTGAAGGCTTGGTACCTGAAAGCTGCTGAGTTAAGAACCCGTTGGCCTGATCCCTGGGTCGATTTAGCCAAGTTGAATAATCAACTAGAAGGGTATAACCAAGAGACTCGATATTATATTGAACAAGCAATCAAAACCGGTCCTTATGTTGATTACGTCAATGTCGGAATATTACAAGTTCTGCTATTAAACTGGACAACACTCACTGGTAGTGAGCGCGCTTTGTTATTTGAACGTTTCGCAATAGCAACCAAACAACCAATATTAAAAGACGTGTTATTTTTTGCCAAAGAGATAGGGCGCGAGAAAATATTGTGCATTCAATTAAATTTTAATCCAGCCTATCAATCAATTAAAAATTCAAGTGTTTATCGAAAGTATTGCAAATAATTGAAGAAACTGTAATTAGTAGACCAAGATTGTTTTTGTTATTTTTGTTATTTTTGTTATTTTTGTTATTTTCAGCATAGCTAAACTCCTTTTTTCAGCTAAAGCATCTCCTAGCATCCTCCCCTAAAACACCTGACTTTACTTCTAAGCATAAGTTAAGTAAATTACTGTCTATCGCAGTTTTGTGTGAGTTTTACAAAAAAATGCAAAGGATTGAGTAGTAGACTTAACAACTTGTAATTTAAGAATAATAATTAGGTGGGATGGTTAATATATGACACAGAAATCGAATGGTTACCTTTCTGATATAGAAATAGCTCGAGCGGCGAAAATACGACCGATACAAGATATTGCTAACAAATTACAAATTCCTTCCGAGCATATTTTTAATTATGGAAAATACCGAGCAAAAATTTCGAGAGAATATTTAGCAAGCAAAGAAGGCGCTAAACTAGGAAAGCTGATCTTAGTGGCTGGTATCACACCTACGAAAGCAGGAGAAGGAAAAACAACCACTTCGGTTGGTCTTGGCGATGGGCTCAGTAAGATTGGTAAGAAGACCGCCATTTGTCTTAGAGAACCATCGTTAGGTCCTTGTTTTGGTATGAAAGGTGGCGCTGCTGGTGGCGGGCAATCTCAAGTGATTCCAATGGAAGAGATTAACCTTCATTTTAACGGAGACTTTCATGCCATTGGAGCCGCTCATAATTTATTGTCTGCGATGATTGATAATCATATTTATTGGGGAAATAAATTAAGAATTGATATAAGAAAAATAAGCTGGGGTCGAGTCATTGATATGAATGATAGAGCGTTACGCCAGACTACCGCAGCATTAGGCGGCGCCTTTAACGGTTTTCCCCGTACCGATCATTTTGATATTACCGTTGCATCTGAAGTCATGGCAATTTTTTGTTTAGCAACGGATCTGAAGGATTTACAACAGCGACTCGGCGACATGGTGGTTGCCGAATCATTAGATGGTGAATCGATTTACGCTAGTGATATTAAAGCCGTTGGCGCAATGACTGCTTTATTAAAAGATGCGATTCAACCGAATTTAGTTCAGACCATGGAAGGAACCCCTTGTTTTATTCATGGTGGTCCTTTCGCCAATATTGCCCATGGTTGCAATTCAGTGATTGCCACTAAAGCCGCTTTACAACATGCTGATTACGTTGTCACTGAAGCGGGATTTGGTGCGGATTTAGGTGCTGAGAAATTTTTTAATATCAAAATGAGGCAGTCGGGGCTTAAACCTGACATGGCGATTATTGTTGCAACAATTAGAGCATTAAAAATGCACGGCGGAGTGGAAGAAAGCAATTTAAAAATTAAAAACTTGGATGCGATAATCAAAGGTTTTGCAAATTTGAAACGTCACGTTATGAATACTAGAAAATTTGGTATTCCCGTCATGGTGGCTATTAATAGTTTTGTAGACGACACCCAAGATGAACGTGATTGTTTGATTTCACTTTGCGAAAAATCAGGAATAGAAATTGTTGAATCAAATCATTGGGAAACGGGAAGTGTTGGAAGCGAAAAAATGGCAAAGGCCGTTGTTAAAATGCTTGATGAACAACCTGCAAACTTTCAATTTTTATATAACTCGCAACTTTCACTTTGGGCAAAAACACATACTATTGCCCATGAGATATATGGCGCCGACGATATCATAGCAGATACTAAAGTACGAAATCAGTTTGCAGAATATCAAAAAAAATATGGCGATTTACCGGTTTGTATCGCGAAAACACCATTATCTTTCAGTACCGATCCTCTTTTGAAAGGTGCTCCTTCGGGTCATGTTATACCGATCATGGAGCTTCGTTTATCTCGAGGTGCTCGATTTATTGTGGTKATATGTGGAAATATTATGACAATGCCGGGTCTACCAAGACGACCKGCTGCTGAAAATATTTTCGTAAATGATAGCGGTCAAATCGAAGGCCTATTTTAGGCTGTTTCGACTTTTGCTGATTTTTCGTTTTTTTCTATCTTTTCTAGTTCCACTGCGACCACTTTATATTCAGGGCACTTGGTTTCTTCATCGGTTTCTGCACTAGTGACCATATTGACCAAAGCGTCTGGGAAATGAAAGGTGGTTCGAATGATACCCGGTTTTACTTTTTTAGTGATTTCAATTTCTAAAGTGACTTCGCCTCGGTTAGAAGTGATTTTTGCAAAATCCCCCGCTTTAAGTTTTTTTGCGGCCGCATCTTTCGGATTAACCATTATAATATCTTTGTTTAAAAGTTCATTATTAGCGGTTCGCCGGGTCATGGTTGCAGCATTGTAATGTTGCAATTCTCGACTGGTGGTTAAAATAAAGGGATATTTGTGCTGATGTTTTACTATCTCTTTACTTTCTTCAAAATCAAAATAATGAAATTTACCTTTGCCTCTAGTAAATCCATTTTGATGAAGAATTTTAGTATCTTCGCCATTTTCATTGACGGGCCATTGAAGTCCTTGAGTGCCTAAGCCATCCCAAGTGACGCCCTTAAAAAATGGCACAACATCCGCCACTTCTTTAAGTACTTCGGCAGCATCGTAGTCAGCTTGCTGGTAGCCTAAAGCACGCATCATTTCAACGATAATTTGACCGTCTGTCTTACATCCTTCTAGCGGTTTAACCGCGGCATTAACTTTTTGAATGCGTCTTTCACCATTAGTAAATGTCCCCGATTTTTCAAGAAATGAAGTGCCGGGTAATACAATATCGGCTAACTTAGCGGTTTCGGAATAAAATATTTCTTGAACAATCAGCAAATCCAAATTCTTTAAACTTTTTACAACGTGATGGGTATTGGGATCGGTTTGTACGACATCTTCTCCCAAAATCCACATCGCTTTTAATTCGCCGCTAACAGCCGCATCAAACATTTCGGGGATTTTTTTACCATTGGTGGTTGGTGATGGTACACCGTATTTATCAGTATAATAACGTTGGTTTTTAGGATCATCCATGGGTAAATATCCCGCCCCTTGGTGAGGTTGACATCCCATATCAGCAGCGCCTTGAACATTATTTTGTCCACGCAAAGGATTAACGCCCACGCCTTTTCTTCCAATATTACCGGTCATCATCGCGAGGTTTGCAATTTGCATGACGGTTTTAGTTCCTTGGGAATGCTCGGTTACGCCTAATCCATGAAATGACATGGCATTATTGGCTTTGGCATAGGCTAACGCAGCATTTTTCACTAACTCTTTATCAAGTCCCGATATTTTTGCCATTTCATCAACATCAAGTTGATTAATGTTCTCTAAAAACACATCAAAATCTTCGCAACGACTATCGATAAATGTTTGATCAAGCAATCCCGCTTGAATGATAAAATATTGCATCATATTTAAGACGGCGATATTGGTTCCCGGTCTTAATGGCAAATGAAAGTCAGCTAGTTTTGCTAATTCTGTTTCAACCGGATCAAGAACAATTAAAACTTTTCCAGAAAGAGCTGCTTGTTTGATCTTCGCGCCGGTAACCGGATGTGCCGCCGTTGGATTAGCGCCGATTAATAACATCGCGTCGGTTAACAATATGTCTGAGATAGAATTAGTTGCTGCTCCCGTTCCAAAACTTTTTTGCATACCATAAGCCGTTGGTGAGTGGCAGACTCTTGCACAACAATCAATATTATTGGTGCCAATGGCTGCTCTTATCATTTTTTGAAATAGAAAATTTTCTTCATTGGTGCAACGTGCGGAAGATATCCCCGCGATAGCATCGGCACCATGCTCCTGTTTAATTTGATTAAATTTATCCGCAATAAAAGTAAAGGCTTCATCCCAGCTACAAGGTTCTAATGCGCCATTTTTTCGAATTAACGGTGAAGTCAGTCTGTCGGGGTGGTTGTAAAATTTGAAAGCATAACGTCCTTTCAAACAAGTGTGTCCGGCATTCACTTCGGCATCTTTAGGTGCCTGAATTGATAATACTTGATTATCTTTTACTGAGACTTCAAGATTACAACCGACACCGCAATAAGAGCAGATCGTTCTCACTTTCTTTTCAGCTTCAATTGATTTTGCTTGAAAGACATCAGAGATAGCAGATGTTGGACATATTTGTGCACAGGCGCCACAAGAAACACAGGATGAATCACCGAAGGATCCATTGTCATCCACCGATATTTTCGCATCAAAGCCTCKCCCYGTCATGGTTAATACAAACTGGCCTTGTATTTCGTCACACGCTCTWACRCADCGRGAACAGTTTATACATTTAGATAAATCCATTCGCATATAGGGATGGCTTGTATCTTTTTTTCGATCTAAATGATTTTTTCCCTTAGCGTAACGAACTTCTCTAATACCAACGGCGGCCGCTACATCTTGTAGTTCACAGGCGCCGTTTGCTTCGCAGGTTAAACAATCTAAAGGGTGATCGGTCAAGACTAATTCGACAATATTTTTTCTTAATTTTTGAATGTTTGCTGAGTTGGTGGAAATATGCATGCCTGCGCTCATTGGCGTATGACAAGAGGCTACGGCTTTTGATTTTCCGTCTTTGCTTAACTTAACGTCAACCGAACAAACACGACAGGCTCCATAGGATTTTACTCTCGGTTCAGCACAAAGAGTTGGAACTATTTTTTGACCGATATTCTTTTTAATAAATTTTAGAATAGACAGGCCTTCCACAAATGGATACGCTTTACCGTCAATAAAAACCTGTTTTTTTATTTTTGATATAATAATGTTTGACATATTAAATTTCCTTTATCGCTATTTTACGGTTAGCGAATTCTTCTGGAAAGTATTGCAATAGATTCTTTATTGCTAAAGGTAACCCACCGCCAAGTGCACAGAGTGATCCTTGTTCCATCGTATCTAATAAGTCATCTAACAGTTCAGAATCATAGTTCTTATTTACTAACATCTCTGAACCACGAACTGAACCGATTCGACAGGGGAAACATTTTCCACAGGATTCATCTGCAACAAATTCAAACAAATGTTTTGCGTATTCTAAAGCTGAAAACTCTTTGGGAATGCAAACAAAACTAGCATGTCCTAACAGAAAACCTGCATCGCTAAAACTTTCATAATCTAAATTTAAGCTTCGTAGTTTGTCAATGGGAACTACGCCACCAAGCGGCCCGCCAATTTGTATCGCTTTTATYTCTCTATTAAAACCATCGCCTATTTTATCAATAATAAAGGAAAGTGGTGTTGACATGTCTACTTCGTATAAACCAGGATTATTAAATAAGCCATCCAAACAAATTAATTTTGTTCCTGTTGATTTTCCGTTACCAATAGCATGAAATCTTTCACCCTTTGTTAAGAATATCGACGTAGCAGCCGCCAAAGTTTCAACATTATTAACAACGGTTGGTTTTTTGTATAAACCCTCTACGGTGGGGAAGGGAGGTCTCACATCGACTTCGGCTCTTCGTCCTTCTATAGAGGCGATCAAAGCGGTTTCTTCACCGCAAATGTAGGCACCTTGGCCGACGACAACTTGAATATCAAAACTAAAATCAGACTTTAATATATGCTCGCCCAACAGTGCTTGTTTTTTAAGTGCGTCAAGCGTCCTTTGGATGATTTCCACCGATTCGGGATATTCACCTCTAATATAAATAAAACCACTATTCGATTGAATGATTTTAGCGCAAAGAAGCATGCCAAAAATTAACTTTAGCGGTTGCTCTTCCATCAAGTATCGATCTGAAAATGCACCAGGGTCACCCTCGTCAGCGTTGCATACCACATATTTTTTAGGCTCTGTTTGTTCGGCACAACTCTGCCATTTGACCGCGGTCGGAAAACCCGCCCCTCCACGACCTCGCAAGCCTGATTCTAACAAATTAGATAATAACGACTCGTTTGTACTATCAAACAAGGTTTCTGTATGGGTTTTAAAGTCTTGAATCGAATTGATTAATTGATTTTCAACTAAAAAGCTTTCGCTCGCAAATGATTTCGCGGTGTATGCTGTTCCCTGAACATCATATTCAACGAGACTTTCAGATAATAACTTTTCAGTCAATAAACTTTCTAGATGTTCAATATCATTGCCTGAATAATTCTTACCCACAGAGTTTTTGATTTTATTTGAACGTAAGTGAAAAGCGCTATTTTCGTAACATCGTCCTAAGCATTTCATTTCGCCTACCGTGTCAAAATGTTTTTCAAGTGTTGCTCGAACAGCTTTTTGATTGCCCTTGCAAAGACAGGCGGTACCTGTACAAACGAAAGCTTCAGGTTGATCTGATTTCAGAAAATCATAAAAGCTACGCGTGCCGGGTATTGTCGAAGCGCCAAAATTATATTGGTCAGCTAGTAATTTATCGCTTGTACTATTTTCAACAAGTTTATTTAAAAGGCTCCCTTTGTGCTTTCCTGAGAGTAAACTTATATTTCTAGACACTTTTAATACCTCAATACTTTTTATAGCCATATAAAGGTGGCTTCAAATTTAAGCAAATAGCTTCAAGTCAGGATTTATCTGATTTTTATACCCTTAATATACTCCTTTTGGTCAATTGTTTATACATTTTAGTAATCAAGTTAATCGGTAATTTAGTTCGTCAAAAATTACAATTCACTGGCTTGTTTTGCCAATCGAGAGATTTCATTCCAATTTTTTTCAGCAATTAATTGTTTATCTAGCATCCAAGTTCCTCCAACACATGTGACATTACTTAGTGCAAGATAATCGTTTGCATTATTAAGGTTAATTCCGCCAGTAGGGCAGAATGTCACTTGAGGAAGGGGGCCAGCAATTGATTTTAGCATGTTGACACCGCCTGCAGCTTCCGCCGGAAAGAATTTCATTTCGGTAAAACCTAGAGATAATAATTTCATTACCTCGCTTGGGCTATTGACGCCAGGTAATAGAGGAATGGATTGTTTTGCAACAGCATTTAATAACTCATCGGTTGTTCCTGGGCTAACGATAAAGTCGACGTTAGCTTCTAGCGATGCGTTAAATGTATTAAGATCAATTACCGTACCTGTGCCTACAATGGCATTTGGGATCGATATTTTTATTTGCTTTATCGCTTCAATAGCTACTGATGTTCTCAGTGTAATTTCTAGAACATTTAATCCGCCATCGACTAACGCATTGGCAAGTGGTACGGCATCTTCTAAATTATTGATTACAACAACGGGAATAACTTTTGATTGTTGCATGATTTCTAAGGTCGTATAGGTCATAATATATCTCTTTGTTTCAAAATATAAAATAATATAAAATAAAGGCGTTAATCATAGCAATCATTCACTCCAAAATACTTGTACATCAGTTGTCGATTGATTGAGAATATGACTAACAGGTAATTCATTACGTGGGGATCTGTTAATCGCATTTTCTACGATATCGAGTTTTTCTTTTCCTGTTATTAATAACAAGATTGTTCCGCTATTTAGTATAGCTGAAAGCGTTAAACTTATTCTTTTTGGATAATCGCCTGCAACTGAACAACCGGTTGCATCAATTGACGTACATAAATCTTTATTGTCCAAAGAAAGTGCTTTGTCGATATGTTGAGAACCTGGAAATAATGATGCTACATGACTGATCTGTCAACACTATTCGGGACACTCAATTACACAACTTTTTGCATAGCTTCATAATCAACGGGTGACCAATAGTCATTAGTTGAGTGAAGTCTTTG
>NVVT01000019.1 GCA_002733465.1 Kangiella sp.
CATAAGTCATAACCTTCATTTAATTTTTTTAATAATTTAGGAATATCTTTAGGATCATTTTGCAAGTCACCATCAATTAGGACTATTGATCTTCCGCTACAGTGATCAAATCCAGCCATCATTGCCGCTGTTTGACCTGTGTTTCTTCGTAGATTAATAATTAGACAGTTTTTGTTTTCTTCGGCTATTTGACTTAATCTTTTCGCACTTTGATCTGTTGAACCGTCATTGACCCAGATGATTTCATAATCATAATTTGTACAAACTTGCATTAGCTCGTCATAAAGTGGCTTTATGTTGTCTTCCTCATTGTAAACGGGAACAATAACCGAAAGTYMAAGACTTCACTCAACTAATGACTATTGGTCACCCGTTGATTATGAAGCTATGCAAAAAGTTGTGTAATTGAGTGTCCCGAATAGTGTTGACAGATCAGTAATATTCTGGCTGAATGAATAATAAACTGCTAAAATTTTGTTATGAAAGTAACAGTTAAGCTATGGATATATAACCGTAATGATTGAAGATGATGTTGTAAAAGGATCGACTGCTAGATTTGGTCACTCTTGGAATATTTTTTCAGAAATCTTACCTATTCACGAAGAACAGTTTATTCGATGGACTACAGGACTATCCGCCTCCGATTTCAAGGGTAAATCTTTTATTGATGTTGGATGTGGGATCGGACGTAATAGTTATTGGCCATTTACCTACGGTGCAAAAAGTTGTTTGGCTATTGATTTAGATGAAAGGACTCTGGCTGTGGCTAAAGAAAATTTGAGTTCTTTTAAGGATGCAAAGGTAGAGAGACGAAGTGCTTATGAAATAAATGAAGATGAACAATTTGATATCGCATTTAGTATTGGCGTTTTACATCATGTTGAAGAGCCCGATAGAGCTTTGCAGAGTATGATTAAGTCAGTTAAGCCAAGAGGTAAAGTTCTAGCTTGGTTATATGGTTATGAAAACAATGAAAAATTGGTACGTTATTTTAATCCTTTTAGAAAATTATTATTTAGCAAATTACCTTTACCTGTCGTTTTTGTTTTTTCTGCGCCTTTAACTTTAGTTTTGTGGTGCTTATTACGAGTGGGTTTAAATCGTACCCAATATTTACGCCTTATTCGGCAATTTAGCTTTAGACACCTTCGTGCCATTGTTTATGATCATATGGTTCCTAGAATTGCTAAGTATTACAAAAAAGAAGAAGCGCGAGCCTTTTTTGAGGATGCGGGATTAGTCAATGTTGAAGTTCATTGGGTCAATGAGATGTCTTGGACGGTTATAGGAACTAAGAAATAAGATGCCAGCCGATTTAGTCATGAATAAAGTCTCAGCTCTCGAAGAGATAATTCCGCTATTGTGTAGCCCTAGTTCACACGTTCAATTGAAATTAGTAGATGGTACGTTAACTGATATTGAGCATAATACGCATTTTGAAATTAACTCAGAATCAATTCCTATTTTTGCGAATGAATTGTCAGGTGATGCTCAAATTCAACAACAGCACTATGATCAAATTGCTGACGCTTACGCCAATAATTTAGATTATCCCCACACAAAAGAATATCTACAATACTTAGATGGTGTTCTAAGCGATGAGGTCGGTGAGCAATCTTTAGGAATCTGTGCAGAAATATGTTGTGGCACAGGAGAGGCTTTTGATTTATACCAATCCCAAATTGAAACCGGTATTGGTATCGATATATCCACTGCTATGCTTTCTTACGCGCAAAAGAAGCACCCAAAACACCTACATTTTATTCAAGGCGATGCAACGGCGTTACCTCTACAGAGTAATAGCTTTGATACTGTATTTATATTAGGCGGCATTCATCATGTACCGGAGAGAATTGCTTTATTTAAAGAAGTATTTAGAGTGTTAAAGCCTGGTGGTAAATTTATATATCGAGAACCCGTTAGTGATTTTTGGCTGTGGAAGTTTTTAAGAGCCATTATCTACAGGATTTCTCCGATATTAGATCACGATACGGAAGCGCCACTATTATTTGCTGAAACCGTACCGTTATTAGATGACGCTGGTTTTGAAAGAGGGGAATGGAAGACCTGTGGTTTCCTAGGTTTTTGTGTCTTTATGAATAGCGACGTTTTGTTTTTTAATCGGTTATTTCGATTTATTCCTGGAATACGAGCTATTACTCGATGGTCGGCAAAGTTTGATTCTTGGTGTTTGACCTTTAATTCGCTCAAACGCTCTGGATTACAGGTAGTCGGCAGTGCCGTTAAACCAATCACCAATCCCAAATAGAAAAGGGCAAATATTCTTGAATAACTAAAGTCTCTCTATTTAAGACGATAGTCGATGTTTTATAGGTAGTCCCCTGCAGTGGCAGTAAAATTAGGTTCTTCTTATCTCGATTACGTTCAATAAAATCCTCTAAAAGTAACTTGTGCGCTTCATTTTTAGGTTTTAAATCAGCGAGTTGTATCGAATTTGCTAAAATATCATCGATATTATCTCTAATCGTATAATGCCGATCACCTACATTCTTAAAATTAACCCCTGAGGTAATAGATTTACTTCTTTCTTCCGCTGAGCGAGCCATTTTCACATAACTCATAAAGGGAAATCCCTGAGGTTCATCTTTGAATCGTTCCATTGGAATATCTGCAATGAAGGGTTCTGACGCGACTACCACTTCAAATCGATCAACCACAAAAACATAACCAATTGGCCTTTGCTGGTAAATGGTATAGCCTCCATAAAACAGCGCGCTCAACTGGAGTAGGGCGATTACCGTTAGATCGAGCATTAATCCTTTTTTGCCCGGTAGGAACAAAACCAAAGTCAACAAAGGCCCTAAAATTGCGTCAACGGGAATTAAAATCTGCAAGCCTTCCCATACGTCTTCAATTTCAAATAATACACCGGGATACCATAGCTGTGTTACCGCTAATAGGAATGCGCCAACAATTAACCCACTGAGAATTAAGTGAATTGAAAATGCTTTTAGTTTTGCTGAAAGATGCTTCATTATTTTGGTACTTAAAATTGTCCTTAAATCAGCTATAATGTTAGCTCGCTATCTCATTAAATTCAATCATGCTTTGAAGCCATGCCTCAAATAGACTTTAATATTAAAATAACAGCTAAAGAACTAGAAAAATATTACGCTGGTACGGCTAAAATTATATCCGTGGTTGCTAATAATGGTCAAAGACTGCAATTTCCTGCGAATTTAGTGTTGCCTTATGTCACTCGCTCAGGAATTAGCGGTCATTTTGTTTTAGATTATTCTTCTAGCGGAAAAGCGAAAAGTTTAAGTAAGATAGATGGAACGCCAAATACTTCTCAGTTTAGCCAGACGATTTAGAGCCGAGGTCTAAGCCCCTGTTACTCGGACAAGCTACTAGATTTTAACTTTTTATCTCTCATTGGAATAATAAAGTCGATAAATTATGTAATTAATAGTGTCAATTCTAATACTTTCCCCTACAATTACAGACAGTTAAAGAATATCACCATCAATTTTCAAAAATAAACATAAAAAGCTCTTTATCTTAAAAAAACGAAGCAGGGAATCTCCATGCCATATACCAAAAACCACCAAGATAGTGTTCTATTTAAAAGCGTCCTTAAATTAATTGAATCTAAATTCAGTAAAAAAGACAGTGCTATAGTCTCGGAGTTTGCACGATATTTTTGTATGAATATTAGTGATGGCGATATTGAACAAAAAACTGCGACTGATCTTTATTCTCTTATAGTGAGTTTATGGCGATTTATAACTCAAAATTGTGATTCTGATAAAACAGCAATTAAAGTCTCATCCCCAGAACTGGAAAATGACGGTTGGCAATCCAAACACAGTATTATTGAACTGGTTCATCCCAATATGCCATTTATGGTTGATTCCGTCAGAATGGAATTAAATAGAATGGGTGTAGGCGTTCATTTACACATTCATCTGCCTATGACAGTAGAGGCAGATAAATCAAATAAATTGATTAAAATAGAACATCCACATTCTAGCGATACAAAGCCAGAAATCACGCCGATGTTAATTGAAATTGATCGTCAGTTAGACGAATCGTCTTTAAACGATATTAAAGAAAATTTGGGGCATGTTTTATCTGAAGTTAAAGTCGTAGTGAATGATTGGAAAGCGGTAAGGACCAAGCTTTATGATGCCATTGATCATATGAGCAATTTGCCGAAGAAATTAGAAAGCGATAAAAATACAGAAAGCCGTGATTTTCTAAAATGGATCAGTGGCAATCATTTTACTTTATTAGGCTACGCCTATTTTGATCTGCAAGACGGTCAAAACGGTAAAGAGTTGAGTCCACAACTAAAGACTTGTCTTGGTCTATATACAAAAAAAGACTGGGAGCCAAAAACAGTCGTATTAGATGATTTACCTAAAGGCGCTAGAGATCTTATTTTAAAAACGGATAACTTAATGGTTTTAACTAAGTTAAGTTCGGTATCCAAGGTTCATCGACCTGCACATATCGATTATGTAGGTGTAAAAAGGATTGATAAAAAAGGTAAGATTATTGGTGAAGATAGATTTATTGGGCTGTATACCTCGGCAGCTTATAATCTTAACCCGATGCATATACCGGTGTTACGTCAAAAAATTACAACGGTGCATGCAGAATCAGGATTATCTGATTTTGAGCATGATGGCAAAGCCTTAAAAAATATTTTGGAAACTTATCCTAGAGATGAACTTTTYCAAACGGGTTAYGCYAATTTATTRGAAACATCGATTGGWATATTGCAAATGCAAGARCGTCCAATCATTCGATTRTTTGTAAGACAAGACCCCTAYGGACGRTTTTTTTCCTGTCTGGTTTATGTTCCTCGCGAACAATACAATACCGTTAATAGATTAAAAATTACCGATGTAATATCTGAAGCATTTAATTCAAGTGGCAATATTCAATTTACCACGACTTTTTCTGAATCGGTATTATCTCGAATCCAATTTTTAGTACCTGTACATAATGCAGAAAAAGTAAAATTTGATATAAAAGTGATTGAGAAAGATCTACAACAATGCACTAGAACTTGGGAAGACAATTTAAAAGAATCACTTATTTCAACTTATGGTGAAGCCGAAGGGCAGCGTTTAGGTAAACGTTACGGAAATGCATTTCAAGCCGGTTATAAAGATGATTCGACCATACCGACAGCATTGTTGGATATTAAACATATGGAATTGTTATCTGATTCCAATGGAATGAGTATGTTGCTTTACCGTGCTCAAGAGGATGATGATTCGCATATTAAATTCAAATTATTTTATCGAAATCAGCCAAAGCCTTTATCTGAAATTATGCCGATGCTGGAAAATATGGGTTTAAAAGTGATTGGTGAAACGCCGTTTAAAGTTAAACCATTGGGTGGTGTTAATCGTTGGATCAGCGATTTTGAAATGACGCATGCAGGCGATAAACAGCTTAATTTAGAAGCTTTAAAAGATAAATTTCAAGATGCCTTTAGAGAAATTTGGTTAGGCGATGCTGAAAACGATGGTTTTAACCGCTTAATTTTGAATGCATCCTTGAGTTGGAGAGAAACTTCATTGCTAAGAGCCTACGCTAAATATAAATGGCAAATTGGTTCTAGTTTTTCACAGCGTTATATAGAAGATACTTTAGCGGCTTACCCTAAAATAACCCGTTTATTGGTCGATTATTTTAGCCAAAAGTTTAATCCAGAAATAAAACGAGATGAGAAAAAAGAATCGGCAATTTATAAGAGTATTAATAAAGAGTTAGAAAGTGTATCAAATCTTGATCAAGATCGGATCATTAATCGTTATATTGAGTTTATTAATAATACTGTGAGAACTAACTTCTTTCAAAAAGATAAAAATGGCAAACCGAAAAACTATATTTCAATTAAATTAACGCCTCAAAATATTACTGATATTCCATTACCCGCACCAATGTTCGAAATATTTGTTTATTCTCCATCATTAGAAGGTGTTCATTTACGAGGCGGAAAAGTTGCTCGAGGTGGTTTGCGTTGGTCGGATCGTCGTGAGGACTTTAGAACAGAAATTTTGGGTTTAGTGAAAGCGCAACAAGTAAAAAATTCTGTCATTGTACCTGTCGGAGCAAAAGGAGGATTCGTTTGTAAACGTAACTTACAGGGATTAAGTCGTGATGAATTTATGGCCGAAGGAATAAAATGTTATAAAATTTTTATCAGTGCTTTATTAGATGTAACCGACAACCTGATTAAAGGCGAACTTGTACCGCCAGTTGATGTGGTTCGGTTAGACGAAGACGATCCTTATTTGGTTGTTGCAGCAGATAAAGGCACGGCTACTTTTTCTGACATTGCTAATGGAATATCTGACGAATATAACTTCTGGCTTGGTGATGCGTTTGCATCCGGTGGAAGTGTAGGTTATGACCATAAGAAAATGGGTATAACCGCAAAAGGCGCTTGGGAATCTGTTAAGCGTCACTTTATGGAAATGGGTGTTGATAGCCAAAAAACAGATTTCACTGCGGTTGGCATCGGCGATATGGCGGGAGATGTATTTGGCAATGGTATGCTTTGTTCTGAGCATATTCGATTGATATCAGCGTTTAATCACTTGCATATTTTTATTGACCCTAACCCGGACTCAAAGAAAAGTTTTGCAGAAAGACAACGTCTTTTTGACCTTCCTCGCTCTAGTTGGGAAGACTATGATAAAAAGCTGATATCTAAAGGTGGCGGAATATTTTCTCGCTCAGCAAAGTCTATTCCTCTAAGCGCTGAAATTAAAAAATGGCTTAATATTAAGGCGGATAGTCTTCCACCCAATAAATTAATTAACGCAATCATAAAATCTGACGTTGATCTTTTATGGAATGGTGGAATTGGAACTTATATTAAAGCAACTAGCGAGTCTAATTCCGATGTTGGAGATCGAGCTAATGATAACTTACGCGTAAATGGTTGTGATTTAAAATGTAAAGTCATTGGCGAAGGCGGTAATTTAGGCGTGACTCAATTAGGTCGTATTGAATATATGCAAAACGGTGGAAGAGGCAACTCAGACTTTATCGATAATGCCGGTGGGGTTAATTGTTCGGATAATGAAGTTAATATTAAAATTCTTTTAAACCAAATTGTTGCAGACGGTGATTTGACAGAGAAACAACGGAATAAAGTCTTGTTAAGTATGACTGATGAAGTGGGAGAAATTGTTTTAAGAGAAAATTTCTTACAAGCTCAAACGATCAGTGTTAGTGAAAGTCGCAGTGTGAAAATGGTGAAGGAATTAATGCGATTTATTCATTGGATGGAAAAAGAAGGGAAAATAAATAGAGAACTAGAGTTTTTGCCGAGCGATGAAGAAATGCTAGAAAGATTGGCAAGAGGCGAGGGTTTAACACGCGCAGAACTTGCTGTTCTCGCTGCTTATGGAAAGATGATATTAAAAGAAGATCTATGTTGCCCAGAAGTTTCTAATGAAGTTTATTATGAAAATGAGCTAGTTAATTATTTTCCAACAGCACTGCGTAAAAAATATAAAGCTCAAATGCAAAATCATCCTTTGAAAAATGAAATTATAGCGATGAAATTGGCTAATGAAATGGTTGATTATTTAGGCAGTAACTTTGCATTCAGAACAATTGATGAAACCGGTGCTTTACCATCGGACGTAGCGATTTGTTTTAGTTTGGCTAAAGAAATATTTGATATGCCAGCTATTTGGAAGGAAATTGAGGCGCTTGATCATTCGGTACCAGCGGATGTTAGAAATGCGATGTTCTATCAAACACAACGAATGGTACGACGATGTACTCGTTGGTTCTTGAGACATCGTAGAAAAAATCTTGCTATTAGTGAAGGTGTTGAGTTTTTTCGAACAGGTGTTTTGGAATTAAGCAAGAATATTAAAAACGCTTTAGATCAGGGGGAAGTTGAAAATATAAATTCTGGCATTGCTAATTGGGTTAATAAAGGTGTTTCAGAAGAATTAGCAACTAAAGTGAGTTATTTAAGTACTATTTTCTCTGCATTGGACATTGTCGAAGTGGCAACCATGACCTCTTTAAAAGTGTCTTTAGTGGCTGAAGTTTATTATAAGTTAGGTTCAAAATTAGAGCTTCATTGGTTCTTAGAGCAAATCACAAAGCAACCGGTTGATAATCATTGGCAAGCCTTTGCAAGAGCAACATTCCGAGAGGATTTGGATTGGCAACAACGAAGTTTAACTATTGCGGTTTTACATATGTCATCTGACGAGACCAATGCTGAAAAACGAATTAACTCATGGCTTGATGACAACAGTAACTTACTCGCTCGTTGGCAACAAATGGTGGCTGACTTTAGGGCGAGCAGTCGTCACGAATTTGCTAAGTTCTCTGTGGCATTACGTGAATTATTAATACTAGTTCAAAGTAGTATTCGTGCAGCGGCTATTGCAAAAGAGGAAGAGCTCTAGGAGCTTGTTCGAGCGTAGGAACCTACTACGGGAAACCTGTTTTTGCCCTATTTTCTGCGAGGGTTTAATGCCCTCGCAAATGATTATTTTTTGATTATTCACCATTCAACTTGAGATGGATCGCATAATTGGCGATAATCGCGCGATCACCTTTCATTCACTCTTTTATTAGTCATTTGGAATTTCCTTTGAATCAAATTGAAGCTGTTAGTAAGCGTCGTACTTTTGCGATCATCTCCCATCCGGATGCTGGTAAAACTACCATTACCGAAAAATTATTGCTTCTAGGCAAAAAAATTCAAACGGCGGGTACAGTCAAAGGGCAAAAAAATACTAAGCATGCAACATCCGATTGGATGGAGCTAGAAAAACAAAGAGGCATATCAATAACCACATCGGTTATGCAGTTTCCTTACAATGGACGAGTTGTCAATCTACTAGACACGCCTGGCCATGAAGATTTCTCAGAAGACACCTACAGAACATTAACTGCGGTTGATTCTGCATTGATGGTCATAGACAGTAGTAAAGGTGTAGAAGCGAGAACATTAAAACTAATGGAAGTTTGTCGGTTACGTACCACGCCAATTGTTACCTTTATGAATAAATTAGATCGTGATATTAAAGATCCGATTGAATTAATGGATGAAGTGGAGGAAGTGCTTAATATTAAATGTGCGCCAATCACTTGGCCTATTGGTATGGGTAAAGAATTTAAGGGTATTTATCATTTACTCGAAGATCGAATATATTTATACCAATCGGGGCAAGGTCACACGATTCAAGAAGAAGTCTGTATTGAAGGGCTTGATAACCCAGAACTAGATGAAAAAATTGGTTATATAGCGGATGAGCTACGAGAGGAAATGGAATTAGTCTTAGGGGCTTCTCATGAATTTGATTTAGCCGCCTATTTAAAAGGCGAGTTAAGTCCTGTTTTCTTTGGCACCGCGCTTGGAAATTTTGGCGTCACTCAAATGCTCGATCGTTTTGTAGAGTGGGCTCCTGCGCCTTTAGGTAGAGAAACGACTGATCGAGAAATTAAAGCGACTGAGGAAGACTTCACTGGGTTTGTGTTTAAAATTCAAGCGAATATGGATCCAGCACATCGAGATCGAATTGCTTTTATGCGTATCTGCTCCGGTAAGTACGAAAAAGGCATGAAGATGAAGCATGTTCGTATTAATAAAGACATTACTATTTCAAACGCTGTAACATTTTTAGCAGGAGAACGGTCAAATTTAGAGGAAGCTTACGCTGGGGATATTATTGGTCTTCATAATCATGGCACAATCCAAATCGGCGATTCGTTTTCATCGGGAGAAATCATTAAGTTTGGTGGTATCCCTAACTTTGCCCCTGAATTATTTAGACGAGTAAGGCTAGCCGATCCTTTAAAGAATAAAGCGCTAATTAAAGGCTTGATTCAATTGTCGGAAGAAGGAGCGACTCAGGTATTTAGACCTTTCAATTCTAATGATTTAATCTTAGGAGCCGTTGGTATTTTGCAATTTGACGTAGTTGCACATCGATTACAGCATGAATACAGAGTCGAATGTATTTACGAGCCAATTTCGGTTAATACGGCTCGTTGGGTTGAGTGTGATGATGATAAAATGTTAGAAAAATTTAAGAATAGAGCCGGCGAAAATTTATCTTTAGATGGTGGCGATAATCTTACTTACCTAGCACCGACTAGGGTAAATCTTAATTTAATGCAAGAACGCTGGCCAGATATAGAGTTTAAACAAACTAGAGAACATTAACTGAGATCCACCCTAAAAAGCTCGACCAGTTACTACTTGAAACAAATGCTCTTAAGATCGAACTATACAAAGTTATGTTCGTCTACTAATATAAGATTAAGAATGCAATAAATAATAAAAAAGCAGTACGGACAATCTTGATATCAATTTAAGGGAAATGCATGACACACAAAATCAGTTTATTTGATACCCACTGTCACCTCGATTTTCCTGAACTGATTGACAAATTAGATTTATATCTCAGTAAATCTCAAGAAGCTGGTATTTCAGGTATATTAATTCCCGGTGTAAAAAAAGATGGCTGGCGGGCTATTCGTCAAATTACCGCTAAATACGCTATGTGCCATTCAGCATTGGGTTTGCATCCACTTTTTATGGATGACCATAAAGATAGCGATTTACATGATCTTGAAATGGCGTTATCAGTAGGACCAATTTCAGCAATTGGCGAATTTGGTTTGGACTACCAAAAATCTAAAATAAACTCAATTCAACAAGTCAAACTAGCTAAAGCACAAATTAGCATTGCAATTGTCGCTGACTTACCGGTTGTTTTGCATGTTCGTAAAGCGCATGACGAAATGATAAAAATCCTCAATCAATTAAAGTTTAAAGGTGGTGGCGTTGTGCATGCTTTCAACGGCTCGGAGCATCAGGCGCATAAATATATCGATATGGGGATGAAACTTGGGTTTGGAGGCGCTATGACTTTTCCTAGAGCCGCAAAATTACATCGATTAGCTAAAAATTTACCGTTAGAAAGTATCGTGTTAGAAACCGATGCGCCTGATATGGCACCGGCGACCTGTAATTTACCCCACAATACACCGCTTCATTTATTTGATAATTTTCGCAGCTTGATTACTTTAAGAAATGAGTCAGCCGTTGAAATCGCGGCTCAAACGACAATGAATGCTTTCGAAGTTTTTAATATTGAATTATAAAAGATAGAAAAACTATTCAGGTTGCTATTAGCCTTTTATCTTGAGATGTATTAGCTATAATTTAGTCTTATAACGCGTTAAACTCTCTACAAATACTTGCTTCTAGGAAAATTTATGCAAGACACTATCTATCGAAAAATTGACTTGATTGCGTTGTTAAGATGCCTAGAAGATGACAAAGCAATCACTGCAGAGCAATCTAAAGAAATCACCAAACAAATAAAGCTTGAAAAACTGAGTGGTCATTCGATTAACCAAGTCGCTCAATGTAAAATAAAATCCACTAAACACCGTGGTAAAGTATTAACTGCAGAACTCATTACCGAAAATGTCGCACGCTTACATGAACTACCCTATGTTCGTTTAGATCCTCTCAAGATTAATGTTGATACCGTTACTAGCGTTATGTCTAAAGCTTTTTCTGTTAGACACCAAATTTTAGCCTACGAAGTCGCTTCTGATATGGTTTTCATAGCGGTTATCGATCCTTCAAAAAACTCTTGGGTTGCAGGTTTAGAACAAATTTTACGTAAATCTATCCAATTGGTTATTGCCAATCCTGAGACTATTCAACGATTACAAAGAGATTTTTATGCTTTAAGTTCCTCAATCAAAGGCGCTTCAGGTGAAAATCTGCAAGATATGACGGTTGTTAATCTGGAGCAACTACTTGAAGTGGGAAAAGTGGGTGAGCTTGATGCCAATGATCAACATGTGGTGCAAATCGTTGACTGGTTATTACAATATGCCTTTTCAGAACGAGCCAGTGATATCCATATTGAACCAAGACGAGAAACAGGYAATATTCGACTDAGAATCGATGGCATTTTRCATGATGTTTATAAAATGCCAGCTAATATTTCTGCAGCAGTTACCGCCAGATTTAAAATTCTTGGCAGAATGGACGTTGCTGAGAGACGCAAACCATTAGATGGACGAATAAAAACTAAAACTCCCGATGGATTAGAGATAGAACTTCGTCTATCGACATTGCCTACCGCTTTCGGAGAGAAACTAGTTGCGCGGATATTTGATCCGACTGTATTACTAAGAGATTTTAATCAGCTAGGTTTAAATAAAAGGACCGAAACTGATTGGCTCAATATGGTGAATCAACCAACCGGAATTGTCCTTTTAACAGGACCCACAGGTTCCGGCAAAACAACGACTTTGTACACCACGCTAAAACTATTAGCGACTTCCAAAGTGAATGTTTGTACTATCGAAGACCCCATAGAAATGGTTGAACCCGCTTTTAACCAAATGCAAATCCATCATGATATTAGTGTTGATTTCGCTAGTGGTGTTAGAGCGTTACTTCGCCAAGATCCAGATATAATTATGATTGGAGAAATTAGAGACACAGAAACCGCTGAAATGGCGGTTCAGGCTTCATTAACCGGACATCTTGTTATTTCCACATTACATACTAATGATGCATCTTCGGCTATTACCCGTCTTCAAAATATCGGTGTACCGTCGTATTTAATTAATGCGACCTTACTCGGTGTAATGGCACAGCGTTTAGTCAGGGTTTTATGCCCACATTGTAAGCATGCGATTGCTCCTGACGAAGAATCCTGGAAAGAGTTAACCGTTGGTTTTAATATCCCAGCTCCAAAATTGATGTTTGAACCAAAGGGCTGTGATGAATGCCGGCAATCAGGTTATTTGGGTCGACAAGGTATTTATGAGCTTTTACCGATGAATAGTGAACTCAAAGCTATTTCCTCTCAGGGATGCGAAGTTGCTCCTATTAGAAAAATAGCAATAGAGAGCGGGATGACATTGTTAAGAATCAGCGGAGCGCAAAAGGTTGCTGAAGGTAAAACAACGGTTGCAGAAGTGATGCGTGTAGCGTCTCCGAGCATGGAAGAATAACGATTTATTAAGCTAAATCCTGTATTAAAACAACCTCTATAATAAATCTGTAAACAATCTATTAAAAAAGGTTTCCAAACGCACCATTTAGCGTTAAAATGCGCCTCCTTTTTACTGCGTGTAGACTTTTAAACGAGTTTTGAGGCACTTTGAGGCGATTATTCTCCCCAAAATCAGTAAAAATACGGTTTTATAAACCCCAAATTTGTAAATTTATTTGGATTTAATAATAAATCCAATAAAAGCATAGAATATTTATAGGAAGATTGATTCATGGTAACCATTCGTTTAGCCCGTGGTGGCTCTAAAAAGCGTCCATTTTATCATATGGTTGTGACTGATAAGCGAAACGCACGAGACGGTCGTTTTATCGAACGAGTTGGTTTCTTTAACCCTGTTGCAACAGGTCAAGAAGAAAGAATTCGTGTTGATAATGCAAGAGTTGATCATTGGGTTGGTCTTGGCGCTCAAATGAGTGATCGTGTAAGAAAACTGATTAAAGATCACAAAGCTGCTTAATTGCAGGCTAGTGATAAAGTAACAAGTAAAAAACATGAGTCACTCAGCTCCGGCAAATGAACCGATGATAGTCGGGCAAATTTCCGGAGTTTTTGGTGTTCATGGCTGGGTTAAAATATTTTCTTTTACAGAGCCAAGAAATAATATCTTATCCTACAAGCCTTGGTTGATTCGCAATAAAAGCGATTGGCAGACTATGACAATAGTGAAAGGGCGCATTCAAGGCAAGACCTTGGTTGCTCAAATTGAAGGTGTAGACGATAGAGATAAAGCGCACTCATTAATTGGGAGCGATATTGCAATTGATCCAAGCCAATTAAAATCATTAGAAGATAATGATTTTTATTGGCGTGAACTGATTGGTTTAGATGTTGAAGAAACTAATTTGGGTTTAATAGGTAAAGTGCAATCGATAATGGCAACCGGTGCGAATGATGTATTGGTGGTCGTTGGAAAAGATGACGCTGGTAAAAATCGAGAAACTTTGATCCCGTATCTATTAGATGATGTGATTAAGAATATTGATTTAGAAAAACAGCGGATCCTTGTTGATTGGAATGAATCTTTTGATGAGTAGTTAGGTTTTTAAATAGCTCAATGCGGTTTACAGCAATTACATTATTTCCAGAAATGTTTGACGCAACAAAGCAATATGGCGTTGTTGGTCGAGCAATAAAAGATAAAAGAATCACGTTAGATTGTATTAATCCACGAGATTTCACTAAGGATAAACACCGAAGTGTTGATGATAGACCTTATGGTGGCGGTCCTGGAATGTTGATGACTATAGAGCCTTTAACAGCCTCTTTAAAATCAATTGTAGACGTTAATATCGATGAGCGTAGTAAGGTGATTTACCTTTCTCCTCAAGGCAGAAAGTTAGACCAGAATTTAGTGAAAGAGTTAAGTCAGCAACAACACTTAATTTTAATCTCAGGTCGGTATGAAGGTGTTGACCAACGATTTATTGATGAGTCGGTTGATATAGAAATATCGCTCGGCGATTTTGTTTTAAGTGGTGGCGAGATTGCATCGTTGGCGGTTATCGACACCATTGCAAGACAAATTGATGGTGTTTTGGGTCATAGTGAGTCGGTTATTGAAGACTCTTTTGAAGATGGTTTGTTAGATCATCCTCATTACACAAGACCCGAAGTGTACAAAAATAAAAAGGTTCCTGCGGTATTATTGAGCGGTAACCATAAAGAAATTGAACGTTGGCGTTTAAAGCAACGACTAGGAATTACCTGGCAAAAGCGCCCTGATTTGTTAATGAATAAGAAGTTAACGAATGAAGAAAAATTATTGTTAGAAGAATATAAAAAAGAATTTAAAAATATTAAGAAAAGTTTTAGAATTTGAATCATTAAATTAGTAAGTGGAGCACACAATGAGTAAATTAGTAGCAATGATTGCTGATGAGCAATTAAAAACAGACGTCCCTGATTTTGCACCAGGTGATACTTTAATCGTACAAGTTAAAGTAAAAGAAGGTGAGCGTGAGCGTTTACAGGCTTTTGAAGGTGTTGTAATTAGTATTAAAAATCGTGGGATAAACTCTGCATTTACAGTAAGAAAAATCTCTTACGGTGAAGGCGTAGAGCGTTGTTTCCAGACTCATAGTCCAATCATTGATAGCATCACCGTTAAGCGTCGTGGTGATGTTCGTCAAGCTAAACTTTATTACTTGAGAGAGTTAAGTGGTAAGAAAGCTAGAATCAAAGAAAAATTAACAAAGAAATAAGTTAAGTATACAGGGTCAATAAACCTAATAGAAAAACTCGCTAATTAGCGAGTTTTTTTATGTCCATGGATGGACGGTATTCCGCAAGGAGGCATGGATGCCGGTGCGGTATGTCCATGGATGGACGGTATTCCGCAAGGAGGCATGGATGCCGATGCGGTATGTCCATGGATGGACGGTATTCCGCAAGGAGGCATGATGCCGATGCGGTATGTCCATGGATGGACGGGCAGATAAAAGCTCCTGCATTATCTGCACTTCCTACATCCATGTAGGGCGTATTCCGCAAGGAGGCATGGAAAGCTTGCCCCATGAGCGTAGCGAATGTAGTGGGTATGCCGGTGCGGTGTGCCTGAAATCTTATTTTAGGTTGGGATAGGTATAAGTTGAGTTAATGATGTAGCTGATATTCTTGGATCAATGAATCTAAAGGGATCTTTAAACCATCAGATAAATTTCTTATCATTTTTAAGCTCAGTTTTCGCTGATAGTTTAAGATTTCTGTTACTCTACTACGTTGCCCAAGATAGGGGACTAAATCCAACGGAGACAAACCTTCTTGTTCCATTCTAAATTTGATAGCTTCAACAGGTGTAGGAGCGTCAATTTTGTAGTTTTCATTTTCATAGGCGCAAACTAACGTTGTAAGGACATCTAACTCATCACCTGCTAAAGTATTGATTTCAGCATTCCATAATTCTTCAATTCGCTGTAGTGCTGTAGAATAATCTTGTTTATTTTTCAAAGGTTTAAGTTTCATAGAATATAATTCCTAAATGAGTTCAGCATTAATTTTGTCATATTGTTTGTGGGTGCCAACAAATCTTATGTAACAGATCCCAAAATCATATTTAATTGCTACAACTAAGCGATAGGAATTTCCATGAATATTAAATACAATACGGTTATTATTTAAAAAACTAGCATTTCTATATTTATTTTTAATATCTTGCGGTGTTTTCCATGTTGCATGTTTAGCCTCATCATACCAAGCTTTTAAAGACTGCTCAGAATCGGTGTATCTTTGCTTCTGCCAAAATTTTTTTAATGTAGTTCTTGAAATAATTCTCATCAAACACTATTTTTTTGTTCACAATTGTTTCCCATTATGGGAAGTGTGTTGAACTATGTCAAGTGTTGTTTCCCGTTTTGGGAACTCAATAGCCATTTAATTGAACAATACCAATTTTTTGATCGATACCTAATATTTGGATGTAACAAATACATTAGGTTTATAAAAGGTTAGCTGTTAGATGAATTGCGCATATCAATGAGTTAAGCTCTTATCAGCCACCTCAAAAATATCTTTCGACAAATTTTCAACTTGAAGAATACGACCTAGTTGTTCTTTTATTAATGCTTGGCGTTTTCCATCAAGTTTTTTCCACACCGAAAATTGTTTAGTTAAGCGCGCACCAATTTGTGGATTAATATTATTCAATTGAATAATCATATCACCACAAAATTCGTATCCGCTTCCGTTAGAATTATGGAATTGAGTCAGATTGTTGGCAATAAAACAGCCTAACACCGCACGTACTTTATTAGGGTTCTTAATTGAAAACTTATCATGCTGGAATAATTCTTTAACTTGATTCACTGCATCATCATTATCCACCATAACTTGCGCACTAAACCATTTGTCTAAAACTAATTCTTCATTCGACCATTTGTCATAAAAATGATCAACTTGAATGGCTTTAGATGGCTGGTTTGTTTTGGCAATAAGTTGTAAAGCACTAATTTCATCGGTCATATTGTTAGCACTGTTTTGTTGTTTTCTTGCCAACTCAAAATATTTACTTTCATTGCTAATTAATAAATAATTTAAAGCTATGTTTTTCAGCCATCGTTTTCCAGAATCCCCTTTATTTTCATTGAGTGAGTTTTGCAACTCATTATTTAAACTCGTATAAGTTCTTAACCATTCTTCATCTAATGATTTTGCTATATAGGATTTTAGTTGCTTGGTTTTATTAAATAAACGATCGAGATTAATTGAAATACTGTTCGCAATGAGGGTGTTTTGATCGGGCAATTGCAATGCTAACGCTTTAAGTGAATGATCTAGTGATTGATCTGATAAAATATTTTTAAAAGAATTGACTAAAAGTTTTAACTCATCAGTTGAAACTTCTTCAGCTTTAGAATTCAGAATGCTAGTCATTAATTTTTGACCCGCATCCCAACGATTAAATGGATCGGGATCGTTGGCGAACAAAATTCCTAATTGTTTTTGGCTGTATTTGAAGTCGAAAATAATCGGAGCAGAAAAATTTCTGAATACTGATGGAATGACATTATTCTTCTGTAGTTCAAAATCGAAAACTTGATTGCTTTCCGTTAAGACTAAAAGCGCTTGCGATTGAAGTTCATTATCATCTTTCTGCTTAAACTGTGCGGGTTTACCATCTTGATCAACAAATCCAATGGTTACAGGGATCATGAACGGTTCTTTTTTCACCTGTCCAGATGTAGTTGAAAGTGTAGTTGAGCATGATTGATTAAATGAAAGTCTAATATGCTTATCATGCAATTTATCTAATTTCATAGAAACCGTTGGCGTTCCTGCTTGACGGTACCAATTTCTAAACAATGTCCAGTCAACATCATTTGCGGTTTCCATAGAAACAATAAAATCCTCACAGGTAACCGCGTTGCCATCATGGGTTTCAAAATAATGATCCATACCTTTCCTAAAACCCTCTTCACCAAGCAGAGTGTTCATCATACGAATGACTTCGGCACCTTTATTGTAAACCGTTACCGTATAAAAATTATTCATTTCTATATAAGAATCTGGTCTTATTGCATGAGCCATTGGCCCCGAGTCTTCTGCAAATTGAGCGGAGCGAATAATTTTAACCTGCTCGATTCTTTGTACGGCTTGTGACTGCATATCTTCACTAAAACGTTGGTCACGATAAACCGTAAGACCCTCTTTTAAACTAAGTTGAAACCAATCTCGGCAAGTAATTCTATTACCAGTCCAGTTGTGAAAGTATTCGTGAGCGATCACACATTCCACACCTTCAAAATCTCTATCAGTTGCGGTTTTTTTGTTAGCTAAAACATAAGCAGTGTTAAAAATGTTTAATCCTTTATTTTCCATTGCGCCCATATTAAAGTCGCCAACTGCTACAATCATATAACGATCTAAATCATATTCTCGACCAAATTTTTCTTCATCCCACTTCATCGCGTTGATCAAACTTTGCATAGCAAAATCACACTGATCGAGTTTCCCTTTATCTACAAAAATTTGCAGTAAAATATTACGGCCAGAACATGTAATAAAATTATCCTCTAAACAATCCAAATCCCCAGCAACTAAAGCAAAAAGATAACTTGGTTTAGGGAAAGGGTCGTGCCAATCCACAAAATGCCTACCGTTATCTAGAGTTCCATTCTTGGTGGGGTTTCCGTTAGATAGAAGTAGCGGATATTGTTCTTTATCAGCTTCTACTCGAACAAAAAATTCTGACATAACATCCGGTCTGTCTAAATAATATGTGATTTTACGAAATCCTTCAGATTCACATTGACTACAAAATTTTTGATTAGATGTGTACAGACCTTCTAATGATGTGTTTTTTTGTGGAAATATTTTAACTTTGGCTTTTAAAATAAAATTGTCGGAGACTTTATAAATCGATAAGCCTTTAGCGTGCGCATGATATTCATCAGCGTTAATTTTTTCTCCATCTATATGCAATTCAAGTAATTCTATTTCTACACCATTAAGTTCTAGCGGTTGTAATTGCTCTTGTTGGTCTTTAGTATTTCTATAAAGGGATAACTCAGATACCACAATGACATGATCGTCATAGAGCTGAAAGTCGAGGCGAGTTTGTTTGATTAAAAACTGGCTTACTCGATAATCTTTTCGATATTTTGTTTTAACTTCAAGCATTGGCTTAGGCATTGATGAATTCTTATTTTTAAAATTGATTTTATAGGTCTAAGTGTAGCAATCAGTTGATCTAAATGACAGTAGATCGAAGTTTTGCTCGACTTCATTTGATAGGTGACGCTTTACCTTCAAGTACTTAGCGGGCTGGTAAGACCAGAAATGTTTTAATAGTCACTAAATGTTGTTAATTTCGTTAAAAACAAGCTGAAAAAACGCTAAATGAAGTGAATTCACTATACATAAAGCATCTAAATCCGTATCATGCGCTCAAAACTACTTTCGCCTGTTTATATCTATAGTATTCACTATAATCGGATATAGTTAGGGGTGAAGGTCTTTAAATCAAATCATTTGAAGCGACCATTCTCGGACAAGCTCCTAGTAGGTTTGCATCGATTGACTATAGTTAGAAAAAAGGAGAATTGGCTTTGAAGACAGTAGCAAGATTCGAAATTAAATATTTGCAATATATGGATGAAAAAGGCGCTTTTATCAGCAATGACGTTCCGCCAGCTTTCGCACACGATCTTGATAATCTTATTTCATTATATCGAGATATGAATAGAATCAGGCTTCTCGATCAAAAAGCCTATGCATTGCAAAGAACTGGCAAGATGGGAACGTATCCAGCAGCTACCGGACAAGAAGCTATCGGTGTTGGATTTGGCGCAGCAATGACAAAAGATGATGTGCTTGTTCCATATTACCGCGGACAGGCGTCTATGGTTCAACATGGAATTTTAATGGAAGAAGTGCTGCAATATTGGGGCGGATATGAAGCGGGTTGTGACTATAAAGTCGCTAAAGAAGATTTCCCTATCGCCGTACCTATCGCAACTCAGTCATTACATGCCACTGGTGTAGCCAAAGCAATGCAAATGCGCGGTGAAAAACGTTGTGTATTTACCGAAATTGGAGAAGGTGGAACCTCGCAAGGCGATTTTTATGAAGCGCTAAATGTTGCGGGAATATGGAATTTGGGTGTTGTCTTTATTATTAACAACAATCAATGGGCTATTTCCGTTCCAAGCAAAATTCAAACAAATTGTGAAACCTATGCGCAAAAAGCGATCGGTGCTGGAATTGATTGTATTCAAGTGGATGGCAATGATGTTATCGCGGTGAAAGATGCATCAGATAAAGCCGCTGAAAAAGCCAGAAATGGTGGCGGACCAACGGTTATAGAATGCATTAGTTTAAGACTTTGCGATCATACCACTGCGGATGATGCGACAAGATATCGCCCTGAAGGGGAGCTAGATGAAGGTTGGGAAAAAGAGCCTATCCTAAGAATGAGAAAATATTTAGAAAGTAAAAATGTCTGGGGCAAATCAGAAGAAGAATTAATGTTAAAAGAGTTAGCCGCAGAAGTACAAACTTCCGTCGATAATTATTTGAACACCCCGGTTGATCCACCAGAAGCAATGTTTGACTATTTATACGAAGAATTACCAGAAAGAACCATGCTCCAAAGAGAGATAGCGATTGAGCGAGGTGCAAAATAATGAAAGCCAATCCCGTAAAAACTATTACATTAATTGAAGCCGTCAATATGGCTATTTCTCACGAAATGGGTGTTGATAAAGAGGTTGTTGTTTTTGGAGAAGATGTAGGAATCAACGGCGGTGTTTTTAGAGCGACCGACGGATTACAAGAAAAGTACGGTAAAGAACGAGTCATTGATACGCCTTTGGCTGAAGCTATGATTGCCGGTATTGCGATTGGTATGGCCGCACAGGGGATGAAGCCGATTGCTGAAATTCAATTTATGGGGTTTATTTTTCCAGCTGCGGATCATATTATTTCCCATTGTGCTCGTATGCGTAACCGAACACGTGGTCGATTAACGTTGCCGATGGTGATTAGAGCGCCATTTGGTGGTGGAATTCACGCGCCAGAAAATCATTCAGAAAGTACCGAAGCGATTTTTGCGCATATCCCTGGTTTGAAAGTGGTGATCCCATCTAACCCTTCTAGAGCCTATGGTTTAATGTTGGCCGCTATTAGAGATCCTGATCCGGTTATATTCCTTGAACCAAAAAGAGTTTATCGTATTGAAAAACATGAAATCGAAGATAATGGAGAAGAGTACCCATTGGGTGTTTGTTTTGTAGATAGAGAGGGTACTGATATCACTTTAGTGAGTTGGGGAGCGATGCTTCACGAAACAAAACAAGCCGCAGAAATATTAGCGAAAGAAGGGATCAGCGCAGAAGTAATCGATGTAGCAACTGTAAGTCCTTTAGATATTGATACAATTTTAGAGTCTGTTGAAAAAACAGGCCGACTTTGTATTGTACAGGAGGCACCTAAAGCTGGAGCAATCGGTTCTGAGATTGCGGCTGAAGTGGCGGAAAAAAGTTTAATGAGTTTACTGGCACCAATTGGCCGTGTATCGGGCTATGATATAGTGATCCCATACTATCGCTTAGAAAAACAATACATGCCGAAAATTGAGCACATTATCGAAGAAGTTAAACGAATTGTGGAGTACAAATGAGAACTTTTGAATTACCCGATTTAGGGGAAGGTTTACCCGATGCGGAAATCGTTCGTTGGTTAGTAAAAGAAGGCGATTTAGTGGCACTTGATCAACCTATGGTTGAAATGGAAACGGCAAAAGCGGTTGTGGAAGTTCCATCACCTTATAAAGGCGTAATAACAAAACTCTGTGGTCGAGAAGGCGAAGTGATTATTGTTGGGTCTGTTTTAGTTGAATTTGATGGTGATACTGATAGTTCCAGCCAAGTAGTCAAGTCAGAAACTTCAAAGACGAGTGAATCTAAGCAATCTGATTCAGCGGGAACTGAATTAGCGACGAACTCTGATGTACAAATATTTACTTTACCTGATTTGGGTGAAGGTCTACCCGATGCGGAAATCGTTAGATGGTTAGTCTCCGAAGGGGATGATTTAACCTTAGATCAACCGATGGTAGAAATGGAAACGGCGAAAGCGGTGGTTGAAGTACCATCGCCATTTACCGCAAAAGTAGCTAAATTACATGGTCAAGCGGGCGATGTGATTGATGTCGGCGCACCTTTGGTTACTTTCGGTTCGGGCGTATCAGCCAACCATACAGCCCAACCAAGTGTAGAAGAGCAAGACGATAAACCGGCGGATGCGGCGACCGTTGTAGGTGCTGTGCAAGTAGGAAATCAAATCGTCACTGAATCTGCCAGTGCGGTTATAAAAGCGTTAGCTAAAAAGTTAAAAGTTGATTTATCACAAGTGACTGGCACAGGAAAAAATGGTGATATCTCTCAAGCTGATGTGAAGCAAGCGAAAAAAGATGGTAAGTTAATTGGTACAAAATCAGCTAACGCTGTTTCACCTAACATTGCTTCAGCTCCAATAACGAACAACAATAACAGTAACGAAAACCCGCTAGATTTTAAAGCATCTCCAGCGGTTAGAGCACATGCTCATCGTTTAGGTGTCGCTCTTTCAAATTGTGTGGCAACCGGTAAAAAAGGAACGATTACTAAATCGGATGTTGATCTAGCTCTAAATAATTATGGCGCTAAGCAACCCGCATCTTTTTCAGCACCTGCACTAACAGTCGCGCCAATAGTTTCAAGAACCGGTGGATTGCCAACCGTACAAGTCAGTGTTGAACCTCAAACTGTTAGAGGTGTACGACGGGCAATGGCGATGGGAATGGCAAAATCTCACGCAACCGTTGTTCCTACAACACTTATGGAAGATGCTGATATTACTACTTGGCCAAAACAAGATTCATTAGCTCGTTACGTAAGAGCGCTTGTTTTTGCCTCTAAAATTGAGCCAGCCCTTAATTGTTGGTTTGATGGTGAAAAATTTGAACGACTAATTCATCCTAATGTACATGTAGGTATTGCGATAGATTCACCCGATGGACTGTATGTTCCTGTAGTTCATCATGCAGATACAAAAGATGCCACTCAAGTGAGAGCCAGAGTGCAAGAATTGCGTCAAAAAATTGAATCGAAAGGTTTGAAGCAAGAAGATCAACAAGGTGCAACAATCACTTTGTCTAATTTTGGTTCGATTGCAGGGCGTTATGGTTCACCGGTAGTTTCTCCGCCTCAGGTGGCGATACTGGGCACAGGACGTTTTAGAAATGAGCTGAAATTGACGGCAAAAGGCATCGAAAATCGCAAAATGTTGCCTCTTTCTTTAACTTTTGATCATAGAGCCTGTACCGGTGGCGAAGCGGCTAGATTTTTAGCCGCGGTGATAGAAGATCTACAAAAAACGGTTTAAGATTGAAATTGATTKWGRKMKRRAAWMGWWAAAWTSAWMTWARMWYTMWATCAAAGTAATTCTCATCGACAAATCAAGCGCTTTTATATCCTTGGTAAGAGCGCCAACTGAAATAAAATCAACCCCTGTTTTTGCGATATCTTCAATCGTTTGCAAGTTAACATTTCCAGAAGCTTCTAGCTTAGGTTGGTATTTTGAATGACTCACTAAAACGACTGCTCTAGCTAAATTCTCATTATTAAAGTTATCTAACATCACTATTTGAGCCTTTCCATCTATAGCTTGTTGTAACTCATCAATGTTTTCAACTTCAATTTCTAGTAATTTATCAGGATGATTTTTAATCGCAGTTTCTAGCGCTTTATTAATGCCACCACATGCCATAATATGATTTTCTTTAATTAAAAAAGCGTCGGCAAGGCCAAACCGGTGATTTTGTCCACCACCTGTTTTTACTGCATATTTTTGCCCAAAACGCATTCCTGGGATCGTTTTACGGGTGTCTAAAAGTTTACAGTTTGCAGAATTCATAACGTTGATGTATTTCGAGGTCAAGGTTGCCGTTGAAGAAAGTGATTGTAGAAAATTCATAGCGGTGCGCTCGCCAGTCAATATTTGTCGAGCATTACCTGCTATTTCGCAAACGACATCATTGGCTTCTATTATTTCTCCGTCATTGATTAACCACTTGATGGATAAATTTTGATATTGCGGTTGTTCTAAAAGAGCAAAGGTCTTTTCAACCCAAGCTTGCCCACACAAAATACCGTTTTCTCGACTAATTAAGCGTGCTTTGGCTTGGGTTGAAGCTGGAATCAAATTAGCGGTAATATCCAATTTTTCAAATATTGTCGAAACTTCTAGTGCCGGATCCGTAATATTTAGTCCTAAATCCTCCATAAGTGCATTTCTGCAACTATTAGTTATTTCGGTTTGTAGGTTAAGGTCGAAAGAATAATTTAGCACAGGTTAGTTATCGTTGATGATGAATAAGTAAATCCTATATTAGCAAATGAACTCTATTTGATTCTAGGTTTTCTTTTAATTTTTACCTATCAAGTAAATGATTATTAGGCCGATATTTAGTAGGTAATTGATTGAATTTAGTCGATCACTATAGTTTTATTGTAGAAAACTAAAAGTGATTAAAAAGTTAAAGACTTTGCGATGTATTTCACAATGCTGTTGGTTACATCTAAAGGCTAAGATGTAATATGAGTATTTGTGCAATTGGTCACAATTCAGGTCAATTTAATAGGCTATAAATGTGGTGAAGGGAAATCTTATTCTACAATAAAGTAAGGCAGTGACCCTTTCGGTTCTTATCCGCGTTTTAGTCTATAGTTAATTAGATGCTTATAAATCTCTGTAATGGATTACAAATAAGAGTGTAAAGCTGGGTGTTATCTCTCATGTTTTAAATGAGGATTTCGGTTAAACCCTAATTTATTTGTATCCGTTTATATTTGAGGTTTTTTTAGTGAGCAGTAGAAGCCATGTAGTTCATTTTTCTGCGAGTCGTTTTGGAAATGAAAGTTCTCGCAATGATTCACCGACGGAGTACCGCTCGTTGCCGGTTTTAATTAAAAATATTCAGAATGTGTTTGTAAGTCAACTTGAAATTAAGTTGATCACAATGCTCAATACTGCCGATGATCGATTATTTGATATGGCGGAAAATAGCTATAACAATGCTCAGTTTGACGCGATGCGTTTATTAAGAGTTAAACGCGAAGGATTGATTAGTTGTTTTAAGCAAGAGTTAAATAATAACTTTAAGCAAACTTTGGGTCGTTTAGATAACCAAGATGAAAACTACGATAATGTAGAAACTCTTTCATTTGAAAATATAGCATTAGTTAAAGATGATGATTTAGAAGAAAATATTGCTACCGATAGCATGGTTAACAAAGCAAAAACAGCTAATCAAGATGCTCTGGAACATATTCGTGTCAGAATAGACACCTTAATCGCAGATCAAACCATAGATGAAGAAAATAATCCTTTAGAGCCAGTCTTTATTTGTGATGCGTTTCGTACAGCAACACAAACACTTGATTTAGATATCGCATCGTTGTTAGTCATCTATAAATTATTTGATCGGAGTGTTATTATTGAATTGGAAGATGTGTATGCTGAAGTTAATGCATTTTTTATTGAAAAAGGTATTCTACCTGACCTTAAATCACAGATTCAAGAGCAAGCAAAAGTTAATGCTCGTGCAAGACAAATAGCTAATCAACAAAATAATTATTCGCCTGAAAATCAAAAGTTAGCACAAGGCAATTTTCAAGCGGAAATACCAAATATACAAGATCAACCGGCAAACCAAGTTTATGATAATTCACYWRSGCTTARYAAYGATCAAGCGGGYGTTTGGAATGTWCTCCARCAGTTGATGTCAGATMGGCGTGTRACRGAYCAACAAATTAGTCTGCAGGAAGGAACCGGTATTCCTTTGATGAATTCGTCGACCAATTCACAACCTATTCCGCCCGTCGATACTCAACAATTGATTTCTGCACTTTCTAGTTTACAAATAAACCAATTGCAAAACTCCATTGCAAATAACGTATTGTCTGCACAACCTTTATCTAATGTTGACTTGAGAGCGTCAATTGGTCAGCAAATGCCGGAATTAAAATCGGCGGTTGAGCAAGGAGCGTTAGGTCAATATAACGAAGATATGATTGATATTGTGTCTATGCTTTTTGATTTTATATTGGAAGATACAAACCTTAGCTCAGAACTCAAAGGTGTGATTGCAAGACTACAGATCCCCATGTTAAAGGTGGGTCTTGTGGATAAGTCATTTTTCTCTAATCGAAAACATCCTGCCCGAGCATTGTTAAATGAACTAGCACGAGCGGGTTTGTCTTTAGATTCAAAAGAACTAACCACTAATTCGATGTTTGTGAAAATTTCAGAAATAGCCGACATTATCATCAATGAATTTAGCGATGATGTTTCTTTGTTTGATAATTTATTAGAAGACTTTTTAGAGTTTAAAAAGCTGAATGAACGTAAGTCTAATATTATAGAAAAAAGAACCAAAGAAGCTGAAATAGGCAAGGCCAAATCTGAAACAGCACGAAGTGAAGTGAATGTTAAATTACAAGCTATTTGCGATGGATTTCAAGTACCTGAAATAGCTAAATCAATACTAAAAAGTGTTTGTTCTCACACCTTATTATTAGATCGTTTACAAGAAAATAAAGACAGCTGGAAAAGACATGTAAGAATTGCAAAATTATTGATCTGGAGTGTTCAGCCAATTAATACGGCCGAGCGCCTAGAGAAACTAACCAGCAAAGTGCCTATTTTGGTAAAAGGCTTACGTAAAGATATTGAAGCTATATCAATTTCACCAATAGAAGCTACACGTCTTTTAGATGAATTAGAATCTAGGCATCGCAACATAATTGAGGATGCTCGAGAGTATATTAATAATAAGCCAAAAGAAGAAATTTTAAGACTTCCTGCGATCGATATAGATAGCTCTATCGGTTTAAGTGGAAAAGACTTAGCGGAAATTGATGATCAAAATGCAGAAATTGAGGCTAATTCTTCAGAAACGTCGGCTAGCACAGTAGAAAACATACGGGACGTGGAGGAAGAGAGTGTTGAATTTGAAAAGGATATTCAATTTGAAGAGATTGTTATAGAAGACATAGGGTTTTCAAAAGCTGAAACTGGAAATGTAGAGACAGGCGTATCCTCTGAACCTATTCATATAAATGCTGAAATTAGAGAAAGAGTAGAAGAGCTAAGAGCGGGCAGTTGGGTCGAGCTAATGATTGATGATGAGTTTAAGCGTTGTAAGCTAGCTGCAAGAATTGCATCAACAGGAAAATACATTTTTGTAAACCGAAGTGGTATGAAAATGGCTGAATTTTTGACCCATGACTTGTGTGTTACACTGCAATTAGAAAAATTAAAGATTCTTGATGATGATGCTTTATTTGATCGAGCATTAGAGTCTGTTATCTCAAATCTGCGGAATATGAAGGCTGAAGCATAAAAACCAAAATAGCAAAAAAAACCAAAAGAGCTAAAATAAGTAACACAGAAAGCTCCCGTTTTAATTATACTGATTCCAAAATCGAAAATGGTTGGCTGTCTAACGCAACCTTGTCAGCTTGTGATCATTTTGATGAGCGTCCAAATCCAACCGTTATCTCTCTTTTAGTGATTCATAATATTAGCTTACCAGCAGGCGAGTTTGGAAATTGTCATGTTCTGGACTTTTTCGCAGGTTGTATTGATGTTAGTCAACATTCATCATTTCATGATATAGCAGAGTTAAGAGTCTCATCTCACCTTTTTATTCGCCGAGATGGCGAAATTGTGCAGTTTGTTGATTTTAATAAGCGCGCTTGGCATGCCGGTGTATCAAACTTTAAAGGCATCGAGAAATGTAATGACTTTTCTATCGGGATTGAGCTTGAGGGGACCGATCACATTGAATACAGTGATTTACAGTATACAAGCCTCGTTCAAGTGACAAAATCATTGATGAAAACCTATCCTAAGATAACCAAGCAACAAATTTGTGGCCATTCAGATATTGCACCAAATCGTAAAACCGATCCGGGTGAATCGTTTGATTGGTGCCGATATTTAAAATCAATTTAGTCATTTTTTTGTAACAACTTTTTAATAGTAAACTAAAACAAATAATTGATTTTGTTTGTTTTAGTGTTTCTCGTAATGAGACCAGCGTCACAATAAAACAAAGTAAATCGTATTATCGCTTGCCCCCCCCTTCAAGAACTATGCCATAGTTTTCCAGTTTTCAAACACTTGCACTAATAATATTCAACACGACCTTATTCAACACTACCATAGCAAAACAAAAGGACTTTATATGTTTCGTTTCGCCTCTGCTTTCACCTTGATTTTTTATGTATTATTTTCATTAAACGTTACTGCTGAAGAAACCAATGGTGTCACTGCTGGCAGTTTTCGAGTAAGCGAGCAAGGCGCGGCAACCTATTCAATTCCCATTAGCCTACCCTCTGGCACTTCTGGTGTTACGCCTCAAATTTCTCTCGGTTACTCTAGTCAAGGGGGTGATGGTGTTATGGGAATTGGTTGGGGATTATCTTTTGGCTCAGCTATTTCTCGTTGCCCTAAAACTATCGCCCAAGATGGCGTCATTTCAGGGATTGAATTATCCAGTAATGATCAATTTTGCCTTGATGGTCAGCGCCTAATCAAAAATTCAGGCACTCACGGTCAAGATGGAGCGATTTATTACACCGAGATTGATAGTTTTGCCAAGGTGGAGTTGCATGGTAATGCTTCAGACAGTGGGCCTCTTGGATTTACCGTTGAAACCAAAGCGGGTGAAGTTAAATACTATGGTTATGTTGATAGTGTGGTTGGTGAGCATGCGGTTACACTGCTAAATATTGAAGAAATCGTCGACATTGGTATTGATGCATTTATTGAACCGAATGGACGAGCAACCGGCTCCATCGCGCAAGCCTATTTATTAAAAGCCATCAAAGATGTGAGCGGTAATTATATTCTTTTTGAATACAATGAAAGTGATGGTAGCGCGAATATTAACCGAGTGAGCTACACCGGTAATGTGAATAACGGTCAAAAGCCGTATGCCTATGCCAAAATGGTTTACGGCACTAAAACAACGCCTGCTATTCGCAGTGGTTATATGTCAGGCAGTGCCACCAAACAAGATCAAATTCTTAACAGTATCAATGTTTATTTAGACGGACAGGTGATTCATCATTACTCTTTGAATTATTTTGTACCGACTAAAGCAGAAGAAAATTACACCCTCGAAAGTATTCAAGAATGTACCGATGCAGACAAATACGATTGTTATCCTGCTACTACCTTTGATTGGCATAAACCAGTATTGGCTTCATCGACCACACAAGAATATTGTGAGGAGGGCGATCCGGGTGATGAGGATGAGTGTTGGGATGTCACCGTAAGTTCAGATTACAACCCATTTGGTAATAAGCGTAATACCTCGCTGAGTGGAAGTAGTGTCTATACCAATCAATCAATGGATATGAATGGTGATGGTTATACCGATATTATTTATACGCAAAGTGGTTACTATAAAGTGGCATTTGGGCCAACTTATTTTGAAAAACGAACTTTAACCTCCATTGGTGATGAGAACGCTCAATATTTATTAAATCTTGATTACAATGGTGACGGAAAAAGAGATTTACTGGTTGCCAGCTCAGAAACGGCTAACTGGTACATTGTTTCATTTGAAGAGAACACCACCTATGAAAATGTTTGTTGGACACCGCCAGGCGGTGGTGGTGGCATTATTCAAAGTAGACAATCTACACCAGAATATTCAATAAAACGAATCATACCCGGCGAAATTTGTGAGCAAATAGCGACGACTAGCGACCTAAGAGTTTTGAATCTTGGTAGAAAAGCGAAAGGTTTGTTAGGTAAAGCGCAAATTATGGACATTGATGGCGATGGTTTAGAAGATATTGTCTATCAAAATGGTGGCGCAATTGATTGGTATAAGAATAATGGTGGCTCTTTTGCTGTCGGTGCACAATTGGTTAGTTTTAACAGTGCTAATTCAGGATTAGTCTTGAACAGTACCATAGAGAAAAATACTGCTAATATGAAAAATGCGTCAGGCATTGATGTCAATGGTGATGGTCGCAGTGATTTAATTATCCATGTCACTGATAGTGGCTCTACCTGCACAGTAGGCTCTACAACAATTTATGCCTTAAACTCTTGGGAATGCGTCAATGAAGAAGGCGGTGTTTGGAGCACTTTTTCTAACACCGGTTGGCGATTATATACATCCACGGGTACATCTCTTATCCAAGCGCAAAGTTTAGGTAACTATGAAGACGCTCGGGTGGCTGATTTAAATGGTGATGGTCTGACTGATTTGTTGCTATACAGCTCTGGCAGTGTTTGGTCTTATCGATTGTCTGATGGTCAAGGGTTTCTTGCTAGTCAAGTTTTGAATGTTGGTAGTACGACCGACACATACAAAAACCAAAGTTATTTTATTGATTTAAATGGCGATGGTGCGGTTGAATTTTTAAAGGCGACTAGCAATACCAATTGGAATATTTATGTTAGTCAGTACGACACTGATTTGAGTATTGCTTATTCTTTTCGCGGAAAAATCACCAAAAAAAGTGATGCGGCTTATCAGTTTGGCGATGTTGATGGTGATGGAAAATTAGATCTACTGCAGGGTAAAAACGGCACCTTATGGACCGTTGATTATGCCCCTCGCTCAGGTAAACCCAAATACGCGATTAATATAATCACTAATGGGTTTGGGATCAAAACTGATATTTTTTATCGTCCCATGACTAATGCTAGTGTCTATCTGTTTAATACCTCCGATGCGGATCTTGATACCACCACGTTTAGTCCGATGAGCGGTATGAGTTTAGTGGCACATGTCTCTAGCGACACAAATGCCTCTGGTGATAGTGTAGGAATTCGTTATCAATATGGCGGATTTTTAGTCAATCGACAGGGCCGAGGCATGCTTGGTTTTGAGTTAGTCAAAACCATTGATGATCAAACGGGTATAGAAACTAAATCAAACTATAGCCAAACTTTCCCTTTTATTGGTATGCCGTTAGCCACTCAACAAACACTGAGTGATGGCAGAATTATTTCGGATGCTAGCAATGTATTGGCGGATAAAACCACGACTAATGGACAGTATTTCCCTTATATCGAATCCAGTATTGAATTATCGTCGTCGGTTGGCTCGGATGATGTGTTGTATCAAATCAATAAAACAGTCAGCGATTTTACCTATGATCTCTATGGAAACTTAACCGATAGCTCCGTTATCGTAAGCGATCATAATGATAGCAATTCCTTAATAACCGTCACAGATAACGAATTTACTGGCACCAATTGGGATAAAAGAATGGGGCGTTTAAAAAGCGCTGAAGTGACCAAAACTAGAGGTAATATCGGCATTAGTCGAACCACCGATTTTACTTATTATGACAAAAATCATTCAACTGGCAGAGGAATGCTTCACACCAGTATTGTTCAAACGTCCCTTCCGTTAACCACTACCTATGATTACGATCAATTTGGAAACAAAATTAAAGTCACTAAAACCGGTGACGAAAATGCTGAAAACACCAATAGTACCAATATTCAAAACCGAATAGCGGAGAGTTTTTATGGTAGTAATGGTCGGCTGATTGATTACACTTTAGATTCCGCCGGTATCCAAACGGATTTTTTATACAATAACGGTTCAGCTAATTCGCCAACTGGGCGAATTACTACACTCGCCACCACGGTCAATAATATTACCCAAACTAAAACCATGGATGACTGGGGAAGAACGATTAAAAGTACTAGTCCTGGCGGAAGCGATACTGAAATCGATTATGATTTGTGTAGCGCTGTTGCTTGCGATGGTTCGGGCGCACATTATCGAGTAAAAACTAGCAAAAATGGCGCACCAGAAAGCCGTGCTTATTTTGATACATTTGGTCGTCAAATTGAATCGAGAGTGAAGAGTTTTGCGGGCGGTTGGAACATTGTAAGAAACACCTATGACATTCAAGGTCGTGGGGATAAAAGTTATGAGCCGAGTACTGGAACGAGCAGTTTTTACACCCAGCCTACTTATGATTTATATGGACGTGTGATCCAAGTTAAACGCCCTGATGGCACTAATATTTATACCGATTATTATGGGTTGAAAACCAAATTTACCGATGCAAAAGGTAATGCCAGTTATTCTTGGAAAAACGAGCAAGGGGAGCTAGATCAAACGGAAGATGCCAAAGGCAGTGAGCTTCGTTATGACTACAATGCTTACGGCAATCTATTACAAGTTAATTTGTATTCGGGCGGGGTTGGCGCTGCCTATGTGCAAGTGATTAATACCTTTGATGACTACGGCCATAAAACTCAAACCAATGATAAAGACAAAGGCATTTGGAATTATCAATATAATGCTTTTGATGAGTTAGTAGAGCAAACCAACGCCAAAAATCAAATCAGCTATTTAGATTATGATGATGCTGGAAGGTTGGTTAGACGCTATGAACCATCGGGTACTAGTTGTTGGAATTACAATAGTACAAACGGCCGTTTAGATAACGAAAAAATATTTAATAATGCTAACCGAAGCATTAGTCAATGTAGCTCTTACAACAACGAGCACCATCGTAAAACTTATTTTTATGACTCAAATGGTAGGGTCGATCGAACCGATGTTCGAATTCAAAGTATTAATGCTAATAGCAATGGAACTTATACAACCAGCAGTACGTTTGATGCTGATGGACGTGTTGACGAGATCACTTATCCGAATGACTTAGTCATTAAAAATGTGTATCAAAACGGGTATTTAGATCAAATCAAAAATGGCAGTCGAGTTTACCAAGACATTACATCAATGAATGCCTATGGTCAGGTCACCAATGTGAATTATGCCAATGGCGCTATTGAAAACATTAGCTATCAATCCAATAATGGTCGAGTAACTAATCATTCGATCAACAGAAACGGCGCTAATAAACACTATTTAACTTATCAGTATGATAATAATGGAAATATCAGCTATCGTCGGCATGAATTTGAAGATAAAGGCTATACCGATTGGAATGAAACCCTTACCTACGACAATTTGAATCGATTGGATTATCGGAACGTCAGTATTACCGATAATAGTTATCTCACAACCGCGTTTAAAACTGATCAAAACTACAATTATGATAACTGGGGAAATCTCACTTACAAATATGGAGTAGGAAACTATTCTTACGATTCAACTAAGAAAAATCGATTAGCCTCTACAACCAATGCCCCAGCAGGTAGCTCAAACTACAGCATGAGTTATGACGATAATGGAAATATCACCAGTGATGGCACTGGACGAAGTTTCACCTACCACAGCTTTGACAAAGTTGACAGAATAACAAAAGGTACTACTTATTCAGAATTTGAATATGCTGCCAATCGTGCCCGCTATTATAAACGCGATAGACGAACAGAAAGCGGCGTTTACGCTCATTATTACAATACGTATATTGGCGCATATGAGAAAATCCATCGCACCGGTGGCGGAAAATCAACCTTAACCGAGCACAAAGTCACCATCGGTAATATTGTCATAACGGATCGAAGTGATGGAACGGATGCAGAAAACTATCTTCATAAAGACCATCTTGGAAGTACTATTTCTGTGACGGATAAAGTCGGTAGCGTGGTTCAACAATTCACTTACGATCCTTGGGGCAAGCAAACCAAAATTTATCAGACCCCTAGCTTTTTAAATATGACCTTTAACCAGCCGACTAATCGGGGGTATACTGGTCATGAGCATATTGATGGTTTAGATATCATTCATATGAATGGTCGCATTTATGATGCGAATATTGGCCGGTTTATGCAGGCTGATCCGAATATTCAGAGTCCGGGGAACTTTCAGAATTATAATCGGTATAGCTATGTTCTGAATAATCCGCTGAGCATGACGGATCCGAGTGGGTTCTTTTTTAAGAAGATTTTTAGGGCTGTAAAGAAACATTGGCGGACGATCGCGTCAATAGCCGTTTCGTTTTATATGGGACCTTGGGCTTCAACGTATTTTAATAGCGCGATTTTGGGAGGTGCTGTTACTGGTTTTGTCGCAGGAGGTATAGCAACTGGATCTTTAAGAGGGGCTCAAGTTGGGGCTTTAAGTGGGGGTCTATTCGGCGCTGTTTCAGTACTTGCAGATAGTATGCAACTCTCGAATATACAAAATATTGTTTCCACTAAAAATTTGAAATTGCTGAGTAAGTTGAAGAACTATGGCGGAAATTTTCTAACCTCTGGACAAATATCAACTATTATTGCAACTCATGCGGCCATTGGAGGGATAATCGCCGTAAAACAGGGCGGAAAATTTGGTCATGGATTTTTCTCGGCCGGTTTCACAAAAGCAACAATGAGCAGTTTTGTTTCTTCTAAAATAAACATTGGCAATGCAATAAAATCAGCTGTGATATCTGGAACCGCATCGGTTGTTTCAGGAGGGAAGTTTGCAAATGGGGCAGTTACAGGAGCTTTTCAATATTCTCTTAATTGGGCAACGAAAGCGCATAACATGTTTCTACAAAAAGCTTACGGTGAAAGTGTCTCAGCTTTAGAACAAGCATTTATTGAAGGAGGTAGTAGAACAGTTGATGATGATCAAAGTGCTGAAAACTCTTTTAAACATGCAATGACTAGTGAGAAGTGTGACAATCAGTGTGTCAGTACTGAAATGGGCAGTTTCATTGAAGAGAATATGGCTATTTTTCAGAGTAATAAAAATGGTAATGAGTATCAACGTTTGAAAGCTCTATTTAGTCTAGGTATGGCCGCACATCCTATTATGGATCAGACTTCACCTGTACATACAGATAGTAGCGGAAAACCTATAGAATGGCAGCTATATAAAGCTTTTGTTCATGGGCCATTTCCAACTTCAAGAGAAGGTTATAGAACGGCTATCCAGCCAAAGTACAGCGTTCCGACTGTAAACAGATTGAAAGCTTTGTGGGACGGAGGTTAAATCATGCTGAATGATAATTACAAATATATATTTTTATTTGTATTCATTACACTTGTAGCATGCAGTGGGTCTATTAAAAATATAAAACAACGAAACAATTTGTTTAAACCTTATGCGACCAAGTTATTAATCGTTAGTGATAGCCGATTTAAGATAGAAAAAAAACTTCTTAAGCTATATTCTTTGAACCTCATAGAAGAAAAGAAATTTTATGGCTCCAAAATACAAGCATCCTTTAAAGAAATTTTGTTGCCTTTGGGGGCGACTTTAAATTTTATACCAAATGAGTTTTCAATCTATAGGTCGGATGAACAGTATTTTTACAACCCTAATTGCAATAACTCTAAGAAATGCGGTATTTTGAAGTTAAAACGCTATTCAAGCTCTTGGCGTTCTCCGTACCATACGTATAAGAATGAACCACTAGAATTAAGTGCTGTTTTTTATCTAATTTTGAATGAAATAGGAGATAATAAAACATCTATAGAAATTGTTTCCGTTCAAAAACGTGCTATATTAGGAAAAAAGTGCTGCGGAGCCCATTCAACATTCTTTCTGGATATTCAAGAATTTCCAGATGCTAACACTAGAAATGAAGAACAAAGAATCTTGATGTACATTGAAGATCTATTGGCTACACCAAATTAGGATTCAAGCAAAATAACTGGACAGTCATATATTGAAACTCAAACCGCCTTAATAACATAATTGGACAGTCATATATTGAGAGGGTGTAATCCTAACTGTGGAATAACATAATTGGACAGTCATATACTGAAATTCAAACCGGTAAGTTCTCAAAAAGCAGTGGCATTAATTTTTTTAAGTTTATCTTCAACCATTTGAGATAGCATCGGGATCTCTTGTTTATGATAGATCCGATCGCCAAGAAAATCCCAAAATGAAAGTCGTTGTCGTTGAGCCGTTTTCTTGAAACCAACGAGTTCGACGTCTCTTTTTAATGTAATAACTTAATTGGAGTAACTTAATTGGGAACTTAATTGGGAACTTAATTGGGAACTTAATTGGGAACTTAATTGGGAACTTAATTGGGAACTTAATTGGGAACTTAATTGGGAACTTAATTGGGGAACTTAATTGGGGAACTTAATTGGGGAACTTAATTGGGGAACTTAATTGGGGAACTTAATTGGACAGTCATATATTGAAATTCAAATCGGTAAGTTCTCAAAAAGCAGTGGCAAAAGATCACACGACCAAATAATCGGACAGTCATATATTGAAATTCAAACCGCCTTAATGTAAACTCAATTTCTTTCAAAAAGAGAGGTTCGCTGAAATGACTATCGCTCGAAAACAACTCATTGATTTATCTCACACACCTTATTATCACTGCATTAATCGCTGTGTCCGTCGGGCTTGGCTTTGTGGAGACGATCCATTAACCGGTAAAAACTATGATGGTCGCAAGCAGTCTATTGTTAATCGCATGAAGTTTTTAACGACTGTGTTTGGAATAGAGCTTTGCGCTTATGTGGTAATGAGTAATCACTACCATGTGGTTTTGCATGTGAATGCCGAATTAATTGATAATTTGACTGAAAAAGAGGTGGCTAAACGGTGGGTGCAAGTCTATAAAAATGCGATTGGTATTCGATATATTGAAGGTGCTAAGCTTGATATTAAAGAGCAAGAAGCGATGAACACCTATTTACCTATTTGGCGCGAACGATTGAAAGATATTAGCTGGTATATGAGAGCTTTAAATGAAGGTATTGCCCGAAAAGCCAATAAGGAAGATGATTGTAAAGGTCATTTTTGGGAAGGGCGGTTTAAATCCCAAGCATTAACCGATGAAGCGGCATTACTGGCTTGTATGGCGTATGTTGACTTGAATCCTATTCGAGCCAAAATCGCTAAAACACCAGAAGATTCAAACCACACTTCAATACAAGAACATATCATTGCTCACCAACAACAAAACAATATCAAACTTTCTAAAAAGCTTAAGAATGTACTAAAAGATAATCCACAAAATATCGACAACTCACCAAAATACTTAAAGACTTTTAGTCAACAAAACGTTAAAAACGACCAAGCACTTCCCATCGAGCGAGAAAGTTATTTGGAATTGGTCGATTACACTGGGAAAGCCATCAGGTCCGGTAAACGAGGAGCAATACCAGAAAACTTAAAACCAATATTAATCCGACTTAGCATCAATCCGGCTCACTGGGTTTCAACAGTATCTACCTATAAACAGGCGTTTGGTAAAGTGGTCGGCTCGATAGCGAAGCTAGACGACTGGCGAAATACTCAAAACCAAAAAGATGAAACTAATACCAAGTGGTTAAAAGGTAATAAAGCGGCTAGAGATTTATATGCTTAGTTTTAAATTAATTTCTGGAGTCCGAAATTGCCTATTTTTTCCTAATCAAAAATAGCACAAAATCGTAAAATCGATCTGGGAGAGTCGTTCGACTGGAGTAGATATAAGGCTTCGCTTTAAGTCTCAGAAATTTATTGTGCCTTATAAATTAAAGTTTCTGACAGAAATTAGGATTTAAGGTATTATCAGCAAATAATATTAACCGCAAAACTAACGCTTTTGCTTATCCGGTTTTTTAAATCACTATGATCTTACTCAGCCTAATTATTGTTTTAGCATTAGAATTCCACTTCAAAATCGGTAATGATTTTAGAGGTGTCCGTGATTTTAGTTGGTTTAAAAGCATGCAAAACAAATTATTTGACATTTTTTCGGATAAAGATTTTTTTGAAAGTTGGGGAGGGGTCGCATTAATTTTGTTACTACCGCCAATCATTTTGATGGGTTTTGTTAATTTATTTGACGGCGTTCTTTACTGGCTCGTCTATTTACTCATATCAATCTGCATTTTATTTATATCTTTAGGGCCAGAGAGCTTAGAAAAAAGCCTAAAGCCCTATTTTGACTCGGTTGAAAATGATGATGTGGAATCTGCATTCATTCATAGCCAGGGTCTATCCAGTTTAAAGTCTGCGAAACTAACCGAAACAAATGAAAACGAAGAAGATGAAGAATCTGGTGACGCGAAAGAATCTGTTGACGTTAATATACCTGAAGCCGATGAGTTAGTCAGAAATACCACGAGGCAAATTTTGATAGAAAGCCAAATACGCTATTTTGGCGTGATCGTTTGGTTTATATTTTTTGGACCTTATGGTGCATTACTTTATCGCTTAGCTCACCTTTATTCCAACCATTGCCAAGAAAGCGAGTTTGACGAACATACTCCTTTAATGGATAGTGTTATTCATTGGATTAATTGGATACCCGCTAGAATAACCAGTTTATTATTTCTATTAACAGGTGATTTTGTTAATGGATTCTATCGGGTAAAAGACTATTTAACCGATGCGTTAGCTGATAATTGGCAATTGATAGCAGAAACGGGGATAGCGGCACAAAGCTTAGATAGAGGCATTTCAGAAAGGAATGTTGATGAAAATACTGAAACAATGGAGTTAGTGTACCGTACCGCAATCATTTATTTGGTGTTTGCTGCTTTGGTTGCAACGTTTAGCTAACTTTCGTTTAAACCCACAATTTTACCAAATCATAATATGACGCTTGCAAAACACTACTAGTATAGGTAGTATTGTTTTTCGTTTATAACAAGTCTCAACGGGAGCACTCCAATGGCAGTGATAACTTTATTTATGTCCGATCGCGATCCTAAAAAAACATTTACTGATAAAAAAGCAGCTGATAATTACGACAAAATGTTGGAATTAGCTGAAAACGTCAGTTTATGGATGGAAAAATCAATAAAAGGTTTAAGTGAAGAGCAAATCGAAAATATTGGTATGCTAATCGCAGAAAACAAAGACCTTTTATCAAAAGCAATTAAAGGAAAGCCAGAATCTTTATTAGAATCAGATCTAACTGAGACCGTAGTGTTAGACGACAAAAAAGTCACCAAAATATCAGCTTAACTTAACCACTAAATAACTATTTAACCTAATAAGGAAACTAAATGAGTAACAAGTACGAATCATTAGAACAAAAAGCAGCATACGGTATTGGCATGAATATGGGCGGACAACTTATAGGGCAGTCATTTGATGGTTTAGAAATCGACCTGGTTGCTCAAGGGTTAAAAGATGCATACTCAAAAGCTGAAGCAGCAGTGAGTCAGGCAGATATTCAAACTGCATTTGAACATGTTACTCAATTAATGAAAAATAAACAGCAACAACAATCTAAAGGCAAAGTTGAAGCAGGTAAACAATATTTAGCTGATAATGAAAAGAAATCTGGCGTTACTGTGACAAATTCAGGTCTTCAGTATGAAGTGATTAATGAAGGTTCTGGTGATATTCCTACGCTAACTTCAAAAGTTAAGACTCATTACCACGGAACGTTGATTGACGGCACCGTGTTTGATAGCTCTTATGATAGAGGTCAACCCGCTGAGTTTCCCGTTAATGGTGTTATCGCCGGTTGGACAGAAGCATTGCAGTTAATGCCTGTTGGTTCAAAATGGAAATTAACTATTCCTTATGAATTAGCTTATGGTGAAAATGGAGCGGGTGGTTCTATTGGCCCGTGTGAAACGCTTGTTTTTGATATTGAGTTAATTGAAATTGTTGGTTAATAGCTTGTCCGAGAATAGAACGTTAAAACTGGTGCTCCAAAAACTAGCGCTCTAAAAGCTGGAGAACATAACATGAAGATTTATGCAGATATTCAATCGGGTAATTGTTATAAAATTAAATTGTTATGTTCCCTTTTAGATATTGAGCATGAGTGGATCCATATTAATATTCTGGAAAAAGAAACTCATACGCAAGAATTTTTAAATAAAAATCCTAATGGTAAAATACCTCTTTTAGAGCTGGAGGATGGTCGTTGTTTATCTGAGTCCAATGCGATATTAAATTATTTGTCGGAAGGCACACCATTTTCAAGCACTGATACTTTTAATAAGGCAAAAATATTACAGTGGCAATTTTTTGAGCAGTATAGTCATGAGCCCTATATAGCAGTTGCAAGGTTTATAGCTAAATATTTAGGTATGCCTGATGACAAACAAGCAGAGTTTAAATCAAAACAATCTGGTGGTCACAAAGCATTGTCTGTTATGGAAGACCAATTATCTAAAACTCAATATCTGGTAGGCGACTCTATAACTGTCGCTGATATTTCTCTTTATGGATATACCCATGTAGCAGATGAGGGCGGTTTCGAGCTTTCTGGTTATCCGGCTATTAAAGCATGGTTAAAAAGAATTCAAAAGTATCCTAAATATATTAGTATGGAATGATTTTTCAAATCTAAGTATTAAATTTTACAACTTTTAAATTAAGCAATTTTTATACGAACAACCTTCATTACTTCAAATTCCAATCCCGCGATCACTTCTTTTTCTGGATAATAAGTCAAATTGATTCTTTGTCCTTTGTTTAACGTTTTGTATTTAGTTTTGCGTTTATATTTAAATGGAATATCACAATCGTCGATCATTATTGAATTAATGAACCAATCACCTTTTTCTCGTTGAGTATGAGACACGACTATTTTTTGTTCAGAATGAGTGAGTTGATTGTGAGCTTTTGTCAGCTTATCTGGATCAGATTGCATATTTTCTACTACTAATTTATATTTTGTAAAAGTTTAATAAAAGAAAGGTATAACAGTAAAGTAAGCAAGTAGCGCTGCAAACAATATTAAAATTGAAAAGCGGACCGGGGAGGTTAAGAAAAATGATAACCTTGATATTTTTTCGCCAGATTCTTCAATTGCTTTGTGTTCTTCCATCACTCGATTGTAACGACTTAATTGGTATTCTTTAATTAGCGCTTTGGCAGTATCAAGTGAATCTTTGTCTTTAGTCCAAATTGCGGCATAGCCTAATCCCCATCGCCCAGAGTCAGTTTCATAAAAATTAATTTCAGCTTCATCTAAAAGTTGGCGGACATCATCCGCTTCATCATCGGGTACGCTGTTAAGTTTGAATACTAAGTTGGGCATGATTTTCAAATGTGTTTAGATTAGAGCCGTCATTATATCAGAAATTATTTTGTAATAATAAAATCTAATTTACATTTAGTTTTATAGCTACTTCCAAGCCCTACGGTCATGAGCAGGAACAATGATTAACTCAGGATTTGATATTACCAAAGCAATTATTTTTGCAACAATGGCGTTTGTTTTTTCTTTATCCTGATCAACAAGGAAGGACGATATCCAAAATTTAGATCTTGATTTTTCTAGTCCATCGAGATTCCAAACGGCATCACCTATAAAGAAATATCTTTTTCCTTCTCTAGTGTTAACAAATAAGCCAATACTACCAGGAGTGTGACCCGAAAGGCTGACCAGAACCGCCGTACCATCATCGTAAATATCTAAGCTATCAGAAAAACCGGCATAATCATCTGCGGATAAAGAATAGGTACGCCATTTAATGTCTGGCGAACTGACTTGAGATGGAAAAATAGCCGGTGGACCTTCTTCTTTCATATAATTTCGTTCAGCATTAGTCACCCATATATCTAGCTCTGGAAAGTCCATAATTCCACTGACATGATCCCAGTGTGCGTGACTTAAAATGATTTTACTCGGTTTTGGTAACGTTGAATTTGCTCTCAATTGAGCTAAAACAGATTTTCCTTTTTGATAGGACATGAACGGCACCAAAAATGCTGGCATGTCTTGTTCAAACTGCGAATCGACACTTTCTCCTAGTCCTGTATCAAATAAAAAACTATCGCTCCCATGTGTTACTAGTATTGCGCCGTGAATCATTTCAATGGTTTTAAAAATAGAACCACCTGCGACTGTGAATGCTTCAGGTGTTTGAAAGTGGGCGGTATCAAAAAAACGAACATTTACTAAATCTGACGATGTTGGTAGAGGAGGGAGTTTATTTTCATTCGGCTCAATAGGTTTTATATCACCTGGAATATTCAGCACAGTTGCAAGTATAACGGTTAATGTAATCACAACAATCAGGATTCTTTTCATTTTAATTTATTCCTTCTATTCTCGTACAAGCTTCTAGGCAAAACATCGCATCAGAATAGTACACACAGAGGTAACTCTGTATATTTGATGTCTATTTTGTAGTTTACCTAGAAAATGACTAAAAAATGAAATTACTTGCTATACAGTTTAAATTTGAGAGGCATAAAAAAGCCGACTGGAAAATGGGATACCAGCCGGCGGTGAACCTAATTAGTTAGATTGGCTGAATCATAATAGATGTAAACTGAACTTTAACTGAATACACTTAAACTAAATTAGCCATGTTGCATAACCGATAATTGCTCTTTCAAGGAAAGAATATGCTCTTCCCAATACCTGGCCGTATTAAACCAAGGAAAGTTATGTTTAAAACTTGGATCTTCCCAACGCCTGGCAAGCCAAGCACTGTAATGAATCATTCTTATGGTTCTTAACGGTTCCATAATTTTAAACTGCCGATCATCAAACTCCATAAAGTCTTCGTAGCCCTCTAACAGATTACTCCAAAGCTCTCTGTCTGAGGCATCATTAATTAACATCCATAAGTCTTGAACGGCAGGTCCCATTCTTGCGTCATCAAAATCAACAAAGTGAGGTCCATCATCGGTCCATAAAACATTGCTCGGGTGGCAGTCACCATGGAGACGAATAGAAGGGTATTTGCCTAATTCATCAAAACGCTGTTTACTGAGATCGATTAACTGACTAGAGATTGCTTCATAAGCAGGTACAATATGATTGGGTAGAAAGTTATTTCCTAATAAGTACTCGGCACTTTTTTCTGCAAAACTATTAATCGTTAATTCTGGGCGATGCTTGAATGTTTCACTTTCTCCTAGAGCGTGAATTCGACCTATAAATCGTCCAATCCAAGTTAACGTTTTTTTGTCTTCTAATTCTGGTGTTCGCCCACCTCGACAATCAAAGATTGCAAATCGAAAGCCCGCATAGGTTAGAAGCGATTCACCTTTAAAAATAAGAGGGGGAATCACGGGGATTTCATTATCGGCTAATTGCAACGTAAAATGATGTTCTTCTAAAATCTGTTCATCAGTCCAGCGATTAGGTCGATAAAATTTAACCACGTATTTTTTTTCATCGTAATCACGAAATTGATAAACGCGATTTTCATAACTATTTAGCGCTAATAATGCGGCTTGAGGTTCTAATCCAACCGACTCAATAGCATCTAGAACTTGATCGGGAACCAGTTGAAAAAATGAGTGCTGATTATCTTCTGACATGATTTTTTGTCTTTTTAGTTTTTATTAGTGGCTATGTAAATACGAGTAAGGTTGTTTAGACTTCAATTTTAGCCCAGTCTTTTTTACGCCAAAGTAGCGCAAACCAACCTACTTGAAATAATCGATATAAGCCTTGAACCAGCCAAATAGCGGTTAATCCCATTCCTAAATAAGGCCCAACAAACCAAGCAATAGGTAAAAATATTAGCCATTGGCAAACAATACTTACCACCATGACATCTTTTGTGGCGCCGGCGCCTTGCAGTGCAGACATTAGTACTAAATTGTAAGCATCAATAATGATCGCAATTCCAACGAGTTGAAGAGGCAATTTCGCAATAGCTATAACATTTTCATCATGTAGAAAAATTCGTAAAAGCAGTTCGGGAATAAAAAACATCGGCAAACTGATTAATGTAACAAATAAGGAAGCAATTTTTGAGGTATCCCATGCCCAACGATAAGCATCATCAACTTCTTTACGTCCTAAAGCTTGTCCCACTAATGTAGCTGCGCTCATACCAAATCCAATTGAAGGTAGTATTGCTACCAGGGTTAAAGTGGTCAGTACATGTGCGGCTGCTAATTCATCGGTACCAATTTTTCCGACTATCCAAAATAAAAAGGTAAAGCCTAAAGCAAAAAATAGTTGTTGAAGAGACGCGGGAATTGATATTTTGACCAATTGTTTGACCGTTTCCAATTTAGGTAAATGTAAACCAAAGCCGTATTTTTTAGTGTGTTTTATAGTCAACCAAAGGTAAATAAACATACCCACGTAAAGTGAAATAGTGGTTCCTAACCCGGCGCCTTTAGCACCCATTTCAGGAAAGCCTAAATTGCCAAAAATTAAAACGTAATTAAGGAATATGTTGACGATATGCATAATCACGATGGTCTTAAAATAGAATTGGGTCAGTTTTATAGCACTTAGATAACCTCTAAAACTAAAATTCATACCGACCGCCATAATGCCAATTAACCGCATATCAAGATATTCACTACCGGTTAAAACAACATTAGCATCATCATTTAAAAACCCCATGATGTCTGTACTGAAGCTGGTTAATATAAAGGATGCTGGGATAGCCGCGATTAGAATGAGTAATAATGCTCCATTTAAAGGATTAGCTGCAATTGACTCATTTCCTTCGCCAATTCTTCTTGCAACCATAGCCTGCACACCAGATGAAAACCCCATAAACACAGCCGCTGCAACAAAATTGACAAAACTAGCGAGGCCAACAGCCGCTAACTCGACTTTCCCGAGTTGACCAACCATTGCAGCATCAACTAAATTTAGTATGTTTTGCGACATCATTCCACCGATGATGGGCAATGCGATTTGCAAAATTTGAGAAGATCGATCTCTAGATATCAAGTGGTTGTTCCTTTGCTAAATAGCGTACTGGGCGTTTATGCTATCGATGCTAGTTAATTCTAGCCTAATGAATTAAGTATAACATTGAAAGGAGAGTCTGATAGTCAATAGTGTTACAAAAGTTTCTATCAGTTTTTATGCTAGCTTATGCCTCTAGAAAAAGAAGCTTTGGATTCCAAGAAACTATACGCTATGATCCAATCAATGATAATAGCGAAATATTTGGATTGGAATTCGATTGATGTTAAATAAAACGATTAGTTCTACTATCGCGCAGTACATAACACTTCTTGGAGTGATAGTGCTTAACTTGAGTTTTGTTTCAATGACCTTGGCGGGTGATTTAGATAAGTTTAAAATAACTAAAACTATATACCTTGTTAGGCATGCTGAAAAAGAAGTTTCCAGTAGTCAGAATCCCAGCCTGACCGAAAAGGGAAGGTTACGAGCAACTAATTTAAGTGAAATGTTGAAGAATAAAAATATTGAGATTGTATACTCAACTCAATATGCTAGAACAATGCAAACAGCAAGTCCTTTGGCTAAAGAACTAGGTTTGACAGTACAAAACTATGATCCTAGAAAGTTAAAAGAGTTTTCGGAGTCTTTAAAATCTAAACAAGCTAATATGTTAATAGTAGGACACAGCAATACCACGCCAAGTTTAGTTCAATTATTAGGAGGCAATGCTGGCGGTAAGATGAGCGAATCTGAATATGACCGAGTTTATAAATTGCAAATTAGTGAAGGTAATGTTGTAACAGAAGTACTTTATTCTTCAGCTACTCAATCAGATTGATCTGTTAGCTAAAGAGCTAGGAAAAGGAAAAATCATGTTAGAAAAAACTTTTGAACGTATCATGTATGCCAGTCGTTGGTTGCTTGCTCCAATTTATATTGGACTAAGTATTGGCCTTTTGTTATTGGCGATTAAATTCTTTCAAGAAGTATTTCATATTTTCCCACATGTTCTTGATACCAAAGAAACCGATTTAGTGCTTTTCATTTTATCTATGGTTGATATTGCATTAGTTGGTGGACTAATTGTGATGGTGATGTTTTCGGGCTACGAAAATTTCGTTTCTCAATTGAATATAGATGAGAATGCAGAAAAACTATCTTGGTTAGGTAAGTTAGATTCAGGCTCATTAAAGCAGAAGGTGGCAGCTTCAATCGTTGCAATTTCCTCAATCCATCTATTACAAAAATTTATGAATATCTCTTCTGAGCAATTACTAGAAAAAAATGATTTTCAAGAAACTCAACTAATGTGGTATGTAATTATCCACTTAACCTTTGTTTTATCTGCTTTGGGTATGGCATGGGTTGATAAAATTAATCGGAGTTAGAAGCCTTAATTCAAATTTTTTGAATGATCAATCATTACGATATCAAGCATTTGAAAGCCCTAAACACTGACCTAAGTCAAGAGAATGAAAATCAATTGCAAATCTAGTTGCAAATCATTCTCGTTTAAACTAAGCTCTTTTTAATATGAACAAACTAGATAAGGTTTGTTCGCAATTAGGGGCAATTATGACTTACAATTTAGCAGAACTTGCTACTAAACAAAGAGCGAAAGTTCTTAGTTTAGGCGGTTCACGCAATGTGTTCAGAAAAAAACTGTTATCTATGGGCTTAACACCAGGCATTGAGGTCAATATCCTCAGAAAGGCACCTTTGGGTGGTCCTATTGAGCTGAGTTTGAGAGGTTTTTCGCTTAGTCTTCGTCAAAATGAAGCCCAAAATATTATGGTTCAACCGGTTTAGACAATTCTATTTTTTATCTGCTTCCACCACTAACTTTAGGCCATTTAATCTAACCCGCCTTTCAAATATGTTATTCCTCTGCCAAATTTACAGAAGTCTCATTCAAAATGAAAAGTAATCCAATTATAGCGTTATGTGGAAATCCAAATTCTGGAAAAACGACGCTATTTAACCTTCTTACCGGCGCTAAGCAAGAAGTTGGTAATTGGCCAGGTGTTACCGTTGAGAAAAAATCAGGCTCCGTCAAATTTTCTAAAAATTTCATAAAAGAAAACAAAGATAATCATCTTCTTGATGAAATTACGGGAATCCAAGTGGTTGACTTACCGGGAACCTATTCTCTAGATGCAATCGATGAATCAATTGCTTTAGATGAAAAAATCGCTCGAAATTATATATTGTCGAGTGAGGCTGAATTAATTGTTAATATAATAGATGGATCAAATATAGAGCGGAATTTATATTTAACCACTCAACTATTAGAGATCGGAAAACCATTAGTTATTGTTATCAATAAAATGGATGTTGTAAAAAACAATCAATTATTGATTGATATCAATAATCTATCTGAGCAAACTGGCTGTCCTATTTTTCCTATTGTTGCTAGTCAATCAAATTCACGAGAGCAACTAATTCAATTTATTTTAAAGCAGATAAATAGTAAATCACTGCCTAAGGTATCAATAAATCAAACACTGTTAAAGTTTGATTCGGAATTAGATGCTGATTACCAATCTATTTTAACCATTCTAAATAACGCTAAGTCGGAAGACAAAAAAAATTCTAATAATGAATTAAGTTCTATCGAGAAAAACAGTCCTCATTGGCTAGCGATTAAACTTTTGGAAGATCACCAATATCCCATTGAAAAATCGATTGAAAAAAAAATCAAAAATGTCCAAAAACGAATCGCTAAAAAACACGGTGAAGAAATCGATATTTTAGTAGCTGATGCTCGTTTTAAAAAAATCCTTTCGTGGATTGATAAGAGTATTAAAAAGAAAGGCCGTGTTTCAAGAACGGTGTCTTCAAAAATTGATCAAGTTGTATTAAATAAATATTTGGGCGTGCCATTTTTTCTTTTTACAACTTACTTGATGTTTATGTTTACGATTGTTTTTGGCGGTGCTTTGATTGACGTTTTTGACTTAACAACACAAGCATTATTAGTTGACGGAGGAAGCGTTTGGTTATCTAGCTTAGGCTTCCCAGAATGGTTGATTACGCTAGTTGCAAAAGGTGTTGGAGGAGGCGTTCAGGTTGTTTCTACTTTTATTCCTATCATTGGTAGCTTGTATTTGTTTTTAGCTGTGCTTGAAGATTCGGGTTATTTGGCGAGAGGTGCTTTTGTAATGGATCGGTTTATGCAGGCCGTCGGATTACCGGGAAAATCATTTATTCCTTTAATGGTTGGCTTGGGTTGTACTGTGCCAGCAATTTATGCCACTCGATCATTAGAATATGAAAAAGATAGGATTATGACGGTAATGATGAGTCCTTTTATTTCTTGCGGTGCAAGACTGCCTGTTTATATTTTATTTGCCGCAATATTTTTTCCTGATAACGCACAAAATCTGATTTTTGCTCTATATCTTATTGGTATTTCGATTGCTATTTTGACGGGATTACTACTTAAAAAAACAATATTAGCGGGGGAAAACACTCCTTTTGTTATGGAGCTTCCTCCCTATCATATTCCTCGAGTTAGAAACGTATTAATCAAAACATGGGAAAAATTAACATCCTTTGTTTTGGGCGCTGGAAAGATGATTGTTATCGTGRTGGTAATATTAAGTTTTTTAAATTCTTTAGGGACTGACTTTAGTTTTGGCAATGAAAATAAAGAAAAATCCGTCTTAACAAATATCGGAAAATCATTAACTCCTGCATTTGAACCGATGGGAATTAAAGAGGACAATTGGCCAGCTACGGTTGGACTGTTTACCGGACTTTTTGCAAAGGAAGTAGTGGTGGCAACGATTAATTCACTTTATATGTCACAGGTTGAAGATGAACAAGAAGCGGAAATCTTTAATTTGAAAAAGAAACTAGGTATAGCATTGCAGACAGTGCCCGATAATTTTTCTGCTATCGCTGATGCTTGGACAGATCCTTTAGGGGTTAATGTTGACGTTAGTGACAAACAAGCCATTGCCGAAGAGCAAGACATTAATATTGGTTTGTTTGAGGTGATCAAAAATTCATTTGACGGCCCTTTAGGAGCCTTTAGTTACCTTTTATTTATATTATTATATGCACCCTGCGTCTCTGCGGTTGGCGCAACTTTTAAAGAAACAGGTGCACGTTGGACTATTTTTTCGGTTTTATGGACAACGTTTTTAGCCTATAGTTTATCCACAATAGTTTATCAATTCGGTCAACTTTCCGTTGCACCATACTCCGCAAGCGCTTGGATTATATTCTTTTTAACGTTACATATTATTAATGTATTCTATCTCAAATATCGAGGGAAACAATTGAATTCTAGTTTGGATCGTGAGGCGGTAGTCACTTGTTAATCGATATTAAAAATTTGTTGATCGAAAGAGAACAAGTTTCGCTTATGGATCTTTCTCGACATTTTCATGTGAGCGAAACATTGATGCTCAGTTTACTCGAACAGTGGAATAAAAAAGGCAGAATTCAAAGGGTTGATACCAGCGGAATGTGTGGTAGTGGATGCGGTTCCTGTGATGAAGCGGAAGAGTCAAAAATTTATTATCGTTGGAAACCTGTTGCAGAAAAACCTATTTTCACAAGTGCCAAATAGTTTTAAAAAAAACGTAGTAGAGAAGATTAAACAAATCGACAAGTTAAACGCACAATGTGTAACCAATTCAAAATTTCTCAAAAAATTCCCAAGCAATCCTAGCACCTTCAATATCTTTATTTTGCCAACCAATAATTCTCTTTTGGATCCATTTGGGAACTTGATGATTAATTGATGGTGTTACGTGTCCACCGCCGATGATTTCGAATAAACAAGTTTCCGCGCTGGCTCTTTTAGGTTGAGTAAGAGCTGGATAACAAGTGGAGACTACCCGTGAATGATCGCTTTGATTGATATCGTTGTATTCGTATTTAACCGGTTTATGTTTATCAGAATTATTACCAAGAAGCCAGAATTCTAAAGTGTCAGCGGTGCTCAATACTTTGCCTCCTTTGCCTTTTACGTCTCCGCCATTCCAAGGCATAAATGCGTCATTGGAACCATTCATAATTAGCATGGGGATGGGTTTTTTAGGTAATTCACATTCCGAATCCTCTGGCAGATTTGCGATAAACGAGGCCACAGCGGTGACTTGGTTCGATAATTCTGAAGCAACTCGATAGGTCATCATTCCACCATTAGATGCACCGGTTACATAAATCTTTGTTGAATTGATTGATAATTCATCTATTGACCACAGAATCAGTTTTTTAATAAAGCCTATATCGTCAGCTTTGACGTTTCGTTTTGTGTTAGTTTGTGGTGCTCTGCAATCATTCCAATTGAGTTTGCTTCTTTTTCCTTGACCATTAAAGAAGCTCTGCGTTGGACTGGTTCCATTGGGCGTTAATAATATAAAGCCGTTCTTGTCTGCTAAGGTCTGCCATTCTTTTGAACCGCCAGCATGTTTATTAAATAGTTTAAACATATTCTGAGTACCGCCATGCAACAAAATAACAAGCGGAGGCTTTTTTATTTTGGTAGGCGGTAAGTAATAGCGATAATGACGTTCTAACTGCTCATGTTGCATGGTTTCTTGATGCCAGCCTATTTTTTTGTCTTCTGCAAGCAGTGGATTAATGCTAATTTGATACAACAGAACTATAAGTGCAAAACAGTGCTTTTTAATGATGATTTTTAGTTTAGGTTTTGGCATGATAGATAGATACTTTTTAATTTAATCAAATAATAAGGAAAATAATGTTAGCTGGAAAATTAAAAAAAATGCGCGTCGAATTAACCGAGGCAGACGTAACAAACGTAGTTCCTGGTGCCAATGTTAATTATTATCTTCCGCTCGGAGATGAAGAAATATTCCTTAATCCTTATATAGGTAAAACGTTTCAACTTGAATTTGGAGGACAAATAAATTGTAGTCACTGTGGAAGGAATACCAATAAAAGTTTTTCACAGGGATATTGTTTTCCTTGCATGAGAAAACTAGCGCAATGTGACATGTGCATTATGAAACCGGAAACTTGTCATTATCATCTTGGCACATGCAGAGAGCCTGAATGGGGACAAAGTAACTGTTTTGTGCCTCATTACGTGTATTTATCGAATACATCGGGTTTGAAAGTAGGTATTACTCGCCATACCCAAATACCCATACGCTGGATCGATCAGGGCGCGACTCAAGCTACCATTATTTATAAAGTTGCCACAAGACAGCAGTCTGGAATGGTGGAAATGGCATTCAAGGATTTAATTGCAGATAAAACCAATTGGCGAACAATGTTAAAAGAAAATCAACCAGATAGAGATTTACATTCTGAAGCGAGTAAACTTAAATCTCAACTAAGTAGCAGTATTGATAAAGTCATAGAGTCGTACGRTAAAAACCAAACAGAGAAAAACACATCAAACCAACCGGCCTCTAATCAACAAGAAATTGAAGCGACAAATTCCGAAGTCGTCAGCATTCATTATCCTGTTTTAGATTTTCCAACTAAAATTAAATCGCATAATTTTGACAAAAAYCCATTAGTTGAAGGYACTTTRTTAGGTATTAAAGGTCAGTATCTAATTTTTGATACAGGAGTAATCAATATAAGGAAATTTACCTCTTACCATGTTACATTTGTAGAATAAGCTTATTTTGGCAACCAAAACCATAAAATCTAAGKTTTTACGTTTGACTCAACAAAAAATTATGTTTATAGTCGAGTCATAGTGCAATTGTAAGTTWGTAMYGCACTTTGTAACAAAGCAATTCCAACGAGCTATTTTGTTGGAGTTTGGAAAAAGAAGAAGAATTTCAAGCAAATAGATAAGAGTATTAACAATTACCGTCTAAACGCTTCGACTTATGATTGGCCAAACTTGTAAGTTATGTTGGTTAGTTGTGAGATAAATAGTTTTAATTCAACCCTAAAAAATAACAATTAGGAATCCACATGCCAAATCGCAATAAAATAAATCTAATTAAGGCTTCAGCGTTCTCGCTAGTCGCCTTGTTCATGGCAGGGAATGCAGCTATTGCAGGCCCTTTCGAATCATCCATCGCTATTGAAAAGCAAATCAATAAAGCGTCAGTTAAAACTCAAAGTAGTGTTGATCGTTTTGCCGATCAAACGCTTGATTTAAATTCTGACTATAAAGCGACTCTGCAATTGATTGATAGTCTTCGTATATACAATAATCAATTAGAATTACTTATTAAATCTCAAGAAAACGAGATGTCATCGATTACTCGTGAAATGGCGACGATTGATGCAACGGAACGTGGTGCGATTCCATTGATGAACGAAATGATTGCTTCAATCGATAAGTTCATTCAATTAGATATCCCTTTTAAATTGGAAGCTCGTCAAGAAAGAGTTAACAAATTAAAGAATTATATGATTCGTGCTGATATTCCAAACTCAGAAAAATATAGAAAAATTCTAGAAGCATACCAAGCTGAAATTGGATACGGCGAAAGTATTGCGGCTTATCAAGGCGTTGTTAATATGAGTGGCGAAGAGGTCAGAGTTGACTTTTTACAGGTTGGTCGAATTGCACTTGTGTATTTAACGCTTGATGGAAATAATGCTGGTTTTTATAACATTGCAACGGGAAATTACGAATCTTTAGATAGTGATTACATTCGTTCGATAGAACACGGTATTAAAATGGCAAATAAGCAAGCAACAATGAATCTTATCGAACTTCCAATCCCTGCAGCGAAGAGGGCTGAATAATGAAAATTAATAAAATAATAGCCAAAACTGGATTAGTTGCACTAATTGCATTGAGTTGTTCATTCGGAACTTTACAAGCTGAAGAAGCTGCTAAAAAAGATACTGGCGCAATTGCCGTTCCTGCCGCTGATACCTTAGCTGAATTGCTAAAATTGGTTAAAGCAGACAAAATCCGTCAATCTAGCTTAAATAAAAAACGTGTTGCTGAATTTAGAAATGCACGTAATCAACAAAGAAGTCTTTTGAATCAAGCAAAAGCTGAACAAAAACGTGAAGAAGACAGAACCAAACGTCTTAAAGCTCAATATGATGTTAATGAAAAGAAGTTGGCAGAATTAGAAGCCGCTAAGTTGCTTAAAGCCGGTTCATTAGGTGAAATGGTCGGTGTTGTACGTCAAGTCGCTGGTGATTCTGCTGCTCGTTTCCAACGTTCTGTGGTAACAGCTCAATTTCCTAACCGTCATCAATTCTTAGAAGAGTTAGCTCAATCAAAAGTATTTCCTGAAATACCAGCGATTCGTAAACTTTGGGTAGAAATTCAAAATGAGATGACTGAGCAAGCTAATGTTGTAAAATTTACAACAGAGATTGTTAATAGAGAAGGCCGAAAAGAAGAAAGAACTATCGTGCGTATTGGTGGTTTTAACTTAGTATCAAATGATGAATACTTAGTCTTTAACTCTGGTTCTCAAGACATTAATCAACTTTTAAGCCAGCCTAAGGGTTCTTTTGTTGATACCATTGAACCTTATCAAGCTGCCTCTACAGGTGTGGCGAGATTAGCAATTGATCCTTCAAGAGGAAGTATTTTGACGATTGAAGTTCAACGTGAATCTTGGCCTGAGCGTGTTGAAAAGTACGCTGGTGTAGTTGGTGTGGCTATTGGTGTTGTATTATTTTTCGGTCTATTAGTTGTTTTAGAAAGACTGATCGTTTTAACATCGTTAAAAACAAAAATGAATGCTCAAGCTAAATCTAGTACGCCTGGTAATAACCCATTAGGTCGTATCATGGCTGTATACCTTGCAAACAAAGATAGCGATACAGAAAATCTAGAGCTAAAATTAGATGAAGCTGTACTGAAAGAGACACCTAGAATAGAACGTGGTGTAACGATCATTAAAGTCTTTGCAGCTGTTTCACCATTGATGGGTCTATTAGGAACAGTTACCGGTATGATCGAAACTTTCCAGAGTATTACATTATATGGAGCTGGTGACCCTAAAGTAATGGCAGGCGGTATTTCATCTGCATTGATTACTACGGTACTAGGAATTGTTGCTGCATTACCTCTTATTTTGCTTCACGCAGTTGTTTCAGGTATGGCGAAAGGTCTTAACCATATGCTAGAAGAGCAAAGTACAGGTCTTATTGCACAGCACGAAGAAGAAGCTGGAGCATAGACTATGCTATTTCTAGACGAACTATTTGATACAGTCTCCAAATTTATAGATATTGGTGGTAATGTTTTATGGTTTATCGCTGCTGCGTTGGTTGTTATGTGGACGCTAATTATAGAAAGAATGTGGTATTTTAGTCAGGCATATCCACGAGAAGCGAGATTAATGATCGCTCAGTGGGATGCTCGTGAAGATACCACATCTTGGAAAGCTCATCGGATCAGAGAGGCATGGATCTCTCAGATGACTGAAAAGCTTAATTCCAAGCTCTTAGTTATAAAAACTATTGTGACTATTTGCCCTATGATTGGATTATTGGGAACAGTAACCGGCATGGTAAGTGTATTTGAGTTGATGGCGATAGCTGGAACAGGTAGCGCTAGATTATTAGCCGCCGGTATTTCACAAGCGACTGTGCCTACTATGGCAGGGATGGTTGCTGCACTTTCTGGACTATTTGTTAGTGCACGATTGGAATACTCAGCTAATGTTCGAGCTCATGAGCTTGCAGACCATATGCCTCACCATTAAATAATAAGAATTAATTAGGGATTAGATTTTTCTTTTCCCTAATTATAATCAGTTGATTCGAAGAGTAAAATGATTAACCAACGGAGATTTACATTCTTCTCTGGTTAATGACGTTTTGGATTGAACTAGAACTTATAAATAGAACTTATAACTAGCTCTTATCACAAGACCTTTTGACAAGTTCTTAGGAATAAAAATTATGGCAAGAAGAAAGGCAAGACCAGTGCAGGACGAAGCACAAATTGATATGACACCGATGTTAGATATCGTTTTTATCATGTTGATTTTCTTTATTGTAACGGCTTCGTTTGTCAAAGAATCAGGTATTACAGTTGACAAACCAACTGCTGAAACTGCTACTAAGAGACCCAAAGCAAATATATTTATTGGCATTGATAATCGTGGTGATATATATATGCTTAAAAATAAAGTGGACAAAGATGCAATAAAGACAATGCTAGAAGATATGCTATTAGAAAATCCAGAGAGTACCATTGTTGTACAAGCGGATAGTCGAGCGGAAGCGGAATCTTTACTTAAGGTATTAGATGCGGCTAAAGCTGCTGGTGTTAAAAATATTTCTGTCGCGGCGGAGCAATAAAATGCAAAGAATATTAATAGGATTAGTAGTAGGAAGCGGTATTACATTCAGTTTATTTGTTCTGATGGCATACCTTATAAAAGCTGATGTTCGCCCACCCGGTGAAGTGGATAGAATATCGATACAAATCAGCATGGTTGAACCAGATGATGATATCAATTTACTAAAGCGTAAATTACCTAAAAAACCTCAACCACCTAAAGCGCCACCGCCACCTCAAACTCGTAGAGTGGCTAAGGCTCTAAAACCGAAGCTAAACAATCTTAATATCAATATGGATAGGATTAATGTAGCGGTTGCAGGTAGTGGAATATATTTAGGCACTCCAGGCGATGGCAATATGGGAGATGGCGAAGCAATTCCTATGGTTGTTATACAACCACGCTATCCAAGAAAGGCTGCAATGGAAGGTATTGAAGGTTGGGTTAAATTTAAGTTTACGATTCAACCAGACGGCACGCCAACCGATGTAGAATTACTGGATGCCAATCCGCGACGTATATTTGAACGCGATGCAAGACGAGCTATCTATAAATGGAAATTCAAGCCTCAAGTAATCGACGGTAAGGCCGTAGAGCAAAAAGGCATGATTTACACTATGGAATTTAAATTGGGCGAATAATCGAAATTTATCATCGTTTGGTATTATTTTGAACAATAAATATATTGAACGACAAATATTCGATTTTATAGGACTATAAAAGATGACACTAAAAAATTTATCAAAATCTTTGTTTTATGTTTCTGCCTTAGTATTTGCAACTAGTTCACTAGTTGTATCATCTGCAGAAGATAAAAAGAAAGAGAAAAAGAAAAAACCGAAAATTGAAATAATTGTTCCAATCACAAAATTAACAAAGAACTGTAAGCCGTTAATCAATAAAAAAATGAAACTGCCTAAAGTTCCAATTCGTGGGCTTAGTGAGCGATCAAGTAAACGTATTAATCGCGCTTTGGAAAAAATGGCAGAAGAAAAATATGATGAAGCTCTTGCGCTATTTGTAAAGTTATTAGATTCAACTAAAGACCAAAATGTTAAAGCGATCACCGCTCGTTATATTGGTTATCTTTATGCGCAACAAAGTAAAACTGATGGTGCGATGAAGTATTTTAGTATGGCATTGGATTATGGTAAAGGTTATTTGCAACATAGAGATATGCAAGATCTTACTCAAAACGTTGCTTCTATGTTGTTCAGTGCAGATAAAAAAGAGGATTCTTTAACTTTATTAGAGAGATGGCTAAAGAATTCGATTGTTGATAATCATAACGTTTATTTGTTATACAGTGCGATATTAGAGGATACTGGTAAGTCAAGAGAGTCTATATGTCCAGCATACTGGTCCGCAAAGGTTGCTCCTAAACCAAATAAAAATGCGTTTCAATTAATGCTACAAGGTCATTTTAATTTTAAAGATATGGAAGGAGCTCAAGCAATTCTTATCCAATTAATTAAATATTTTCCTCAAGATAAAGGCAACTGGCGAAATCTTTCATCCATTTATATGCAACAAGATAATACCTCTGAGGCACTTGCTATAATGGAGATGTTTTATGTGCAGGGTATGATGGAAAAAGAAGGTGATTATAAACAACTTTCAGCTATTTTCGCTTGGAGTGAAATACCTTATAGAACAGCACAAATATTGAAAGAAGGTTTAGATAAAAAAGTTGTTGAAGATACTGAGAAAAACTGGAAAAATGTCGCGCAAAATTTCCATATAGCTCAAGAAATTGACAAAGCGGTATATGCTTATGGACGTGCAGCGGATCAATCATCAGATGGTGAAAACCTGCTAAAACAAGGCGAGTTATTGGCTGATGATGAACAGTTTAAGAAAGCGATTACCAAACTAGACGCAGCACTTAAAAAAGGTGTAAAAGATGAAGGTAAAGTACATTATCGAAAAGGGTTAGCTTATTTAGGTCTAAAACAGTTTAGTAGAGCTATCACACATCTTGGTAAAGCAAATAAATACAAAAAATGGCGTAAACGTTCCGTACAATGGTCTGGTTATGCAAAAATGCAAAAGAGAAATGCCTCAAAACTTTAATATTTATATCAAGTTTGGCACATAAAAAAACTAGCTAAAAAGCTAGTTTTTTTATGCCTATTGTTTCTGCTCAAGACAAGAAGTCGTAATCTAACCTCTAACCTCTAACCTCTAACCTCTAACCTCTAACCTCTAACCTCTAACCTCTAACCTCTAACCTCTAACCTCTAACCTCTAACCTCTAACCTCTAACAGCTGGAATCTAGGCAAGCATATACTCTTTTAAAATGCCTATTTTTAACACTGAGCAGGCATTACCAAAATAAGCTATAACTATCAGTAATTTTGGGGTTATGAAAATGCAGAATTTGAAGATAAAAATAGAAAGTGTGCTCTAGTAATTAAGGTCAATGAATAGTCAGTTACAAAAGAGTCAGATTGTTTCTATCTTTATGGCTTGTATGTAGAGTAGATTACTCGTATCTCAACGCATCAATTGGATCAAGGTTAGCTGCTTTTGCTGCGGGCAAAATTCCAAATAAAATACCCACAAAAGCTGAAAACCCAAAAGCTAAACCAATTGCCCAAAGTGGTACATTGGCTGGCGGAAAACCAGGAATAGATGCCGATGCTAAAAGTCCCAGCCCATAACCTAATATGATACCTATCACGCCACCGAACAAAGAAAGAACAATTGCTTCGATTAAAAATTGGAGCAATATATGATGCCGTTTTGCGCCAATCGCTTTGCATATTCCAATTTCTCTTGTTCGTTCTGTAACGGATACAAGCATTATATTCATGATGCCAATCCCACCTACAATAAGTGAAATACTAACAATACCTCCAAGAACGATAGTCATAGTATCAATAATTGCAGAGATACCAGATGTTAATTGCTCAGGCGTTTCGATCTTAAAATCATTTTCTTCATTTGATTTAAGTCGATGTTCTCTGCGTAAAATTCTTGTTAATCGTTCCTTTATTAACTCCAATTGTGCAATATCTTTAAGTTGTAATTGAACAAATATATCCGGACGTTGCAAATTTCCGTTAAGTCCTTTCATTGTGTTGTAAGGAAGAATCGCAAAGTTATCCTGGCTAAACCCGAAAAAGGAACCTTTGGGTTCAGCTACTCCAATAATCTTTAACCATTCTCCAGCATAATTGATGAATTCGCCAAGTGGATTCTTAGGAAGCTCTAGATCTTCAATTAATTCATGACCAATAACGACTACTTTCCGTCTTGTTTGGTTGTCGCTATATGAAATAAAACGTCCCAATTTCAAATCAATATTTTGTACATTTTGATAATTATGGGTTGAGCCTGCTACCTGTGCAAAACTTTGTCGACCTTGGTACTGAATGGCATTTGTACCGCCAACCGTTGAGCCCAACTGAGGAGTGATAAATGCAATTCCACTTGAGTTACGTTTTATTGCATTTAGGTCATTATCAGTAATCCTTGAAATCTTACCTTTGAAACTTTCGTTTCGTGACGTATGAGAACGAATAGAAATAGAATTTGACCCTAATCCTTCAAACTGTTTATTAATAGAGAAGCTTAAACCTTGGATCACTGAAACTACAGCAATAGTTGATGCGACGCCAATAATAATACCAAGGGTAGTTAAAAAGCTTCTAAATCCATGCGCGCGGATAGAGCTGATAGCACTTCGAAAACTTTCTATAAAACTAAACATTCGCGGTATCTTCCCGATTTAAATAACTTTTAGAAGTTGGATTAAGATAGTCTTCAAGYACTTTWCCATCGCTTAATCKAACMACWCGATGACAGTGTTTSGCAATTTCYTCTTCGTGGGTCACCATGATGATAGTTTGGCCGTCACTATGTAACTGATCAAATAATGCCATGATATCTTTGGTTGTCTGAGTATCTAAATTGCCTGTTGGCTCATCTGCGAGAAGTATCGAGGGATTTGTTACCAAGGCTCTGGCAATTGCTACGCGCTGTCTCTGTCCACCCGATAATTCACTTGGTATATGAGATGCCCTATCGATGAGGTTCACTTTACTCAGTGATTCCAGCGCTAATCGCTTACGCTCTTCTAAACGAATACCCTTATAAACAAGCGGTAACATAACATTATGAAGCGCACTAGCTCTTGAAAGTAGATTAAAACTTTGGAAAATAAAACCAATTTCTTTATTTCTAATTTCTGACAACTCATCTTGGCTTAAAAGTGATACCTTTTTCTGGTTGAGAAAATATTCGCCGGTGGTTGGTTTATCTAAACAACCCAAAATATTCATCATCGTTGATTTACCAGAACCAGATGAGCCAGTAAATGCAATATATTCATTCTTTTCTATAGTCAGATTAATATTATCAAGTGCTTTAACAGTTTGATTACCCATCTCATAGTATTTACAAACATTATTAAGAGAAATTAACGACATGGGAGTTTACTCATTTTGGTTTAATCTGCTCAGTCTACTCAGAGTTTTACTTTAGTTTTTTGTCTCTAGCATTATCTGATTCATTTGCAATCATCGAAACTTGATCACCATCCTTTAAATGCCTTAATATTTTATCGGGTCCTGTAATTAATAAGTCGCCCGTCTTAATACCGGATAGTATTTCTTGATAGTCATCATCGGAAATGCCAGTGTCTATCATAACTTTTATGGCTTTTTGGTCCTTGATTACAAAAACAAAGTGATCAACTCTATCTTCATCGTTGTCTTCATCAACTCTAATCGCTTTTATCGGAGCCGCCAGTCTTTCTTGTTCACCTTGAATAAATACCTCAGCACGGCAACTCATTCCGGGACGAAGCGCAGGTTTATTTTTTGGCTCGTTTTCTAGTGTCAATTTTAATTTTACCGCGAAGCTAAGGCTTTGACTACCAGGCGCCCGTTTTGCACTTAAAGCGATAGATTCAACGGTTCCAATCAACGGAGAGTTTGCAAAAGCGATTGCAATTATTTCTGCTTTTTGACCTATCTCTACGTCGGCAATGTCGGCTTCATCGATATTGATTTCAGCGAGCATGCTCTCAGGATTAGCAATAGTCATTAATGATGAACCAGCAATATTAGTGGTTCCAGTGATAGCTGTTTCGCCTTGTTTAATATCTAACGATGTAATTAATCCATTAATAGGTGAAAGCACTTTTGTTTTTGATAATCGATCTTTCGCTTGTTCTAAAAGTGCTTTTACTTGTTTTAATTGTTCCAATGCTCCATCTTTGTCAACTTGAGCTAATTGATGCCGATGCGTTGCCGATTCATAGGCGTCAAGGTCGAGTAAGCCTTGTTTAAATAACTCACGACTTCGTTTTAATTGTCTTTTTAGGTTGCTGACAACTAACTTTTGTCTTTCTATGGCAACAGATTGTTGATTGACTACGGCTTGTTGTTGTTCCACCGCGGCTAAATATGATTCATCATCAATTTGTAGCACAATCTGTCCTTGCTTAACTTCGTCGCCTTCCTTGACAAATAGTCGAGTAACTTTACCAATAACTTCTGCTGAGAGCTTAACTTCTTGCTCATGTTTTAATTGTCCAGAAGCTAAAATTGATGCTTTTATCTTATGTTGCGAAACAGTTTGTACCGTGACTTCCTTTATTGAATCAGATGAAAAGTAACGCTTGGAAACTGGAATAGCTATCACTGCAATCACTAATAAAGCAAGGATTAGAGGCTTTTTCATAAAAATAGCGTCCAAATTCCATAGATTCCAAAAAATGGGATCAGCACAACCGTTGCAGAAGTTGAAATCGATTTACCTGTCCACTTTTGGTAGCCAATTATCATAATATACATTGACCAAAATTTAGTTAAATCAATCGAGGCTAGCATTTTACCCGCACCTTTACTGGCATCAAAACCAAAGAACAAATCATTTAAACTAAGCGGGTTAAGTGTTTCAAAAGCGATCTGACCATTTGAGGAGGAGAAAATATAAACCATGATTGCGAGATAGGACAAAAGTGAGGGTAAAGAACTCCATGCAGTAAATGACATCCACTGCTTAAATTGAAAACCATCGTTAGTAACATTTGAAACAATGACGAAATAAACCGATTGAATAACAAAGACAATCGCTACACCAATTGAAGCCGTTATGGCGGTAATCGATGCCATAGTTGTTTGACTCATCATTGAAAATACCGCTCTTGCTTCTTCCTGCTCTGATTTACTAAGCTCACCCGCTGATATTTCAACCATATGGTCAATATACCATTGATAATCTACCGCAAAATAATAGTAAGCAAACACAACCACCGTAGCGCTCATCAGAGTGAACAAAGGAAATAAAACATTATAATTCTCTTGAACCTGTTGCATTGCTTCCGCAGGAGAGGTAAATATATTGCTAAGTATTGTAGAATAGCTAGTCAACGATGGTTGATAAGGCGAATTGTTATTTTCGTCGTTGTTATCCTTATCGCTGTCGCCAGTTTGATTATTGTTATCTGACATTTTGTAATCCCCTAAAGTTATTGATTTTATAGGCTGGTAGCCCAGCCTTATTTTATAAACATGTATTTTAATGCAAAAATGAATTATTTACAGTTTAATCAATTAAATGAAATATTTACTTACTTAATACGTTGATTAAGCTAACGAATAGAGTGAGATATGATTGTTTGTTTTAATTAACTGTAATAGAGTGCATAACGAATAAAATCATTAAAAATTCCAACGAATTCGTAAATAAAATACAACAAATGAGTAACTGGAAAGGAGGCTAGCATGATAGCGGTCAAAAATTTAAAAAAGCGTTTTCGATTAGATAATAAAACCCTAAAAGAAAACCGTAAGAAAGACCCTAGCACGTTAGATCCAAGAGAAGAAGGGCATTGGTTCAACGCAGTTAAGGATGTTAGTTTTAGTTGCGAAAAAGGGCAAGTGCTGGGTTTGTTAGGTCCTAATGGCGCAGGCAAAACGACTAGCTTGAGAATGTTATCGACGGCATTACAGCCCACTAGCGGTCAGATTTTGATCAATGGCCAAGATGTTGTTGCTGACCCTTTAATTATGCGACAGCGTATCGGTTTTTTATCTGGTACTACTAGTTTATATCACCGGTTAACAGTCAGAGAAAATGTCAAATATTTTGGTCGATTACACGGAATGTCTGAAGAGCAATTAGATAAAAAATGTGAAGAAATATTCGATTTATTGGATATCCACTCCTTCGCAGATAAAAAAGCAGATTCGCTTTCAACCGGTATGAAGCAACGAGCAAATATAGCCAGAACCGTCATCCATGATCCCGAAGTAATTGTGCTAGATGAGCCAACTACCGGTCTGGATGTAATATCCGCTAAAACAATATTAGATTTTATTGAAACTTATAAGGATAGTGAAGTTCCGGTTATATTTTCTACTCACCATTTACATGAAGTTGAACGTTTGTGTGACAGTGTGGTGATGATTGACGAAGGCGAAACTAAGTTTTCAGGAAGCTTAAGTGAGTTTAAAGGGTTAGCGTCTAGCGGAAATCTTTATGATGTTTTCGTCAACCTAGTCAATAAAAAGGAGGTAGCATAAAATGTTAAAAGTCTACTTTAAAGAACTATTAGAATTAACTCGCGATAAGAAAACGCTTATCTTTACTATTTTATTACCCACTTTAGTATTGCCTATTATAATGATAGGTTTTATTTCTCTTAGTGTGAAAATTGCAAAAAAAGCGGTAGATGAAAATCTAAACTATGCTATTTTCGGTGAAGTACATTACCAAGAACTAAGTCAAGCACTTAAAGCCAATACATCTTTAATTTTGAAAGTATTAGATGATAATGTAACGGCGGAACAAGCAATTAAAAATGAAACAATCCGTTTTGCAATTATTATTCCAGCTAATACAGAGGAAAAAATTGCTAATGGTTTAACCGCTGAAATCGAAATTTTATATAACGATTCATCAACGAATAGTCGATTTGTTTTTAGCAGGGTTCATACTTCGTTAGAAAACTTGGGAAAAGACCTTAAAGAAAGTAGAATCAAAGCTTTAGGTCTGTCTGAAGCGCAGGGTAAAGGGTTAATTGAACCGGTAAAACTTAGTAAAAACTCTACAGCCAATATGAGGGAGTCAATAGGAGAAAAAATAGGCGGTATGTTGCCTTATATACTCATTCTATTAGGGCTTTCTGGAGCGATGTATCCCGCAATCGACTTAGGTGTCGGTGAAAAAGAAAGAGGTACTTTAGAAACTCTTTTACTGACCCCAATCCCTAGATATCAAATAGTTTTTGCCAAGTTTTTGGTTATTTTTACAACATCATTTTTAGCCGTATTTTTATCCTTACTTAGTTTCGCGCTGATTACGACGGTGTTAGGACCGATGGCATTTGCCAGTATGAGTAATGGTGGAAATGAAGTGATGACTGAGTTTCTCAATTCATTGTCAACAATATCTATTCTAGATATTCTACTGATGTTTTTGATGCTAGTTCCTACAGCCGCAATTTTTGCCTCTTTGTTACTTAGCGTATCAATTTATGCAAGAACCTTTAAAGAAGCACAAAATTATATGTCGCCATTGATGATGATTTCATTTTTGCCAATCGTTTTAGCAATATTACCTGGAGTTAAACTAGATTGGTTTTGGGCATCGATTCCGCTTACTAATGTCGCTTTAGCGATAAAAGAAATATTCAAAGGCACTATTGATTACAATATGCTATTCGTTATTTTTGGTTCAACAACGTTAGTCGCAGGCGTTTTATTGTATCTATGCAGTTGGTGGTTTCAACGAGAAGAAGTATTGTTCAGAAATTAATGAATATTAACTTTTGGCGTTTCTATGTAGGGATTAGGTCTCTAGTCTATACTTGAGAGTACCGATAGAACTCAATCAATAGACAACTATGGCTTCATTGCCTAACAATAAGAAAGCTTGGTTAAGGCGATTAAAAAAATCGTCTTTACCTAGTTTCGCCAAAAGCATCAAAATGCTATCAAATGCTCAATCTTTTTCTCAGTCTCATACTACCGGTTTGGCGAAAATAGTCCTCAAAGACCCTTCTATTACCACCTCAGTATTAAAGCTTGCTAATAGTGTGCATTATAACACTACAGGAACCTCCGTTCGCACCGTAAGCCGAGCAATAACATTATTAGGCTTTGATACGATTAAAGAGATAATGACGAGTTGTTTAATGCTAGATGCTTATTTGAATAAGACATCAAGTGATTTAATCAAAGGTCTGTTAGCTAAAGCTTTTCATACAGCTTATCAAGCTCAAAAAATTGCTAGTTTACGAGGCGAAACAGCTTTAGAGGAAATTTTTATCAGTGCCTTAATCTTAAATGTTGGAGAATTAAGTTTAATTTCTTCTCTCTCAATTGATTGTGAATTATTAAAACAATTGAAACAAAATTATCCCTGTATAGGAGGTAAGGAAAAAGATTATATAGGTTGTTATTTTTCAGAGTTGAGTCAGGAGTTAATAAATACTTGGGATATTGCACCAATGCTGAATGATTTATTATGCGGTGATTATGTCGAAAATAGCGCAAGCCGATCAGTGCTCGTGGCCAATAGCTTTACTGCTGATTACGAATTAAATGGGATGGAGTCTGCATTAAATACCCACGAAAAAAGCCTGATGGCATATACAAAGAAGTCATCAGAAGAGTTAAGAGGTCAATTGAGAATAGTAACGAGATTAACGGAAAGCTGTATTAAGGATTATGGGTTAATTCTAAAAACCAATATAAAAATCATAGACACTAAGCGGCCAGCAAATAGTGATAAAAAAAAGAAACAAATGAAAAAACATAAAAGTCCTTTTATTAATTTAGGTAATGCCGAAAGAAAGCTTTTACTTGATGTTATCTTTGATTTGACCTGTTTAATCAATGACAAATTAGATTTCAGTACTGCAATGCATTTGGTACTAGAAGGTTTATCTCGAAGCGCCAAATTTGACGTTTGTATCATCGCGTTATTTGACGCTTCTCATACGCAATTAATAATGAAATATGAAATAGATAATCTTCATTCAATTCCAAAAACACTATTTGATTTTAATTTAACTAATGATATTCCTGAGTTAGAAGAGCTGGTGATAAAAAATCAAACCATCGTCGATCTTTGTGAGCAAAAAAGCAAAATTGGAAATCACCTTAAAAATAAAAACGTGCATTTATCTAAATCAATTTGGGGTCCTCTATCTATCAATAATAAAGTGATAGGTTGTATTGTTGCCTCAAATTTAACCAGTGATATCACTCTGTCCCAAAAAAATGTTTTTAAATTACTGGTTCGTCAAACTAAAACATTATTTACTACTAATTTGTCGAGTTAATATCTTTTTGACAGTTCGCTTAGTCTATAAATTAACCCGCAATACGGTATTATTACCAAATTCTCTCATTGAGATTTCCTGTTTTCATTGCTAATATTTTATTACGTAATAGGTTACGTGATGAGCTTTCTGCTTAGTTCGCTTATATTTACCAAGTAAAACATTAAGTGAGTTTATTTGTATGTTGAAAATTAGTCAATGGAATTAGGAGTTTACGATGATATTTTTGGATGATTTGGGGGTGTTAGGTCTTGGCTCCCGTCTTAAGCGTCTAAGTGATATCTATTATCGCCATATAGATGAAGTCTATAAAAGTGAAAGCATTAACGTAAACTCTCGTAATTTCCCTCTGTTACAGCTTTTAAATGAAAATGAGTCTATGTCGGTCACAGATCTAGCTAAAGTGCTAGGGCAAACCCACCCAGCAATTAGCCAAATGAGTAAAAAGCTCGAAGATAAAGGTTTGATTTACCATTTTTGTGATGGTGTTGATGATCGAAAAAGACTGCTCAGTGTAACTCCCGTAGGATATGAATTACTCGATAAATTGGCGCCACTATGGARTGATATTAAAATARTTTTTGGCCGTTTATTAACAACGTCTGGCGGTAATCTACTWCAAAATATTGAACTTTTAGAACGKCARTTTGATAAACAAASKTTAAATAYTCGTATATCAGAATTAAGAAAGGAAAGAGTCGTTAATGCCGTCGAAATTGTTCAGTTCAAAGACAAGCACGCCAATGACTTTTATCAACTAAACAGACAATGGCTTGAAAAATATTTTTATGTAGAAGAGCTAGATGAAAAAATATTATCTAATCCAATTGAACATATTGTCAATCCGGGTGGTTTTATTATTATGGCTAGATTAAATAATGAAATTGTCGGTACGGTTGCACTAATGGTGAATAATGGAAAGCAATTAGAATTAACCAAAATGGCTGTTTCTCCAAACTACCAGGGACTCGGTATTGGGGAAAAATTGGCCGAAGCAGCTATTCAACAATTTGAAGCGACTGATTTTGAACAACTCTATCTTGAATCAAATCGGCAATTGGTGCCTGCACTAAATTTATATAATAAATTGGGGTTTAAGGAACAAGAGTGCCCATTTAAGCAACCACACTACTCAAGGGCTGATATCTATATGGAGTATTCTGCGGTAGGTTAATTCAATCTTTTGAGTTTTAAGCCAAATATCTGATAGTGATTTTTTNAAATAGCTAAACTAAGCTATACTAGAGTTAACCAATTGTTAATAATAAGCCAATTATTATGGAACAAGTATGACAGGAACGTCAGATTTTTTAGATTTAACATTATTAACGTCCTTTGAGGAGCTAGAAGCTCTAGAACAAGATTGGGACTTATTACACGCTTCAAGTACAAATGCTAACCTAACTAATAGCTTCAGCTATGTTTATATGGCTTATAAACACTTCTTATCAACCTCCGATAAACTTTATTTTATTACTTTACATGATTCGAGTCAGAAAAAGCTCGTCGGCCTTTTTCCATTTGTAGTAACCAATAAAAAACAATATGATTTTAACTTTAAAAGTTTGTCTTTTTTGGGTCTAGATAAATTTAGAAAGCCAACGCCTTTGATTAATTCAAGTTATACAGAAGGATGCTGGAAGACAGTTCTTAGTTATACTTTACAATCAAAAAAAGTATGGCAAATGATGGATTTGGGCGAAGGCAAAAATACTCCAATAGAAAAAAGAAATTTTATAGCTGACCTATTTAACATGACTTTAATGAAACGAAGCAAAGATATAAGCTTCAAATCTTTTATTCAATTGACTTCAGAGCAAGGCATAGAAACAGGTCGACCGGATACTTCAAGGCGTTATTTCATAAAAGATGAAAAAGATTTGAAGTTATTAAAAGAATACGAATCAGAAGAAATAAAAAACGAATATGATTTTAAAGTATATACCGGTGAAGATCTAGATTATTGTTTTAGTCAGATTATGAATCTAGCAACAAATAGTCAAATTAACGAAAAGACTGACGCGAAAAATAGTTCGAATGCCGGTGCAAAATCATCTACAAGTTATCTCGATTTCACATATGATTTTTATCAAAAATATTTTTGCAGAATGGCGTATAAAAATAATCTATCATTCGGAATGTTAATGCATAAAGGCAAGGTCGTATCAATTGAAATAGGTTATATAGAAGGTAATAACCTATACTTAGATTCTAATGTTGTTGAAGAAAATTCTGCAAAAAGCTACGTTGATGTTTTAAGTTTAAATTGTTTTTTGAAGTACTATTCAGATAAAGGTTTTTATCGATGTGAGTTTTTATGCGAAGAGGATTCACGTATACCCTTTCTAAATGCTAGTACTTGTGAAGTTGAAAATCAAAAAATATCAAAGCTTTGCTTTAAATTGGCATTTGCTTTTTCTATTGATCTTTGTTCGCGAACTAGTCAACAAATGCACTGCAAAATAAGGCAAATGCTAGGATTAAACTCCGAAGTGAAAGCTTGATTTTATTAGTGTTGTTTAACTAGTATTGTCTAGTCACGTCAACAAATAGCGTTACCGATTGCCCCGGTTGTAAATATTTATTACGTGATAAAAGACGATTCCACTTTTTGATTTTATTAATACTCGTATTAAACTTACTCGCAATTCTTGCAAAGGAGTCACCATTTCTTACCTTATAATGAATTTTTTTAGTTTTCTGATTGTCACTCATCTTGGTTGAAGTTGCTGTTAAGGCTGCATATTTCTTTGAATCTGTTATCCATAAAACAAGCGTTTGACCAATTTTTAATGGATCGCGTGGAGCCATATTATTCCACTTAGCAAGACTTCGGAGATTAACTTTATAGTGCCTCGAAAGTGTCCAAAATGAATCGCCAGATTTAACTTTTATAGTTAATTTGTGCCCTTTACGTTTTGTTTTATGCTTAGCAAGTAATCGTTGCTGATTACTTTTTGTATATTTTGAACGGCTTTTAGATGCAATAGGGATGAGTAATGTTTTACCTTCTCGAATACTATTGCCTTTAATGTTGTTAGTCGATCTTAATAATTCAACGCTAGTCGAATTTCTACTAGCAATGCGGTTTAAACTGTCGCCTGGTTTTATTTTATATCGTTTAAATGCAATTCGTTCATCAAGTGGAATGTTTTTTAAATTATTTTTAAATTGCTCAACTTTATTGATAGGCAATAAAACATAATGAGGTCCAGAGGGTGGTGTTGACCAACGGTTAAATGCAGGGTTAAGCTGATAGAAGTCAGACATTTTTTGTTCACTGAGATCTGCTATTAAACTGAGATCAATTTGGCTTTCTGTGTTGACTCTTTGAAAATAAGGCTGGTTAGCTATAAAGCTCCAGTTTGATTCAGTTTGATCTAATTGAAAGTGATCCGATTGCAGATGATCCGATTGAATTTGATTGGGCAGAATGTAGTCGCTAGATTGTTTTTTTACCGCACTATTTAATAAATCAGCTAGCGCTAAAAGTTTAGGCACATAAGCCTTTGTTTCTTTGGGTAATTTTAAAGACCAAAAATCAGTGGGTTTGCCCTTTGCTTTATTTTTCCTGATCGCTTTTCTAACATTACCTTCGCCCGAATTATAAGCGGCTAACGCATGCAACCAATCGCCTTTAAAGCGTTTGTTTAAATAAGTTAAATAATCCAGAGCGCTTAGAGTGGATAAATAAACATCGCGACGACCGTCATACCACCAATTTTGTTTTAAACCATAACTTTTACCTGTTCTGGGAACAAATTGCCACATACCGGCGGCTCGACCATGGGAGTAGGCGAAAGGGTCAAAAGCACTTTCTACAATTGGTAACAATGCTAGTTCCATTGGTAGTTGTCGTTTTTCTATTTCAGTTACAATAAAATACAGGTAGGGACTTGCTCGTTTTGAAACTCTTTTTAAGTAGTTGGGATGCCTTGCGTACCATGCCCTCTGCGCATCAAAACGACGATTGGCAGGGGGCGTCATATTTAATTGAGATGAAATTCGACTCCATAAATCTGAATRDDACTVADBATBAWCTKHHDHBRHHDVAAGTARMCAWDCHTMHADHBBHDDTTVTTCTGTTAAAGCTTGTTTTACGACTTCAACTTCTTCGACTGTAACTCTAGATGCATCACTTGATTTGAATAGCATCGGGAGTTGGGCACATGAGCTAATCAATAATATTAAAGCTAAAGGAGTAAAGAGTCGTTGGTGATTGAATTTCAAGTTTTATAATTCCAAATAAAGGTCTATCGACAAAGTAATGAACGAAATAATTACTTTACTCTACGATAATGCGGACAAAGTGATGCAAATACTATTTTTTATGACGATGTTTGTCAATTTTAGTTCCCAAGTATTTTAATTTCCAAATCTTTTGACTCCTAAATACATGGGAACTCCTATGCCTCCAAATTAAATAATAACTTTTCTTCAATTAACAAACTTTTCTCTTGGTCCAGCGTAGCTTTCTAAGTTCAGCTTGAAATGCGTCAAATTTCACCGCGATAAGAGGTTTTACGAGTTGTTTGTTAATGGCGGTTATACGTTTGGATGTCTTTATACATTGTTTCTTTACTTGTTTATTGAATTGAATTTGTTGTTTGTTAACTGATTTTGATTGAGTGAAGAATGTTACTTTGGCGTTTTGCCACTTTATCGATTGCACGCCTTGATTGGTTTTAAATTCTGTTCTAAGAGCATTGGCCCCGTTATTGTCATAATGAATTCTTCCTGCGCTATCCGTCCATTTATATATTGCTCCGTTGCAAGGCATTAAAAATAAGAGAAATTGGGTAAAAATTAATAATCTTAAGGTTTTCATAAACATCCTTGTTTAGTCAGTTTAAGCCACTTTAATTACGGCTAGATGGGGTTGGTTTCATTGAGTACATAATAATTAATTGCAAAGCTCAGATCTGTAGCAACCGTCAACTTATGTTGTAGGAAATAACCCTAGTTTATGTAGGATATTATCTGATTAAAGGTTGGTTAAAGACCTGCTAAATTGTTTGCTGATTTTTCTAGGTTTAATTGGATTTAATGGTTACAATCTGATCTTACGCTAAATCCATACGCTAAACCTAGTAAAACTAAATCGAGAAAACGTTATGTCTTACGATACACAAAATCAAGATGCTGAATTATCAACAGTAGATAAAATCAAATCTCAAATTGATGCCAACAAAATCATTCTTTATATGAAAGGATCGCCTGAAGCGCCTCAATGTGGTTTCTCATCTCAAACTTCTCAGGCATTAATGGCTTGTGGTAAAGAGTTTTCCTATGTCGATATTCTTCAAAATCCTGATATCCGTGCGGAATTGCCAAAGTTTGCTAACTGGCCTACTTTCCCACAACTATGGGTTAATCAAGAGTTAATTGGCGGTTGTGATATCGTGATGGAAATGCAGGCAAATGGTGAGTTAGCTGAGTTAATTAAACAAGCGTAAATCGCTAATTCATATCCATTCCGTCTCTTTTTTGTTTTAAAAAATAAAGCTAACCAAGCATTGGTTAGCTTTTCTGTGACTACCCTCAAGTAACATGCCTCGCAGTTCATAAAATCTTATTTTTGTTACAAGTTAACTATTTTCATTGATAGAGCCTTTTAAGTTTTAAGCGTATACTTTTCCGTCAAATAATAAAAAAATCGTACGCAGACTAATTAGGATTAAAATTCAAATGATTAAAAAAATTCTAAAATGGTTCCTTTTCTTATTTCTAACGATAGTTTTACTAGGCGGTGGATTTGCTGTCCACGAATGGAATGCCAAACCGCTATTAATCAATAACTTCTTTAACCGTTTTGCGTTAAAAATGGCGCTTCAAAGTCCAGAAACGCTAACATCTCTACACTTTTTAGAATCAATGGGGATCGACGGGCATAATGCGGATTTAGATGATGCAAGCGTTGAATCAACCACTGAGTTCTTTAAATATCTAGCAAGTGAGAAGCAAGTTTTACTGTCATACGATGACGACTCATTGAGCGCCGACGAGAAAATGTCGAAGCGGATCGCTTTATATTTACTCGATTTTGCAGAAGACTCTGAGAAATTCCGTTTTCATAACTATCCTGTAAACCAATTATTTGGTGTTCAGAATGGATTTCCAACCTTTATGGAAGCACAACATCAGATAAATTCTATAGAAGATGCGGAATTTTATATCAGTCGATTAAATCAGTTACCGCGCAAATTTGCACAGGTAACGGACGGGCTCAAAATTAGAGAAGAGCAACAAATTTTACCACCAACCTTCGTTGTCACTCGAGTAACGGAAGAGATGACTAATTTTGTTGATACTAAAGTTGAAGAGAATATCCTTTATGTATCGTTAGAAAAGAAAATTAATAAATTGGAAAAAGTGTCTGACGAGGAAAAGGCGAATATTTTGAGCAAGGCAAAAGATGCCATTGAACAAGAGGTTTACCCTGCTTACACCAAACTAAATCAGTACTTCCAAGGATTAGGCGACAAAACTAATAGTGATGATGGCTTTTGGAAGCATCCTAAAGGTGATGAAGCCTATCGTTTAGCACTAAAATTCTTTACTACAACGGATTACACACCAGATTATATTCATCAAGTTGGTTTAAGTGAAATAGATCGGATTCAAGCTGAAATACTAACCATATTATCTAATGAAGGGTTTGATGTTAGTCAGGGATTTTTTAATGCTATAGACACTATGGCAAAGGATGAACGTTTTTATTATGAAGACAGCGATAAAGGAAGAGAACAAATTCTAGCGGACTATCAGGTCATTATTAACGAAATTGATTCAGGTTTAGATGAAGCGTTTAATGTTAAAGCAAAGGCAGGGGTTAAAGTCAAAAGGATCCCTAAGTTTAAGGAAAAAACCAGTCCAGGAGCTTATTATAATGGTCCTGCATTAGACGGTTCGCGCCCAGGTATTTTTTACGCTAATTTATACGATATTAAAGCTACCCCTAAATATGGTATGAGAACCTTAGCTTATCATGAAGCTGTTCCAGGTCATCACTTCCAAATCTCCGTCGCTCAAGAGTTAGAAGATATGCCTATTTTTAGAAAATTTGCGCCTTTTACCGCTTATGTTGAAGGTTGGGCATTATATTCGGAACGATTGGCATGGGAATTAGGCTTTCAAAGTAATCCGTTTGATAATATTGGGAGATTACAAGCTGAGCTATTTAGAGCGGTTCGATTGGTTGTGGATACCGGTTTACACGCTAAGAAATGGACGAGGCAAGAATCGATCGATTATATGATCCTCAATACAGGTATGGCTGAATCTGATGTTATAAGCGAAATAGAGCGGTATATTGTGATGCCGGGACAAGCTTGTTCTTATAAAGTTGGTATGATGAAAATTTTAGAATTAAGAGCCAAGGCTAAAAAGGAACTTGGTGATCAATTTGATCTAAAAGCCTTCCATGATGTTGTATTAAAAAATGGTGCCGTTCCTTTGGATATATTAACGATCCTAATTGATAATTATATTGAAAAGACAAAAGGTTGAGGAGAGGCTATTTATTGATGTTCCCAATCTAGCATCATGAAATAGAGGTAAATAATGCAACAAAACGGTAAGATTAGGCATGTTTTACCGTTTGTGCCTATACTTGTATTTACAAATGATTGTTCAGTGCTAATAGTTAAATCAGACCTGTTAGAATAATGGTTAAAGGAATACTGCATGAATCCTGATATTGAAGAATTAAGAGATGATGCTCGTAAGTTTGCCACCCAGAAAGTTGAAGTTGATTTCCCATGTAATGGAGGGAAGCTCAGTCACTATATTTGCTCTTCTCATGATATTTCTAGTAGCGGTGTAAAGCTAATTTCTCATCGAGTGATGAAATTAGGCAATACTCATTGTATCAAAATTGACTTGGGTGAAGAATTTGGTGTGATCAATGCGGTTGGTGAAATCAAATGGTGTTTAGAAATTGATGATGTTCCAACTTATTATATTGGCGTTAAGTTGCAAGAGCTTAGTAAAAAACATACAGAAAATTGGAATAGATTTATTGAGCAGATTTAACTAGATCAATTTAATAGAAACAAACTTGTATCGACATTGGATACGAGTCAATATTTCCTTTAACCTTTTGATTAAAACGGATTTCTACAAAAATGAATAAACAACAGGACAATATAGAAGCTAGAAGAGAGTCTAGAAAGGATTTAAATGAAGTTGTTTTCATTGAAATATTAGGTTCAAGTAGYGCGACATCTAAYGATCAAGTTATTTTAGAATGTACAACTAGAGATGTATCCAGTAGTGGATTAAAAATAAAAACCGATCACCCCTTACTCCTACGCTCAATTTTAGAGCTTAATTTGTCCTTTAAAAAAAGCAAAAAAGAATTCCAACTTATCGGTGAAGTTAGATGGACTCGTTGCATAGACGATGATCATTACGAAGCCGGTTTTGAACTGTTGGAAGCTGACCATGCTGATATGCAAGCGTGGAGCGCCTTTTTATCAAATCCTTGAATTAGTTTTAGCATTACGTTTTTAATACGCTAAAATAGCCTTACGACTAATTGTTTGCTTGGCTTCCTCATATGAAAAAAATATTATTCATACTTGTCGCATTTGTTGTTTATCTTAGTTATTTACAAATCTGGGGTGGTAGAGATTTTTCTCAAATTGGAATAGCTATTGATAAATATGACTATTCTGACGATACCGACGCGCTTACTTCCGATCTCTCGCTAATCTTTTCTGGAGGAACGGTGAATCAGGGCGGATTAGCCACTGCGCAAATGGCTGAAAGAGTTTATTATCGTTGGACAGATGAAAATGGAATACTTCAACATAGCGAAAGACGTCCTAATGTTGATAATTATCAAACCATTCGGATGGGCGATTTATCAATTGATATTCAAAAAAGTTTATCTCAAGAAGAAATTAGTCGAGTATTAAAAAGATAAGCTCATTTTTAGAACGATTTTGCGAAAGCCACCTTCTGTATACTTCTACTCRYMWTYWGYTRRAWWKWTYTYAWWARKKWTKWTMKSMKWMWTKRMMRRSWYWTRWMSRKAWYYYSYWYYWMYWKRSKRTKGTWRMSYTGRSTKKAYRRYKWTMWCTTGCTCAATTTGTTTWAGCCAATGAAAMACATAGCTTTTGAGYTTAGCGGGTTGTTTRTTCATTACACCTTTGCCATGAGTGATTAATAAACAGCGTAATTCATCAATTTGTGAGCTACTGACTAATTTGAATATCGTTTCGCGCGCTTGTTTTACAGAATAGCCATGAAGATCTAAATGGTAATCAAACTCGTATCTCGCTTTTCGCAAGTTTTTGAATACTAAAGGTTGCATCCCCGAAATTTTAAAACTAAGCACTTCTTCAGGCTCTACCTTCTCAATCTCACCATCAGTTAAAAAGTTCTCAAAAGGGTTGATCTCAGAAATGGCCGAGTTTTGTCGGTATTTTCCATTAATTGAGGACTGCGGAATTGGCTTTACGATTTTATCTTGCTCAATTTGTTGAACGCCTTGCATTTCGGTTAAAAAATCATCTGGGTTGCTTGGCATATTGACGAGTCCATCTTGATTGATAAAGGGTATATACTATAATAGGGCTATTGTTTAATAATCTCGTAATAAGATCAATCTATCCATTTGAAGAATGACTAGAATTTAAGTGAATAGAATGTCGGATTAGAGCCGAATAAGGAGAGTTGAAATGATTGACGGAAAATTTGATGTAATATTTCGAGGTCAAATTGTTAAAGGCAGAGAATTAAATGAGGTTAAAAATAACCTAGTCTCTTTGTTTAAATCCTCTCTAAGCGCGGTCGAGCCATTATTTAGTGGCGCAGACATCAAAATAAAGAAATCTCTAGATTATTCCACCGCAATGAAATATCAGTCTGCTCTTAAACAAGCGGGCGCTTTAGCGATTATCAGTGAAGTAGTTGTAGCAAAAGCTAAAGCAAATTTTATGTTGCCTGATGATGACTCTGAAACTAACCCTTCTAGTTCCAGCAAAGCTCAGACAAGCGTCGAAACCGAGCAAAAACCACTACCTGTGAGTGTAAGTGAAGCTGAAGAGCTTACTACCAATGATAGTGCATTAACTGTGGCGGATGTGGGTTCACGATTAATGCCCGATAAAATATATGAAAAAAGGGATGTCGATACCAGTGATTTATCGCTAGCCAGCGTTGGTGAAAGAATATTACCGGCGAAAGCAAAAGAGAGCCATCCTAAGCCTTCGATTGATCATTTGTCGTTAGAGAGTCTTTAGGCAAGCAAATACGAATGATGGAGTGTTTTGATCGTTAGTATCAGTTTGCTTACTACTGTGACCTTACTTCCGATAATGATCAAACCATAGATTAGTCGCACCAGCCACAGCTACGGGCATCACCAATATATTAACAATCGGTATCATGGTTAATAACATCACAAATAATCCAAATCCAAACGGGCCACTTCGGTAAGACTTAACATCACTTAATGTTTTTCTGAATGGTTGTCGATGATTATCATTCGGATAGTCAATATATTGAATAGCGGACATCCAACCGTTAAATAAGAACCAAATAATCGGTGCAAACATGGATATTGGGGTAATAAATAGAATTAAACAGATTAATGCTCTAGGAATATAATAGATTAATTTACGCCATTCTCGACCAATTAACCGGGGAATATCCTTAAAAGAGTCGGTTAAGCTAAGATTCTCGATTGATTCTAAGTCGCCTGCCAGATGACATTCGACCGCTTCAGATAATAATCCATTAAATGGAGCCGCTATCCAGTTAGCAATAAATCCGAATAGTAAGAAAACCGTAATCAATACGGTAATGATTATGAGAGGCCACAAAAGCCAATCCAAGCTAGTGACAAACCAATTTAGAGCCTCTGCAGTCCAACGAATATACCAGTCAGGACTAACCATATGAGTTTCYAGCCAAATAGGCAGGCTTGAATACCAATCGGAAATGAGGTTAAACGCATAAATTGAAGCGAATGTTAGCAAAACAAAATTAATAATAAGTGGTATAAAGACGAAGCGCTTAATATTAGGTTGCCAAATAAGGTCGTAACCTTTTCGCAAATACTGAGTTCCGTTAAATGAAGGCGTATTTAGGGGAGCTGTTTGCATTGATTTATAGCCAATTGGTTGATTTTTTATGTGTGAATTATTAAGGAAATAATTTAAACTATCGCGTTACATAAAACTAGTGCAAAATTGTAAGAGTTTTTCCCAATGGTTCAATTTTTAACCAATGATACATCCATTAGTTTAATGGATATAAAAATAAAGATATAAGTAAGTATGCGATTAAAACTGATTAAATTAGCGGGTTTCAAATCATTTGTTGACCCTACAACGGTACCTTTTCCAGAGAACCTAACGGCGATTGTCGGCCCTAATGGCTGTGGCAAATCAAATTTGATTGATGCTGTACGTTGGGTAATGGGTGAGTCTTCTGCCAAACATTTGCGTGGTGACTCTATGACCGATGTTATTTTTAACGGTTCAACCACTCGAAAACCCGTTGGTCAAGCCAGTATCGAACTAGTTTTTGATAATTCAGATGGGACTCTTAAAGGCGAGTTTGCAAGTTATGCTGAGATTGCATTAAGAAGAACGGTAACCCGTGATGGGCAGTCAAATTACTACCTCAATGGAACAAAATGTAGAAGAAAAGATATTACWGGGATMTTTTTAGGYACWGGRNTTGGGNCCTAGAAGTTACGCAATYATTGAGCAGGGAATGATTTCTCGRTTGATCGARTCWAAACCTCAAGAATTAAGAGTCTTTTTAGAGGAAGCCGCAGGCATTTCAAAATATAAAGAACGTCGCCGTGAAACAGAAAACAGAATTAGGCATACTCGTGAAAATATGGAGCGATTGACTGATATCCGAGAAGAGCTTGGAAAACAAATTGCTCATTTACAAAGACAAGCTAATGCTGCAACAAAATATAAAGCGTTTAAGCAAGATGAACGACGCTTGAAAGGCGAGCTTTCTGCATTGAAATGGCAAAAATTTAATCATCAAGTCGAAACTCTATCATCAGAAATATCCAAATTAGAAACTGAGTTAGAAGCAAGAATTGCAGAACAACGACACGCTGATTTAGAAATTGAACAAACGCGTGAAAAGCATATTGATATTTCTGATGCTTTCAATCAAGCACAGGGTAATTTTTATGGAATCGGCGCTGATATCGCTCGACTAGAACAAAGCCTTTCCCATAAAAAAGAACGCCAAGTTCAGCTCAATCAGGATTTTCAACAAGTGAACGCTTCTTTATCTCAAGCAACTGAACAAATGTCTCAGGATGAATTAAGTATTGCAGAACTTAGAGAACAAAAACTTGAATTAGAGCCAGAATTGGAATTGCAACAGCAACAACTTGAACACGCTCAAATGAGTCTAGAAGAATTAGAAGTTTCCGTTTTGGATTGGGAGCAAAGTTGGGAAGAATACAATAAAAGCTCAGCTATTAACAGTCAGAAAATGGAAGTAGAAAGAACACGTATTCAACATTTTGATAAAGTAATTGAACGACTTTCAACTCGAATAGATAACAATAAGAAAGAGTCCGATAGCTTAGCTGCTCAGCCGATAGAAGATGATGTACTTAATGCATCAATAGAGCTGAGTAAAGCAGAAGAAAAAACTAATATTCTGGGAGAAAGCGTCGAAATTTTATTTGAAGAAATTTCTGAAATGAGAGGTCAGCGCAGAACGAAACAGAAAGAAGTAGAAGCTAGCCGTTCGAAGTTACAAAAGATACAGAGTGAACATATTTCTTTAAATGCTATTCAACGTGCTGCTCTTGGCGATACGGATACAGGTGTTACAGATTGGTTAAGCAATAACGCTTTATCAGAAAATAAAAAGTTAGCTCAGAGTATTAAAGTTGATAGTGGATGGGAAGATGCCGTAGAAATGGTGTTAGGTGATTATTTAGAAGCTACCAGTTGTGATTCTTTTTCATCCTTTGAAAATGAGTTAGCCAAATTAGAAACTGGTCGTTTATGTTTAGTTGATAATTCAGTTAGTTCGGAAGGGAGCAATCAAGCATTCTCTCAGGATAAGTCTCAAGATAAGTCTCAAGATAAATCATTAGTAGCATTATCTAGCAAAATACATCAGCTAAATGTGAATGTGCCCACGCTAAATAACGTCTTCGTCAGCGATAGTTTAAGTGATGCGTTGGCACAGAGAGCTTCACTTAATGCGGGGCAATCTTTAATCACTCAAGACGGCTTTTGGATAGCGAGTAATTGGGTACGAGTCGCTAAAAAAGAATCTGATGAAATGAGTTTATTAGAACGAGAAAGTAAACTTGAGGCCTTGGCTATTGAATTAGAAAGATACGAATCAGAATTAGATGAGTTACAAACTAGTGCAGATGAAGAAAATGAAAGATTACGAAATTCCGAAAATGCCTGGGAAGAAAAGCAAAGAGAATTAAGAGTTGTAACAAAAACTTATAGTGATCTTCGTGCTCAAGTAGGCTCTCAACAAGCTAAATTAGAGCAAATGGTGAAAAGAAAGGATGCATTGGTTAAAGAAAAGGAAGATTTAACTCATCAGTTGCAAGTGGATGAAACCGCTCTATCTCAAAGTCGAGCAAGTTTAGAGAAGCTAGTTGATGCGATGGCGGATGATCTTGAACAAAAAGAATCATTATCACATCAAAAAGAAGAGAAAAGAAGAAAGTTGGATGATGCAAGAAATCAGGCTCGTCAATCGAAAGATAAAAGCCATGAGTTAGAATTAAGCGTGGCTAATATCAATGCRGAAATAAATTCAAGTCAATCGACCAACCAACGTATGCAACAACAAGTTGCAGAAATGCAAAGTAGAAAAATTCAATTACAGGACGCGCTGGAAAATGCGAATTCACCAGATGATGATCTCCAGTCGGAATTAGATGCATCACTAGAAAAACGTCTACGATCAGAAGATGCTTTGGCTCAAGCGAAAGATAATCTTGAAGTAGTAGAAAGATCAGTTAGAGTGTTTGAAAAACAACGAGGTGAAGCAGAACAAGCTGCGCAAGGCGTTCGTTCACGACTTGAAAGACTAAGAATGCAATGGTCTGAAAATTCAGCCAAACAAAACTCGCAAGAAGAAAATATTACTAGTCATGACGAAGATATTCAAAGCATCTTAGAAAATTTAGACGCCGACGCAAATGAAGATGAATGGAATGAAAGACTAGAGACTATTTCTGCCAAAATACAACGCCTTGGCGCGATCAACTTAGCCGCCATTGATGAACACACGGAACAGAGCGAAAGAAAAATATATTTAGATGCACAACATGAAGATTTAGATGAAGCTTTAGAATCTTTAGAAAGTGCGATTAGAAAGATTGATAAAGAAACACGAACTCGATTTAAAGAAACCTTTGATAAAGTTAATGCCGGATTAAAGGAATTATTTCCCAAAATATTTGGTGGTGGACATGCGTATTTAGAATTAACCGGTGAAGATTTATTAGATACTGGTGTGACCGTTATGGCAAGACCGCCGGGCAAAAGAAACAGCACTATCCATCTACTTTCTGGTGGTGAAAAGGCGTTAACCGCGTTGGCTTTGGTTTTCTCTATATTTAGATTAAATCCTGCACCATTTTGTATGCTAGATGAAGTTGATGCGCCGTTAGATGATGCTAACGTTGGGCGATTCTGTAATCTGGTTAAAGAAATGTCCGAACATTTACAGTTTATTTATATTACTCATAACAAAGTGAGCATGGAAATGGCACAGGCTCTTGCCGGCGTTACTATGCAGGAACCTGGAGCTTCTAGACTTGTTGCGGTTGATGTTGATGAAGCTGCTCATCTAGCTGGCATCTAAGGTTTGGATAACCGAAATGGACTGGGGATAACCTAAGTGGACTGGCAAATAAGAATTTCATTAATTGTTTTTGGGATCGCCTTAATAGCTTACATCTATTTCGATTATTCTAAAAAGAAAAAAACAAAAAAAGAAAATGACCGGTTGAAGAAGCAATTCGGTAACATTTCTTCATCTGTCGATAGCGCTGGTTTTGATTCTAATGGCGTCGGTAAAGCACGCTCTAAAAATCAATTGGAAAATAACGCTAGCCTTATAAAAATAGAACCAAAGATTGGCGATGTTGAAGTTGTTGACGATATTTCTAAGTCGCTTGAATTGAGTGAAATGGATTTGACTCAAACAGATGTTGAAAACCATCATGAAAAAACTCATAAAAATAACCATGACATAAAAGAGATAGAGGGAAAAGTTTATTCCTTGATTATTCAAGCACCAGAAAATCATTGTTATAAAGGAAGTGATTTGATGCCTTTGTTTTTGTCACAAGGATTGAAGTTTGGTGAGATGAATATATTTCATCGATATGAAAATATGGGAAAAAATCCCGGTGACGCGATAGTTAGTTTGGCCAATGCTGTTGAACCTGGAACTTTTAATTTGGATAAAATTGATTCGTTTACGACTCCTGCCTTGGCCATTTTTTCTACATTTTCTGGTGGCGCGGAATATCTCAATCATTATAAAAACTTAGTTAAAACGGCTGAGTTTTTAGTGCAAGAGCTTGGTGGGAGGTTGCTCGAAAAATCAGGAAGTATTTATTCTAAAGAAATGCACAATAAGCGTTTGCAAGAAATCAGTTCAACTATCCATTGAAATATAGAAATGCCGAAATATAAAAACCTAAATTAATCAGTATAAAATAAAGTTTAAAGAGAGTCTCCATTGCCTTCGGATCCGATCGAAATACAAATCAAAATTCTTAGACAAGAAATAGAAGAATTAAATTATCAATATTATGTCTTGGATAATCCTAGTTATCCAGATTCGCACTACGACAAACTTTTGCACGATTTAATTTCAATAGAAAAACAGCACCCTAAATTTATTACAGAAACCTCTCCTACCCAAAGAGTCGGTGGACAAGCATTAAATGGCTTTTCGCAAATCACTCATTTAACCCCTATGTTATCTCTAGACAACGTTTTTGACGCAGACTCATTTAGTAAGTTCTATGAACGAGTCTTTCAGAAGATTGCTAGTGATCAACCTATAACTTTCACTTGTGAACCTAAGCTAGATGGATTGGCAATAAGTTGTGTGTATGAAAATGGCAATTTGATTCACGCGGCGACTAGAGGCGATGGGAAAATAGGTGAGGACGTTACACATAATATTAAAACGATCCAAAGCATACCGCTAAAACTACGAGGTAATTTCCCAGATTTGTTAGACGTTCGTGGTGAAGTTTTTATGCCTAAAGATTCATTTGATAAGCTGAACAAAAAAGCAATAGAAAATGGTGATAAGACTTTTGCTAATCCAAGAAATGCGGCTGCGGGAAGTCTGAGACAACTGGACCCTAAAATTGCCGCTAATAGAAAATTGGCGGTTTATTTTTATGCTTTAGGTAATGCTGAATTTAATAGCGCAAAAAATGATGCAGAGAAATATTCAGACTATGGACAATTAGTTGAAAAATTAGAAGATTCCCACTTCAAGAGACTTAAACAAATTCAGTCTTGGGGGTTGCCTATTTGTGATGAAATAGAATTAAGACATGGCGGTAAAGCCTGCTTAGAATATTTTAAGGAGATAGGTGCTAAAAGAGATCGACTGCCCTATGAGATTGACGGTATTGTTTATAAAATTGATTCGATATTAGATCAAGAGGAATTAGGTTTTGTTGCAAAAGCACCTCGTTGGGCGATTGCACACAAATTTCCCGCTCAAGAAGAGATGACGCAACTTAAATACGTTGACTTTCAAGTGGGTCGCACTGGAGCTATAACGCCGGTCGCAAGGTTGGAGCCGGTTTTTGTCGGCGGTGTGATGGTTAGCAATGCCACTCTGCATAATAAAGATGAAATTGAACGATTAGATGTAAGGGTTGGCGATCACGTAATAATAAGGCGGGCAGGTGATGTCATTCCGCAAATTGTAAGTGTTGTTTTAGATAAAAGAGAATCAAATGCTTTACCAATTACCTTCCCTAAATCATGTCCAATTTGCCAATCAGCCTTGGAAAAAGAAACGGATCAAGCTATCTATCGTTGTACCGGTGGACTGATTTGTTCAGCACAAAAAACACAGTCAATTATTCATTTTGTTTCTCGTAAAGCAATGAACATTGATGGGCTAGGTGATAAGTTAGTTGAAGTGTTGTGCGATAATAAATTGATTAATAGCGTCGCAGATATTTACCAACTTTCAAAAGATGATTTAATCAGCCTAGAACGAATGGCTGAGAAATCAGCAAATAATTTATTGCAAGCGATTGAAAAAAGTAAACAGACATCATTGGCTAAAGTTATTTATGCGCTTGGAATTCGAGAGGTCGGTGAAGTAACAGCAATGAACCTTGCTAATAATTTATTGGACTTCAAAAATATCACCGATGCCAGTTTGGAAGACCTAGAAAAAATTGAAGATATTGGCCCGATAGTCGCAAAGCATATTGTTGCATTTTTTGGAAATGAAAATAATCGACAAGTTATCGACTCGTTAGTTAGTCACGGAGTAACTTGGCCAGAAGTAAAACCAAAAGATGAATCTGAATTACCACTTTTAAATCAAACTTGGGTTTTGACTGGAACTTTGTCACAATTAAAGCGAAATGATGCCAAAGCAATATTGCAAACTCTGGGGGCTAAAGTGAGTGGTAGTGTATCTAAAAATACGACTTGTGTAGTTGCCGGGGAATCGGCTGGTTCTAAACTTAAAAAAGCAATTGAATTGGATATTGAGGTAATTAGTGAGGAAGAGTTGTTAAAGGTAATTAGTTCATTTCAAATAGTGAAAATTTAACACAACAACAACTAATATCATTCTTACAATAGACCAGACCAATAGACCCAAAACCAGTAAAACAACAAACAGGAGAATCATTATGTTAATTATTACCGCACTTTATGCAGGACTTTTAGGGCTTACTTTTATTACTTTGTCATTTAAAATTGTTGGAATTAGGAAAAGTAAATCGATTGGAATCGGTGATGGCGGAAATGAGAAACTACAGCTGGCTTGTCGCGTACAGGCCAATTTCGCAGAATATGTTCCAATTGCTTTAATTCTATTGGCGATATTAGAGTTGAATTCTTGGGCTTCAATTTATGTTCATATTATCGGCGCCTCTTTAGTTATTGGAAGGCTTTTACATGCGTGGGGATATGGACAGTCGAGTGGGACTTCTCTTGGTAGAGTTAGCGGTACATTGGTTACTTGGATTGTGATAATTGCGCTTTCGGGGTTAAATATATACTCTGCTATTTTAGGATTGTAAGGCTTAAAGTTGWACCTCGTTTATTAACAAAAACAACCTATGTGAGAAATATCTCACATAGGTTTAAGATATCTCTTAGTTCCTTCGGTTACAARATCGACTTAATAATATTTATTACATCTCTATAATTAGCTTCAGTAACTTGTACTTATTAAGAAATGGATATCAATTAAGAGGTTTTCAATGATTGAAACTAAACCCGAAACAAGCCATCAATGGACTATTTTTTGCAAAGGACGCATGCGAGTAGAAGCGTGTTCAAATTGTGGCGACGTCCACCTTCCTAGTAATACTGATAATCAATGTTCTGATAACGAGTTAATCGAAAGCCAAATTATTAAAGCTGGTTATCATATGATGTCTGAAATAGAAGAAAGTATTGAAAATGTAGCATAGTATTTTTACTCGGTTTTCTACCGACATCAAAACTCAATAAATTGCGATTTTCCAGTCTGCAGCTTATTTTTTAACTTGTGTTGTCATCAATTGCCCCTTTTAGGGGCTTTTTTTATGTCGACTAATAGCGGTTATTCCTAGAGTTAGGTAAACTACCTCTAAAGGTTTGGTTCAGGATTCTATCAATTGAGACAACTAATTTACATTATTCTATTTATAGCTATTTTATTAGCTTCAGCCCTCTTTTTCTCTCAAAATGACTCTTTAGTGACGGTTGACTATATTTTGAGCGAGTTTACCTGGCCTTTAAATTGGTTAATGATTTTCCTATTCGTTTTTGGTTTTTTGTTAGGATCATTTTCTATGTTGATGGGATTAATTAACGTGAAATTGCAACTTGCTAAAAGTAAACGTCTTCTCAAATTAAAAGATAAAGAGATTAAAAACTTACGTGATTTACCCATCAGAGACGAGTATTAATTAATAAAACAAATTGATTGAAGTTCTATGACTGATTTACTAATAATGGTTGCCTTTTTATTGCCAATTGCTTGGTATTTTGGCTATCGTAATGGTAAAAACCAGATGGACAAAAGCTCCAACAAGCGACGCAGGGGACTTTCAAAAACCTATTTCACCGGCTTAAATTATCTTTTAAATGAAGAGTCTGATAAAGCAATCGATACTTTTGTTAGCATGTTAGAGGTTGATTCTGAAACTTTAGAAACACATCTTGCTCTAGGTAATTTATTTCGAAAAAGAGGTGAAGTTGATAAGGCAATACAAATTCACCAAAACTTGATAGCTAGGCCTTCTTTATCCACAGATGAAAGGAATCTGTCTTTACTTGAGTTAGGTTTGGACTACATGAGTGCGGGTCTTTTAGATCGAGCCGAAAATATTTTTAAAGAACTAAGCGCTGATAGCCTGCATAAAGAACTTAGTCTTGCAAAATTATTAGCCATATATCAACAAACTAAAGACTGGCAAAAAGCAATCGCAACAGCCGATAAGGTTGCCCGCTCAGATAACCCTCAAATCAAAAAAGAAATCACTCATTTTTATTGTGAGTTAGCGGAAGAATCATTACAAAAAAARYMMTWTAAAGATGCCGTTAACTTTATTAAAAAAGCGCTACAAGCCGATACGACGAGTGTAAGGGCAACTTTGATTAGCGGGCAAATTCATTATTCTAAAGAACGATATAAAAAAGCAATAAAGAGTTTTAGCGAGTTAGCAAAAAGAGACATCGCATTTTTGCCAGAAGCACTTCCTTTGATTATTAATTGTTTTGTTCAGATAAACGAGCAACGGGGGCTGTTGTTATTCTTACAGGATTCATTAAATCGAGGCGCGGGAGTTTCGACTATTTTGGCTTATGCCGATATTTTACGATCAAACTCTGTAGATTCAGTAGCCGGAGACCGTGCAGCTGCTGAATTTATTGCAAAACAAATGCAACTTCATCCTTCTATTCGAGGTCTGAAACAATTAATCGAATTACATGTTGGACACGCCAGTGAAACAGCAAAACCGAGTTTGATGATACTTAAAGATGTTGTAGAGAAACTTTTAGCCAATAAGCCTGTTTATCAGTGTAATCAATGTGGATTTGATTCTAAAACATTGTTTTGGCAGTGTCCAAGTTGTCAAAATTGGGGAAGTGTTAAACCGATTCAAGGGTTAGAAGGGGAATAGTTAAAGATGCAAACAGTGCTAGAACAGAAGAAAAAAAATGAAGATAAAAATATAATCATCGTTGCTCTAGATTTTGATGACAAGCAAAAGGCACTTGAGCTAGTTAATAAATTGGATCCGAATCAATGTCGATTAAAAGTAGGCAAAGAAATGTTTACTTTATTTGGGGCAGAATGGGTCACTTTATTAATTAATAAAGACTTTGATGTTTTTTTAGATCTTAAATTTCATGATATTCCAAACACGGTTGCTAAAGCCTGTGTAGCGGCTGCTAAATTAGGGGTCTGGATGGTTAATGTTCATGCGACGGGTGGTCGAGAAATGATGCAAGTGGCTCAAAAGGCACTAGAAGAATATTACCAGAAACAAAAAGAATTAAACCTCACAAATGAAACCAATGTTGAGGTGAGAAAAACCTTATTGATCGCAGTCACTATATTAACCAGTATGAATGAAGAAACTTTTCGGGAGCTAGGTTATCAACGAAGTTTAACTGAGCAAGTGACGCATTTAGCTAAAATTGCACAAGAGAGTGGTTTAGATGGTGTGGTTTGTTCCGCAAAAGAGGCGGAACAATTGACTAAGGTTTTAGGAAAATCATTCGCCTTAGTTACTCCAGGGATTAGACCCGCTAATTCTTCATCAGACGATCAAACGCGCATTATGACGCCAGAGAAGGCTATATTAGCGGGTTCAAGCTATCTTGTTATTGGTAGACCGATTACTCAAGCGCCGGATCCTCTTAAAGCTTTGTGCGATATATCTGAAAGCCTTGCCTCCCTATAGCCATCATATAATCAAATCTATAATATCTCTCCTGCCTTGAGGCAACCAACTTTTAATTCATAAAATCATGGAGCAGAATTATGAAAAACTTATTAACAGTATTATTATTATCACTTGTTGTCGCTATTTCATTCCCTACAGAAGCTAAAAGCGCGAATGTGAAAGCGAAGCAGTCATCGAGTACATCAATCACTAAAATCAATCTAAACAAAGCGAGTGCTAAAGATATCGCAGCAGCATTAAAAGGTGTTGGTTTAGTTAAAGCGCAAGCTATTATTATGTACAGAAAAAAGCATGGCAACTTTAAAGCAATTGAAGAGTTAGCAAGCGTCAAAGGAATAGGCGTTGCGACTATTGCAAAAAATCATAGTAAGATTCTGCTGTAAATAAACAGAGTTAACGAAAAGGTTAATAGCTTCAGGCTGTTAACCTTTTTTTTTATTCCTGGTATTCAAGTTTACGAAATACCAAAGTATAAAAAATATAAAAGCAGATAAAGCGCCAAAGGAATGAGCTTCTTCTACCACGTTGGCATTAATCAATTCTTCAGTTTCAGAATTTATTTGCCAAAAATTTTCTGCAATTAATTTTCCAACGGTAAAAGCCACTATCGATAAGTTAATCCATTTTCCACTATTCCACGATAAAAGAGCACCTCCAATTAAAAAACCATGAAGTGCGCCGGATAGGCCAACATACCAGTGAAGATTCATAAACCAATGTAATAACAAGACATTTAAAAACATACAAAACAAGAGTAAATAGGCTCTAGATTTTTGACTAAGAACGGGTTGGTAAAATATATCCATTAACCATAAACCAGCGATGTTAAGCATCCAGTGATTCCAGTTACTATGGCAGAAATTAGCGGTAAAAATTCTCCAAAGTTCGCCATCACTTACGGTATTGGATTCGTAACGTAGGAGTTTTATACTTTCTGGAGCAAACAGCATTACCAGTAAAGATAAACCAGTGATCAGCAAGCTCAGTTTATATTGCGGATACTGAGAAAGTGTCTTTATTAAGGATTGTGAAATAGGGGATTTAATCATAATTACAAATTGCTTGAGAGTAGGGCGTGCTAATCTAGGATTATAACCCTCACCTTAATAAAGGCAACGCAAGATCGTCATCCATGACTCATTGTTACATACAGTCCATCCTTGGACATAACCGTACCGCCATCCATGGCTCCTTTACGGAATTGCCTACATGGATGTCATAAGTAGGTACTTAAGAATTTCTAATTAAGTACCTAATTTAAAACTGGCTCTAAACCATATTGTAAAACCCCCGTTACTCG